>CAJTXE010000007.1:0-18368 GCA_910580225.1 uncultured Acetatifactor sp.
AACCCGTGATCTATTGATTACGAATCAATCGCTCTACCAACTGAGCCACAGAAGCATATTTCTTTTCTAAGGAACCCATGCGACCGCCTTTTACCTCTCCTGCATCGCAACTGAATGTTATTATACAAGACTTTTTTATTTTTTTCAACCATTATTTTTATTTTTTTCTATTTTTCGTTTAAAAGGTTTGCTGTCTGCAATTTAAACAAAATATACTTGCTTATTACGGCTTATCCGCTATAATAAGAAATAAGCAACATGACCATAAATAACCAGTGAGGAGATTGAAGATGAGCATTCAGGAATTTAAGCCCGTGAAAGAGGGCAAGGTACGTGAAATTTATGAGAACGGCGATACCCTGATCATGGTGGCCACGGACCGGATCAGCTGTTTCGACGTGGTCCTGGGCAATCAGGTCAGCAAGAAAGGCACTGTCCTGACCCAGATGTCCCGGTTCTGGTTTGATATGACGAAGGATATTCTGCCGAACCACATGATTTCCGTAGATATGAAAGATATGCCGGAATTTTTTCAGACCAAAGAATTCGAAGGGAAAAGCATGCTTTGCCGAAAACTGAATATCCTTCCGGTGGAATGCATTGTCCGGGGGTACATCACTGGCAGCGGCTGGGCCAGTTATCAGAAGGATGGTACAGTCTGTGGTATCCGTCTGCCGGAAGGCCTGAAAGAAGCAGACAAGCTGCCGGAACCCATCTACACTCCCTCCACTAAGGCGGAAATCGGCGACCATGACGAGAATATTTCGTTTGAGCAGAGTGTGGATTATCTGGAGACCCGCTTCCCTGGAAAAGGCCGGGAATATGCGGAGAAACTACGCGATTATACCCTTGCATTGTATAAAAAATGCGCCGCATATGCCCTGGAGAAAGGCATTATCATCGCAGATACCAAGTTTGAATTCGGCCTGGATGAGAAAGGCAATATCGTACTGGCTGATGAAATGCTGACTCCTGACAGCTCCCGTTTTTGGCCGGCAGAAAATTATGAGCCGGGTCATGGACAGCCCTCTTTCGACAAGCAGTTCGCCAGAGATTGGCTGAAGGCAAATCCCGGAAATAATTGGATCCTGCCGGAAGACGTGGTTCAGAAGACCATCGAAAAATACCACCAGGCCTATGAACTTCTTACCGGGACTTCGATCAGATAAGTCCCTCTTTCGACTGCATCGAACTGCCTCCATAGCCCACCCCCACTGCGGGTCCGGGCAAAATATATAAAATATTGACCCCCTGGAACCTTTTTACACCTATTCCAGGGGGTCTTCATGCAATACTCTGTTCTGCTGCAGGAATAGCTTTGTCAAATTACACTGTTCTGCTAAGCTCTTCTTCTCAGATGTCCCTCAATATCTGCTGCAATCCGGGATTTTACCAGTTCCGCAATTTCCCCTGTGCGCATCCCTTTATACTCCTCAAACCCAATGGGCTGGAGAAAATGCACATATGTCCGGACTTTTCGCAGCGAATTCACGCTGAAGGGCTTGTAGGAATCGATGATGGCCACCGGCACAATGGGAGCTTTCGCCCAAACAGCACATTTAAAGGCACCCGGCATAAATTCCTGCAGTTCATTCTTATTGTGGTCATATCCCCCTTCCGGAAAAATGATGTACCGCCTTCCCTCTCTGACTTCTCCGGCAATATCCATAATGGTCTTCATCTGCTTCTTCATATCCCGTTTATCCAGTCTGCTGCCCTGCACCAGATCGATAAAGGTATCCGTAATGGGCAGTCTGGATCGATAGGCATCAATGACAATGGTACAGGGCTTCGGATGAACGCTCATGATTCCAACGGTATCATATTTGCCCTGATGATTGGAATACATGATATAACCGCCCTCTTTCGGAAGAAGCTCCTGTCCCTGGCTCTTTGTCCGAATCCGGCCGTTATACATCATAATGGAAATACATCTTCTGGCCATGCGATAACGTCTCTCCTCTGAGAATTTTTCCCCATGCCGTTCAATATAACGAGCCTTACAGATGTAATATATGACAAAAGGACAAGAAATTACGACAACATATATTAACCTTAACACAATCCATCACTCCTAAGCCGCACTTCCTGAATTACGACTCTCCGAATTCTCTTTCGGACTTTGCCACATAACAATAGTATAAATCAAAACGGATTTTCGAAACTTAAAAGGCGCTTTTGATCATTCGTTACGACTCCCTGCCATCCCAACAGTAAGTACAGAGTTTGCTTCTGTCAATGCCTACAGAGGCAATCATATCGTCCAGTCTGTGGTAACGCAGCGTGGTAAAATTCAGTTTCTTTCCGATTCGCTCCAGCATCTCCCTGTACTCGGACGTGTCCGGATCCACATAATATTTCAAGTCAATCTGCCTTCCTTCCTGCTCCATTTCCTTCAGGACTCTCCTGGCAATGAGATCCATCTCAGAAGTGGATCTGGAAAAATTCAGATATTTACAGCCGAAAAGCAAGGGAGGGCATGCCGGCCGGATATGCACTTCCTTGGCACCACTCTGATAGAGGAATTCCGTGGTCTCCCGAAGCTGGGTTCCCCTGACAATGGAATCGTCTATCAACAGCAGGCTTTTATCCCGGATGAGTTCCTGCACCGGAATCAGTTTCATCTTGGCAATCAGATTTCGCTGAGTCTGAATTACCGGCATAAAGGAACGAGGCCAGGTAGGCGTGTACTTGATAAAAGGCCTGGAAAAAGGAACCCCTGAACGGTTGGCATAACCGATGGCATGGGCAATACCTGAGTCCGGAACTCCTGCCACGGTATCTGGCGTCACATCATCTCTTTCGGCCAACAATGCACCGCATTTATACCGCATGGATTCCACACTGATTCCTTCATAAGAGGAAGTGGGATATCCATAGTACACCCACAAAAAAGTACAGATCTTCATATCTTTTCCCGGTTGCACCAGTGTATGTACAGCCTCAGGTGTCACCACTGCAACCTCACCGGGTCCCAATTCCCTGTGAAATACAAATCCCAGATTCAAATAGGCAAAACTCTCAAAGGACACACAATAAGCCCCATCCTTTTTTCCGATGGATACAGGAGTTCTGCCGAATCGGTCTCTGGCAGCATAAATTCCCTTCTCTGTCATCACAAGTATGGTCATAGAGCCATCTATCACTTCCTGGGCATATCGGATTCCCTCTACCAGATTATCCTTCTGGTCCAGAAGAGAAGCAACCAGTTCCGTTGCGTTGATATCTCCACCGCTCATCTCCAGAAAATGACCGTGGCCTCCCAGGAACAGTTCTCTGGTCAGCTGTTCGCTGTTATTGATTCTCCCCACGGTGGTAATAGCATAAGTTCCGTGATGAGAACGAACCATCAGGGGCTGTGGCTCGAAATCCGAAATGCAGCCGATACCCAGATTCCCCTCCATTTTGTTCACATCCTTGTCGAACTTAGTGCGGAAAGGGGCGTTTTCGATATTGTGAATGGCCCGGTCAAATCCCCTGTCCCTGCTGTAAACTACCATGCCTGCACGCCTGGTTCCCAGATGGGAATGATAATCTGTTCCGAAATATAAGTCAAATACACAGTCTTCCTTAGATGCTACGCCAAAAAATCCTCCCATTTGTGCCTCCTATTCCAGATTTGCAAACGCCCGCCCTTATTACTTTATAAGTATAGAATTTCCTGCCATGTAGATATTGCGTCCAGAAATCCTATGAGTAACGGACAAGTGTATGCTGTTTTGTTTTCGCAATACGAACATCTGTTTTATATTTATACCGTGATCTCTGCCCTGACACCCAGTAAATCTCGGTTCTGCTCCAGTACCGGGCGGATTACATCCCTCAGGAAGGCTTCCACCTGTTCTTTGGAGCGGCCTGTGTACCTGGCAGGATCCATTGTCTCCTGCAGTTCCTCCAGATCCATAGGGAAGACAGGGTCTGCAGCAATGAGTTCCAGAAGGTTATTCTCCCTGCCTTCGACCTTCACATTCCGTCCGGCTTCCATGGAAAGCTCACGGATGCGCTCATGCAGTTCCTGGCGATTTCCGCCCAGTTTCACGGCATCCATCATAATGTTTTCCGTGGCCATGAACGGAAGTTCACTTAACAGACGCTTTTCTATAACTTTGGGATACACAACCAGGCCGTCTACCACATTCAGGCACAGATCCAGAATGCCGTCCACCGCAAGAAATCCCTCAGGAATAGACAAACGTTTGTTCGCAGAATCGTCCAAAGTTCTCTCAAACCATTGAGTGGCGGAAGTAATAGCTGGATTCAGGGCATCAATCATCACATATCTGGCTAAGGATGCGATCCGTTCACTTCTCATGGGATTGCGTTTGTAGGCCATGGCCGAAGAGCCGATCTGGTTTTTCTCAAAAGGCTCCTCCACTTCCTTCAGGTGCTGCAGCAGACGGATATCATTGCTCATCTTGTGGGCGGAAGCCGCAATACCTGCAAGCACATTGGCCACCCTGGTGTCAATTTTGCGGGAATATGTCTGACCGGATACGGGGAAGCATTTGTCAAACCCCATTTTATCCGCAATCATGGGATCAATTTTATCAATGGTTTGCTGGTCGCCGTCAAAAAGCTCCAGAAAAGAGGCCTGAGTCCCCGTGGTTCCCTTGGATCCCAACAATTTCAGGTTCCCCAATACATAATCCAAATCCTCCAGATCCAGGTAGAATTCCTGGAGCCAGAGAGATGCACGCTTTCCAACCGTGGTGGGCTGGGCCGGTTGAAAATGGGTAAAAGCAAGCGTAGGCTGGCCTTTATACCTCTCCGCAAAAGAAGCCAGTTCGGCAATTACATTCACCAGTTTCTTCTTCAGAAGCCGGAGTCCTTCCCGCATCACAATAATATCTGTATTGTCCCCCACATAACAGGAAGTAGCTCCCAGATGAATGATGCCTGCTGCCTTGGGACATTGCTGCCCATAAGCATACACATGGCTCATAACATCATGGCGCACCTCTTTTTCCCTCGCCCTGGCCACCTCATAATTGATATCCTCGGCATGGGACTTCAACTCGTCGATCTGCTCCTGAGTGATAACTGGTTTTCCGTCTTTGCTCAGCCCCAGTTCTTTCTCCGTCTCTGCAAGTGCAATCCACAGTTTTCTCCAGGTGCGGAATTTCATATCAGGAGAAAAAATGTACTGCATCTCTTTACTGGCATAACGTTCGGACAAAGGACTTACATATCTGTCTGTGCTCATTCCTGCTCTCCTTTTCTGGAAATCAATATTTAACTCTATCGGAAGCCGTTTTGCAAATTCTGTACCATCATGACTGGAAATGCATTTTGAAAGCTTCGCCTTTTGTTTCCGATAGGCTGTATTTTGACAATTTATATCTGAAAGGTATCATATCCTACAACGTTCCATTCGTCAACAGGTTTTATCCCGCTCCATAATGTTCTACCATCTCCCTGACTTCAGACGCGTATTCCGGATATCGTTCTGCGATATCCATAATCTCCTTTCTGGCTGTATCTGACACATCATGATTATAATCCATCTGTTTCCTTAAAGCCTGACGCCGAAGAATCAATTCATGACGGATTTCTACCATTTCCCGCTTGTCCAGAAGCGCTGCGGGCTGACTCAGCCATCTCTCCGGACTGGAGATACGATACCTGGACAATTCATGGACAAGCTGTCTGCGGTATTGTCCCGCCTTGGACTCCGCTTCCGCATATTCCCGCCGCTCCTCCTTTTCTTTCTGATACTTCTTCCAGAGACTATCCAGCGCAGCAGCACTGTTTGTGCTGTATTTCATACACAGATAATCTGTAAGATTTCGGTTGTTCACATACCGTATCTTCACCTTATTCTGCAGTTGAATCAGCTTGTTGCTGTCGATCTCCACCCTGCGCAGCTCCCTCTCTCCATTGGTGTATTTCGCCCAGCTCACGGTCACAGCTACAGCCACCGTTCCTCCTGCAAGGAGGTATCCCAGCTTTGTATCCATTTGAAATCCAAACTGCAGAACCAGCAGCATCGCAATGCAGAGGACAAATGCTGTCAGAAAAATGATGGAAATTCCTCTTAGATTATTCAGGATCGTCTCCAGTTCCTGTCTGCGAAATTCGTAGGCATGACGCTCCATATCCAGCCTTCTCAAATCATGCTTTACCTTTTCTCCATAGGCTTCGCATTCCTTCAGCTTCCCGATTCCTTCCTGGATTTCCGATTCCTGCTCCCTCAGACGATAATAGTCTGCATCCGTCATACGGTTTTTCTTCCCGCGGTATTTATCGCCCTCCTGCTCCATTGTCATCAGCCTGCCGGCGATACCATTTAGTTCTTCCCGTTCTTTCTCCGGCAATGCCTCAATTTCTTCTATATCAGTCAGATAAGAAGTAATGAGTGAGTACTCGCCGGTCAGAAGATTCAGTTCCCTGGCCGCCTCCCCCATCTGTTCCAGACAGCCTGTAATATACCTGCTCCGCTGCTCCGCATCACTGAAATCCACATGATCTCTCTCATAGACTACTTTTTCCCAGTCATCGTTGCTGCTCTCACTCAGTTTTCTTTTCCTGAATATTTTTGATAAGAATCCCATTCGCTATTGCTCCTTTTTGTCTGCCTCTCCAGTATCCAGCCTTACCAGTACACCGCTGCATTCATACCCAAGTAATCAATACTTGATATCCGCACCAAGACAAGGCGGCGGTATGTGATACAGCGGACACGCCTGCCGACAACAACGCAGTACTGGGGTGGACAACAAGTGCTGATTCCATAAGGATTCATGCAATGCAGGAATGAATTTTCAACCACGCTCTAGCAACAGCGGTAACTGTCCTTCAGAGCCTGTATCAAACATTCATTTTCCTCCTGGTACTTTTGCCTGTCACGCGTTTTAAGTTCTCTCCTGTTGTACAGCAACAGGTAATCCGGCTGTTGTTCCCATTCCTCAGATGCCTTTTTGTAAATTTCCTCCAGCTCCAGAGTCTGGGGATACCACTCTTTACATTCAGCAGCAAAATCCACATATACTTGTCCCGGAAGCAGCATCCGTTTTGCTGCCAGGTAGTCCACACAATAGTTCTCATCTCCGCTCAGTTCATAGGCCCTGCCGAAGCAAACCGCAGCCCCTTCATAAAGCATCAGCCCTGCGTAAGCCACTCCCTTATTATGCCAGACTTTTGCCAGAAAATCCGGAGCGGGCAATGCTTCCCCGCTCTTTTCCCCGGACTGCCAACTCTGCAGCAATTCATCATATCCCCGCAATGCAGAACGATATTTCTTCTTTCTGACCAGATAATCAATCTGGTTTTTACGCTTTTCCATACCGTTTAAACCCGCCCCCTGCTTCAGCGCCTGTTCTGTATCCCGAATAGCATCCTCATCATAGAATCCCACATACCGTAGAATCGCAACCGCAAATTCGCTAAGCTGCCCACGCCTATGCACCAGAGGATACAGTTTGGCCGCAAGTTCCACCAGTCCGCACTCATGTTCGATCCAATCCAGCAGATTATCATCCAGAAAGGTGAAATCCAGGAGAAAAGCATTTTCTCTGATACAGTAGCAGAGTTCTTCCATACTGAAGACATGAATCTCCAGTCCTCTGATCCGGTATGGCTCTTTTGCGTAATTTCCAACACTGACACTGATGCGCATTCCGTTCACCCCCATCCATCTGCTTCCTGATAGATTTCTATCTCATCCTTCCAGGTACGCCCGGATGCCGCCCTGAATTCTCCAAAGCCCAGATCTTCCGCTTCCACCACAAGACAATGCTCAGACTTCAGATAGAAATGCAGTTTCAGTCGGGCCGTTCCCTCCACAAGTCCTTCCAAAACGATTCGCATCACGATTCCGTCCCTATCTGAAGCTGCGCCTGCCTTGGGGCTGTTTCTCCTGATCAGCGGAACCAGCTTCAGCAAAAGCTCATTTCCGTCCTGAATATATACTTCCAATGTCCTTTCTGCTTCGTACCAGTTCATACCGGCATCCAGAAGCGCAAAATAAGACTCTTTTCCACCCCGCAGTACCTGCATTCCGATATTGGCTTTTAGTTTATCATTTCCAAGAAACACATGTGTCCTGCTCAGCTCTCCAGGTGTTGTTTTCTCCTGCATTCCGCAGCAGGCACCCTTACTGAAAAGATTGTTTCCCTGAAAAACCCGTCTGCCCCTGCATAGAAAACGGAGGGACTCTTTCATCCAGTCGCCCTGAAATCCGTCCCCTATCAGAAAAACACTTCCAATAATACTTTTGCCGCAGGCTTCCTCCGCAATCTCCAGCAATGCTTCGTCCGAAGGCTGAGGAAATGCATATTCATTTTCTTCCACAATAACCACAATTGGGGTTGTGCGCCTGTTATATTCCATACGATAAATGCGGATCATATCTCTGCTGTACTGAAACAGAATTGCAGGATGTGTCCATAACTCTTTTGGCTGCCGCAGCATATATCCATAAAAGCTTTCTGCATATCCCTGAAAAGAAATCCGATCGGCTTTAATCAGGCTGCTTTCTACCATTTTAACCAAAACTTTCAGAATTTTTCTGTCAATGACAGGACAGGTAACCATCAGAGAAGAAAGTTTCCCTCCTGTCTGAGATAGCTGTCCAAGGCTACGTTTGAAAAACAAAGCCAGCAGCGCAGCCGGATCATAGCTCTCTCCTTCTACTACCACAGGTTCTCCATCCATGGCCATCCCCAGAAGGTTTTCTACAAGAATACCCTCCTGCCTGTCCGCGGCCCGGAGAGCCTCTCTGCCATAAAACCACTGGTTTTTGCCATGCCGTTTACAGAGTACCGTGGGAATATTATATTTCTGCTCCCCTGCAATCTGAGAAATCGTCTCCGCCACACCTGTCTCTGAAAGAGCATAACTGATCTGGGAATATTCATTCCCCAGATCATATCCGACGATTAATTTTGCATTATTCACAAAACCCATGTTTCCCCCTTACTTTAAGACAAATAGTCTTCCATTCAGGAAATCCCGTCTGTAGTATTCTTCCAGCAAATCGTCCATTGTATGAAATTCCTGCAGGGATTTTGCCGTCACGATATCATTCAGCAGTCTGTATCTGCTGTCTTCTTCCTCCATATTATGGTTGCTCTTCTGAATTGTACGACTCTCCGTCACCTGTGTATTTCCATCTTTTTCCTCTGTAATATAGTACTGAAGGTTTTCTCCGAAAAAGAGAATAAAATCTTTGAAAAATACACCTCCATACGCTTCCTGCATATACTCAGCCCGATATCCGTCAGCCTCTCCGTTCTCTCTGAGAATGGCATAATGGATACAGGCCCTGGATCCGGGCTCCGCACGATATTCCACAATCGTCTTATCTGAAAGCTCCTGTTGCATGGATTGACATTCATAAAACTCCCTGAAAAATTCCAGATAGATCCCTTCCGATATCATTTCTGCCAAAAGTTTTTCTATTGTTTTTGATGTTTCAGTGTCTATTTCCTCTCGGTTTTCGGAAAAATATTTCAAAAAAGCCAGTTTGCATACCTTCTGCACAGGTTCCCCCCTGGCATCCATATACCGGATTTCACGAAATACTTCTTTCTCCATAACCCGCTCCCGGACGAAACAATCATAGGCGCACTGAGTCAGAAATGCTTCCTCTACTTCCACCCTGGCCCCCTGAGAGATATAATAACGAAAAATCTCCATCCGCTCGCCCACAAAAGCACCGGTATAAAGCATCTGTACCAGGATCCTTTCGCTCAGTTCATAACATTCCATTCCAAAGGCTCTTGCAGCTTTCCAGATATCACGCATATTCCTGGTCATTCCCTGATAATAGCGGCTTAAATAGTCCAGCACTATGTCGTCATATTTTCCCTTCTGGAATGCATATATCGCTGCTGCTGTCAACAGCGCCTCTTCCTCCATACTATTCTCTTCTATCAGTACCCGAAGCAGACGCACCAGTATCTTTGCATCCACAAAATAAGGTCCATAGGTCCGGATCCACTGACCTGCCAGATAATAATTTCTCCGCAGCACCATATATTTTATCACATCGTCTTTTTCCTTCGAAGTCAGCAGCTCTGCAGGAATTCTTTCCAGATGACGATCCAATGCATCCATTTCGTCTGCTTCATAATAGTGGTGCAGAATATGCAGGTACAGCTTCTTTTTTACAGATATTTCTGCATATTCAGAATCCAATATCCGCAATTCTCTTTCTGCACGGGCACCAGCTTCTTCCCTGCACACACCTTCGTTATCACACAAAAACAGCATAAATCCCGGATCTACCTCTTCAAAAGGCAGCAGCCATCTTAAGAATTTCCCGGGAATCATCAGCTTTTCCATGGTATATTCCACACTTTTGACAAAGCGGTTCCCCTGAACATCTTCGAACACAATGGTATATTTACTTCCGTAAAGTGTGATCCATGTCCGTTTTTCCGTCAATAAATATTCGTCCGGATATCGTTTCCCCTCCTGATACACAGATACCTTTCGTAATCCGGCATCTTCCACCCTGATCAGATGCGCAAACAAAAGACGGGAAAAGGGCAGACTGGCCTCACTGTCCACCATGTCCTGACGAAGCAGCCCCTGATAGAGATTTGCCAGATGTCTGTCAATATGCTCCTTTCTGAGCTGCTCTGCCGTAAATATTTCCATCTTAAAACGATAAGCTTCGTAAAGATCTCCCAATTTATCCTTATGCTGCAATATGTAATCGTAAAGATATGCAGTCCGCCCATAATCCATATGATTCTGATAAGAAAAATATTTCAACACAGCTTTAGGCAATTCTTCTGAACTGTCAGGATCCAGTGACAGAAGAAAATATTCATATAAATTGGCGATCCGCAGCTGATGTTCCACCCCTGCCCTGTACCATTCCAAATATGCCTTTCCCGTCTTTCCGCCCTTGACCAGCAGTGTACAGATCTCCTGTAAAAGCGGTAAATCCTTTTTCGTATACAGCCTGCACAATATACGATACAACAGTTCCGAATAATCCTTTTCTCTGCCTGCAAGATAAAGCAGTTGTTCCACCGCTTCCCGCTTCAGCGCCCCTCGTCTGGCCCCGTATCCAAGAACCTGCCTCTCAAATCCTCCCAATTTTCTCAGCAGCTCCGGCCTGGTATTCAGAAGCCCGATTGCTTCTATATATAACACAGGGCTGGTACAGCCTCCCGCATACAATCTCTCCAGCAGTTTCCACCTGTCACGCTCTGACCCTCGGTAATCCCGGGACAGATACAGCAGCAGCCATGCTACCCGCCAGTTCCTGTCATCTCGTCGGAAAATATGCTCCACATCCTCCGCCACTTTGTCCACATATTCCTCGTCACCGTGCAGCAAAGTGGTAAGATAGAGATAATAGGCAAGAAAAGTATCATCCACCTGTCCGCTTTCAATCAAGCCGGACACATGATCCAGGATCCAGTTTGCCTCATTATACCTCTCTTCTGTAATCAAAAGCTGCGCCTGAAACAATCTGGCTGCAATATCGTTTTCATCTATAGCTACCAGCCGTTCTACCAGTCTCCTTGTTTCCTTCAGCCATGCAGAAGTACCAATCTTACGCAGACGAAAATCCTGATAGGAAAGCATCAGCCGAAGGATAAGCTTTTTCCGTTCTGTCTCTGTCCTGCCGTAAAAGCTGCCTCTGCCGAACCGCAGCGTCACCGGAACCCGCAATGTCACATAGGCATTGTAAAGGCAGATCTCACCCAAATTCCGTCCCCCGTGGCAGGAACTGCCGTCAAAAAATATCGGTAAAGTACAGCGGTTTTCCGAAAAATCATCCTCTGTCAGAATCTCTTTTTCCGTATAGAAAAAATCACCCCTGCATTCCACATATAGTTCCGTAAATCCCCAGCCGTTTCTCAGAATGCCGATCTCCTGTCTAAGCACCGCACCGCTGCTTTCCATTGCAACAGTCAGCTCCTCCTGTTCCAGAAGAAATTCTGCATTCCGTTTCTTATTTACCTGGATCAGAAATTCTTCCACCTGCTGTTCACTTTGATCATAACCGGAGAGCGCTCTGTAGTCCTCCCGATACACCCCATCGCTTCCGGAAAAAATCCCCTGAAACTCTGGGACATAATACAGCTTCACAGCTTCTTTCCAATTGCTTTTTGCCAGATTTGCAAAATGAAACAGATTTCGGACCGTCCCCAAAGAAGATTCCGGAAGTGTATGTACTACCGACACCACGTAAGGAAGATAATACTCCCCCTGATTGCTTACGAAATCAAAGGTTCCTTTGATTACATCTCCTTCTTCAAGATTCGTTCCATGAAACCGATACACAATTTCCTCATCCCCACCGGAGAACGCCCCTGTCAGACATTCCATCCGCCAGTCAGAGGAAAAGACACTGCCGGCAGCGAAAATACCCTGCCTGGCATATACATGAAAGGAACCTTCATAAAGCTCACCCTTCCTTATATTCAGCTCTATTTTTGCACAAGAAAATTCAAGAGAGCCACTTTCGTAATCAAATTTACCCTCCAGTATCTGTTCGATCCTCTTCTGCTGTTGTTTCTGCATGTATTCTCACCTGTTCATTTCTGTCTGTTCATCTGCTCCTGCTTCTTCGCATCTGTCTCTCACATGTCTGCAGACGCAATGGGACAATAATAGAAAATAGCACATTTGTTCTTATTTGTCAAGAACAGGTCATTCCATATTCAGCTTATTGCTTGTCACATACCACGATACAAAGTAGAGTGCTACGGCAACCAGCAGCTTTAAAATAGAATTGATAATGGTATTGGTGTCCAGGTAAGCGCCAAAGCTGGATAAATAGGTCACTGTCACAACACTTCGGGCAATGGAATTCAGTATGGATTCCCCCATCATAATACCGATATAACACAAAATCGCCATCATCACTCTGTGTTTGGAAGCAAGCTGTCCGATTGAAACAGCGCCAAAGAGAGTGGTCACCGATACAAACGGAGAAACCAAAATCATGACAGCCCCCCGTATAAACCAGGCCTGAAAATTGATTCCAAGTTCCAGCCCCACCAATCGGAACAAATCGTCTACTGCCTTCAAAAATTCCCCAAAGAAATCAGCAAATGTATAGGAATCGGGTAAAATGGCCCATACCATGGAAACCCCCAGAATAAAAATGGACAGATACATGGACAGAGCAATGATCAGCACCCACAGACTGCCTACCAGAATCTTACTTCCAAGGATCTGGTGCTTGGTTACGGGCAATGTATGCAGCAAATAGCCCTCATCCGTATACATTGTCTTATAGAAATGCACACCCAAATAAATTACGATCCCATAATTTACTACGATCAAAAGTATGACATACATAACCAATGTAAAAGCCCCGAAAATATCCAGCCAGCTGAAACCGCCTCCGCCTTCGCTGATGGACCGCCACATAGGAGTCTGGAATGCCAGCCATCCGAAAAAGGTGATCAGCACCATAGCTCCCAGCATCAGACCTCCCACCTTATTCGTGCTCTTCCATTCATGCTTGATCAATTTTCCTAACATGCGAATACCTCCCTGAAATAAGCATCCACGGATTTGCCGTGCTGCTGTCTGATATTGTCCGCAGAATTGTACAACACCAGATAACCATAACGCATAAAAATTACCTCGTCCAGTATCTGTTCGATATCGCCGATCAGATGTGTGGAAATCAGCACGGATGCAGCAGGATTATAATTATTTACGATTGTGCGCAGAATATAATCCCTGGCAGCAGGATCCACCCCTGCAATGGGTTCGTCCAGAACATAGAGATCTGCGTTCCGGCTCATAACCAGAATCAGCTGTACTTTTTCCTTGGTTCCCTTTGAAAGCGTATTCATTCTGGCAGTCGCATCTATCCCCAGACTCTGCAGCATTCCACTGGCGCGCTCCCTGGAAAAATCACTGTAGAAATCACAGAAATACTCCAATATTTCGTATATTTTCTTATTTCCTGCCAGATAAGTACGATCCGGCAGATAGGCTACCCTTGCCTTAGTCGCCGGCCCCACCTCCTGACCGTTGATACGGATGCTCCCCAATGTAGGTGTCAGCAAACCGTTCAGCATCTTAATCAGGGTGGTTTTACCGCTGCCGTTTGGTCCCAGAAGTCCGATGATCTTTCCCCTGGGGAGTGTCAGGGTGATATTATTTACTGCAACATGCCGTTCGTCGTAAGCTTTTGTCAGACCGACAATCTCTATCAGTTCACTCATCTTCGCTTTCTCCTGTTCTTGGTTTTCGTTTTCTTTTTTTAAGTATACTATTAAATCAGGGGGATTTCAAGGCAAAATCAACGTTTGTATGTGTCAAGTATTTGTTGGAAATTTTCTTATTTCACAAATATTCATGTCTTTTTCATCTATGATCTATGCTGCAGCGTTCCCGGAAATCACGTTTTCCTGCTGAACGCATATATTACCATAATAAAACATTGCACCTGACAGGTGCGTGAGGACGAATATGCCTGATACAGATCTCATGAACACACAGGAACAGCAAACAGAAACAAATACGACCTCTTACACCGGCAGTATTAAAATCAGCGTGGTCTCTTCCATTGGGCTGGTTCCTATCGAAAATGCCACCGTCACAATCTCCTATACCGGAGATCCGGGAGAACCTCTGACTGTACTTACCACTGACAGCTCAGGCCAGACTCCTGTAACAACACTTCCGGCACCGCCTCTGGATCTGTCTCTTCAGCCGGAAAACGAACTGCAGCCCTACTCTGAATATAACATCGAAATCACCGCCGAAGGATATGAACCGGTACTGGTATCCGGCTCCGAAATATTTGCAGATGAGCTTTCCCTTCAGCCTGTCCGAATGAATCCTCTCGCCTCTGCAGAAGAAGACGAAAAAGTAGTTATCATTCCAGCCCATACTTTATTCGGAAACTTTCCTCCGAAAATACCGGAAGATGAAATCAAGCCTATGGCAGAAAGCGGCGAAATTGTCTTAAGCCGGGTAGTGGTCCCTGAGTATGTCATCGTTCACGACGGCGTTCCCAGCGATTCCACCGCCCCAAATTATTGGGTCCGCTATAAGGACTATATCAAGAATGTGGCCTCCTGTGAAATCTATTCCACCTGGCCGGAAAACGCGATTTATGCGAATATTCTGGTGATTATGTCCTTTACTTTGAACCGGGTGTATACGGAGTGGTATCGGTGCCAATAGTTTCGAGTATTTCTTTATTCTTCAGGGGGGCCGGGTTTTCCGTCCCCCCTGAGCTTTCCGAATCCCTTATAAAATCATCAAGCCTTATTCTGAATTTTATATTTATATTTTCATCTGTAACATCAATCCTTTCTATCAATGAAGCCAGCAACATCCTTTTTGTCGGAATGTCCGCTTCTCTGAAAACTTGTTTCCAGTTAGGAGCAATATCAATAAATTTCACCAAATCATCATATGCAATGTTAGTCTGTTCCATTTCTTTTTTGATTTTAAACTGCTCCTGTTCATAACTCTTTAATTTCTCCTGTTTCTCCTGTAATAATCGTAACAATGTATCATCAGAAACTTTATACTCCCCTCTGATTGCACTTGGCAACACATCTTCATATGTTTGAATATCCCTTTTTAAACGGTCAATTTCTTTTGATACTTCCAGTTCCTTTTTGGCAAGTCCCATGTTCTGTTGGCTTTTCATCTTGGATATTTCTTCCGCAATGTTGATTTCTTTCAATTTGCTCAAATAATCTTCAACTACACCAAAAACTACACTTTCCAGAAAATCCTGTGAGTAATAGCTTCGTTCTTTACACCCCTCCTGACAGCCATATCTTCCGATACAGGAGACTTTTTCAATCCCATCCTTGGTAACCCAATGATTGCCATATCCGGTACTTTTTAAGCGTTTGCCACAATAGCCACAATATGTGATTCCCAATAATGAAAGTTTTCCTCTGGGATTGAACGGAACATTACACTCTTTTTCATATATATCTTTCGTCCTGTTCGCCCTCTCTGCTAAATAATTTTTTCTCGCTTCCCTTATTTCCTGTGCTTTTTCCCAATCTGGCTGTGAAATAATAACAATATCCTTATTTTGAACATTAGACAATATCCATTCTTTTCTGTCAAGTCTTTTAATGGTCTTTCCCCGTTCCCTATGGTTGATAGAAAAATACCCCATGTAAATCGGATTTTGTAATATTGTGCAAACTGTACCATTTTTCCATTTGTCTGTTTCAATTGGCGGAATCCCTTCCGAGTTCAATTCATTTGCAATCTTTTGGTAGCCGTAACCTTTATGTATGTAGAGGTCATATATTTTCCGCACGATTTTTGCCTGTTCATCATCTATTACGATTTGTTTCAATAATCTTTTGCGTTCGCTTACCATATCAGAATCTATGAGTTTATACCCATAAGGAGCCTTGCCTCCTACAAACTTGCCCTCTTTTACCAATAGAGCTTTAGCACTTTTTACCCTGTTTCCTGTTTTTACGCTTTCTCCCTCATTCTGCCAGAACCTGATGAAAGACATTAGCTTGTCTGTATGGTCTTTTATAGTTATGTTTCCATCCTGTACTGTCCAAATCTCAATACCTAAATCTGATAAGGTACTTATAAAAGACACATACTCGTCTCTACGTCCAATTCGGTCAGACATATAAGCCAGCAAAATATCAAACTCTTCATTTCCGGCATCCTGTAAAATCTGTGCAAGCACCTTTCTGTCCGCTACTTTATTCTTATATGCTGACACACCTTTTTCTATATATTCTTTATCAAATATCCAATTAGGTTTTTGCTCAATATACTCCTTCAATTCCCCTCTCTGTACTGGGATATCATTATCGCGCAACTGTTGTTTTGAAGATACCCGTAATAATGTTCTTACTCTTTTAAGTTCATTGTTTCCACTCATATTTGATTCCATACTCTTGTCCTCCTTGATATTGTGCCCATGGTTTTATTCCCATGGGCACGTCCTTAATCTGTATCAACAATTCCTGTCTACTCCATTTTAACGCTGTTTATCTGGGGTTGAAAGCCCCGAAGTTACTTTTCCCATATATAAATTTTTCAGACTGTCATAAAAGTATTGAGCGTTTTTGCCGGTCTCTTCTTCTGAAAAACTAAGGTGTACCTTGACATTTTTCCTTTTGTAGTCAACATCATAATGTATGGCCTGTTCCTTTTCCAATATGCGTTTCCCGCTTCCTTGCATATCTTCACTAATAACATTATGATGCCCCTTATAACTATATTCAGAATATAAGCTTGTATAAAATCCGTTTATGCTGTCAAACATATGAAACCTCCGTATGATTAAAACCAGTTGAAAGTTCCACTTTTTTTTATTGGGTTGCTTTTTATATGCTATGGTAGAGAGGGGGGACTTGTACAGTCTCCCCCTGTAAAATCCAGCCTTTATGTATTAGAATTCATCAAGGCTGGCAACATCAGAATCATCTTCCCTAATGCCTGCAAGGTAGTCCAGATTATATACACAGTACATCCATGACGTGTAAGTACTTCCGTCCAAATTTCTGAACCGGACATTTGTCTGGAATCCCCTTGATGATTCCGTTAGATACAGCAGTCCATACTCTTTCAGTTTCTGCAACAACTGTATCTGTTTTAACTTCATGTTATAAGCCACACCGTCTATTTCGTCTCTGGAAAAGATATAGTATGATTTATGGTCATTAATGGTCTGAATACTAAGAGTTTTCAAAATCGGTACAAGCTTATCATAAAACTCTGTACGGCTCCACTCTATTGAGTCCTCTCTGGCAACTTTGAGATGGGGAAGGGCTACATACAACGCATCCATAATTTCTTCAATATCGAATGCTTCCCCGACACCACCCCTGAATTTCCCAAGGTAATCTTTCCCGGCTTTGATAAAAAAGCGATCTGCCATTTTTGTGACACTCTTATCTTGTTTATCACTTTTATTGGCTCTTATTTTTATCGCCATAATCATATCAGCCTGTGATACGGACATTTTAGGGGAAAAACGACCATCATTATACATCTGGCAGTAATCTATCTGCCGTTCTCCTTTTTCATTCTCATGGAGACCAACATATATCTTGTCATTCAGTACATTTCTAATGTTCACCATATCCCGCAGATACTCTGATAAAGTTACCTTGTCCCACATGGCTTTGAGCTTAGTATGTTCCTGGTCAACAACCTCTACCGCCCGGTCGCATTCGTCTATACTGTCTGCTAACAGATTGATAGATTTAGGGGCAAGGGTAATGCTGATTGTTGATTGTTCCGTTTTCAGCGCAAGACCGTTCTCTTGCACTTCATTGGTTGCCTGATTGTCCGCCATAGCTGTCTCGCTATTGTTGCTCATAATGGTGCCCTCCTTTTCATTGTTAGCTGTCTGCTGGTTGCTCATGATAATACCCTCCTTTTCATTATTAGCTGTCTGCTGGTTGCTCATGATGGTGTCCTCCTTT
>CAJTXE010000007.1:18468-116519 GCA_910580225.1 uncultured Acetatifactor sp.
TCATTGTTAGCTGTCTGCTGGTTGCTCATAATGGTGCCCTCCTTTTCATTGTTAGCTGTCTGCTGGTTGCTCATAATGGTGCCCTCCTTTTCATTGTTAGTTGTCTGGTTATTGCCCATGCCATTGATACCTTGGATATAGCTGTCCATAATATTGCCCATATGATTACCTCCACTTTGATTATAATTTTGGCTTTTCTTGCTTTTGGGCAGACTTTACCCATACTGCGCCCTATGGATGGATAGACTACCCCCTTGAAAACCTGTTTACGGTTCCATATGATATCCTACGACTCCCTTTGGCGCAGTTCCGGAAATTTTCGGTATATTTTTGTCAAGGTTCGGTTTTTTGTGTCCTATGTTTTCTTCATTTTGTGTTCCCCCTTTCGATGATACCATTTTATAACAGATATACTATCAACACAATATGGTCTTAATCCACGCACACATATACAATATATAATCAATAAATGTAATACTATTGATTTATATAGTGCCACACATAATTTTATTTTGTGATGCCAAAAAAATAAGGCGTACTTTATAAGTACACCTTCATTATTTCTTTGAATTAGGTCTTGGATGTTGCTTTTTCTCTTGTTGTTCCTTTTTTAATTTATCAAGAGACACAAGCGAGTTGACATATGTATAATGTCCTCTGAGAAGTTTTAAGATTTCGTTCAATGTTGCAATACTTTCTTTTTCCCATTCCCTGTAGTCTAACGAACTTAAAATATCTTTGAGATTTTTGATAGCATTCGGTCTGTCAAATCTTTCTCCATAATGAAAATAATAGCAGATGGCAAAAACAGGGTCATCACGATTGAGCATCTTCTCCCAGCCCACGGATATTTTTTTCAAAGCATTTTCAACTGTGTTACCTTTCTTCTCGACTATATCTTCACCTTCATTTTTAAAGTCTAAGGTCAAATCATATTTACCTTCATATCTTGAATTATAAAAACACTTCCAGTCACTTTCATCAATGTCGCCTATTTTAAATGCGACTGGTTCATCTTTTCTGAAATATTTCATTTCAATTCCAAATGTTTCTGTTATGGAATTTGCTTCTGCCCGTGTAAACTCAAATGTTTTTCCTTTATTTATCCTGTCAAGCCGTTGCCTTGATACTGGGAGCATATCCGTGCAATAAACAGGATATGACTTCCTCTTTTTTCCTCTTTCGTCCTCATCTATAAAGCACCGTGCTTTATCAATATGATAATAGATATATTTTATCACATACAAGTTAATCATGATTGAAAGCCCGGTACTTCCGTCATATAAGTTCTTTACACTATTATGCTTTTTCTCTTTATTGGTATCTGGCATTTTATTATTCCTCCGGTAAATACATTATATAACAGAAGCCACATAAAATCACCCTAAAACTTGAAACATTTGAAACAAACGTCATTTCGCAGTCAACTGCCCCGGTGATTTCAAATCCCGTTCATGCAGTCTGCTTTTCTCAACCTGTTCATATAATGCAACCCATACAGGGAAACCAACTGCCTGTAAATGGTTCACATAATTGATATATCTGTTTCGCCCGGACTTCTTTCTATATAAATGCAGATTCATTCTACTATTACCGATACTCTTTTTCATCAAAGCAGTATCTCCGACAGGCTCCCCACCATTGTCATTCTCTATAACTCCATCAATCTCCATGACTGGGATATCCATATCAACAAACCTATATCATGCAGTTAACGGCAAACCTTTAAACCATCATCATCCGGACTGCCTCCTGTTTTCCTAACCAGTCTATGTAAAGCCCCCTCTTTCGTTTACCCCCATGCAATCCACCTATCCCATACAAAAATTTATCTCCACACAGAAAGCCCAATTTCACTACTTTTTCATAAAAATTTATATCCATCACTTTCAGTCAAAACTTACAATTTTAGAAAAATTTATAAAATTCATTGTATCCATATTCAGAAATGCAAAAAACATACACATGACATAAAATGCAAAATCGAACCTATCCATTTATTTTCTCCATAAATGTACACATGAAAAAAGACAGCTACTTTGCAAGCAACTGCCTTTCTCCATTCTGATATCTGTCAACGGATGCTTTTCCGTATCCGCTTCTTGTACAAGTCACATAACTGTTTTGCAAAGTCCACGTTGTCAACCATTTGATTGTCATTTGGCATTTCCAGCGTGGCAAGCTTGTATACAGTTCCGTTTCCCTGTATGACAAAATAAATCTCTATGAAATTTCCAATAAATTTTGGCACTACTTGGAAATTTTGCCCAGCCATCCTTCAAGCCCCCCTTTCTCCGCTCCGTACTGTTCCGAGAGAATTTGCTGGAACTCCCTCTCAACTGCTTGCGACAATCTGTACACCGGCAGACAGTCGATATTTTCTACCAGTATGACCAGCTGGTAAGTAACAGCTGTTCCACCCTCACCGCCTATTCTGAATCCTTGTTTAAATTCATGTTTCATAGGTTTCTTTCTCCTTTCTCAACTAAAATTATTTTCATCACCTTATGCAACTTAAGCCTATAAACCAGACCAATAAAAAAATCCCACCCGGCATATCGCCAGACAGGATTTCTTATTTATATTCCCAAACTTGGAAGTGTACTGCCAACTTTTTCCTTCAGTCGTCCTCTTCCAGTTCCTTTAATGCCCTTGCCACCATCCACCTTATCAGACCTACAAACTCTTTCCCCAGCCACACGATACAGCAGATACTCACAAGCACCAGACTGATTATAATAATTGAAATTTGACAATCCATGCACATACTCACTTCCCCTTTCTTTGAATAAGTCTGTCTATGGTTTCCTTTGCTCCCAGTAATGCATTTTCTTCGTAGAAGTATACTCCGCTTTCCATGATTCCTTCGCCGTCCTTGCTAAACACACAAAACACATACCCCTTTTCAATGTTGCTCCAGAATACCTTTATTTCATATCCTTTATACTGTTCAACCATTATCTCCATACACCTCTCTAAATCCTCTCTGGAACCCCCTTAAACCCTTTCCTCAAAAGAGGAGGCTTATGCCCCCTCTTTGACCTCTTCCTCATTATTGATGACCTCTACACCCTCGCAGATTACAAGCTTATTCTTCTCAAGCCTTACACCCGCAACAGGCACCCCCAGTTCCATCATCATTTTCAGCTTGTCCTCGCTGTACTCGACCCGGGCATGTCTGGCATTCACAGTTTCATAGACTTTCTTCTTGTCACCGCTGACCGCCACCACAACCAGAGCCATGTTCATATCGGAGCCGTTTTCCTCTTTCATCCATGACAGGCTGTTCACACCAGTCTTCAACTGCAAGTTGCTCATGTTGAAGTTTTCCTTATCAAGTACCAGTACTTCTTTTCCGTCCTCTTCCCCAAGAACAAAGCCATAAACTTTTTCCCTGTTCTTCAGTTTTGTAATGACCTGCTTTTCCGTCATGCCTGCAAATCCTTTTGACTTGCTGTCATAGAAGTCATAGCCAATCAGCCGCTGTCCTAAAAAGTTACCGTTTGTCAAATACATACACATAATGTTTACCTCTTTCTTTCCGTGCCTCAGCACTAACTTTATTTAACTTACAAATAAATCTTAACGCTGAAACATTTATGTGCATAGACGTGATAGTGCAAGGAAATGAACCATTATGTAATATATATTTTTAGGGAGATTGACGCAAAAAGAATGATTTATACAACTTTTTCATATCTCCAGCAGGATTTAATCTGATGTCTGAATCAGCATTTTTATTA
This sequence comes from uncultured Acetatifactor sp., assembly GCA_910580225.1. Lineage (GTDB taxonomy): Bacteria > Bacillota > Clostridia > Lachnospirales > Lachnospiraceae > Acetatifactor. The sequence goes on from CAJTXE010000007.1 coordinate 22,212, forward strand.
CCATGAAATACTCACCACAAACAAACTTAACCAGATAATGCAGAAAAAGCCCCATTGCATACTGATAAGCCAGTAATTTCTATCAACTTGTTCAACTCAATTTTTCCATAATGTAATACTCATTTTAGTATGTACTTTGTTGCAAATATTTCTAAAAAAGAAATTTTGACAGGTCTTTTAAACTCATTCATGGATATTGATTTTTATATACTGTATTGATTTATGTATCACATATCCATTTTTAACAGGTCTGATTTATATGTATCTTATTTCTGTTTTAAAAGTTGAAACATTTGAAACAAAGTTTGAACTGCTTATTTTTTCTGATGGCTGTATGTTTATACATTCACCTTTATTTGAAAACATAAAAAAGACCTCACTTGGTACTATTTCTACTATGTCTAACTGAGATGCTGACCTAAATTGCTTTTCGTCTCTCTGACCAAACCTTAATGCTATTACTTTGTCTACTACGATTACTTGTCTATTGTTGCTTGTTCTATATTTGTGTGCTTTCTTATCATTTCCTCCTATGCCTAAGAAGATATCACAATTGTATGAATTTTTATACATACTATGTATTATATCTTTCAGTACATTGTTTCTCCCATATTTCATGTCAAAGTCATATTTCTTAAGGTCTTCTTTGTGTATTTTTACTAAGTCTGGATTGTTTATTTTTTGTCTTATGTCATAAAAGGTATCGTCTATACTTATTTTTATTGATGTATCTTTGGTGGTTCCTAAGATTATATATTCTAACTTGTAAACATATTGATTTAATAATTGTAATATCATTGTTTTGGAGTGCTCCTTGAGGATATGTTTTGTAGTGGATACCTAACTGTATAAAAGGAAAACTGAAGTTGATTTCCAAGACTATGCTATTGACCAAATTAAAAAATTGGTCGAACTACAGAGTAAAAATGTTGATTAAATCTATAAAATGACATATAATATAAGAAAAGCCGACATATTTGGGCTATGTCAGCTTTTCAGAGAGGAGGCGTTGCCAATGCTCAACACAGAACAAAAAGTCGTTTCCACAGTGATTTTTGGCCTTGTGTTGGTTTTGGTGGCAATATTCTGTATGTATCCTATACAGTGTATCATTGCTACCATAGCACTATGCAAATACTCCAGATAAAAATTTAATTACATAACCATATACATTATATGTAGTTTGTGATGTTCAGATAAAAAAGGGTGTGTCCTTTCAATTTTTCTGCTTATTCACTCGGATTATTCACTCGGATTATTTAAGAACCACACAATTTCGAAAAGGTAGATACACATAAAAGAGGTCCTGTATCCTCACCAATGTGTTGATCCAGGACCCCTAGGTTACTTAGTTAAAACCTGATGTATCTACTTCACCACCGTAGATCATGTCATTAGCCCCAGACTCATTTTCACCCATGACATCACCTACATTCCATTGATGTTCATCCTGTGCTGGAGGTGGTGTTGGCTCTGTTGGTTGGCTACTGCCTCCACCTGAACCACCTGAGTTACCGTTTCCACCAGAGGAACCACCATTTCCTCCACTTGGTTGCCCATCTGATGGCTGTTGTGTTTCAGCTGGCTTTTGTGTCTCAGCTGGTGTCTCGGATTCGGATGGTGTTTCAGTTTCGGCTGGTGTTTCTTCGGCTGGCTCGGTGTATTCGGAGAGGAACTCGCCGTCTATAAACGAGACTATGATGTCATCTGTCTCTCCGTTGCCTTGCTCGATTTTAAACCAGTTTGTTCCATCTACTTGGCCTATGACGTGGACAAGTTCATCTTTCTGTGCCGCTCCTATCTTTAAGCCCTCACTTGATGGTGTTTCATAGGTGAACGCTTCTACATTTACTACCATTGTCACATCCATATCTGTAACTGTGAAGGATTCTTCTGATGCTTCTCCCTCTGGTTCCTCTGTAGATTCAACAGTGGGAGAGGGTATAGGTTCTGAACTCTCTATACTTTCCTCTGGCTCTGGTGTTTCTGCTGCTGAATCCGCTATGACCGGCTCTGCCTGCTTACTGCAACCACCTGCACATCCACTTACGGATAACATGACCGCTGTTATGACAGCTGCTGATTTAAACATTTTTTTGTTTATCATATATGTAACATCTCCTTTATTCTGTTTCCAAAATCTAAAGCACTGAATAAACTGTTTGAAATATTCAAAAGGCTGACATTGATTTTAAGCCCACATAGGAAATTATAATTTTTGACAATCACAATATCCTGTTTATTCCCCCTGTCAATGCTCCCCCTTATCTCTTTTTCCCATTCATTAAGGGCTGACTGTCCTTTAGGGGTGATGCCCTCAACTTCTGGTATTCTGTCAATCTCTATATGTTCCTCTGTTCCATCTGACAGGAGATAACCTTTTTCAGTCAGTTTACAGATATCCGCCACAAGCTGTTCATGTTCCTCATTGGATAAACTTTCTTCCAGAGTCCAGATTACTTCACTAAGGCTTGAAAGGTTCTCATGCTCGTCTGTAACAAATTCCTCTAATGACCGAATCAATACCAGTGTTTCAAGCTGTTCCATTGTAATATCCTGTGTATTCATGTACTTTTTCCTTTCGTTGACTGGTTTATTTACCGTTGATTATAGCATATCCTCCATACCATTTCAATGCTGAAAGAATTTATTTCATGCTACAAGCACAAGCTTTATCATTTAAAATTATTATATGGAGGTAAATGCTTATGATTGATGGTCTTGGAAAAAAATTACTGGAATTGCGACAGGCAAGCGGGCAGACACGAAAAGAAGTCGCTCCAAAACTCAATATCTCCGTATCAGTCCTTGCCAACTATGAAAACGATATCCGCAACCCCAGCCTTGAAGTCCTTAAAAAGCTTGCAGAATACTACCATTGTTCCGCTGATTATCTTCTTGGCATTGATACAGCCAATACTGCCAAAATGATTGACGTATCTATGCTGAACGATAAACAGCACCAGCTTTTACAAGCCCTCTTACAGACCATACAGGAATGACAAAAGTGATAAACTACAACACCTTTGTCATTCCTCTTTTGTTGCTCTCTTTATTCCAGAGGTTCCGTCTTACTGCCAAGTTCAATCTTTCTTATATGCTTTAGTTGTTTCCTCAACTTTGCGATATCAACAGCCCACAGTGTATTCAGATATTCTTGAATGACCTGTATCGTATTCAGTTCATAACACACCTCCTCTTCATAATATGATTCCATTCCCAGACAGACGAAAAACAATATGCCGTCCATGCATTTCATCTTCCACTCGATTTCGTCCAGCTTGTCCTCTGCCCGGCTTAAATACTTCTTTACATCTCCCTTACCTTTCATGCCCTGTCACCCCCTTCCTTTTTCAAATTGGGTGGGGATTGTACCAGACTGAATCACATCATTCAATAGGGCATATAACCAGAAATGGACTATGCCTGTTATACATGATGTACAATAAACACAGTCCATTACATCTGTCAAATATACTGATTCCATCCTATGCCTGTTTCCCAATTCCTCCAGTAATCCTTGCACAGGCTGTAGTTATCCTTAAGCGCTTACCTTATGTCATCAGAAAGTATTTTTTGTGGTATACAATCCTTTTGATATAATGCATTTCGTCATGAAACAAAAGGGGAGAGGGGGCGCCAGACTGCCCAGCCTCTCTCCAATTCATGTTATTTCCATTATCTCGCATAATTTCATCATTTGTATGTACTCTGTGTAAAAGCCACTTTTACAAAACCGCTTTATGACTGCCTTAATCGGTTATAGACTGTCTGACGGTTTGTATCAAGTTCATCCGCAATTTCCTTTACAGACATACCGCTTTCTATTAGCCGTTTCACATCCTCTATGCTCACATCATCCCTACGGTTCCCAGACCGTATTTTAGGTTTCGATTGTAAAGAATCTATTTTTCTCCGTAATGCTTCGTTTTCCTCTCTCTGCGCTTTCAAATTCTCTCTATGCGTATCTGCCTGTTGCCTTAATTGCTCTATTTCCATTTTCATGTTTTTCCATTCTCTTGCCATGTTCCTGTTTTCTTCCATGACCTTTCCCATGACCGTTTCCGGGTATGCGTTACGCACGCCACACGTTATTTCACGCACAATCTCTTCAATCTCCATGCGGTCAAAACGGTGCATCATACTTTTATAATCTTCCCCAAGCTTATTTAGTATTTCCGCATCTAATGTATAAAGTCCGGCTTTCAGACGTTCTCTATCATTTTCCATAGCCTGCCCTCCCTAAAAATCTATTGCGCTGTTGTTTTCTTCATATTCTACCACTTTACGGTAGAAAGTACTACGGCTGATTTCCATTTGCTTACTCGCCATAGTAGCCGTAATATTTCCAGATTTCCATTGATGATAGATTTCATCAAATGTATCCAGTTGTTTCGCTGGTCGTCCTTTATATTTCCCTTTCTCTTTCGCAATCTCAATCCCCTCTCTCTGCCGTTGCCGTATGTATTCCCGCTCCAACTCTGCAACTGCTCCGAATATTGTAAGCATGAACTTCCCAGCCGGAGTGTCCGTGTCGATATTCTCTTTTTGAGAGATAAACTGAACACGTTTATTGTTTAGTTGCTCTGTCAATTCAAGCAAATCTTTTGTATTCCTTGCAAATCGTGAAATGCTCTCCACGATTACAGAATCCCCCTCACGCACAAACCCCAACATTTCCAGCAGGGCGGGGCGGTCTGTATTCTTACCGCTTAATCTATCAATGTATATCTTATCTACTCCCAGTGACTTCATTAGTTCCTCTTGACGTGCTGTATTCTGTTCTTTCGTACTTACTCTGACATAACCAATCTTCATACCCATAGTCCTACGTCTGCTCCTTTCTCAACCAGATATTCAAATGTTGATATACTCCAAAAATTCCTTTTTTTCAGAAAGTGTTCCAAAACCTATACCCTACCCATGCGAAACAATCATACACTTTTCATATACCAGAACTGTTCCAATAGAGCAGGAATACTGTTTTTGAAACACTTCCTGAAACATATTTCATTTAACTCAATCATCATTTCAGAGCGAATTTACAGGTACACTTTCACAAAATAAAATGCAGGGATATTTTCCACATACTGTATATGGATATCTCCCGACATTTTCTATTCTTGTGAGTGTACTCACAAAATCACTTTTCCACTTTTACAAACTGCTCATTACAGTCCATACACAAAACCCTTATATCCTTGGTCGCCCGGAAGCTGTTCCCACAACAGGGGCATTGAAATTTCCGTGTGCTTGTCTTCCTCTTCCCTGTCCGTCCTCCTGTTCCGTCTGCACCGCCCTTTCCATCATCACCACCAGAACCATTTCCGCCAATGCCTGTAATCATCATGATTCCGTCACGATTTATTTCTAAAGGTTTTTCTATTCCATGACTTTGCAGAACCTCTATAAACTCCGGTGTCGGTTCTGTAACGGAATATCCTATATATTTCGCATAACTGATAATTAACCCTCTCGCCTCTGCCTCCCTCTTGAAATTCTTGTTATGATAACGCCCATTCTGGCTTGTATCGGCTATGCCCTGTAGCTGACAGAAGTAATGAATGAGTTCGTGTTGCAGAGTAGCCATAATGTTCTCAATTTTTCTCGACAGGTGCTCCGCACTAATATTGATTTCGTTCAGATGTTCGTCCTCCGCTTTCCACACCTTGCCAATGGTGAAATGTCCGTATGTCCTCGGACTGCTCATAATCGTTATCACAACAGGCGGCAACGCATTTTCAAAATAAACCGCATTGAGAACCTCAAAGCCATACTCCAATACTTCCTGCATATTCTTCAACATATCCATGAACCTCCAAAACAAATTTTGGAAGTATTCATTTCAATGCCTAAAAAGTTGAAACATTTGAAACAGGCGAGAGAATCTCCTAATCCATGACTATTAGAGAATACAAATTTTGGGCAATTTGGCAACAAATATCAATTATACTGTTTTAAATCAATAAATTTATGGTATAATAAAAAGGCAGGAGTTGCTTGTCCTGCCTTTTGGCTATACCAATATATTTTACCATCCTATCACTTTATAAGGCTGATTGCTGGTTCTGTATTTTCTCGGTTCCAATTGTATCAAAAGTTCCCTATACAGAACTTTTCTAATTCTACTCGAAACTATCGGCTCCATGGTATCGGAACCAGGGTTACAACTTCACAATTACTTCCTCCACGGCCTATGACCAGAAGTGGGTATACGGACGAAATATTTTTCGGAATATTGACTACCTTGTGGATACCATTTTTGCCAATTATCTGTCCCGCCCCGGCGTGCGGCAGCCCATTTTCACTTCTTACTGCGACGGCAAGAGGGTTACCTGTTCCGGTTTAAGTCAATGGGGATCCATGTATCTGGCAGAGCAGGGATATTCTGCCATAGAAATCATCCGTTATTATTACGGTAATGATATGTATATCAATACAGCAGAAATCATCTCCGGTGTACCATCCTCCTGGCCCGGCTATGATTTAAGTCAGGGTTCTTCCGGTGAGAAGGTACGCCAGCTCCAGACACAGCTGAACCGGATTGCAAGAAATTACCCAGCCATCCCTACTGTCACACCAGACGGAATCTACGGACCTGCCACTGCTCAGGCAGTGCGTACCTTCCAGGGAATTTTCAACCTGCCCCAGACAGGAGTTACGGATTATCCTACCTGGTATGAGATATCGGAAATCTATGTGGGTGTTTCAAGAATTTCGGAACCGGGCGGATGAACAGAGTATATTCCGAACACTGCACCACCAGTTTGTAAAAACCACTGCTGAAGGTGCAGCATTTCTGAAGATACTGAATTCGAAAGATCAGCGGACTACTCCTGAAGGATTACTCGGTCCTTGTGATACCATTTTGCCATTGCCTGATTCACCCAGTCGGAAGGATCTTCTGCAATATCATTGAAATATAAAAGATAGGGCTTTACGGAATACGCAGGCAGAGTTACCTCTGTCTGCGAAGAATCCTCCAGCAGTGCACAGCGGTTCTCATATTCCCTGTAATACTGTCTGGCCTCTCCGCTGCGCAGAGAATTCCATGCACTGAGACTGGTGAGAGTACTTCCGCCCCAGATATGCAGACTATACAGCAGAATCATACCCCCAATCAGCCATATAGGTAGAATCCAGCAGGTTCCGGTTTTAGCCTGTATTCCATTGTCTGATCCTTTTCGCTGCAGCCATCCCAGCCAATATATCTCATTGCCATACAGGAAAAGAAACATGGAAAAACGATAAAGGTTCTGGACCCGGCCTGCTCCTGTTATCCCAAGTGCATAGATCGTCGGTGTAAACTGGGCAGCAAACAGCCCAAAGGAGATCAGACTTACCAGCGCAGGAAAAGGGTATCGATATCCTCTGTTCCCTGTTATTCTCAGTATAATGGGAATCAGCAGGATCCCCATTATGACAACCGGCAGAATCGTCCACGTCATTAGATAATCTGCAGCTTCCCTGCAGGAGAGAAGGATACTCCGTATGGCAGGAAGATGGTCCATACCGGAGCTGCTCTGTCTGACCTGATTGCCCGGAGCCATTATATTCAGCAGGAAAGCCGCAAGGAAAATTACAAACTGAGCCAGAATGAAAAAACGGAATTTATGCCGTTTTACAAAATAACAGGTACAGGCAAACAAATATATCAGCACCATACACAATGCCGTCACATAATTGCTCCCACCAATGGCAATATTCAGAACTGCAAAAACCAGCTGAAACAAAACTACCTGACTGCGGGATCCCTTTCCATGGTAAAAAAGTACCAGAAACGCAGACAACAAAATAGTCAGTGCATAAATAAAAGTATATACAATTGCACTGGTAAACCAGTAATAAGCCTCTACCGGAACCGTTGTCAGAAGAATCTGCATGGAAATGCATCCTACAGCAAGGATGACTGCACTGGAAAAATCCGCATGAAGTACTTTACGCATAATTGCCGTAAAAGAAAACAACTCACAGACCACCAGTGCGCCCAGTGCCAGATAAGTCCCGACAAAATAGGCATTCTGCGAAAAAAAACCAAGAAGACTGGAAAGCAGCCAGACACTGAAATACGGTCCCTGCCAGGTATCATATATGGTTTTGGCATATTCCACCTGATTCCACAGCACCTTCCAGACGGAATGGCTCTCCTCCCAAACCGGAACCGATACGGAAGCAAATTCAAAATCATCTACACTGATAAAATTATAATGTCCGATCCGGAATAGAGGAATCAGAAGCAACACCAGAAATGCTGTCAGCCCACAGGCCAGTATTTTCGTCTGCACATCTTCCGATTTTAATTTTCCTGCATGATTCCATGTTATTTTCATAAAAACTGCCTCCTTATTCCACTCTTACGATGCTGGTAATGCCGTTTTTATTTCTGGTCTTGGTAACCACGATTTTCCTGTCAATTCTGTCCTTTAATTCTGCTACATGGGATATGATTCCCACCAGACGGTCTCCCTCAGTGAGCTTGAGCAAAGACTTCATGGCCTGGTTCAGAGCTTCTTCGTCCAGAGATCCAAACCCCTCATCCACAAACATGGAATCCATCCGGATCCCCCCTGCATAAGACTGAATCTCATCTGCAAGGCCCAGCGCAAGAGAGAGGGATGCCTGGAAAGATTCTCCGCCGGAGAGAGTTTTGACGCTCCGCTCCGTGGCATTATAATGATCTGTGACACTCAATTCCAGCCCCGCCTTCTCTCTGCGGCTTTCTCCTTCCTGTACCCGTTTCAGCTCATACTGTCCGCTGCTCATGGTCAGAAGGCGCAAATTAGCCCGTCTGATAATGCGGTCAAAATAAGCCATCTGAATGTATGTTTCCAGTTCTATCTTCTGTTTCCCGGTTAAACAGCCGTTTGCAGTGTCCGAAAGTGTCCGCATCCAGACATATTTCCGTTCTACTACAGATATATCATTCTGTTGAATCCGCACTTTTGACAGAATGTCCCGGTTCTGATAGAGAGCCCGGTTCTTCCCGTCCCGCTGGCGGCTTAACCGGATTTTTTCCTGCTGCCACTGTTCCCTTCTGGTCAGAACTTCCTCCTCCGCAGCAGTCCCTGCCTCCCCTGCATGTTCCAGCTGTTTTCGGAGCATGCCAATGGTTGCAGCAAGTTTCTCACTATCGGTACGACATTCCAGATAAGCGGTTTCAGCTGTTTTCAGGGCGGTCTCCAGCACGGCCCTGCGCTCCTGCAGAGCGGAAATCCTCGCTGCAGTTTCCTCCCTTGTACAGTCGCCAAGCTGTTTGAGCAGAACGGTTATTCTTTCTTTCCCAGCCGCTGCTTCTGCTGCTTTTCCGGCAGAAAAGAGGCTGGACCTCTGGATACTCTCTTCCAATGTCCGAATCTTTAACTCTTCCTGCGGAATCCGGATTTCCAGTTCCCGGCGTTGCTGCAGTTGGGCCTGGTTATATTCCATTTCTTCCTTCAGCGATACCAATTCGTCTTCCAGCTTTTCTTCTGCCAGAAATGCAAGCCGTCGGAAACTGCCGTCCTCTCCTGTTTCTTCTTCGGGAGATTCGGACAGAATTGCAGATATTGCTGATTCTATCTCCCCTCCATACATAATCCCACAGGCCTGAAACCATTCTTCTCTCTGGCTGCTGCATGAACGAAGGCTGGTCAGGAGCTGCAGGGCTTTGTCTGCCCTTCTGCTTCTGATGGCCGCCAACTGCCTGTCAATTTCCACAAGCCGATCTTTGGTCTGGGTCAACAGCTCTTCCTTGTCCAGCTGCTGAATTTTTAATTCTTCCAGAAACAGGATGTCTTTTCGAATTTTTTCTTTCCATCGAGCCAGTGCAGTCAGGACATGCTCTATACACCAGAATAGCTCCTGCCCCGCTATTTCCGGTGTTCCCGGCATGGTCTCTGCTTCCCGCAGCATTTCCCAGGTATTCCCCGCTTCTTCCTCAAGTTGTCTTGCTACGGTATCCTCCCGTCCCCTTAAATTTGCCGCCAGTTCTCTCTGCTCAAGAATTTTTCGCTCTGTAAGCTGTTTTTCCATCATGAGTTTATCTGTATCCTGCTCCAGTAATTCACGGCGTTTTTGATCCTGCAGTACTTTTATAAGCTTACGGCTGCTCTGTTCAAAAGATTTGTCCAAATACTCGGAAATAGCTTTGAGCTGTCCGGTTTCCATAGCAGTTTCCTCGCTGTTTTCCCCCTTGTCCTCTGTACATAATTCCCCGGGCAGGGACAGCTCCCCAAGAAATTTCCGCCATTGCCTCTTTTTCTCTTCAAGCTGCCCCTGTGCCGCACCATACACCTGCTGTTTTTCCAAAAGGCTGTGATCCATTGCCTTCTGCGTCTCTTCTCCGTTTCTGCGCAGAATATCCAATTCCGCTTTCCGGCGGCAATTACTTTCGGCCCTTTGTACTGCTGTCTGCAGTTCGACAGCGGCTTTTCCAAGGAGTGCTTCCGCCTCACCAAGCATTTTTTTCAGGACATCCGGCGTCCATTTATCAGGATTTAAAAACCATACAGGAAGATTTTCCTCCGGCATCAGGCTCCTTTCTGCTGTGTCTGTATCTGCCAGAGTACAGATTGCTGCTGATAGTTCCATCCAGAAAGTCCGGGCCTTCTCTCCTGTTCCTTTCTCCTGCTTCGCCAGTATCTCTCCCTGATGCCCTGCCTTCTCGCTGAGCCGCTCAACCTTTGCTTCTATCTCTGAAAGAACTTTCTTCTGCTGATCCAGCTCTTCTTTTTCCGGCACCAGAAGGGGTAGGCTGGCCGGCACCGGATGATGCACGGAACCGCAGACCGGACACGCCTCTCCTTCTTTCAGTTTACGTGCCAGCAGTCCGGCCTGGGCATCCAGAAACTGTTGTTCCAGTCTCCGATACATATCTCCCAATGCCTCTTTTTCCGCAGAAACGTTCCGGTAATCTGTCTGAATCAATTTCAGTTTTGTCCTGTTTTCCTCCCAGAGAGCAGCTTCTTCCATCAGTCCGATTCGCTCCCGATCCAGACTTTCCATGCGCTCTGCCCGCTGCTGCATAATCAGTCTCCAGGCTTCGGCATCTTTCAGCCGCTCTCCCTCCTCCGCGTAGGATCTACATAACTGCCTGTGCCGTTCCGTTTCTGCAGTGATGTCATCATATTCTCTCCTGCTTACCCTTGCCCGAACATAAAAAGCGCTTAATTCCGCCGCCTGATCCCGAAACAGATTTGCTTTCCGCTCTGCCTCTTCTGCTTCATGCCGGTATCCGGCTACGATTTCACCTATATTTTTCAGGTGTTCCAGCTCTTTCTTTCCTGCATCCGCGTCCGCCTGCAGCCGTTTCCCGCACCTTTCCAGTTCCTTTATAGAATCGGCAGTCTGCTGCATGCCATGTAAAAGCTTTTCCTTCTCCGCCTGTCCTTTTTCCAGAAGCTGCCTCTGTGCTATGAGCTTTTTTTCCAGTTCTTCTGCAGCGGCCAGAACGCTGTCTCGGTCTTTGAACATCTCAACCTTTTTCTGACGCTCTCCGATATCCGCAGATAATTCCACAATCAATTCCTGATCGGTGGCACGCTCGGCTTCTGCAGCCTGCTGCCTTGTCATCTCTTCCCCCAGTTCCCGATTCTGCTGGTGCAGACTCTGTTTCTGTCCCTGAATATGATTCCATCTGTTTTCCAGGCGTTCCTTTATTTCTCCTGCATCTGACAGACTTTTGAAGCATTCTTTCTCTTTTTCCAGTGATACCTCCAGTTCCAGTTTCTCTGCTGCCAGCGCTTCTCTGCGATGTGCTTCCCGGGATAAGCTCTCCGTCTGCATCTGCCAGGCTTTCTCTTCCTCTGCCAGAAGATCGAACGCTGCAAGCTTCTCCTTTTCCGCCTCTGCCTGCCGTTCCAGCTGCCCGCATTCGACACTGCTCTCCTTTGCCTGGGCGAAAAGAGATTCCCGGTTCTTCAGCTCCTGCTGCAGCGCTTCCTGCCGGAGACAATGATCTGCCAGTTCTTTTCTACGCTCTTTTATGTGCCGTATATTGCCTATCAGCTGATCTTCGTTCTGTATCTTTCGGTCCAGCATATTCATTTCGCTGTCTATTGCCGCCAGAACTGCTTCATCCTCCCGGCACAGTTCTTCCAGTAATTCCATGGCCTCCCCGATTCTGCCGTCAAAGCGGTCCTTCTTCAGTTCCTCCAGCTTTACAGCAGCACCCACATCCCCTCTGTCCTCACAGACAATGCCATCCATATACTGACTGATACTGCGCTTCCGCTCCTGGTACTCCTGCCATTGCTGTTTTACTGCCGCTTTCAGTTCTTCCTGAAGCTTCTGATAAAGACCGGTATTAAAAATCTGCCGGAAAATATCGCCCCGCTCCTCGGTCCCGGCAAACAACAGTTTCTGAAAGTCTCCCTGAGCAATCATGACAATCTGGGTAAACTGCCTGCGGTCTAACCCTATTAGCTCCGTTACCGCCTTTGTCACTTCTTTCGTCTTCGTGACAGGCACTCTGCTGTCCGGATAACGAAGTTCGGCATCCGCTTTTTGAATCGTATAGCCGCTCCCTCTTCCCTTAGGCCGCAGATACTCTGGATTCCGCTTTACAATATACTTTTTTCCATTATACAAAAAGGCAAATTCCACATAAGTCGGAGTATCCTCCCTCGCATATTTACTCCGAAACATTTCCGATTTCCGTACATCGCCGCTGGCCTCTCCATACAGGGCAAAGGAAATGGCATCAAAAATAGTAGTTTTTCCCGCTCCGGTATCCCCGGTGATCAGATACAGTCCGTTTCCTCCGAATGTGTCAAAATCAATCTCCGTTTTATCTGCATAGGGGCCAAAGGCACATATTGTCAGCTTAATCGGCTTCATGTCTTCCTCCTGTCTGCCGCTCCGATAACAGCACACACTATTTCATACCGCAAATTCCAGAATGGTTTTACAGCGCATGCTCTCCTTTCAGTTCCCGAATCAGAGCCTCTGCAAAAGCTGCCTGCTCTCCGCTCATGGGCTGGTTATTCTGCAGTTCATAAAACTCTCCCAGCAGTTCCAGTTCCGATTTCTGTTCCACTGCCAGGGCCGCCTCCACTTCTCTGTCCTGCCTGGTACGACTGTTGTCATAGGCAAGGCGCATCAGATTGGGATAAATAATCCGCAGCTTCTGCAGTGCGTCAGGTACATCTTCCTCATCCGTCAATGTCACCTGCAGATAATCCTCCCTGTCAAAATCCCTGTAGAAGGATTTCGCAGTCACTTCCAGATAGGTTCCCCTGATTTTCCGCATATCCCGCAGGGGCACCAGGGGCACCGTGGAAATCCGGACATTCCCCTTCTCTCCCATCTCCACAACTGTGACAGACTTGATCTGCTCTGCCTCGGAAAACGAGTATTTCAGCGGGGTTCCACAGTAACGTATACTCTCCCGCCCCACAGACTGGGGACTGTGGATATGTCCCAGGGCCACATAGTCAAAGTCGTCGAAAACCGCCCCGTCTACATTGTCCAGGCCGCCCACGGAAGCTTCTTCCGAATCACATCGACCGGCACCTGTGACAAACTGATGTGCAACCAGAAGATTGCGCTTTTTTACATCTATTTTCATACGTTCCACCGCTATTCTGACCGCATCCTGATAACTTTCCGGAATCCGGGCCTCCGGCTCATTTTCCAGCGCATGCCGCACAAGCGCAGGTTTCACAAACGGCAGCAGATAGACAGAAAGTTCCCCGTACTGATCTTGCAGAGGAATGCCCGTGATATCCCCTTCGTACACAGGGGACAGATATACCCCCCGCCCCTGCATCAGCTGAGCGCCGAAAGCCACCCGCTCCGGGGAATCATGGTTGCCGCTGACCGCAAAGACCTTCATGCCCCTGTCCGCAAGCCCGGTGAGAAACCAGTCAAAGATCTGCACCGCCTCCGCTGAGGGAACCGGTTTGTCATAGATATCCCCTGCCAGCAGGACCCCGTCAGTCTGCTCCTGCTCCCCGATATACAGTATCTGCTTCAAAATGTATTTTTGATCCTCTGTCATGGAAAATTCATTGACACGTTTTCCGAGATGGAGATCCGAGATATGCAGAAATTTCATAGATGCCCCCTTAATATTCCTTTGTCAGATCAGTAATCGCATATTTCTTCAGGAATTCTTCCAGTTCCCGTTCATCCCGGATAAACAATTCCTCTTTAAATTCGCCGGTATGTATGTTTTTGAAGCCTGCCACCCGTTCTCCGTTGCAGATGCTGCATTTTAAGACCGGCTTCCAGTTATCCCTGTCATAATCCGCCTGTTGTATCTTTTTTCTTCCAAACATCCTGACCTCCTGTCGCCGACTTTCCTCCGCCTGATCTCTCAGCTCTGTTTCCGGATTTCTGTTTCCTTCTGCATATTGGCAGACCATTGTTTCCGAATCTGAAATCATTTTATCATATGGTGGCAGAGAGTGCAATCCATTCTTCTGCTGTCCCTCATGGACCGCATACAGCAGTCTCCGGATTTCCCTGCAAAACATGGGCGAAAACGACTCCCGGCATCACCTCATGCCGCTTTCCGTTTACACCAGTTTCAAAAATTCACTTACCACTTTGGTCAGATAGCGATTTCTTTTATAAAAGAAATTCACATTCCGCACAGCCCCCGGATCATCCAATTTATAGCAGACAATCTTGTCATCGTCTGGCATATGACACACCAGCACATCCCCGTTAAAGGAAATTCCCATACCATACCGAGACAGATTATATGCCGTGATCTGCTGCTCCAGTTCCAGTCTGACCTTCGGAAAAAAGCGCCCGATGTCCCGACAGATTTTCTCTGCCCGGTTTCTTGTATCGTTGCCGCCCTTTAACAGCAGGAACGGATCCCCCTGGAAAACCTCCAGCGGAACAGAAGGAAAGTCCTCATCCAGGTGCCTCCCTGCCTTCACATCAGAAATGGCAAGGGCATATTCCCTGACCTTCTCATTGGAAGGAAAATCACCAGGAACCACCAGAAGCAGATGCTCTTCACAGAAAAAGGTCTTCTCATATACGGCAGAGTCCATAACCTGGTTGTCAATCATCAGATCCAGTGTTCCGGAGAACAGTTTGTCTCCCAGTTCCGCCGTGGAAGCCTCCACCAGATCCACATGGATCATGGGATAACGCTCTGTAAACCGGGACAGCAGGGGCGGCAGCACATAGGAGGCAAACAGATTTGTCCCACCAATGGCGATGCGTCCGCTCTTCAGCTCCTGCATATCCTTCACATAATTCTCAAACCCCTGCTCCGCCTCCCGGACATGCTCCACGCAGCGGATGTATTCCCTCCCCAGTTCCGTCAGCTGAATGGGGTTGGAGCTTCTGTCGAATATCGGAAAACCGATCTGATTTTCCACCTTTTTCACTGCCGCGCTTAAGGACGGCTGGCTGATGTAGAGATTCCTGGCCGCCTTGGAAAAACTCATTTCCCGATACACTTCGTATACATAATCCATTCCCTGAAACATAATTCTGATTCCTTCCTGGCCCACGTCGATTTCCACTTTACCGGTCCGCTGCTCTGATAATGCAAGTTATCTCTTTTTGACAAGAAAATTTCTTTATACACATAATAACACACGTTTTTTCAGCTTTTTGACCTTATCCAACCTATAACCTGCAGTCTATATGAATTATATCTTTATATATATTTGAAAATATTGTAATCCCGATATATAGTAAAGTCAACCCATAGAAATACAGTCTGGCCATATAGCTTTCAGACTGCCATGATTCCACAGAAACGGAGAAGAAACATGAGTGAAGAACAAAGAAAATACCGCATTGAACATGACTCTATTGGAGAAAAGGAAGTGCCTGAAAACGCCTACTATGGAGTACAGACCCTCCGAGCCTATGAAAATTTCTACATTACCGGGCTGAAAATGCACAAAGCCCTGATCAACAGTGTTGCGCAAATCAAAAAAGCCGCTGCCATCACCAACTTTGAGGTAGGCGAACTGGACAAGAAGCGCGCCGACGCCATTGTAAAGGCCTGTGACGAGATCATTGCAGGTAAGCTTCACGACCAGTTTATCGTAGATCCCATCCAGGGCGGCGCCGGAACCTCTCTGAATATGAACGCCAATGAGGTTATTGCCAACCGCGCAATTGAGATCCTTGGCGGCAAAAAAGGCGACTACACCATTGTCAATCCCAATGATCATGTGAATTTCGGTCAGTCTACCAACGATGTGTTCCCCTCCTGCGGCAAGATGGCAGCTCTGAAGCTGATTGATGACGCACAGGAACAGCTGAAGCGTCTGGAAGAAGCCCTGCTGCAGAAATCCGAAGAATTCGACTCCGTTATTAAAATGGGAAGAACCCAGCTCCAGGACGCGGTTCCCATCCGTCTTGGCCAGGAATTCCACGCCTATGCTTCCGCTATCAGCCGGGACATCAGACGCTTTGACACTGCCAAGGACGAGATCAAGAGCCTGAACCTGGGCGGCACCGCCATTGGTACGGGTCTGAATGCGGATGTGCAGTACTACAGAAGAGTCGTGAAGAATATGTCCATTCTAACCGGGCAGGATCTGGTACAGTCCTATGACCTTATCGATGCTACCCAGAACCTGGACAATTACTCTGCCGTATCCGGTATTGTGAAAAACTGTGCCATCAACCTGTCCAAGATGTGCAATGACCTGCGGCTCATGTCCTCCGGCCCCAGAACAGGTCTGGGAGAGATCAATCTGCCTGCAAAACAGAATGGCTCTTCCATCATGCCCGGCAAGATCAACCCGGTTATCCCGGAGGTGGTCAACCAGGTAGCTTTCAATATCATCGGCAACGATGTGACAATCAACATGGCAGCAGAGGCAGGGCAGCTGGAGCTGAACGCTTTCGAGCCCATCATCTTCTACAAACTGTTCCAGTCCATCGAAACCATTACCTTTGCCGTACGGACTCTGGTGGACAACTGCATCGTGGGCATCACAGCCAACGCTGAACACTGCCGCTGGATGGTGGAAAACAGTGTAGGCATTATTACGGCTATCTGCCCCTATGTGGGATATGAAAAAGCCGCCGAGATCGCCAAGGAAGCCCTGAAAACCAATCAGCCTGTCAGAAAACTGATTCTGGAGAAAGGCATTATGAACGAAGAGCAGCTGAACAACATACTGGATCCCTACCATATGACAGAACCGGGTATCCCCGGAAAAGATCCCATGGATCTGCTGAAAAAATAAATGGGACAGGAACAAATCCATCCTTTATCGGCCGATTTACTTTGACACCGAAGAAAATTCATTATAAAATTAGTTTATACTGTTTATGGCCATCCGGGAAATTCAGCTGGCCTGCCGGCTCCCGGATTCCAGGTATGTCTGATTTCATGGTCATAAACTGCAGAGAGAAAGGTGGTTCCTATGAATTATTATGAAGAAGCATTAAAGATGCACGAAGCAAATCATGGAAAGATCGAAGTCCGCAGCAAGGTAAAGCTGGAAAGCAGAGATGACTTAAGCATTGCCTACACCCCGGGTGTGGCAGAACCCTGCCGTGAAATTGCAAAGGATAAGAAAAATGCCTTCAAATATACGGCAAAAGGCAATCTGGTGGCTGTGGTATCCGACGGAACCGCAGTACTGGGCCTGGGCGATATCGGACCAGAGGCTGCCATCCCCGTAATGGAAGGCAAATCCATCCTCTTCAAGCAGTTCGGCAATGTGGATGCATTTCCCATCTGCCTGGACACCAAGGATCCGGAAGAAATCATTCAGGCCGTGAAGCAGCTTGCCCCGGTATTCGGCGGCATCAATCTGGAGGATATCTCCGCCCCCAAATGCTTTGACATCGAACAGCGTCTGGAAAAAGAACTGGACATCCCCGTATTCCACGACGACCAGCACGGTACGGCCATCGTAGTCACCGCTGCCCTGCTGAATGCCCTGAAGGTAACCGGCAAGGATATCAGTGAGATCCGGGTGGTACTGAACGGCCCAGGCGCCGCAGGAACCGCCATCATCAAGATGATGATGACAGCTGGCGTGAAGCATATCATTGCCTGTGATACCAAGGGTATCCTGTACAAAGACAGGCCCGCAGGTATTACAGGACATAAGAAAATGCTCTGCGAGATCACCAATCTGGAAAACCGCAAAGGCGGCCTGGCAGAAGCTCTGGTGGGGTCAGATGTATTTATCGGAGTTTCCGTGGCAGGCGTGCTGACACCGGAGATGATCAAAACCATGAATGCAGATCCCATCGTGTTTGCCATGGCCAATCCCGTTCCGGAGATCATGTACGAGGATGCTATGGCTGCCGGTGTAAAAGTAATGGGTACCGGCCGTTCCGACTTCCCCAACCAGATCAACAATGTACTGGCTTTCCCGGGTATCTTCCGCGGCGCACTGGACGCGGGCGCAAGAGATATCAATGACGAGATGAAGCTGGCTGCAGCCCACGCCATTGCAGAACTGGTGGAACCGGAAAAGCTTTGCCCCGAATACATCATTCCTTCTGCCCTTGATCCCAGGGTTGCAAAACATGTGGCAGAATGTGTAGCAGATGCTGCCGTCAAATCCGGTGCGGTAAGGAAATAGACCTCTTTGAAGCGAGTTCATTTCCGGCAGTATAAATTTGCCGGAAATGAACTGAAGCTTTGGAAATATAAAACCCTGTTTTATAAAAAGAATGAAATAAAAATAGCGGCTCCCGGTTCATTGCCGGAGGCCGCTGCATTTTTTGTAAGCAGTTCAATTCAATGTCCATCGCATAAATATATGAAGTAATTTATTCTTCCAACTCAACAATCAATCCTTATTTTCGTATCTGGTTTTCGGTTGCCCAAGAGGCACACTGCCTCCACCGCATCTGTGAATGGAAACATGTCAACCGCCACACATTTTTCCGCCTGATACCCCTTTTTTTTCAGAATTTTCAGATCCCTTACAAGGGTAACGGGATTGCAGGAAATATATACGATTCTTCCGGGCCTGATCTTTGCAACCGCACTTAAAAAATCCTCACTGCTGCCGCTTCTGGGCGGATCCATCAATAGTACGTCCAGAGTGGCCTTCTCCTCTGCCATCTCCAAAAGAAACTGCCCTGCATCACTTTGGCAGAAACGGATATTATTAATTTGATTTCGTTTTGCATTGCTTACAGCGTCCCGGATGGCATCCGGATTCAGTTCCACACCAAGCACCCTGGCAGCCTTTCTGCTGGCAATCATACCGATAGTTCCGGTACCGCAGTAAGCGTCCAATACAGTCTCCTGTCCGGTCAGCCCTGCATACTCCATGGCTTTTGCGTACAGTTTCTCTGTTTGTACCGGGTTCACCTGGTAAAAGGACCTGGGGGAAATCCGAAAAGTCATACCACAGAGCCTGTCCTCTATATACCCTTTTCCATAGATTACCTGCTGCCTGTCTCCCAGAATCATACTGGTATCCCGATCATTGACATTGACCACTATAGTAGTAATCTCCGGGTGCAGCTCCCGCAGCGCTTTCACGAAATGATTCTTAGAGCGCAGAACGGGAGAGGTTAACACCAGTACCACCATAATCTCCCCCGTGGTATGTCCTACCCGGATCAGCACATGGCGCAGCAGCCCGAATCCCGTGTCTTCATTATATGGCCGGATCTTAAAAGATTTTAAAAGATCCCGGATAGACACAATGATGGCATCTGCTTTCTGATTCTCAATGAAACAACTGTCCACAGGGACAATGCGGTGGCTTTTTTCCTCATAGATGCCGGATATGGCATTATGTCTTCTGTCCTCCCCGAATGCTGCATGTACTTTATTTCGGTAATGGGCAGGATGCTCCATCCCGATAATGGCCTCCGGCCTGCAGTAAGGCTCCATCATCCTATGAAATTCCATACTCTTGGCCTGAAGCTGTTCTTCATAACTTTTGTTGATCCACTGGCATCCGCCACATTTGGAATCTACGGGGCATATCTTTTGTTTTGATTCTTTGGGCACTGACTCTTTTTTTCTGATGTGGTGTTTCTGTATTTCCGTGCGCTTTGTCACATTTAGTTTTGTTGCTTGATGTTTTGTTATGTTTTGTTTTTCTGTTTTCCGCTTCTCTTCTCTCTGTGGCATCAATTATTATCCCTTTCATCCCTGCTGTTTTTCTTTTCACTCTGCTTCAAGGACGCTTTTGCTCCATAATTATCTTTACCGCTAATTGGAGTTTTTCTTTCTGGTTAACCAGATAAAATAAAAACTGCCACAACCTTGTAAAATCTAAGGTTTTGGCAGTTTCCATTCTATCGGAGTGGCGGGATTCGAACTCGCGACCTCCGCCTCCCTAAGACGGCGCTCTAACCAAGCTGAGCCACACCCCGTAGCACATTAAGTATTATAATACGACATGGAAAAAAATGCAACCTTTTTTTAATTATTTTTGAAAATTGTGAAAATGCACAAAATCCTGCAGGGAAATCAGCGTCTTGCTATGCATTTATTCTTTTTCCTTTTCCGCATCAACCAAAATCAGACTCTATTCAACTTTTCTCCGGCACTTTCTCGCCGATTTCTTCCAAAACATGGGAAGTACTGCAGTTATTCCTGCTTCCATTGAACATAAAACACGACTGCTTCCTATAACAGAACATCCCTCCTTCTCCCTTGTATATCCCCACCTCTGACTGATTGTTTTCTGCATGCACTTTTGATCCTGTAAGCTCTCAATTCCCGAAGAATTCATGTAATATTTTACATCCGTTGAAGGCATTCATTTTAAGTATTATAAAAGGCTTGCATTTTGATGAAATTGCGAGTACAATAACCTAAGCTGATATATTACAACTGTATGCATGATCGGACCCTCTTGCCGAACCACAGAAGCTGCGGATTTTCATGTGTTCAGTGAATATATTGTACGAAAAAACATATATAAGGAAATGAGGTACATCATGAAGAACAACAAATGGATTCGCGCCGCGATTCCGGCGCTGCTGCTTCACTGCAGCATAGGTACTGTCTACTGCTGGTCCATATTCAGCCAGGAAATCGCCGATTATATCGGGTTTTCCAAGGGTGCCACAGAATGGGCCTTCAGCTTTGCCATCTTTTTCCTTGGCATGTCCGCTGCCTTCCTGGGCAATATCGTGGAAAAGGACATCCACAAATCATCCCTGATCGCCTCCATCTGCTTTGCCTGCGGTATGGCGGGCACCGGATTTTTCATTTACTACGGCGGTACCCATCAGCAGAGTCCCCTGGCTCTGATCGGCATTTATCTTTGCTATGGTTTTATTATGGGCATTGGCCTGGGAACCGGCTATCTGTCCCCTGTAAAGACCCTGATGCTGTGGTTTGAGGACAGAAAAGGACTTGCCACCGGTCTGGCAGTTGCAGGCTTCGGCGCCGCGAAAGCCATCGCCAGCCCCATCATGCAGGCCATGCTGGACAATCTGGGTGAAGGCGGCATCTACAAAATGTTCCTGATTCTGGCAGTGGTATATTTTGTCATGATGTTTGCAGGACATCTGCTGTTAAAGAAACCAGACACCTGGCATGAGCCCAAAAAGGCCGAGAAAGGCAAGGGTATGATGGATGTCATCAAGTCCAGACCCATTACCAACTATATTGGTATCTGGCTGATGTTTTACATCAATATCACCTGTGGTCTGGCTCTGATTTCCCAGGAAAAGATGATCGTAAAATGTATCGGCCTGGCTGGTGCTGCCGGAATCATTGCCACAGTATCAGCCATCTTCAACGCAGGCGGCCGTCTGGGCTTCTCTGCATGGGCGGATAAGATGAAGGACAGAAACACCATTTACAAGCTGATCTTCATCCTTTCCATTGCCTTTACCGGAATCGTCATCCTGACGGGCGGCATCAAAAACGGCGAGGGCAATACCCTGTTGATTATCCTGGTTCTTGGACTGATCTTTGTAGTAAACGCAGGTTACGGCGGAGGCTTCTCCAACGTGCCCACTTTGCTTTCCGATCATTACGGCATGGGCAATATCAGCGCCATCCACGGCCTCACCCTTTCCGCATGGGCAATTGCAGGCCTGACAGGCAACCAGCTTGCCACTTGGATTGTGAACCACACGGGAGAGTTCTCTGACCATAACGGAATACAGGTTAATCCTGTGGGATACCAGAATGTGCTGTATGTCACCATTGTTCTGTACATTGCGGCGCTGCTGATCAGCCTTTTCCTGGTGCGTCCTGCCAAAGAAGGAAACAAATAATCCTTTTAATGTAAAACCCCTGCTGAAGAAACTTTCTTTCAGCAGGGGTTTTTTGATTGTGCTTTCTGCTTTCCTATATCAGTTCCCGCGTTGCAGGGACTTTCAGGCGGCCGGAAAAGAACTGCAGCCGCTCCGGTCTCCTGGCATTATGGTTCCGAGCTTATCTCAAAGCCGCCTCTGTGATTATCGGCTTCAATCAGTACACTTACCTTTCCCTGGACTTCCACGTCAAAATTGTTCGTTCCCATGTCATTTTCGGAAAAGATCACATTGCCCTCCTTGTCTTTCACCTGAATGGAAATGGTCCCTGACTGGGTTTCCACCCGGATATGCAGCATGTCTCCCTCCGGATGTATATTTTTCCACATTTTACCGTCCAGGGAACGATAACTGCCGCTCCAGCTGCTCCGTCCCTCACTGCCTACATAACCGATCCTGACAGCGCTGCGGAAGCTTCCGCTCCCCAACCGGAGCACCAGGAAAAAGACCATAACCGCCACCGGTATCATAAGAATCATCAGTTTTGCGTTTTTCGGTTTATTTTTCATTTTCATCATTCCTCCTCGTTCTCCCCTTTACCATTCCTCCGTTTTGGCCAGTTTCCGCATTCGAACCGCCTCCGCCTGATACAGAATCACAGGTATCAGAAACGGAACCGCGAAACCCCCCCATAACCAGGCCCGCATCAAAATGCCCGCTGCGGAAAACAGAAGTACCGTAAACAAATAGGGTTTCTGCAATGTCCTGCAGTATCCTGCCCTGTCATCATACGTGGTATGAAGCGCAAAGGGCTTTCCGTCATTCTCCTTTTCAACAATCAGAAGCTCACGGTTAAACGTAGTGAAATCGGTGGCAATCTTTCCGCCCTTATCTGCCCAGGGGCGGAACCGGATCTTTCCCAGGGAATAGTTGAGGTTAATATTCTTATAAAATACCCTGTAGCCTGCGTCCTTCAGGAACCCGCAGTATTCTTCTGCCCTCTCTCCCGCCATGTGTCCGATAAATTCCGCACAGTACGCAAACTCCCCTGCCTGGCAGGTCTCAAACTCATACAGCAGTTTCCCTGTACGGACAAGCCTGTATCCCCCATGTGCCATTTTGTTCAGCCATCTTTCCTGCATGGTCAGCAGGCCTCCAAAAAAGCGATACCGTTTCTTTCTCATCCTACACCTCCTTAAATCCTCTGGGGTGTCGGGCGGAACTGACGCTGTCTTAAATTAGCTATTGACATTTCTTACTTAGACGCCTATTATTCCGGCTGCAGTCTCTGCCAGTTCCCGAATCCGCTCCAATTCCTTCTCCGCTGCCGCTTTGCCCTGGGAGGTGATAAGATACGCTTTCTTCCTGCTTCCGCTGCCGTCACAGGGTTCAATCCACCCCTTCTCCTGCAGGGAATTCAGCGCTCCGTACAGAGTTCCCGCCCCCAGAGAAAGCCTTCCCCCGGTTTTCTCTTCGATAAACTGCATAACCGCATAACCGTGCTTCGGCGTATAAAGGGACAGCAGAATATAAAATGTCACCTCCGTAAGCGCGCCGCCTTTCACATGATCCCTCATTCACACCATCTTTCTCATGCCAAATATCTTGTTAGCTATTACGTTTACCGTAATAATTATATCAGTAAACGTAATAGCTGTCAATCAGGAAAGCATAACACAGCAAAAAAGAGCTGTCAGATGAAGGAATAAAAATCCCTTCATCCGGCAGCCCCTTCCGATTGCCTTACACTTCTTTCAGATATATCTCCACCACCGTATCCTTCTCATCCGGCAGCGGATAGCAGTCCGCCGCATAGGGATCAAAGAAGAAAAACGCGTTCTTGTCGTACTCCTTCAGGTTCCAGTAATGGGTCTCCTTCACCTCGGAATTGTCATCCAAAAGTCTCATTTTCTCCACTTTTCCGGCCATATTCTCCAGGCACACGGCGCCCACCTGGGGTTCCATCACATGGGCGTAAAGCAGGTTCCCCTTCCGGGTATAGCGTCCCCACTCTGGCTTGGGCAGTTCCGCGTAGCCGCAGCCGTAGATGCTCTTTTTGTTCTTCTTCATCCAGGCGCCCACCTCTTTCAGTATGGCCACAGACTCCTCGGGAATCTCCCCCCTGGCGTTGGGTCCCACGTTCAGAAGCAGGTTTCCGCCCTTGCTGACACATTCCACCAGCATATGCACCACCATCCTGGCCGATTTATAATGATGGTCATGAGCAGCATAGCCCCAGTGGTTGTTCAGGGTAATGCAGGCCTCCCAGGGAATGGGATTCCCGCCTTCGTCCCGGATACCCGCCGGAGGAATCATCTGCTCCGGTGAGGCAAAGTCCCCGGAGTAGGGCGTGGGGTCCAGGGTTCGGATGGAACCCGCATCCTCCCCGCTTCCCTCCAGGCGGTTGTCAATGATCACATCCGGCTGAATGGAACGCACCATCTCAATGAGCTCCTTTGCCTTCCAGGTGTCACATTTCATGTTTCCGTAGGAAAAATCAAACCACATTACATCCAGTTTGCCGTAATCCGTGAGCAGCTCCTTAATCTGGCCGAACATGTATTCCAGATAGTTATCGAAATTCCGATTCTCGTTGGAACACTCCGGATGATTCCGCATGGGATGGTGCATATCCCCGTAATGGGGGAAGTCCGGATGCCGCCAGTCGATGACGGAATAATACAGGCCCACCCTGATGCCCTCCGCCCGGAAAGCCTCCAGGAATTCCCTTACCAGGTCTCGCCTGCAGGGAGAATTGGTGGATTTGAAATCCGTCAGTTTGGAGTCAAACAGGCAGTATCCGTCATGATGCTTGGCAGTGAGCACGGCATACTTCATCCCGGCTTCTCTGGCCAGTTTCGCCCACTCCCTGGGGGCGTAATTTTCAGCGGCAAACTCATCTTTCAGAGGCTCATAAGCTTCCTTTGTCAGCTGCTCCACACTGCGCAGCCACTCTCCCCTGGCTGGGATGGCATACAGCCCCCAGTGGATAAACATGCCGAACCTTGCGTCCTGATACCACTGCGTTCTCTTAGTTCTCTCTTCTACCACTTTGTTCATTTTATCGTCCTGTTCATATGCAGTATATCGTTTTTCCGCATACTCCTTTCTCCATTATTTGCAGCTTTTTCTACAGTTCTCATAGGGTCTTTCCAAGTCATCTCTGCCCACAATAACCATGTCCATGCTTCCAAGACAGGTCAGACCGGACTGAACAACCTCCTTTGGCTGACCTTCAGTTTTCTCCCATCTTCACTAATTTTGCTGCCTGGTCGGCTGAGATGCAAGCATCCAATATCTCCTGGATGTCCCCATTCATCACTTTGTCAAGTTTATAGATGGTCAAGCCGATGCGGTGGTCCGTGACACGTCCCTGCGGGAAATTGTAGGTACGGATTTTCTCAGAGCGATCCCCTGTCCCAATTTGGCTGCGGCGCATTTCTGCCTCCGCGTCATGCCGCTGCTGCTGTTCTATGTCATAGAGCTTTGCCTTCAGCAAGGCGAATGCCTTCGCCTTATTCTGAAGCTGGGATTTCTCAGTCTGGCTGTACACCACAATTCCCGTGGGATAATGGGTCAGACGCACTGCAGAATCCGTTGTATTCACGCACTGGCCGCCATTCCCGGAAGCCCGCATCACATCCACCCGTATATCCTTCTCATCAATCACGATGTCAATATCCTCATCCACCTCGGGCATGACAGCAACACTGATGGTGGAGGTATGAATTCGTCCGCCGCTCTCCGTCTCTGGCACCCGCTGTACCCGGTGAACACCGCTCTCATATTTCATCTTGGAATAAGCTCCCTGTCCCGTAATGACGAACTGCACTTCCTTCATACCGCCAATGCCGATTTCGTCCACATTCAGTGTCTCTACTTTCCATCGCTGGCTTTCCGCATAGTGCACATACATTCGATAAATCTCTGCAGCAAACAAGGCTGCCTCATCCCCTCCTGCCCCCGCTCGGATTTCAATAATTACATTTTTATCATCATTCGGGTCCTTGGGCAGAAGCAGAATTTTCAGCTCCTGCTCCAGCTCCTCTGCCCGCTTCTTCCCATCGTTCAGGGTCTCCTTAATCATTTCACGCATCTCTTCATCGCTCTCCTCCTCCAACATAGCCAGGGAATCCTCGATGTCCTGTCTGCATTTCTTATATTCCGTATATGCGTTTACAATGGGAGTCAGATCGCTCTGTTCCTTCATAAGCCTGCGGAAACGTTCCTGATTTCCCGTTACCGTGGGTTCATGAAGCTCACCCATAATCTCTTCGAATCGAATCAGTAAATCTTCCAGTTTGTCAAACATATCTTTCCTCACATTCTGCCCCACATAGTTTTCGGCAAATTCCTCTCTGTTGCGCCATTTTGTCTGTCTTATTCAACAATATTCCGCCGAAGGCTCTGTCTTGTGCCCGGTCTACTCCAAACCCGTCTTACTCTTTGTCAGAAACAGTTTCGTCAAAACATCTGGTTCCATACACCACCCTGTCCAATCCGGCATAGTCCTTTACCACCTGTACCTCCAGAAATCCAGCCTCCTGGAGCAGGGTACTGACAGCCTCTCCCTGATCATAACCGATTTCCAGAAAAAGCATACCTCCGCCGTACAGATACTCCCTGCTCTCTGCCGCTATTTTTCGATAAAAATTAAGTCCGTCTCCTCCCCCGTCCAATGCCAGAATCGGTTCATGCTCCCGGATTTCGGGCATCAGCGTACCGATGACATCGCTGCAAATATACGGCGGATTGGATACAATCATATCAAATTTCCCTGAAATCTTCTCAAACAGATCACTTTGGACAAAACGGATTCCGCCTGGTTCCCTAATGTCGCTTCCATAACCACCGTTCAACTCTGCAGCACTTTCCAAGCCAAGCAGATGTTCCGCATTTTCCTCTGCCACTGCAAGTGCTTCCGCCGAGAGATCGGCCCCCACACCTTGGCAATGGTTGGAATAATGCAGCAGACTGATCAGAATACAGCCTGACCCTGTACACATATCAAGCACCCGCATACCGTCATGAAGACTGCGCAGTGCTTCCTCCACCAGAATCTCCGTATCCTGCCTGGGAATCAACACCTGTTCGTTTACCGTAAATGTCAGCCCCATAAACTCCTGCACCCCTGTCAGATACTGCAGAGGTATTCTTGTCTTACGCCTGTCAATCAGCATATCATACTTCTCTTGCTGACCAATATCCAGCAGTCGGTCTCCGTGTGCCAGCAACACATTTCGAGTGGTTCCACAGACAAATTCCAACAAAATCCGTGCCTCCAGGTCTGCTTCTTCGACTCCGGCCAGCCCCAGCTTCTCCCGTCCTCTGTCATATGCCTCTCTATAAGTCATGCTTTCACTCCTTCTATTCATCGTTCCGTGACCTGCTTAATCACCCTGCTCTTCCCAATCCAGACTCTGATCAAATTCATATCCGAATGTTTCTTTCAGATAAGTTTTCCAGTCAAATACGGCTTCCACGGAGGCCACGGCTACCTCTACCATCTCTCTGTCCGGTTCCTTGGTTGACATACGCTGAATCGCCATACCAGGGGCAGAAAGAATCCTGACAAAAAGAGAGTCCGAACGTCCTGCAAGCCGGATAATCTCATAGGATATCCCCGCCACCACAGGCATCAGAAGTATCCGCAGTCCCACACGCCAGACCGGATTTTCCACCCGGATAAAGAAAAACAGAATAATACTCACAAAAAAAACAAAAAACAGAAAACTGGTACCACATCTTTTATGCAGCCTGGAACTGCGCATAGCATTATCCACCGTTAACGGTCTGCCTCTTTCGATACAGTTGATACACTTGTGCTCAGCTCCATGATATCGGTACAGCCTCCGGATGTCTTTCATTATACTGATGCCACTCACATACAGAATAAAGATCAAAATGCGGACCAATCCTTCTATAATAGCTACCAGAGAGGGATTTCTCAGGTATCCGTTCAATGCGGATGCCAGATAATAGGGCAGTACAATAAAAATACCAACTGCCAGCACTACGGAAAAACAGGTCACCAATCCTATCATGAACTTATCTCCGGCACCATCCGATTTGTCTGTTTTGCCATCCTCCTCTTCATAGAAAGACGCTGAATAATTCAGACATTTCATTCCCAGTACCAGGGAATCCACAAAATTGAAAATTCCCCGGATAAAAGGAATCTCCTTTATCTTATTTCCGCTCAAAACCCCCTGATAATTATCTACTTCCACTGATATTCCGCCATCCGGCCGCCGCACGGCCACGGCATATTTATCCTTGTTCTTCATCATAACGCCTTCCAGAACAGCCTGGCCACCGATTCCCGAATAGCATTTACTTTTCTTCTTTGCCATCACTTGCCTCCTAAGTTTCATGAGCGCACATTGAAATATAATTTGTGCTTCTGTGTATGCAGATTTTTACTTTTGTACAGGAACTCCAACTTTCCTACAACAGTTTTAATTAAGATGAAAAAGGTTGAGATACCGAGCACCTCAACCTTTCCTGCGATTCCTATTTAACGCCGTATTTTCTGTTGAACTTCTCAATACGTCCGTCAGCCCTTGCCGTCTTCTGCTGGCCAGTGTAGAACGAATGGCATTTGGAACAAACTTCCACATGGATCTCCGGCTTCGTAGAACCGGTTACAAAAGTGTTCCCACAGTTACAGGTTACTGTTGCCTGATAGTACTTGGGATGGATTCCTTCTTTCATCGTATTCACCTCTTCTATTATCATTAAAGCCTTATTTGTCGTTCGCATCCGTACTGCTTATGGAACCACAAACAGCGTCCTTATTATAGCATATGAACAGCATAGTTTCAAGCTTTTTTATATAAATTTGTTTCTTTTTACCATTTGAACAAAATCATTGTTGTTTCTTGTCCTTGCAAACATGTCCAAAATGCGGTCAGTGGCTTCATCAGGCTTCAATCCGTTCAGTGCTCTGCGCATGATATTAATAGCCTCCAGCTCTTCTGGATTCAGTAGCAGATCTTCCCGACGCGTACCGGATTTTGCCAGGTCAATTGCCGGAAAGATTCGTTTTTCGGACAGTTTACGGTCCAGGATCATCTCCATATTGCCTGTCCCCTTGAATTCCTCATAAACCACATCATCCATCTTACTGCCGGTATCCACAAGCGCTGTTGCCAGAATGGTCAGACTGCCTCCCTCACGCATATTTCTTGCCGCACCGAAAAAACGCTTTGGCATATGAAGCGCTGCCGGATCCAGACCACCTGACAGCGTACGGCCGCTGGGCGGCACTACAAGGTTGTAAGCTCTTGCCAGACGCGTGATGCTGTCCAGAAGAATTACCACATCCTTTTTATGTTCCACCAGACGTTTAGCACGTTCAATGGTCATCTCTGAAACTCTTTTGTGATGTTCGGGCAGCTCATCAAAAGTAGAGTAGATCACTTCCACATTGTCTCCGCTGATAGCTTCTCTGATATCAGTCACTTCCTCAGGACGCTCGTCGATAAGAAGAATCAACATATGCATATGAGGATTGGTACGCAGGATGGACTTTGCAACCTCCTTCAGCAACGTAGTCTTACCTGCCTTTGGCGGTGAAACAATCATACCGCGCTGACCCTTGCCTACTGGACTCACAAGATCCATAACACGCATGGCCACGCTACATCCGGCCGTCTCCAACCGAATACGTTCATTGGGGAAAATGGGCGTCATATCTTCGAATGCTTTACGTTTGAGTGCTTCCTCAATCGTATAGCCGTTAATCGTTCTGATAAACAGAAGTGCGCTGAATTTTTCCTGCTGTGTCTTAACACGCTTGTTGCCTCTAAGAATATCGCCTGTTTTTAGTCCAAAGCGACGGATCTGACTGGGTGCTACATATACATCATTTTCACCCGGCAGATAATTTTCACATCGAATAAATCCATATCCGTCCGGCATAACTTCCAGAATACCGCTGGCTTCCTCGCCGCTGTCCAGTTCCTTAGGATAGGTTTTCTCATCATAAACTTCATTGGAGCGGATAGGTCTTGGCACTGCAGTACCGGGAACTGCCTGCGGGGCCGGCTGATTTGTTGCGGCGGGTATGGGCTGCATTTCTGCCTTCTCTTCCGCTTTTGGAACAACTTCGTTCTGTGCCGTAGGTTCTGCTCTATAGTTGCTCTCATTCATAACCGCACCTGTGGTTCGTTCTGTCCGCGGCTGGGGTGCGGCGGGTCTTGTATTCGTAACAATGCTTCGTTTGCGTACCGGTTTGGAGCCAGGCGCATTATCCTTAATCTGCTGCACATCCTCTTCCTTCCCATTCTTCGCGTCGCTTTCTTCGTCCTGTTTCTTCACCCTCTCATCTTCGGCCAACATGGCCTCCACCAGCTCTGCTTTTTTCATGGACGATGTACCTTTCAGCCCACGTGCTTTCGCCAGCTCTTTCAGCTGCACAAGTGCCAGTGATTCATACTTTTCTCTCATAAATTCCTCCTGATTTCCATAAGTAATAAACTTTAAACGGGGAGCACAGCCAGATTCGTCATTGACATGCTGCCTTGAAGCATGATTGAATATCATGCCGTACAGATATTATAATACACTTTTCCTAAAATAGGAAGCCCTATTTTAATTTATCACGCAGTCATCTTAAAAGGCTCTGTTACAGCATTTTCAGACATTTTACACGATAATCCGCAACGTTTATTCGGATATTTGCAATAAGTGTAACATCTATCCCGACTGCTGTGGGGATGTGAAAATCTGCTATAACCATATTTTTATATGGAGCAAAAATATATCTGCCGCTCCAATTACAGGATAACACAAAAAGAAAAACCAAGGAACTGCTTGCGAAGTGCCAAAATCTATTATATGATACTGATAGCCCATAGCTTCCAAAATGTTGCATTCAGAAAGGAATGGTAAAATGCTTCAGGATCCGCTGACTCTCTATAAATTAATCGTACTGTATATGCTGGACCGGGTAAATTTTCCTATGACCAATGCTCAGGTAAGTGATTTTATTCTGGAACGGGAATATACCAATTACCTGACACTCCAGCAGGTTATCAATGAGTTGATCGATGCACACATGATCACATCCCGGACTATTTTAAACCGCACCCATCTGTCCATCACGCCTGAAGGCCGGGAGACCCTGCTCTTTTTCCAGAACAGGATCAACCATGGCATCAAGAAGGACATTGACACCTATTTCCGTGAAAACGAATATGTTCTGCGCAATGAAGTCTCCGTGCTTGGCGACTACTATTACAGAGCCGGTATCGGAGAATATGAAGCCCACCTGGTGGCAAAAGACAGAGGAGTGAATCTGGTGGATGTCCGGATGACCGTACCTACGGAAGCTCTCGCCAAGAATATATGCGATAACTGGCAGCGAAAAAATCAGGAGATCTACCGGTATCTCACAGAACAGCTTTTTTAGATGGCTGCTTCTTTTCTGATTCGCTGCATATGCTCCCGGATCTTCGCCTCATAACCGTTTCCTGTGGGTTTATAAAATTCTCTTCCGTTCAGTTCATAGGGAAGGTATTGCTGCTGTACATAATGATTCGGGTAATCATGTGCATATTTATACCCCGTTCCTCTTCCAAGCTTTGCTGCGCCTTTATAATGAGCATCCTGGAGATGGGGTGGAATCGGCAGATTACCGCTTCGTCCTATCTCCTCCATGGCAGCAAATACCGCAGTGCAGGCCGCATTGCTCTTTGGTGCACAGGCGACATAGGCAGCCGCCTGGGACAAAATGATCTGTGCCTCCGGCATGCCGATACGCTCCACAGCCAAAGATGCGTTAGTTGCCACTACCAGCGCCTGTGGATCTGCATTTCCCACATCTTCTGCCGCACAAATCATAATCCGCCTGGCAATAAAGGCCACATTTTCCCCTGCATACAGCATCCTTGCCAAGTAATAAACGGCCGCATCCGGGTCAGATCCCCGCATACTCTTGATAAAAGCAGATATGGTGTCATAATGGTTGTCACCGCTTTTGTCGTAGCGCACTGCTTTTTTCTGAATGCATTCCTGGGCCACCTCCAGAGTGATATGGATTCTGCCGTCTCCGCTTCGGGCAGTACTCATGATTCCCAATTCGACAGCGTTCAGAGCATGTCTGGCATCACCGCCGGATACATCTGCCAGAAAATCCAGCGCCTCCTCATCGATCACAGCATCATAGGCTCCCATTCCCCTGTCTCTGTCATAGACAGCCTTGTGCAGAAGTTCCCGTATGGCCTCCATGGGAATCGGTTTCAGCTCAAAGATAGCAGAACGGGAAAGCAACGCGCTGTTGACCTCAAAATAAGGATTTTCTGTGGTGGCACCGATAAGAACGACTGTCCCGTCTTCAACAAAGGGAAGCAGATAGTCCTGCTGTGCCTTATTGAAACGGTGTATCTCGTCTATAAAAAGAATCGTCCGTTTCCCGTACATTCCCTGAATCTCTTTGGCTTTCGCCACCACTTCCTCCATATCTTTCTTTCCAGCCACAGTGGCATTGATCTGAGTAAATTCGGCGCTGGTGGTACCTGCAATGACCTTTGCCAGTGTGGTTTTCCCTGTACCAGGCGGACCATAGAAAATAACCGAACTGATCTTATCTGCCTTGATGGCACGATAGAGCAGCTTGTCCTTTCCCAGGATATGCTCCTGCCCCACCACCTCTTCCAGCGTTCCCGGACGCATTCTGGCCGCCAGAGGCGCGTCCTTCTCCATATCATTATTCCGCATATAGTCAAATATGTTCCAATCCATGTTCATCCCTCATGCCTTTATTTTCCAGCCAGGAAATCCTCCCACAGCCTCCGGCTACTTCTTCAGTGACACTGCATTTTCATGGACGGTCACGGAGCTTAAGCTGCGCAGAAAGCTGGAAATTCGATTATATCCGAACTGCTTGTAATCCAGCTGCCGATATTTCTTATGCAGTTCATCGTTCAGGCAGGCAAGATTCTCTACCATCCCGCCGCTTTTGGCAATCATGCGGCATATTTCCTGTTCCAGCTCCTCTTTCGTCAAGTTGGAACGGCGTTCCACATAATACTGATTGCTGATCTTCTTCACATGGAGATCCGGCAATTCCTGGTCAATCATTGTACTAAGCTTATAATATCCGTAATTACGTACATCAAAATCTGTAAATTTATCATTCAGACGGTTTCCCACCTGTGCCAGATCCACCTGTCTCCCACCGTTTTCATTGATCAGCGTCAGAATCACCTGACGTACATCTGAGATGGAAGTCACATTCTGCTCTTCTGCAGCAGATGTATAGGAGCCGCTGTATTCATTTGTCTTTGCATGTTTTTCCTCTGCGTTCCTGTTTCCCATAGCAGTGGTGTCTCCAATGGCAATTTCTTCTACGTTCTGCTCCGCAACCAGATTCAGATGGATAAATTTATTACATGCCCTGGTCAGTGCAAGAGGTGTCTTTGATTCTCCCATCCCCAGTACAAACATGTTTTCCTCCCTCAGACGCATAGCCAGGCGGGTGAAATCACTGTCACTGGTTACCAGACAGAATCCCTGTACTTTATTTTTGTATAAAATATCCATGGCATCAATAACCATCGCCATATCCGTAGCATTTTTTCCTGTGGTGTAGGAAAACTGCTGCACCGGCATGATTGAATGTTCCAACAGCAGAACTTCCGACCAGCCGTTTCCCTTTGACCAGTTGCCGTAGATACGACGATAGCTGGTCAGCCCGTACTTTTCCAGCTCCTCAAATATGGTAACCGCATATTTCGAACTGATATTATCTGCATCGATCAGGACCGCAAACTGCATTTTTTCGTTTGATATGGATTCCATGATTTCTTCCATTTTAACTCCCATCCGCCCGCCCCGGGGCAGGCACCTGAACTGAAACTAAGGTATTCATCCTTTTGTCACTCTGCCTCAATTATCTGATAAAATTATAGCACATATCCCAGATTTTTCCTATCTTTTTCTTCCCCCTAAATCCCAGCATCTCTCGACATTTTTCCAAGGTTTATACCAGTATAGATCTATTTTTATAGGTTGTCTGCCCGCTGGCTTTCAACATGCATAAATACTGTCTCCTGCTTCATTTGTTCCGAGACAGCAAGAAATATCCCCCTGTCCTTTCCGGGCGCATGTCCCAGTGTCTTTATATAGGCACGGTAAAACGAAGAATAGTCCCCGAATCCGCTCTTGAGCGCCGCATCCTTTGCATGGCATCCATTGTTCAGCATCAGCTGGGCATGTACTACTCTCTTCCGAAGCAGATAATCCATCACAGTTGTACCTGTAGCCTTGCGGAATACTTTATTTAAATGATGCTTGCTGATGAAGAAATGATCCGCAATATGATCCAACGTAATGGCTTCACTCAAATGCTTGTTGATATAAAACAAAATATCTGTCACCGTATTTTCCGTCTCATTTCCCGAATACGACTTTACGGCGATGCTCATGGCAGCAATCTCCGCCAGAAGCGCCTCTACCCGGATCGGCAGTATCTGTTCCCGAAATGGTTCCGGCATCAGGGCACATTCCTCCAAACTCTCCAGACAGGATGGCAGTCGGAATTTATCCGCATGTTCAAAATAAATTGTTTTCTCCTCCGGACGTCCTGACTGCGGAAAAGAATGCAGCAGAAAAGGACGACGCTCCTGACTCAGCAGATCCGGATGAAAGTGCATGGAATATCTCTTATATGGCATAGGACTGTTGATTCTGACGCCATGAAACACATGGGGAGAAAGCAGCAGAACACTGTCAGCAGTGGGCCTGTAACGCTGTCCCTCTACCAGGTAATCCACCTCACCCTCCAGAAAATAATACACTTCATAGAAATTATGACAGTGAAGAGCATATTGTTTCGTAACTTCTCTGGATTCCGAGTATCCAAAAGACAGTTTTTCCGTATGTATGTGTATCTCCGGATTCATAATCTGTCTCCTTTTCCTGAAGCATCTGCAAACGCTTCTACAGTCAATTATTGTCTGAACGGTTATTTTATTTTACTCCACCACCGCTATATTTGCAATGTTTTAATTGTTCTGTGCAATGGCTTTCTTTCTGCCCATGGTCTATAGTATATTTACAATTTTAAAAACCATTTCAACCCCAACAGGAGGACCTGATTTATGAAGACAGGAGCGCAGTTATACACTGTCAGAGCTTACACACAGACGGAAGCAGATTTTGCCCTGACCATTGGAAAAATTGCAGAAATCGGCTACAAAACCGTCCAGATTTCCGCCATCGGCCATATCCGTCCGGAAACTGTCCGGGAAATCTGCGACCAGAAAGGCGTTGAGATCGTCCTGACCCACAGTGATGTCAACCGCATTCTCAATGATACGGACAATCTGATCCAAGAGCATGATATCCTTGGATGCAAATATATCGGTCTGGGATGCATGCCTGAAAAATATCGTTCAAAGGAATGGCTGCATCGTTTTATGTCCGATTTCCGGGAACCGGCAAAAAAGATCGCTGCCGCCGGCAAATTGCTCATGTATCACAATCACAACCTGGAATTTGAAGCCTTTCAGGCCGAACAGCTGCCGAATGCTGCTCCCCACAGACGGATTCTGGAATACCTGCTGGAAGGCTTTGGACCGGATGAGCTGGGGATCACCCTGGATACTTATTGGGTCGCCGCTGCCGGTGCAGATGTATGTCATTGGATCAGACAGCTGAAAGACCGGATTCCCTGTGTCCATCTGAAAGATATGCAGGTAAAGGGAAAGACCTCTTTCATGGCTCCGGTAATGGAAGGCAATCTCAATTTCTCTGGTATTCTGAACGCATTGGAAGAAACCAACTGCGAATACCTGCTGGTAGAGCAGGATATCTGCCAGGGAAGTCCCTTTGACTGTCTGGAAACCAGTTACCGGAACCTGATGGCAGCAGGCTACTGCTGACAGTAAAAGAAATCTGATGAATAGGAGCATTATCAATGGAACAGGTAAAATTAGGTATTATAGGCATTGGAAATATGGGAAGCGCACACTGTGCCAGCATTCTGAACGGTCAGGTTCCGGATATCACCCTCACTGCTATCGCAGATTTAAGGGAAAGCAGGCGGCAGTGGGCCAAAACGGCACTGCCTGCCTATGTTGCTGTATTCCAGGATGGGGAGAGCCTGATCACTTCCGGCCTCTGCGACGCCGTATTGATCGCTACCCCTCATTATGATCATCCCCGTCTCGCCATGCTTGCAATGAAACATCATTTACATGTTATGTGTGAGAAACCGGCCGGTGTTTATACAAAGCAGGTACGGGAAATGAATGAGGCGGCAG
Organism: uncultured Acetatifactor sp.; assembly: GCA_910580225.1. GTDB lineage: Bacteria > Bacillota > Clostridia > Lachnospirales > Lachnospiraceae > Acetatifactor. The sequence continues at coordinate 58,595 of CAJTXE010000007.1, forward strand.
CAGAATCAGGTCAGGTGTTCGGCATGATGTTTAACCAGCGCACAAACTGTATCTACCGTAAACTGCATGAAATCGTCCACAGCGGCGTCTATGGAAAAATAAAGCGGATGAGTTGGTTGATTACTGACTGGTACCGCACCCAGGCATATTATAATTCCGGAGGGTGGCGTGCCACCTGGGACGGGGAAGGAGGAGGCGTTCTTCTGAACCAATGTCCTCACAACCTGGATCTGTTGCAGTGGATCTGCGGAATGCCCTGCCGGGTACGTGCTTTCTGCCATAATGGAAAGTGGCATGACATTGAGGTGGAGGACGATGTGACGGCCTATCTGGAATTTCCAAACGGCGCCACTGGTGTATTTGTCACCACCACTGCCGATGCACCGGGTACCAACCGACTGGAAATCACGCTGGAAAAAGCCAAGCTGGTGGCAGAAGGCAGCCGTTTGACACTTTATGAACTGGAAATCAGTGAAAGAGAACACTGTTTTCAGACAAAGGAAGGCTTTCTGAAACCGCCCTGCCATGAGACGGAAGTCATTCTGGATGGCCAGAATCCGCAGCATACAGGGGTTCTGAATGCCTTTGCGGACGCTATCCTGCGGGGAGGTCCCCTTGTTGCTGACGGTACCGAGGGAATCCGCGGTCTGGAGCTCTCCAATGCCATGCATCTGTCCTCCTGGCTGGGAGAAACTGTAACACTTCCCATAGACGAAGAACTGTTTCTCGAGAAGCTCAATGCCCTGCGCGCCGCTTCTGTAAAAAAGGAGAATGTCACAGAAACCACATTTGATACCAGTACCAGCTATGGTAGCCCCAAAACCGCTGACCTGTCTCGTTAGCAGAAAGGAAAATGCCAAATGAAATCAGCAATCGCAGGCTGTGGCAGCATAGCACAGGTTCACAGCCAAGTACTGACAAACTGGGTCAATACCCGTCTGACAGGAGCCGTGGATATTGATGTACCAAAAGTAAAAGCTTTTGCCGATACCTGGCACACGAGGGCATACTCCTCTCTGGAAGACATGCTCCGTCAGGAAAAACCCGACGTTCTGCATATCTGTACTCCCCATGTGCTCCATGTGCCCATGGCCGAATATGCCTTGACAAGGGGAATTCATGTATTTATGGAAAAGCCCCCTGCCATTTCTCCGGAACAGTTCCGGCAGCTGAAGGAAGTCGTCCAGAGTACGGATGCCCGATTGGGGTTCTGTTACCAGAACCGTTTCAATCCAAGTGTCCGGGAAGCCAAAAGGCTTCTCTCCTCCCAGAAAACCGGACGAATCCTGGGAGCCCGCGGAATTGTAACCTGGCATAGGGACGCACTTTATTATACAGAGAGCACCTGGCGCGGCAGACTATCCACAGAAGGAGGCGGTGCCCTGATCAATCAGTCCATCCATACACTGGACCTGCTTCAGTATCTGTTGGGCAAACCGCTGTCTGTGGAAGCTTCCATGACCAATCACCACCTGAAAAATGTCATTGAGGTAGAGGATACCCTGGAGGCCTACATACAATTTGAAGGCAGTGAAACCGTCAACGCTTCCTTTTACGCTACAACTGCTTATTGTGCCGATGTCCCTCCTCTGATTGAAATCGTCTGTGAGCATATGACTCTGCGGATAGAAGATCTGGAGCTTACACTGTTTTATCCGGACGGCAGACGCGAAAAACCCATATTGGAACATGACAAAGCTCTGGGAAAAAGTTATTGGGGCACCGGCCATCGGGACTGCATTACCACTTTTTACCGGGCTCTGCAAGAAGGAAAGCCGTTTGAGTTGGAGCTCCCTACCATGGAAGACAGCATCTGGCTGATGCTTGGCACTTATGCATCTGCAAGAGAAAATCGAGTGGTGGAATTAGGGCTGACATAATCCTTTCCCAGTAAACTTGAAAAAAGCAGGAGAAAACAATATGAAGGAATCAAGAAAACTATTAAAATTATCACCAATCAGTTGTTTTGCCGACGAAATTGCAGAATCGCTGGACCGGCAGATCGAGGTGCTGCTGGATCTGGGAATCCGATGGATTGAGCTGCGCAGTGCCGATGGCATCAATATAGCAGCATTTACAACAGAATATGCCCACAGCGTAAAGAAAAAGCTGGATGCAGCAGGCATCCGTGTATCCGCTGTCGGTTCTCCCATCGGTAAGATCAGCATTGAAGAAGATTTTGATACCCACAAAAAATCATTCCATGCCATCCAACGCCTGGCAGACATCTTTGAGACACCTTTGATACGGATTTTCAGCTTTTATCTTCCCAAAGAGCAGGCTCCCGGGAAATACCGGGATGCGGTAATGATGCGGATGGATGAGATGGTGCAGGAGGCCGCACAAAACCGACTTACTCTTCTGCATGAAAATGAGAAGGGAATCTACGGCGATACGGCTGATCGGTGCCTGGATCTGATGAAACAGTTTGCCGGAGAAAGTTTTCGATGTACTTTTGATTTCGCCAATTTCATCCAATGCGGTCAGGACACCTGGGAAGCCTATCAGTTGCTGAAACCTTTTCTTTCCTATGTTCATATCAAGGATGCGTTAAGCGAAACAAAGGAAATCGTCCCAGCCGGCAAGGGAGACGGCCACCTGGCACAAATCCTGTCCGCAATGGACACTGACGGATACAGGGGATTTTTAAGCCTGGAACCCCATCTGGCCGACTTCAGCGGTTTCCGTGGTCTGGAACAGGACGCTGCCGCCAAAGCAGAGCATAATACGGAAAAGACGTTTCGTATTGCTTACGATGCCCTATTGCAGCTGCTTTCTTGATCTTTCCAGAAAGTATTTACAAAGATCTATATCGTCAGAAATCCTTTATGAGGCTGCCGCATTAAGATACAGGATATGGTATTGTCCATATTCTGCTCTCAAATACAGCAGCCCTCGTTTTTTACCATTTCAGACAGACCGCTTTCCCTGTCCAAGCTTCTTTCAGCTATTTGACAATCCACAGACACAAGCTGAAGCCTTACAGAAAATAACTGCTATACGCTATTTACTCCCCTCTTCTCCACAGAGTAAATACACACCCCATAATCAGGAAAAACAGCGCCATTACCTGCCCGAATCCCTTCAGAAATCCCAACAGGTAATCCAGTCTGCCGCCCCAGGCTCCTTCTCCGGGAAGCATCAGCACCACACTGTTTAAGAGAAGACCCGCAACCAGGAAACCGGAAAATTTTCTGCATCTCCCGCCGTCACAGGTCCTTTCTCCGCCGGCACGTCCTTTCAGCTCTTTCAGTATACTGTTTATCTGCATCAGCTGGCGCAGCATTACGGCCAGTATTGCTGCCACAAAAAAAGCAAATGCCCATGCTGCTTTAACCCCAGCCACAGCACACCAGAATTCCATAAGCATGGCTGCTGTACTCAGTATGATAAATCCCTTGTACATAGTCCGAATTCTGGCATAATGGGTGATACTGGATTCCACATCTGTGTACAGCTCAAAAGCTCCCTCGCAGGCTCTCTTCCGCAGAATCACCCAGGGGCCCCACAGGCAGATGATCTCCACGCCCATATCCTGCATGAATTCCCTGTAGTCACTGCTGACACGAAACATTCCTTCCGTGATATCGATCTGGTAGATGTATTCTCCCGGTGTACAGGGTTCGAAACGAAAGAATCCCATGCAGAAACCTGTCATGGCATACCCTTTCCGTGACATATCGTTCAAAAACGCCGTCTCCTTGTCCTTATCGTAATACAACCGAAACTTTACCATGTTTCCTCCAATCCTCGTAATCCCATGTTTCCTTTGTTTTGCTGCCCTTCGTGATCCTGGTCCATCAACGCCCCGTTGCGCAGGAGTTCCGCCAGGCGTTTCTTTTCCTCTGTGAAAATCTCCCTGCCCAGATCCGTAATAATGTATTCCTTCTTCTTCCGGGAATCTGTCTCTTCACTGTAAATCCGAATCCACCCCTTACCCGTCATTGTCTGGATGGCACCGTACAAAGTCCCAGGTCCCAGAACCACCCTGCCCTCTGTCAGCCGCTCCACCTCCTGAATAATCCCATACCCATGATTAGGCCTGCGTACCGACAGCAAGATGTAAAACAGGGCTTCTGTCAACGGTATCCTTTTCTCCATCCCCACCCTCCGTTTCCGCTTTCACTGCACCTGAATGGCCTATAATTTTCAATCTGCCTGCACCTTTGAAGGAATTTGCCCCTATTTCCTGCCAAATCTTCTGACAGTGTGAAACACACCTGCAAGTATATTGCAGAATAATCCGGAATATAGCATCCATTCATCACTTTTCTTTGAAAAAAGAAAGATTCCCAGAAAGAGGATTCCGGAGATATACAACCCCACTACTGCTATTTCGAGCAATCTGTAAAACATATTCCTATTTATAACAATACCTCCTCAAGGCTTTTTTAGATACTGTATAATATATCGGAAAGTGATATATCACATTTATAATATATCATCTTCCGATATATCTGTCAAGAAATTTCAGAAAACACACCTGCCTGAAGTATGGCTTTGCCGACAGCTTTACCTCATTGAGAATTGCGGCTGAACATAAAACAGGACCGCTGCAGGAAGGATATCCTTCCCACAGCAGTCCTTCAAAGATTCTTATTCAACTGCTGCATATGCCTTTTTGTATTGATATTACTTCGCCAAAACCATCATAATCTCATTGCTTCTGGCAATAAACTTTGTCATGGCCTCCGGAGACAGGGGCGCCTGCTGGATCTTTGCCAGATCATAGAGCTGTTCGCAGATCTTGTCTACATTCTCGCCCTCCTGATTGTCTGTCACATACTGTACCAGAGGATGGTTTGCATTGAGGATCAGGGTCTCGCCTTCACCGCCGAAACCTCCCATATCCATGCCCGGCATGGAATACATCTTCATCATATCCTGCATGCGCCGGCTTTCCTCGGACAGGGTCAGCACGGAAGAAATTTTATCATCCTTCAGCTTCTCCACCTTTACGGTAAGCCTGTCATTGTCCAGAACCTTCTTCATGATCTCGCCAAGAGCTTTGCCCTGCTCTTCCAGCTCTTTTTCCGCTTCCTCTGATGTGTCGGCCTTCATGGCATCGGTCACATCTGCGTCGATTCTCTGGAACTTCACGCCCTCATTCTTGGACTCCAGCTGCTGGATAAAAGGCTGATCGATATTGTGGGTCAGGATGACGGCATCCATTCCGCTGTCCTTAAACATCCTGATATACTGGCCCTGCTGCTGTTCATCGGTGACGTAGTAGATAACCTTATCTTTCTTCTCTTCCGCGTCTGTCCCTTCGTCCTCGGGTTCTTCGTCGGTAACCACCTCGGCCTCCACCTTCTCACCATTCTCGTCTACGGCTGCTCCTGCCTCGTCTCCCGCAGTGTCCCCACCGTTGTCAAGAGGCTTTACCTCCAGACATTCCGGCAGCGTCACATACTTGCCTTCCAGATTCTTAAACAGGATATAGTCGTTCATCCTCTCGCAGAATTTGTCGTCCTTCAGGCAGCCGAACTTGATAAAGGGACTGATATCATCCCAGTATTTGTCATATTCTTCCTTTTCCGTCTTGCACATGCCGGACAGCTTGTCCGCCACCTTCTTGGAGATGTATTCTGAGATCTTCTTCACAAAGCCGTCATTCTGCAGCGCGCTTCTGGACACGTTCAGGGGCAGGTCCGGACAGTCGATGACTCCTTTCAGCAGCATCAGGAATTCCGGAATTACTTCCTTGATATTATCCGCAATGAATACCTGGTTGTTATACAGTTTGATGGTTCCTTCGATGGATTCGTACTCCATATTAATCTTCGGGAAGTACAGAATGCCCTTGAGGTTGAAGGGATAGTCCATATTTAGGTGGATCCAGAACAGGGGCTCTTTATAATCATGGAATACCTTGCGGTAAAATTCCAGATATTCTTCCTTTGTGCAGTCGTTGGTGTGCTTTGTCCACAGTGGTGTAGTCTCATTCAAGAGCTCCGGACGTTTTCTGATCTTCAGCTTTACAGGTTCCGGCTCTTTCTCTTCCTTCTCCCCGTCTTCCTCTTCGGCCTTAGCAGCGTCTGCCTTTTCTTCCGTTTTCTCTTCCGGCTGAATCACTTCCAGAACCACATCATCTTCCTTTTTTTCATCCTCTTTGATGATCTGCGTCTCCTGGGTATCCGCCTTGGAGAGATAAATCTCTGTAGGCATGAAGGAACAGTACTTCTTTATAACCTCTCTTGCTTTGTATTCGTTGCAGAATTCCAGGCAGTCCTCATTCAAGAACAAAGTGATTGCCGTACCCACTTCCGTCCTGTCTCCGTCCTCCATGGCATATTCCGTGCCGCCGTCGCACTCCCAGTGAACAGCCTTTGCGCCCTCCTGATAGGAAAGTGTATCAATATGCACCTCATCTGCAACCATGAATGCGGAATAAAATCCCAGACCAAAATGACCGATGATCTGGTCTGCATTGCTCTTGTCCTTGTATTTTTCAATAAAGTCAGCTGCGCCGGAGAAGGCAATCTGGTTGATATACTCCTCCACCTCTTCCGCAGTCATGCCAAGTCCATTATCAATGACTGTCAATGTCTTCTTCTCCGGATTAACGATTACGTCGATGCGGGCCTTATAGCCTTCCGGCAGGGTATACTCACCCATCATGTCCAGCTTCTTCAGCTTTGTCACAGCATCGCAGCCATTGGAGATCAGCTCCCTGTAGAAAATATCATGGTCAGAATACAGCCACTTCTTAATAATCGGAAATATGTTTTCACTGTTGATTGATAAACTGCCACTCTTTGCTGCCATCTTACTTTCGTCCCTTTCTTTTCTTTATTATAGTCCATCTTATGCCACGCATTCTGCACGGCATTGTGTTACTCTGTAAACACCTTGAAACATAGTTTATGACGGAGCACCGCAAAAGTCAAGAAGAAATTAGCACTCATTTTGGCAGAGTGCTAATAATTGCACAAAAAAGCCCGTAGAATGGGCGTTTCCGCATTTCTAAAATTTTTCTAAACCGCTATTTTTTCCGTTTTAGTCCGGAAAATACCTGGCGTAAACCTCAAAAAATTCAGACGTGGTCACCACTTCCTCATGAAGCAGTTTCATGCTGTCCCACAGCTGTGCATTCAGTTGCCGGGGCAATTCTCCCACAAAGGCGTCATATTCCTGTCCGAACACCTCCCTGCGCCTTTCCTCCACAATGGTCAGCTTATTCAGATCCGTCTGCTCCCGATCAAAAGTACTGATACATTTAATAATATGATATCCTGCTTCCGTTTCCACAACCTGACTGATTCCATCTCTCTCCAGAGAAAATGCAGCCTCCTCAAAGATCGGCTCCATCTCTCCCTTGCCAAAGGAATAAGTAATCACCGCATCCTCGCTGTAGCGGGAAGCCAGATCCAGAAAATCCTCCCCTTCCTCCGCAGCCATCCGGCGGATTTCAAGTGCTTTTTCATAGGCCTCCTGCTTCATGATATCGGAATATTCCACCCTGCTGCCTGGGCTGTCTTCTGTACTGGTCCGAATCAGGATATGCTGTATGGTAATGGTGCGGGCCTCGTCGTCACTGATTTCCGGATTTACGTCCTGTATGATATAACGATAAACTTTATCCGCCATAGCGTATTCTCTGTAGAGCTGCTCTATGGTGGATAACGATACCCCCATCAGTTCCTTTTCCCGCTCCGTCAGGGAATCGAAATACGCCTTTCCAGCCTGACTGACCTTTCTGTTCTCCCCTTCCTCCAGGGTCACCCCCCGGTCCTGGGCCAGCAGATACATAGTCTTGATCTGTGCCATCTTGGCCAACACGGTTTCCTTTACATTTTCTTCCAAAGTAACCCCGTCCCGGGAAACATTCCACACCTCCGGTCCGTAGACACTTTCATACTGGTTCTGAGTGTTAGTCAAATACACCATCATCTCCGGCACGGTGCAGACGCTTCCGCCGATGCGGAAGACCTCATCCTTCCCCATTCCAGTGGTAAAAATGACTTTTGTACCGTTTTCCTCAACACCGCAGGCCGTCTGCAGCAGCAACGGACACAACACACAGCACAAAACTATAATATTTCTACAGAATTTCTTCTTTTTTCTTCTCTCCATTCCCAAACCACCCAAAAAAACATGCCCATGCTCTGTATCTTCTTTTTTCTTCTCTCCGCATATTATGGAAAGAATTCAATACAAAGCACGGGCCGCCGCCTGAACTTTTGATTCCCGCAGTCATCAAGCCAGGGAGATGTTATCGCAGAATCCACCACTCACAGGCGGATTCGATTCCTTATTCAATCACATGAATCCATCCTTTGGGCGGCTCGATCCTGCCCATCTGGATACCGGTAAGCGTATCATACAGTTTCCTGGTCACAGGTCCCATCTCGGTCATACCGCTGGGAAGACAGATCTCAGTTCCGTGGTCCACAATCTTCCCCACAGGAGAGATCACGGCAGCGGTACCACAGAGACCGCATTCTGTAAAATCCTTCACCTCTTCCAGATACACTTCCCGCTCTTCCACCTCAAGACCCAGATATTCCTTTGCCACATGGATAAGGGAACGGCGGGTGATAGAAGGAAGAATGCTATCGGACTTTGGCGTAACCACTCTGCCCTCCTTTGTCACAAACAGGAAATTGGCGCCGCCTGTCTCCTCCACCCTGGTGCGTGTACCGGGATCCAGATACAGATTCTCGTCAAAGCCGTTTTTATGAGCCGTCACAATGGCGTGAAGACTCATGGCATAATTCAGACCTGCCTTAATATTACCTGTGCCATGGGGTGCAGCTCGGTCAAAATCGCTGACACAGATGGTCAGAGGCTTCACCCCGCCCTTAAAATAAGGTCCCACCGGCGTACAGAAAATGCGGAACTGGTACACATCTGCAGGCTTTACACCGATAACGGAATTCATACCGAACATATAGGGGCGGATGTACAGTGTGGCACCGCTTCCATAAGGAGGCACATAGGCTTCATTAGCCTTCACCGCCTTTGTCACCGCATCCACGAATCGCTCCTTGGGAAAAACCGGCATCTCCAGACGCCGGGCAGAATCTTCCATCCGCTCGCCGTTTAAATCCGGACGAAAGGCCACAATACGCCCATTCTCGGTGGTATAGGCTTTCAATCCCTCAAAAATGGTCTGTGCATATTGCAGTACCCCTGCACATTCATTCAGAACGATATTGGCATCTTCAGTCAGGACTCCCTCATCCCAGACCCCGTTCTGATACATGGAAACATATCTTTTTTCTGTCTGAATATATCCGAAGTTCAGGTTACCCCAATCGATATTCTTCTTTTCCAACTGCATTCCCTTCTTTCCATATTTTATTGTTAACAATTATTATACTTTTCTATCCAAAAGTCAATATACTTTGTCCTGAAATCGTGTAAAATTATAAAAACAATATGTCACAAAATCACATGGAGTCACAATTTTGATTTCGTGGAAGGCTGTCCGACCAGTTCAGATGAACAGGAAAAATCCGGTCTCCCATCTATCTGGATCCCGGATTTTATACACCTGCGTCTCACCTCTGTTTTGACCGGTAGGTTCCGGTCCCCACAGCCCTGTGTCCGCCGGGCCTGATTCTTTTCATTTCCATCGATTCACACAAGTCAATTATACCTCTGTAGACTGTGCTATCCGCTCATACCTGCAGAAGGTATAGGCAATATCAAAATAAGTCTGTTCCTCGCTGTCCGCCGTCATCTGCCATTCCGGATCCCGGTCCAAGTCTGGAAAATATGCGTCCGCTTCATAGCGCTGGTCGATCCGGGTGATGTGGGCCGTATCGCACCAAGGAAGCAGCTGCCGATAGACACTCTCACCGCCGATGCAATACACATCCCTGGAGGAATATGGCTCCAGAACCCGCTTTAACTCCTCCAGGGAATGTACCGCTTCCGCTCCCTTTACCCGGAATGATGGATCTCTGGACAAAATGATATTCCGCCTTCCCTGCAAAGGCATTCCCTGCGGAAAGGTCTGGAGGGTTTTACGTCCCAGAACTACAACTTTTCCTGTGGTTTCCTCCCGAAAATATTTATGATCTCTGGGTATGGTCACCAGAAGTCTGCCGTTCTTGCCGATGGCCCAGTTCCTGTCCACTGCCGCTATGATATTCACTTTTTCTCCTTTCTTCCGTTTCATCTGCTGCGATGATGTCCGGGCACCCGCAAATCTCTTCGCAATACCCTATAGCTGTTGCGGAATTATTCCCACTTGTCACAGAGGGAATTGATCTGATCAGCGAATTTACCCATATCTTTATTCGGCATACCGTCAATTCCCTTGACCAGATTAAGCAGCCTCTGGGCGGCAGCCAAAAGTTTTGCATAGATATTGGAAGCCGCAACCTTTGCCTTCTTCTTCACCGGCACAGGAACTGCCTCGTATTCCAGTTTTCCTGAAAGCAGATCGAAAACAGTGCCGCTGTAGGGAGCATAGGTACGCTGTCCGTATTCCAGTTTGAGGCACTCCGCGAAACCAGTACACACCGTATCCTCGCCATGTACAAGAAATACCTTCTTAGGCTTCTCCTCAAAGCCGCAGATCCACTCAATAAGCCCGTTCTTGTCCGCATGTCCGCTCATGCCCACCAGTTTTTTGATCTCTGCCCTGACCTGTATGGATTCACCGAAGAGCTTCACTTCATCGATCCCTTCCACAAGCAGGCGTCCCAGGGTTCCTACAGCCTGATATCCCACAAAGAGAATAGAGCACTCCGGCCTCCAGAGATTATGCTTCAGATGATGTCTGATACGCCCGGCCTCACACATGCCCGATGCGGAAATAATCACTTTGGGTGTCTCATTAAAGTTGATCTCCCTGGATTCCTCACTGGTGATAGCAAGCTTCAAGCCTGGAAACGACAGCGGATTGATGCCTTCCTGCACCATTTCAAGCGCCTCTCCGGCAAAGCATTCCATCCTGTTTTCCTGGAAGATTTCCGTGGCCTCCACCGCCAGAGGGCTGTCCACATACACCGGAAAATTCTCATGCCCCTTCACCAGATTGTCTACCTTGATCCTGCGCAGGAAATAGAGCAGCTCCTGGGTCCGTCCCACCGCAAAGGAGGGAATCACCACATTTCCGCCCCTGTCAAAGGTCTCCTTCAGAATTGCTGCCAGTTCATGTACATAATCCGGCCGTTCCACCGCATGAAGACGGTCCCCATATGTGGACTCCATCACCACATAATCTGCTTTCTTTGTGGGAGCCGGATTGCGCAGCAGAGGGTCGTTTTTGTTGCCCACATCACCGGAGAACACTACCTTTTTCGTATGTCCGTCCTCCCGCAGCCATACTTCAATGCTTGCGGAACCCAGAAGATGTCCGATATCCGAAAAACGGATGGTCATCTCGTCACAGATTTCCACTTTCTGGTTGTAATGACAGGATACAATCCTCTTGATGACCCCCTCTGCATCCTCCATGGTATAGAGAGGCTCCATCGCCGCCACAGACTCGCTTCTCTTGGCCTTCCGGTTCTTCCACTCTGCCTCCATCATCTGAATGTGGGCACAATCACGGAGCATGATACTGCACAAATCCGCAGTGGCATCCGTGGCGAACACCTGCCCCCGAAATCCTTTGGCATAAATCAGCGGCAACAATCCGGTGTGATCAATGTGGGCATGGGTCAGCAGCACATAATCAATCAGCGACTCATCCACCGGAAGCGGTACATTCTCAAAGACATTCATCCCCTGCTCCATACCGCAGTCCACCAGAATGTGCTTTCCGCCGACCTCAATATAATGACAGCTGCCTGTCACCTCATGGGCCGCACCTACGAAAATCAGTTTCATACCTAACCCTCCTGTTCCGTTTTTTATTCCAGATTCTGTTCCCGTTCTTTTGCATCCCCATACTACAATACTATTATTAAAAAGATTCCTCTATCTCTATTTTATTATGGAATTTCATATATCGCAAGGGAAAATTTTCTGAAAACAAAGAAATTGAAGTAAAATTGTTCACCGCAGACTGCTGGCATTCTCAAAATGAATATGCTATAATGACGTTGGCGTAAAATCCCTGAAACACCCAAACTATATCCCCTAACAGAAATGAGGCATATCATGAAAGATCAGCATCCTAATTTCCATCAGCTCCATTTTGACAGCATACAGGCTTTGCGGGGCATTACGGCCCTGTTTATCCTTTTGGAACATATCCGTTTTTTAAACTGCGGCGCCTTTGGTGTGGACATATTCTTCTGCATCAGCGGCTTTATGATTATGTTTTCCACCCATGAGGACAGCGCTTTTTTCCTGAGGAAGCGGCTGATCCGCATCCTGCCCCTGTACTATCTTATGACCCTGGGCACCTTTCTGCTGCTGGTGCTGTTTCCAGGTATGTTTGAGCAGACAAAGGCTGATCCGGCTTTTCTGGTCAAAAGCCTCCTCTTTATTCCCTTCGATATCGGCAATGGTGTACTGCAGCCTCTTATGCGTATCGGATGGACGGTAAACTGTGAAATTCTATTCTATTTTTTGTTCTTTATTGCATTGCACATCAGTCACAAGTTCAGGGGTCTGATCTGCACCGTCTTCATTCTGTTTCTGGTCGGTGCAGCCTGGCTGCTGCCCTCTCCTCCGGCTGTTCTGGCCTTTTACGGAAATCCCGTGATGCTTGAATTTCTCTATGGTATCGGAGCCTATTATGCTGCCCGCGGGCTGTACAAATTGTATATCCGGAACAGCCCTTCAGAGCAGCCGGGGCCTGTTTCGAATCAAGGACTACCCAAGGCTGGGATTCCGTTTTGTCTGGCAGTGCTGCTGCTGTGCTTTGTCGGTCTCCTTATCACCAAGCCTTCCGTCAATATCCTGGGATTCCGCCGGCCCTTTATATGGGGGCTTCCGGCTTTTGCCATTGTAATGTGCTGCTTTCTCCCGGGCCTGTATATACAGAAGATACCCAGGATCTTTGTGAGGCTTGGAGACATTAGTTTTTCCCTCTATCTAATGCACTACTATCCTGTAATGCTTCTGGACCGGGTCGTATTTGATTTTTCCTCCTGTACACCCTTTTCCCTGATTGGAACTGCCATGGCGGCTGGCATCAGCATCCTTCTGGCACTTATCAGCTGGGAGATTATAGAAAAACGCTTTTCCCAATGGCTGCGGGGCCTTCTGCTTCTGCGAAAGCCCCTGACAAAATCATAAATTCCAGTCAGTCAGCAGTAATTTTATTGCCGCAGGAAGGACAAAATCTGCTTTTATCAGAAACCGGGGTTCCGCACGACTTACAGACCCTGCCCTTACTGCCACGCGTTTTTTTTTCGTTTGAATGACTGACTATCTGTTCCGAAGCAGACTTGGTATCCGCCGGAACTGTAGCTGTAATCTTTCCTGTTTCTGCAGTCTCTGCCTCATCTGTCACAACCGGTTTTACAGCTGCGGAATGCGCATTTGCAGCTACTGCAGTACCTTCCTTTGACATGCCGGGGGTATTTTCAGACACTGCTGTATTTGTTTTCGCCGTACCAGTGGTATTTACAGATGCGGCAGTATCTGCCTTCGCTGCGCTGACAGATTTTTTTGCTGCAGTTATATTTGTTGTTTCTTTGGTCTCAGACTTTACGGCCGTTTTTTTCGCTTTCTTCCTCTGCCGCTCCTGGCTGATCTTTCCTGCTGATTTTACTGCGAAGATGCTCCAGAATACAAACAGCAATAGGCTGACCAGGCTCACCCAGCGATAACTGACCGCACAGATTTTTCCCAGTATCGAATTCATATAGAACAAACTGTCTCCCGACACTGCCCTCAGCATCCATACAGCCACGATCCATATCAGCAATGTGGCGACAGCCCCCGCCAAAATTGCGGCTTTCATCTGCTTCTTCATTATCATCGGCCTCCTTTATTTCCTGCCTTCTTATTCAGAAAAGCATACCACATGACGAGAATAACTGACAGTATTCCCGGCAAAATCCACCTTGTCCAGCTGCCGAATCCCGTATCAAGCTCAGCCGTTATTGTTCTGACACTTTTATTGCCGGCCTGGTCATAAGCAGTGACAGTAATGGGATTCACGCCCTCCTCCAATGTAAGCTTCGCAGTGAACCGACCTGTCCCCAGTTCCTGCTCCACACCATTGACCGCAACAATGGCATTCGGTTCTGTAGAACCGCTTATCGTGAGGGAAACCTCCTTTGTCCGTATGTAGTCTGAACCGGTTAAGGTTACCGCTGGTGGAGTCCTGTCTACTGACATAGCCTTGGAAAAAGTTTTCATATTACCGTTTTCATCCTCTATATAACCAACAATCTGATGCTCTCCCTCAGACAGGTTCAGGTCATAGTCCCCTGTCCCTGCGTCAGCCAACAATAGTTTACCGTCCAGGTATACCCCTGCGCTGCTTCCTGCAGGACAATCAATTCTGACTGCCACTGCACTTTCTTTCGTCACTGAAACATCAGGAAATACAACAGACCCCGCCGGTGTGGAACACACAAGCGGAAATACGTCAAATTTACCCCATGCATTTCCATCCCTTATTGCAACGGAATACTTGATTCTGTCCCTACCATCCTCCAGCAATGGAACATAAAAGTTAGTTGCTACTGACTCGCTTTTTATCACCGAAAGCGTATCATAGTCATATAAAGTCACGACATAATTACCGGCCCCCCAGGCATCCCAGGTGATATACAGCTCACCGTCTATACTGCCTGAACGGATTCCCTCTATCCTGGCCGGAGCATTAGACTGCGCCACATACAGCGCTTCTTCCGTTGACAGCGTATACTGTCCCGTACCATCATATACCTGGATGGAGAAATGATAAAGTCCTGTGGCCAGGTCATCTGCGGACACACTTGCCTCTCCGTTCCTGTCCGCACTGTAATCGCTCCAGACAGTACGGCTGCCGTAATCACTTTCCTCTCCCTGCCAGGCACTGATGTTCACATTCACTGTATCCTGTTCCGAAAGGACATTCCATTTAAAATGGACATATCCCCCGCTGATATCCACATCAAAGCTTTGTACCGCATTGTATCTGACCGCCCCGGAAGTCCGGCTGCCGCCGCTGACGCTGACCGCACCCAGGCTTTCGCCGGTCAGCCGCACAGTCCAGTAACCGGACTGTGCATTCTCCACAGTCACCGACACATTCCCTTCGCCAAACACCGCATTTGACGCATCTGCCACAATGACCGTACCGTCAGAGGATGTCAGTTCCACTGCCGCTTCCTGTTCCCTGTTCTCCCAGCTCACCAGGAAGACACAGTCCGTATACTCACGATACAAATAAGTTCTCACTTCCCGGATCCCCTCTGCCTCGGCGGGAATTACCGGCAGAAGTATCAACAGAAACAGCCATACAACAATACTTTTTCTCATTCTCCGTTGTCCTCCGCATAAGTATGAAATCCATCCTCCGGAACAATGCCGCCTGTAGTTGCCGCATGATACTCCCAGTTTTCTTCGCCGCAGTCCACGGTAACCGGAATCGTACTTTCCGCAGAAGCACCGCGCGGCAGCCAGATTGTCAAGTTAGCCCTGCCATCGTGTCTGATATTATAATAAGTATTATCCAAATGGCCGTCTACATCCAGACTGATCACGATTTGTTGTTCCCCGATCAGCGCCTCTCCCGTAATCTGGCCTCCCAGAGAGGAGCCAAACAGACTTAATTCATCTACATCGTTTATAGGGATTACCAGTCCGGCTCCCGTTACCTTTACCACCAGTTCCGGATGTTCCGAATCATACGCCGCAAAACCGTTCTTACTCCTGTCATTGGTACAGATAAATATAATCCTGTCGCAGGTGACCGTAAGATCCGTCACCAGCTCCGTTACCTGATTCCGATATGGTTCCTCAGACAACCCCAATGCATAACGCAGTGTCACCGTCCCCTCAAGAGGCCTGGGCACACCATCCAGGAAACATTCGCTCATGCCGGAAGCATCCACGGAAAAACCTGTCCCATGGATCGTCAGACTGTCCGGATACCAGCCGCTGCCCTGAATTAGGAAAGGAACGTCCTCTGCCGCCACCAGTGGATGGAGATTGTCAAATTTTGCCGTACCCGATATCTCAAACATTTTGTCCGGCTCTGTCGTATCTATGGTCAGGCTGCCGTCAGCAATCTCAATCAACCCCATCTCTCCATACACTGTCCCGGTTCCCCGAACCTGTGCCGAATCTCTGCCCACCGTGATCGTCAGATTTTCCGCCTGTACATGAAATCCATACCCGCTGTAACTGCTTCCCCAAACCGGAGGCGCATATCCCGTAATCATCTGTATGGCACTGTCCACCCCTTTTTGCGGCAGCGGAATACCATTGAAAGCAAAGTTTAGATTATCCTGCAGCTCCTGGAGCTGGTATCCACCGCTGACAGTATACTGAAATTCCTTTCCGTCAAATTCCGCATTTGCGTATACTTCCCCAAACCCGGGCAATTTCAGTGTCACTGCAGAATTGTAGACCTGGATCGATGTAGCATCGAAATAAAATCCGAAATAATCCAGCACTTTCGCACTTCCGCCTCCGAAAGCAGACGGTCCGTAATCGGATACACTATCCGCCGGAACAGAAAAGTCAATATATGCCTCTCCGCTTCCCTGAACTGTGCCGCCTGATAGAATCAGGTTCCCGTCTCCGAAAGTAATGGGAGTATTGGACTGGACCGTCACGGCGGAGGAAGTACGGACGAAGCCGTTCAATACCACATTTCCACTCAGCTTCAGTTTATATTCATTCACCTGCTCCACCTTATCACCATACAGCGTATTTCCGCTCTGGCCCAGCAATATCGTCCGACCGCCGGTGTTTCCTTCCCCCGACTCTGCCACGGAAAGGAGATTCTCTGTACTTCGGGAAGTGCCGTCAGGAAGCCTCACCGTGACATTCAAAACACCCGGCGCATAATCTCCCTCCAGAACAAATGCAATTACCGAATCCCCCACTATCCTGACATCGCCGACCTCCTGACGGTTGATCAGGACCTCAGCGCCTTCTGTCACCCCTGAAGCACTGAGGAAGATCGGAACTCCCAGACCGGCATCCGCAGCAGATACCACAGCAGGGTCCGCAGCAAACAGCTGCAGCTCTCCCGATTCTGCCCGGCTGGTGATATAGCTTCCGTCCTTCGCCATAATCAGCCCTCCATACGCATAGGTGCGGGTACTGCTGGTTCCATAATCCGCCAGCCCGATAACCGCCATGCGCGGATTGGTTTCCCTTCCCTCCTCCACAGTGTACTCAAAGCAATAATTGTTTACAATGTAATTCTGCAGCGTCGTGTAAACCTTCACCAGATCGCTGCTGGTCAGCGCCTCCATATAGGATCCGCCCGTGGACATTGCAATGTTCTCCATGTATTCCCGATTACCGCCGCCTGTGCTGACAGTAAATACCGCAATATTTTCCTCCCTGGCCGCCTCTATGGCTGCCGGCATCTGATCGGCATTTCCGTCTTCTCCATCCGTCATCAAGATGATCGCCTTGGTTCCGATGGCATTTTTCAGCGATTCAATCCCTGCCATCAGACCGATTGGAATATCGGTTCCTCCGTCCGCAACGATGTTTCCGGCACCTGCCCGAAGTGCTGCCGCATCATTGGTCAGGGAACTCAGATTTTCGATGGAATCATCGTACATCACGATAGACAGCTCCTGTGTAGCCGGATTCATATTGTCGATACATGCCTCCACAGCACGGCGGGCATTCTCAATACGGTCACCGCTCATACTTCCGCTGCCGTCAATCACCAGTGCAATAGAGATATTATTGTTGGTATCGTCCGTTATCCGTGTCACTTTCTGAGGGGATATCTCATACCCATTATCCGTAAATGTAAAATCTCCCACTTCAAAATCATTTGCCAGTTCCTCTACGCCGTCCTTCTTGCCGTTTACATTCAGATAAGCACGAACTACAGGATAATCATCAGCAACCACACGGCTGATAAAGACAGTCACTCTCTCATATTTGAGTACATTATTCAAAAATTCCGAATACCCCCGATTTAAAACGGAATCCGGAAGGAAACTTTCCGCCTGCAGCACCGAATTGACTGCCGCTGTAATATCCTCATCCGACGCAGCCTCATCCGCATATACCCGGCTGATCTTCTCCAGTACTTCCCTGACGGAGGAATCTTCCCGTAACCTGTCCTTCCTGCTGATCAGATCCATCAATAATTTCCGGGCCTTCCCGTCATCACCGGCAGCAGAATAAAGTCTGGACAGCTGCAGATCAATCACACCGTCCCTGTCACCGAACAGGGGAGCCTGAGCAATCAGCCAGTTAATGATCCGCTTTGCCTTCACTGCATTGGCCTGGATACGATATTCCAACGCTTCAGCCAAAGTCTCGTCACGGCGGGGATTCCCCTCCTCATAGCTGCCTGCAGCAGTTTCTGCCTGTTCCGCCTTCTCCAGCAACGCGCCGATTTCCCGGTCACTTTCATCATATACTGAGATATCTGCACCGCTCAGCAGCTTTTGGGCAATTACATCCGTATACAAAACAATGTGTTCCGGTGATCTGTCCTCCTGCAGCAATTTATAGGCATTTTCCTCCGCAGCATCCAAATCATTTACTGCATTGTAGTAATTTATGGAAAACCGGAGCAGTTCTTCATCTTCCGGTGTCTCCAACAGCATTTCTGCCAGTGTCTGCCGGTCTGTTGTATTGTAATCCCCACTGCTCAGCATGCGGTCCCGCCGGAAACCTGCCAGGAATTCTACCTCCTTCTTTTCACTGACCCGAAGCAGAGCCAGGCAGGCCTGTCCCACTTCAGCGAGTTCATTTCCGGCCTCCTCCTCTGATAACGGCATCCCTTCCAAACCTGTCATCTTTCGGGACAGTGTATAAATCCTGTCCGCCTGTTTCGCCAGGTCATCATTAAGAGTTCCCCCGTTTTTCAAATCATCAGAAGCGATAAATGCACCGGCATAATTTCCCTGCCAGCAATCTGCCAGCAGGCGAATCATATCCGAATGGGGGCTATGCACCTTCTCGGCATTTTCCACAGCCTTTCCGTAATTCCCTTCAAGCAGATAGCTGTATGCATTATAAAGTATACTTGTAGTCGTATCTGCATTCCGAATGATTTCCAGAATTCCCAGACTGCCGCACAACAGCAGGGCTGCGCACAGTACAGCCAGACTGAGATTACGCAACAGTGTACGCTTTAAAGAAAGCATTCTTGCCGACACAATATCCACTAGGATAAATACGGCAAATACCGCCGCAAGTAACAGAAAAAGATTCACTTTACTCACCTCACATTCCCCCATTCGCGTCGATATCATAATACAGCAAGCCCGCATTTTGAATCACTGCAGTGTCTCCAAGTCTGTTATTCGCCAAATACAGCAATTTCAGGCTGCTGCCCAGTCCTGAGACGGATGTGATCTGATTGTCCGACAGATGCAGATATCTCAAGCTTCCCAGCTCAAACAGCACGTCCGCATCGGCGATCTGGTTTCCCCGCAGCCCTGCGTATTCCAGAGAAGTAAGGCTTCCTAGAGAAGAAACATCCTGAATGGCATTGTTCGCGGCATAAAACTTCTGCAGCTTCGTCAATTGTCCCACCACACTGATATCCGAAATACCGTTTCCGGAAATATCCAGCCGCTCCAATTCCGTAAATCCGGTCAGCTTTGCCATATCGGCATCTGTCAGACCGCAGTTTCTCAGCACAAGTTCCTTCGTATCCGCCGCAAAGCTCCGCCCTGCAATCTCGATATGATCCACGGCAGACGGTATTTCCGAACCGGCCTCCCTGTCCTCCTTTTGTTCCCATTCATCCATCTGACGCTGAATCAGGTCACTGCCGGTAGCACTGTATCCGTTTTCCAGGGTTTCCCTGGCAGTATCCATGTCACCCATAAAGTTATAAGTCCTGGCCAGCGCCAGATATGCCTCAGTATTGTTGGGCTCTATGGAAATGGCCTGTTCCAGGGCGGCCGTAGCCTTCTCATAATCCAGCTCCGCCAGATATTTCTCTCCCGCACTCAGCGGTGTGGCATTCACTGCCTGGGCGGCGCTCCCACGCATATTCCATGCGAAAAGGCCTGTGCCCACAGCAGCCGTCACCACTGCTGTAATCAGGATGATCGTTCTTTTCTTCACGATTCTCTCCCCCGTTCTTTTCTTGTATTTTCTTGTGCTGCAGGATTCTGCCATCTCCAGATGTTCCAGTCATCCATGAGACTGCTTCCGCTCCGGCTACTTCAGACAGCAGCCATATTCTTCATTCATCCTGCGGCGCAGCCGCTTTCTGCTGGTACCCATCACAATCACTACAATAATCGCAATGACCGCCACAACTGCCATACCTGCAATCCCTCCATAAAACAGAATCTCTCCCGGTGTGAAATCCATCTCTATTCCTCCTCAATCCATTTGTTTACCCGCAGCTGCTCTATTATGGAATCCAGCTGCTGCATCTCCGGATCAGACTCTCCCGGTTTCACATTCTGTGCGTAAAGTGCCGCTGCCGTATCGTAATATTGCTTTGTAATTGCGTAATCCCGCTCTTCATTTGCCAATACAGACTGCCTGTCCGCTTCCAGAAAAGCCTGCCGCATGGGAACACGATAATCCCCTGGAAATAACCCTTCCATCCGTTCAAGTAGCTGTGCCGCTCTGACAAATTCATCCTCATTCTCCAGAAGAATCACCAGATTCTGAAAAATATGAAATTGCGGTGCGCCGCTCTCAATCAACTGTTCTAATAGGACAATAGCTTCCTCTTTGGCTCCGCTCTTGATACAGGCATCCGCAAGCCGCTCCGTCATCTCTGAAACGCAATTGGCCGGAATCCGGTTCAGGGAGCCCTTCAGCAATTCCGCAGCCCTCTCCGGCTGTCCCTGAAGCTTCAGAATTTCATCTGCCCCGTGACAGGCCCGGTAGCGGACATAGTCATCTTCCGCGTTGTCGACCACATCCAAAAAATATGTCAGTGCGCTGTCATATTCCTGTCTGGCATAGTCAATTTCACCATTCAGCAGATTCAGGGACTGCTTATCCAGCCCCAACACCTGTGCCTTTTCCAAAGTGTGTGCCGCTTCCTCCACTTCTCCCACCCTGGCAAGTGTGACTGCATAATCTCTATAATAGACAGGATCATCTTTTACATACTGTACCGCAATCTCAAAATGTCTCCTGGCGGTATCGTAATCGGCGCCGCCCGGCTGATAATAACAGCAATTACCCAATATGTAATAGATCCCACCAAAATCCCTGGCCGCCTCAGGTACATTCTGGTACTCGGCAATCTCCCCCAGAACGGATTCAATGTAGGCACGGCATATTTCCGGATCCCCTTCCTCCCAAAGCCGCCCTGCCATTGCACGGTAAGGATCAATCCGATTCCAGAACATATCCAATGCTTCCGTATATGCCTCCTGAGGCTCCCCACCGGTCTCAATCTCATGAACCACCTGGTAATAGCGTTCCTCTTTTTCCTGTGCCATCACATGTCTTCCCCAGACAGAAGTACATGCACATACGGCAAATGCCAAAGGAAGAAGAATTGCTGCCCCTGTCATCCTTGCCTGTGCCGCCTTCCACCGGCGATCATATTTATATATATCCCGAATGGCAGTTTCCAGAAGTTCGACAGATCCAAATCTCTGTGAAGGATCATACTGCATGGATTGCTCTATCACATAGACAATCCCCTCGCTGAAAGATCCCACCGCGGAGAGCGGCTGCAGCTGTGACGGTTCCTTTGGCGGTCTGACACCGGACAGAAGATGATACATGGTAGCTCCCAGACTGTAGATATCCGAACGCTTCCAATCTATGGCCGTGTAATCAATCCTGCGGCTGTCCGTAGACTTCCTGTCAGATTCCCGGGATGGCTGATCAGATGATGCCCCTGCCGATACCGAAGCCGGGGCTGCACAGGTCGGTACTTTCACGGTGGCGGAAGCGGTCCAATCCATCTTCTCGCCTGCCTCCTGCCCCAACAGCATGGTAACTGCCGTTCCTGCCGTATCCGATAAAAGCAAGGTATCCCTGTCTGCCGCCTCGTCCGGCCCCAGCAGTTCCGTGGCCGCTGAATCGGTCCGCTCCAATAATACTGTTGCCTCTGCCCCAGCTAGACTGCTCTGTCCTGAAATATTGTCTGCCCCCGGTACGGTTGCACTGCCCTGCCGGGAAATCCCGGCTGCATCCGGTGCAGTATTTTCTGTATTATAACGTATCGGCGCAGTGGTACGGGAAAATTCCCCCTTTCTGTACCGCTCAAATATCTCATACTGCTCCGGGGAACAATATCCCAGGCTGCGGCTGATCAACTGAACATCATTCCCTGCTACCAATGCAGCATTAAAATCAATCAGACAGACATCATCACCCGGCAGCAGCATAATATTGCCCGGCTTAATATCTCTATGGCAGATATTCTGTTTATGCAGTTCATGAAGCGCATCTGCCAGCTGCCCATACCACTTGACCACCTGCGCCTGGGTAAACCTTCTGCCCTGCTCCAGTACCTTATCCAGGCTTTGCCCTTCAATGAATTCCATCACGGTAAAGGTATGTCCGCCCTCAGACAGAAAGTCTGTTACCTGGGGCAGATGTTTGCTCTTTACATTTTTAAGCGCATCCCTTTCCTGCTCACTGCCGGTTGCGCTGAACAATTCTTTGATCACCACGGTCTTCTTCAGATTGGAATCCCAGGCTTTGTATACGACACCCCCGCCCCCCTGACCGAGCTTATTCTCGATCAGATAACGCTGCGAGGATAGAACTGGAAAATCTGGCTGCATTTGTATTTTTCCTCTATCTTTCCGTTTTTTCTTGACCTTGCTGTCATTTTGTCCCATATCTGTCCAGGCCAGCGCTTTTAGAAAACCTGCTGCCTGACAATAGATATAACCGAACTCTCATCTTCTGTATAGTACACCAAATTCTCTATTCATTCAACAAAAGTTTTCAAAAAATTTATACTTTTTTAATTTTTCTCCGTAAAGATTATAAAAAATTGAAGGATATGGATGTTTCAGCGAATTTCACGACTTAATTCTTGACAGATACTTCCTCTTCAGAAAAGTGTTTTCCTGCATAACTTATCAATTTAACAAAACGAAGTTTATAAAACCCGTTGGGCCACAGTCACAGTATAGTTATCTGTATCGTATGTAATTCCAGTCTCTATAAAACGGTTTTTATGCCAAAAATGTTCTGCTTGAAGATTGCCCTTCACCCAACCAAGCCGAACATATGAAAGCCCAATGTCTGTCAAATAGCAACACAAATCATCAATAATACCGCTTCCAATTCCCATGTTTTGAATAGATACCGCTGTCATGAAGAAACCTATAAAAGCAGTTTTTTTATCAGGGTATGCCATAATAAAATCCATTACAGCAATCAATTCTTCTTCCTTGTAGTACCCTATATAATATTTATCAGCCATTTCTTTGTTTGGAGGCAGAGCATTCATATCGTCAAGAATACTCTGTTTTGTCACAAAGGGCGGACAATATCGATAATACAAGCTGTTTTTGCTGCACAGCAAGTATATATCTGCCACATCTGCTTTATTCATACGACGCACCATATATTGGTTCGAAAAAAAGGATATATTCATGTAACCTCCACAAATTCTGACTGATCTGTTCTATTATACTGTATTTATATATATTAGCTCATTTTCAACAGGCACACAACTCCTGAAAAGACGATAGATATGAGAAATGGTATAAAATAAAAGAATAAATAAAAAACGCAAACTCTTGATTTTACTGAAAAATCACCAGGTTTGCGCTTTATCTTCTTCAAAGCGATAGACGGGACTCGAACCCGCGATTTCCACCTTGGCAAGGTGGCGCTCTACCAACTGAGCCACTATCGCATTCACCCTATCTGTCTCAACGACTTATATTATGTTACTACAATACGTGCTGATTGTCAACTGCTTTTTGAAAAAAATACAGGCAATTTTGTAAAATGCCGTTTGTCTTTTGAAGAACAGAAATCTGCAGGCATTTCGTCCCCCAGATTCAACATTCTATCCCCAAAATCCCTTTTTTGTCTACTCTGTGATATAATCAATTTGTCTGATACCGAAACCAGTACCCGGCATTTTCCGGGTTCGAAAGACGGCCATGACCTGCCCTTCCGGAAACTCGGCCGCCCCTGGTTCTGACAAACTGTCTCCCGGAGACAGATAATATAATGCCCCGGAATCCCCATTCACAGGATGCAGGGCCTGATTCTGAATGAAAAGGAGAAAACAATGCCTGAAGAGAAAAACACAACCCCAAAAGAAAAACCCCAAAAGCCCAAATACAATATGTGGCAATGTGCCTGGTACATGATCAGCCTGGCCATCCGGGAACAGGAAAAGAAGGTCCCCGTCCTGTGTGTCCTCACCGCCCTCCTTGCGGTATCCTCCAACCTGGTCTCCCTGTCCATCACCCCAGCCATTCTGGGTGCAGTGGAAAATCATGCCGCCTTGCAAACACTGCTTGGCTTCATTGGCGGCTTTGTACTGCTGACCATGGTTCTGAACGCCGCCTCCAGCTATGTGAACGCCAATATTCTTTACGGGAAGGTTACCATTCGCAGCGCGATTATCGCCAGATTGAGCGACAAGCTGATGACAACATCCTACCCCAATCTCAGCGACGATAAATTTATCAAAATGCGCGGAAAAGCACAGGATGCCATCAACTGCAATGCTGCCGCCTCAGAAGCCGTATGGAACACGCTGACGGAGTTGCTGCAGAATGTACTGGGCTTTCTGCTCTATCTGGTCCTGCTGACTTCCGTGAATCCCCTGCTGATTCTGGTAATCACTGGCGCATCGCTGCTGAATTATTTCATCAATAAGCCTCTAAGCGAATACGGTCATCGGCATCGGGAAGAGGAAGGTCGGCTGGAAGGAACGCTCTGGTACTGGGTTTCAACTGCCGAAAGCTCCCATATAGCCAAAGATGTCCGTCTCTTCGGCATGCGGCCCTGGCTGGAAGAGCTCTACCGGAAAACCTGGACCGCCTATCATGCCTTCCACCGCAGGGCCCAGAATGTCTACATCTGGGGTTCCATAGCCGATCTGCTGCTGTCTTTCCTGCGAAACGGCTTTGTCTATGCCTACCTGATCTATCTGATGCTGAACGGAAACTTAAGTGTATCTCTGTTTTTGCTGTATTTTTCCGCAGCAGGAAATTTCTCCGGCTGGGTCAGCGGTATTTTGAACAATCTGCTTACCCTGTATCAACAGGGACTGGAGCTGTCTAATCTGAGGGAATGCATAGAATATCCGGAACCCTTCCTCTTTGAAGAAGGAGAGCCGCTGGAAGTAGATCCTGTGAAGCAATACGAACTCCGCCTGGCTGATGTATCCTTTCGTTATCCTGCTGCGGACCAGGATACCCTCTCCCACGTCAACCTGACTCTGCATCCCGGAGAAAAACTGGCTGTAGTGGGATTAAACGGCGCCGGAAAGACTACGCTGATCAAACTTCTCTGCGGATTCCTGGCGCCTACCCAGGGGGAAGTTCTCCTGAACGGAAAAGACATCCGCAGATACAACCGCAGGGATTATTACCGGATGTTTTCCGCTGTTTTTCAGGACTTCAGCCTGCTGGCCACCACCATTGCCTCCAATGTGGCCCAGACGGAAGAATGCCTGGATATGGATCGGGTCAAAGACTGTATCACAAAGGCTGGTCTCACGGAAAAAGTCGAATCCCTTCCGGCACAATATGAAGAAAAGCTGTGCAGAGATGTATATGAGGATGCCGTCATGCTTTCCGGCGGTGAAACCCAAAGGCTGATGCTTGCCAGAGCCCTTTACAAAAATGCCCCTTTTGTCATGCTGGATGAGCCCACCGCAGCCCTTGACCCTCTTGCAGAGGCGGACATGTATGCCAAATATCACGAAATGACCCGGGGGCATTCCTCCATATATATATCCCACCGTCTGGCCTCCACCCGATTCTGCGACCGCATTATCCTCATCGAAAACGGCCGTATCGCCGAGGAAGGTACCCATGAAGGACTGCTGGCCCAGAGCGGACGCTATGCTGAGCTTTTCAAAATACAGAGCAAATACTACACGGAATCCGGCGCAGAGGAAGCGCCTTCTATCGGAGACAAGGAGAAAAATCATGCAACGTGAAGAGAACAAAAAACTATCGTCCTGGCGGGAAACATGGATCGTCAACAAAAAACTTCTGCAGCGCCTCCATACAGACCGCCCCAAATTTCTGGCGCTGCGCATCCTGAAGAATATCTGGGATGCCCTGACTCCTTATGTAGGCATCTGGCTCTCTGCCCTGATTATTGAGGAACTGGCCGGCAGCCGGAACCCGGACACCCTGCTGCACCTGGTACTGGCCGCCCTGTTTTCGGCAGCCGGCATCGCACTGACCGGTGCCTTTCTGAAACGGACCTTTGAAATAGAAAATACCGGCTTCTATTACTATATTCGTAAAATGTTAAGTGATAAAATGCTGGACATTGATTTCTGCATTGCCGACGAGACGGAAACCCGGAGCAGGCTTTCCGTCATCTACCAAAATCAAAACGGCGGTGGCTGGGGTCTGGGCCGGGCTATTTCCCTTGTAGACAGCCTGATTTCCTCCCTTTTTACCCTGCTGGGCGGTATTGCGCTGACCATAACCCTGTTCACCAGCCATGTGCCGGACAGTGCCGGGAACATGACCTTCCTGAACAGTCCTCTCTTCCTGCTGCCCCTCCTGGCTGTCATGCTGGGGGTGATTTACCTTGCTCCCATGCTTTCCAATAAAGCAGACAGCTATTATGCCTTGGATTCCGATGTTCACAATATGGGAAACCGCCTGTTCGGGCACTTCGGCTTCCTGTGTTATTACAATCAACGGGCTGCCGACATTCGGATATATCGTCAGGATATCCTGTGCCAAAAGTATAATTTTGACAAAACCTCCGCCTTCAACAGCAAAGGCCATTTTGCAAAGCTGGCTAGAGGTCCCATGGGCATGTATTCGGGTGCTTCCGCTGCCGTATCCGGAATTCTCACAGGCGTAATCTATGTGTTCGTGTGCCTGAAGGCATGGGCAGGAGCCTTCGGCGCAGGTATGATGACCCAGTACATCGGCGCCATCACCCGGTTTGCCACAGGACTTTCCTCCCTGATCAGCAATGCCGGTCAGCTCCGCATCAATACCTCCTTCTTAAAACAGGTTTTCGACTTCCTGGAGCAGCCAAATGTAATGTACCAGGGCAGTCTCACCATCGAAAAACGCAATGACAGACAGTATGAGGTGGAATTTCGGGATGTATCCTTCCGGTATCCCGGCAGCCAGCAGTACGTCCTGCGCCATGTGAACATGAAATTCCGGGTAGGACAGCGACTGGCCGTGGTGGGTCCCAACGGCAGCGGCAAAACCACCTTCATCAAACTGCTCTGCCGGCTGTATGACCCCACTGAAGGCACCATCCTGTTAAACGGCTTCGACATCCGAAAGTATGACTACCAGGAATATCTTTCCATTTTCTCCGTGGTGTTCCAGGACTTTGCCCTGACAGAACTGCCCCTGGGCGAAAATGTGGCTACCGCCGCGGAATATGACCGGACACTTGCAAAATCCTGCCTGGAAAAAGCCGGATTCGGAGAACGGCTGAAGGAACTGCCGGAAGGACTGAATACTTACCTGGGCAAGACCCTGAACGAAGACGGCGTGGACATGTCGGGCGGAGAACGGCAGAAAATCGCCCTGGCCAGGGCGCTGTACAAGGATTCGCCTTTTATCGTGCTGGATGAACCCACTGCGGCCCTTGACCCCCTGGCGGAGGCTGAGATCTACAGCAAGTTCAATGAAATCATTGAGGATAAAACGGCAATCTATATCAGTCACCGCCTTTCCTCCTGCAGATTCTGCGACGAAATTCTTGTCTTCGACAAAGGCCACATCGTTCAGCAGGGAAGTCATGAGACACTGGTATCTGCCATAGGCGGAAAATACCACGAACTGTGGCATGCACAGGCACAGTATTACGACAATAGGGAGAATGCACCCAAAGAAAATATTTTTTGACAGAACCGGTTAAAAATGGTAAAGTAGAGATAAGACTGATCAGTAAAAGGAGTCGTTTTATGGACTACAACCAGAACAGACCAGATAACCGGAACGGCCGTAACAACGACCAGTGGGACAGATGGAACAGCAATGCCTCCAACAGCAGCTATTACAACCAGCCCACACACAGACCTTACGGACAGGCCTTTTCCGTGGCGGCAGCTGTGTGCGGGCTTCTGTCAATTACCACCTGCTGCACCGTAATACTCTCCCTGCCGCTGGGCGCCCTGGGTATCCTCTTCGCATGCCTGGCCCACAGAAAGGGGAAACAGATGAGTTCTGCCTGTGTTACAGGCCTGACCCTTTCTATCATTGGGCTTGCCAGTGCAGCGCTCATCATGATCTATTCTCTGGTGATGCTGCCCGTCCTGATGAAAAACGAATCCTTCCGGAACCAGATCAACGCCATGACCGAGCAAATATATGGAATCAATTTCTCGGATTTTATGGAACAATATTACGGATATTCCTTTGACTGATTCCAATGATTATATACTTAAGTTAGGAGGTTTTGTAATATGACGATCTCACCCATCAGCACCCCATACGACCTGTACAATAGTCCTGTCCGGACAACCGGCAAACCCGAAGCTTTCTCTGCCGGCCTCATCGGAACAGAAGAGAAGAATCCGGATCTTTCAAGGATCCCGGGAGCCAAAGAGGACGACTGGAAGAAAAAGGCAGGGATCAAAGACCCTGCTGAAGAATGTCGAACCTGCAAAAACCGCAAATACAAGGATGGTTCTGACGAAATGGTTTCGTTCAAAAGTCCGCAGCATGTATCTCCGGAAAATGCCGCCTCCGCAGTTCGCGCCCACGAACAGGAACATGTATCTAATGCTTACAAGAAAGCTGCCACAGGTAACGGCAAGGTCATCTCCGCCTCGGTTTCCATCCACACGGCAGTCTGTCCTGAATGCGGACGCACCTATGTATCCGGCGGCACGACCCATACCCAAATCAAATATTACAATGAAGAAAATCCTTACCAGCAGGATTTGAAAAGCGCAGACCGTACAAAATATACAGGAATGAACCTGGATTACATGGTATAATTGGCTATCTTGCCATAGGCGGTTTGTGCCATGTCTGCAGTATATCGAATACAAAATAGTGCGGAGAGAATGAGACGACAATGAAGCATTACAAAAAAACATATGAAATAAAAAATATGGCAAAAGATAAAATGGAAAACAAATATGGCGGCGCTATTTTGATCATGCTTCTAAGTGCTCTGATTTCAGGCATTGTGCGCCTTTCCATCAATTCTGTCTGCACCGCCACCATGAATACCGTCTATGCCATGACCGGTTCTGCAGGCGCAGCAACAGGCATCTCCTTTTTATTTGATGCACTGTTGATCATCTCAGGCATCCTTCTTGGCGTAATGAATGCAGGAATTGCTCTCTATTTTCTGAATCTGGCCTGTGGACACACAGCCAGCATCCGTGATCTGTTCTACGGCTTTCGGACAGATTCCGGAAAATTCCTTGTGATTTCCGCTGCCCTGACACTCAGTCATACCTTATGTCTGTGGCCTGGCCAATATCTGGGTCAAAATTACTTTGCCACCAGAGAACTGAC
Source organism: uncultured Acetatifactor sp. (assembly GCA_910580225.1). Taxonomy (GTDB): domain Bacteria; phylum Bacillota; class Clostridia; order Lachnospirales; family Lachnospiraceae; genus Acetatifactor. Next base: position 88,207 of record CAJTXE010000007.1, read on the forward strand.
GTGGCTGCTCTATGCGCTGGCTGCCATAGCAGCGGGACTGTGTATCTATATACCGGTTTCCCTGGGGATCGCCCTGTCCTTTTATCTCGTATTGGATTTTCCCCAGAATTCCGGAAAAGAAACCCTCTCCCTGTGCTGGCGGATCATGCGTGGACAACGGAGAAGACTCTTTCTGTTGGAGCTGGGTTTCCTGCCTCTGATGCTGCTGTGTATTTTGAGCTTTGGCATCGGCTTTCTATGGCTGGAACCTTATATGCAAATGGCTTATGCCTGTTTCTTTCTGGATCTGATGAATCCCAGATCCATATGAAAGTTCAGAAAGATTATCCGCAACAAAAAACCAGGATAACATTCCGAAATCAATTGACACTTCAAAATTCGTCAGGTCATTTCCGAAATGTTATCCTGGTTTTATATTTCATCAATTCTCAGCCTCATTCTTAGACACATTGATCCATTTCAAATACCCGTTGATAAAGGGATCCAGCGCCCCGTCCAGCACGGCATCCGCATTTCCCGTCTCCACATCCGTCCGCAGATCTTTCACAAGTTTATAAGGCTGCAGCACATAGGATCGGATCTGGTTGCCCCATCCGATCTCCTTGACCTCGCCACGGATATCGGACAGTTTCTCCACATTGGCCTCCTGCTTCAGCAGATAGAGCTTAGCCTTCAGCATCTGCATGGCCTTGTCTTTATTCTGGAACTGACTTCTCTCGTTTTGACACTGCACCACAGTTCCGGTTGGAATGTGGGTAATCCGGATGGCAGAAGACGTCTTGTTGATGTGCTGACCACCCGCACCGCTGCTTCGATAGGTGTCTATCCGCAGATCTTTTTCATCAATCTCTACATCCAGGTCCTCCTCAATATCCGGCATTACATCCAGAGACACAAAAGAAGTCTGTCTCTTGCCCTGGGCATTAAACGGAGAAATACGCACTAGTCTATGAACGCCTTTCTCGGATTTCAGATACCCATAAGCATTTGTTCCATTGACCTGGAAAGTCACTGACTTAATGCCAGCCTCGTCCCCGTCCAGAAAATCCAGCACCTCAATCGTAAAACCCTTCCGCTCTGCCCACCTGGTATACATCCGGTACAGCATGCTGCACCAGTCACAGCTCTCAGTCCCCCCTGCCCCCGCATTCAGCTTCAGGATGGCATCGTTTTTATCATACTCTCCTGACAGAAGGGTGTCAAGCCGCAATCCCTCAAATTCACGGATAAACTCATCCAGCTCTGCTCTGATATCCGGAATCAGAGAGGCATCATTTTCTTCATAGCCCATCTCGATCAGAGTAAGGATATCCTCATACTGACCGGAAAGTTTGTCACATCCCTCCACAACACTCTTCAGTGACTTCAATTCCTTCATTTTTTCATTGGAGCGTTCCGGATCATCCCAGAAGTTCGGTGCCTCCATCTCCCGCTCCAACTCTTCGATCCGCTTTGCCTTATCAGCAGGGTTAAAGTGAATCCCTCACTTCCGCTAATGGAGTTTCATATGACAATAGTTCTGTCTTCATTTGATCTAATTCTACCACTTAACGTCACCTTCTTTCTCTTTGTCCATTCCTTATTTATCTATTTCTTTCAGATTGCTCCAGCTCTTCCTGTTCGGAAAAATTCCTGCTTTCCTAGGCCTTCCGCCCGCAACACTGCTTATACTTCTTCCCGCTTCCGCAGGGACAGGGATCATTGGGATATACCTTGGCATTGCTGCGCTTTGCAGGAGCCTTTGCCACAGAGTCATCCTTGTTGGTGCCTGTCACCTTCGCAACCTGCTCTCTCTCCACTTTTTGCTCCACCTTGATGCGGAACAGAAGACGGACAGTCTCTTCCTTGATGTTCTGAGTCATCTCGTCAAACATGGCGTAGCCGCTCATCTTGTACTCCACAAGAGGGTCTCTCTGCCCATAAGCCTGAAGACCGATACCCTGGCGAAGCTGCTCCATATCGTCGATATGATCCATCCATTTTCTGTCAATTACTTTCAGCAGGATGACGCGCTCAATCTCCCGAATGGCCTCTGCATTGGGGAATTCTGCTTCTTTATTCTCATAGAGCTTCACTGCCTCTTCCTTCAGCTGCTGTTTCAAGCTGTTCTTCTTGGGCTTTGCTACCCGCTCGGGACTGACAGGCTCTAACGGAATGGTAGGAAGCAGGAGTGTATTTAACTCATTAAAGTTCCACTCCTCCACTTCGGCATCATCATTAACACTGATATCCACACAGTTCTCCGCAATATCGGTAATCATCTTATAGATAAAGTCTCTCATGCTCTCGCCGTTTAAAACTCTGAGACGTTCATCATAGATAATCTCTCTCTGCTCGCTCATGACCCTGTCATATTCCAGCAGATTCTTACGAATACCAAAGTTGTTGTTCTCAATCTTCTTCTGGGCAGACTCAATGGCATTGGTCAGCATCTTGTGTTCGATTTCCTGTCCTTCCGGCACCCCCATGGCATTAAACATATTGATAAGACGTTCTGAACCGAACAGACGCATCAGATCGTCCTCCAGGGAAATATAGAACTTGGATTCACCGGGGTCACCCTGACGTCCGGAACGCCCCCGCAGCTGATTATCAATACGTCGTGACTCATGACGCTCTGTACCGATAATTTTCAATCCTCCTGCCGCCCTGGATTCTTCATCCAACTTGATATCCGTACCACGTCCTGCCATATTGGTGGCAATGGTTACCGCGCCGTGAACACCGGCATCTGCCACGATCTCTGCCTCCAGCTCATGGAACTTTGCATTCAATACCTTATGCTGAATACCGCGTTTGGACAGCCTTCTGCTCAGTTCCTCGCTGGACTCAATGGTGATAGTGCCTACCAGAACAGGCTGCCCCTTGGCATGAGCCTCCTCCACTGCTGCCACAATGGCACTCAGTTTCTCCTCTTTCGTCTTATATACGGCATCCTGCAGATCCTTACGGACAACAGGCATATTGGTCGGCACTTCCACTACATCCATGCCATAAATCTCACGAAACTCTTTCTCTTCCGTCAGTGCAGTACCGGTAGCACCGCATTTCTTCGTAAACAAATTAAAGAAATTCTGGAAAGTGATGGTGGCCAGTGTCTTGCTCTCCCGTTTCACCTTCACATGCTCTTTGGCCTCAATGGCCTGATGCAGACCGTCAGAATATCTGCGGCCAGGCATAATACGTCCTGTAAACTGATCTACAATCAGCACCTGATCATCCTTCACCACATAGTCCTGATCGCGGAACATCAGGTTGTGCGCACGCAATGCCAGGATGATATTGTGCTGAATCTCCAGGTTCTCTGCATCCGCAAAGTTCTGGATATGGAAAAATTCCTCCACTTTCTTCACGCCTGCTTCAGTAAGGTTGATTACCTTATCCTTCTCATTGACGATAAAATCTCCTGTCTCCTCCTGCACTACGCCCATAATAGCGTCCATCTTGGTCAGTTCCTGCACATCTTCGCCCCTGTGCATTCTCCTTGCCAGCAGATCACACATTTCATAAAGAGCGGTTGATTTGCCGCTCTGGCCGGAAATGATCAGCGGTGTTCTGGCCTCGTCGATGAGCACGGAGTCCACCTCGTCGATAATGCAGAAATGAAGTCCCCGCAGTACCAGCTGTTCCTTGTAAATTACCATATTGTCGCGCAGATAGTCAAATCCCAGCTCGTTGTTGGTCACATACGTAATGTCACACCGGTATGCTTTCTGGCGCTCCTCGCTGGTCATGCTGTTCAATACCATCCCAACGGTAAGTCCCAGAAATTCATGTACCTGTCCCATCCACTCCGCATCACGTTTTACCAGATAGTCATTAACCGTCACCACATGGACGCCCTTTCCTTCCAGGGCATTCAGGTAAGCCGGCAGGAGAAAAGTCTGAGTCTTTCCTTCACCTGTACGCAATTCGGCAATGCGTCCCTGATGCATAATAATGCCGCCGATTAGCTGTACCCTGTAATGTTCTGTCTTCAGCACCCTCCTGGTAGCCTCCCGCACCGTGGCATAAGCTTCCGGAAGCAGATCATCCAGCGTAGCGCCCTCCTGCAGCCTTCTTTTAAAATCGGCTGTATTGTTCCGTAGCTCCTCATCGGAAAGTGCCTGCATCTCCGGACGCAGGCTTTCAATTTTGTCCACCAGCGGCTTGATGCGTTTGATCTCCCTTTCACTATGGGTTCCAATTATCTTATCGATTATCTTCACGATCATCCATACCTTTCTGCGGTCTGTCTATCAAAACCTAACCTGTATTGTAACAGATTTGTCCCGCAGATTCAACACCAAGGCGTTAAAATATATGCGGATATGACATTTTTTATGGAAAAAAGAGGGAAGACTGCCCTTTGTTCCGTTCGGTCTGCGTCTCATTCCCCGAACCTGACAATATATTTTTCCGGCAGTGTCCCCATGGGAATAAACCACTCCTGCCTGTAACCGTCAGATTTTATAAGGACTACTCTGGCATATTCATTGCCCCAAATACCCCTTGGACTCATGGGCATCTCAAAATGCAAAAGCCGGAATACTTCTTCCATCTCCGCCGGATCCGTGATATACAGGGCATGTTTCCCATCGTCCGCCTTCGTGTCCAGGACTGCACCGGGCTGCACCGTTCCAGGGAGTTCCTCTGCATTTTCCCCTTCCTCGTTTTCTTTTTGGGTGTTCTGATCCGTCAGTCTGTCCCTAGTGTTACCGACATCTCCACTGTCTTTAGGCATGTCCTGTCCGCTTCCTTTTCCGCCTGACGGTTCCGGAATCCCATAAACATCCCTTGCCAAAGCCACCCGCTCTTCTGCCGTCAGATTTCCTCCATGATCAAAGGGCAATACAATAGCTTCCACCTCTAAATCCGCCAACTCAAGAGACCGGAAGCCGGCCTCCCGAAGAACTTCCCGGGTATGTACCATAAAGTCAAATATCTCCATGGTAATATCCTGCCCCCTTCTGTCTCCCTTTTCCTCGTAAGAAACAGCGAGTTCTGCCACTGCTTCCAGCCTACCCTGCCGCAGAAGTACAGCATCCGGATTCTCCAGCACATCCCGGTTATATGCCCTAACGATTGCTGCAACTGTCTGTTCATCCTGCAGTAAATGCCACCCCGTTCCCAGGTTCAGACGGAACTCATTCTGATTCGATATCCTTTCCTCATCTATCAGGTAGGCATACTCCATATATTCCCCGCTGGTAAAAATAGGCCATACCAGCTCCTGGTCCTCCTCCCAGATCCAATAATTCCGGTCATAGCTTCTGCCGCTGTTCAGTGTAACCTTTACCGCCACCCGTTCATGTTCTCCATTCCTGTCATCCACCCGTTCATGCTCCGTCATACGTGTCAGGAATGCATACAGAGACTCCTGGTCCTGATAATGCATCTCTTCCATAGGATAACTACCAAAATAAAAGCGATTTGAAAAGCATGCATCATAGACAGAAATTGCTGCAATTTTATCCGAAGCCGGAAGATAAGTATCATACCCGAACCAATCTCCCAAAAATGCAAAACAGATCAGCAGCGCAGCTCCCACCGTTCCCGCCATTTGTTTCTTATGAGCAAAAAATGCCTTGAAATCCATTTCAAACATGATATCCAAAACTCCGAATACACCGGCCGCCCCCAGAACCGCTCCGAAGATTCCCCATCCTGCTGCTCTGGAATCCGACAACAGCAGTACAAAAAAAGCCCAGCCGGCCATTCCCGCCGCTGTACCTGTCAGTATCCGGAAAACCGAAGCTGTCCTTTTATTCCAGATTCCCTGTTCTGCCACTTCCGAAGCCCGTCTCCGATATAGCCTCCTGGACGCCACGCCAAACAGGATAACCTGTACCACGCAAAAGAGAATCCCTCTCCACAGATACCATCCTCTGACTCCATCAAATTTCATCACCAGCAGATAAGGTACCGCAGACAGCGGGGAAATATATGCTGCCAGACTTATATCCACAGCCTGACTGCTGTAGGTCCCCAAATAGGCATCGAAATAGGCAATAAAAAGACCGTATAGGCCAATTGCTCCAAAACCCAGCAGCAAAATAGAAAACATAGTATTCAGCACATTGCCGCTGAGCATTACCGACAACAGTACTACATGATACACCAACAAATAAATCACCAGCAATACCAGAATATCCAAAAACATCTCCGCTGCCAGTTCCCAAATCCTCCCACCGCCTCCCAGCTGTCCAAGCAGTCTCCATGCCATAAAGAACATCACCAGCAGATTTATGATAAAAGGAATAATCCAAATCAAAATACCGTTTATATATCCGACAGCATACAGCATATTTCTTCTGATCGGCAAACTATGGTAGGTGTCTGCCATATTCCTGTGAAACACATATCGAAATCCGCCCAGCCCCGTAATCACCGCCAGGACAATAGCGACAAGACCACCTCCCGCTATGACATAGCCGGCACAGAAGCCAATGATATCCTCCAAAATATGCTGCAAATAGTTTCCTCCCTGTGTCAGGATTCTTTCCACATCGCCGCAGTTTTTCAAAACTTCACTTCTCCAGACCATGTATCCCACCGGAAGCGCCAGGAAATTCCCCAGGACAGAAAGCGCAGCCATCCACAGCTTATGACGCATATCTTCTTTCATGGCTTTAAAAAATAAGTTCTTTGATGTCATAACCCTTTACCTCCGTTTCGCTGATGAAGATCTCTTCCAGGGACAGCGGCAGCAATTCATAAAACACAGGGTTCAGTTGTTCCATAAATGCTACCACCTCCTGTCTCTGTCCCCTTGCTGTAAAAGTATACAGTGCGCCTCGGTTTTCCGTGGTCAAAACCTCCAATCCTTCCTTAATCTGCTTCAGCATGACCTCTTCCTTCACCACACACTGAACCTTATGAAGATTCAGCTTCATTTCTTCCAAATCCTTCTCAAACAGAATCCCTCCCTGATGAAGCAGCCCCACGTATTCACAGATATCCTCCAGTTCACGCAAATTGTGAGAGGCAATCACCGGTGTCAATCCTCTCTCTTCTATCTCTCTGATAAACAGACGTTTTGTCGCCTGCCGCATAACGGGATCCAGTCCGTCGAATGTCTCATCGCAGAGCAGGTACTTCGTATTGGCACAGATCCCGCAGATCACGGAAAGCTGCTTTTTCATGCCCTTGGAAAAAGTGTTGATCTTCCTTTCTACGTCCAATCCGAACTTCTCCATCAGCATTTTCCATTTCTCTCTGTTGAAGGCAGGATAATAGGTCTGATAGAAATACAGCATATCCCTGGGCATCCCGCTTTTAAAGAAATATTGGTCATCTGAAATATAAAAGATCTCTGCCTTTGCCGCAGGATTGTCATACACCGATTCTCCGTCCACGATAACACTGCCCTGATCCGGCTTCATGATACCGCAGGTAAGCCTCATTAAAGTGGACTTTCCAGCACCATTGGTCCCGATCAGTCCAAAGACATGTCCTTCTCCAATTCTAGCTGTCACATGATCCACAGCCTTTACAGAACCAAAGCTCTTACTTACATTCTCAAATTCAATCATTACCTCTCACCTCACCTTCATAAATCTGCTGCATCTGCTTATCCAGCTTCTCCTTTGACAGCCCGGCCTCTTTCGCCTTTACCGTAAGACTTTTCCACTCACCGAAAATCCTTTCCTGCCTGCTCTCCCTCCAGTCGCTCTCTGACGTCACGAATGTCCCTCTTCCGGATACCGTATAGAGATAGCCATCCTGCTCCAGCTGTGCATAGGCCCTCTGGACGGTATTCGGATTCACGGAAAGCTCCATTGCAAGGCTGCGCACACTGGGCATCCTGGTCAGCGGTTCCAATCCGCCGCTGATAATAAGGTGTTCCAACTTTTCTACCATTTGTTCATAGATAGGGCGTTTGTCCCGATAATCCAACAGAATCATTCCCTTTTCCTTTCCTGGAAACGCTACTCATATCATCACTTCTTCTGTGTATCAAGCACACTAAGCGTATTAATTGACTTAATACACTTATAACATAAAAAAAGGGCTGTGTCAAGACTCCATTCTGTGTGTTTACACTGAGTCCCGTTACTCTGTCAGCACAACCGTCGCCCGTCCAACACAGCCTCCTCCAGGCGGTTCCCCTTATAACGAAGTTTCAGATCGAAAAATCCCCTCTCCTCTTCCAAAATCCGGAAGAAAACCTTATCTCCCTCCCAGACAGGCAGTTCGTACACCTGCGACTTCTCAATCCATTCCAGAGTTCCTTCGTCACAGTCTTTCAGTTTCCCTGTATAACCGTCTGCAGTATATAGAAACATATATTCTGTCTCCCAGACATCCGAAGTAAAAGTGATGATCCCACGAGGACGCCAGGAAGTCAGAATAAGCCCTGTTTCTTCATACACCTCCCGCAGCAGACATTCCTCCGGCGATTCGTCTGCCTCCACATGTCCGCCCACACCGATCCATTTATCTCTGTTGGCATCCCGTTCCTTTTTTACCCGATGCAGCATCAGATAACATTCTTCCCTTTCTATATAACAAAGTGTTGTCAGATTGGCATACATATTCGTCTCCTTTTGTCAAACAACCTTATCTTATACAGCCAAATGCAGCAGAATAACAGCCGCCGCATACAAAACTGCCAGAAACACCACATTGTACAGGGTAAAAGTCTTCAGATAGACCCCCTTCTCGGCGCCTTCGCTGTTCCCGTACAGCCGATAGGAAATCACACTGGCCAGGGAGGCAATCAATGTCCCCAGGCCTCCGATATTCACGCCGTACAGAAGACCTCTGGCATGATCCGTAAACCCGGACAGCAGAATCGCCGCCGGCACATTGCTGATCACCTGGCTCAACACTACCCCTGCAGGCAGCTCCCGCCCCTGAATCAGCTCCTTCAGCAGAGACGAAACCGCCGGAATCCGCCCGGCATTGCCGATAAACAGAAAAAAACACACAAAAGTCAGAAGCAGGAAATAATCCACCTTTCCAAACAGGCTCCTGTCCGTGATAAACACCCCAATCGCCACTATCCCCAACATCAACGGCCAGGGCAGCAGCCGGAGCACGCAGGTCAGACAGACCAGAAACAGCACAAGGTATACCGCCAGTTTCCGTCTGTCAGGCGCCTCCGGCTGCAGGTACTTCACGGACAGCGGCTCCCTGCCTGTCAGCAGCGCCGCGCCCGCCAGTAATACAAGGGAAACTGCCGCAAGCGGAAGCATATATCCCAGAAAAGTCCCCATGGACAATGCAAACGCCGTATACAGGTACAGGTTCTGGGGATTGCCGATGGGCGTCAGCATGCTGCCCAGATTCGCCGCAATGGTCTGCAGCACCACCACCGGAATCAGCAGCTTCTGCTGTCCTGCCATGGTCAGCACCATAACGGCGAAGGGTACAAATGTAATCAATGCAACGTCATTGGTAATGAGCATGCTGCCAAAGAAGCACAGTGCTGTCAGCAAAAGACACAGTTCGCCCGTATTTCGAATTTTTCCCAGAAACCGCAGCCCCAGATACCGGAACAGCCCGATTTCCTGCAGGCCGGCTATCACAAGCATCAGGCAAAACAGCAGCGCCAGTACCCGGTAATCCGGGTAATTCAGGTATCCGGCATCCGGCGGCACCAGAAACATGGAACCAAACGCCAGTACGGCCGCAATGCAGAGTACGGCTTCCTTCTTCAAAAACGCGGCAATCCTGCCTGATCCTGTGTGTTTTTTCATGTGTCCCTCTTCATCCTTTCCGGTTTTGCCGCAGCTGCCCTGACATATCTGCTAAGAAATATCTTCCAAATCGTCCACGTCTTCCAGGCAGCCCAACACATCCTCAATGATCTCCATGTTCTCCTGCATCTGTTCGCCCTTCTCCCCGTTCTGCATTCCCTCCGGCAGACTTTCATAGCATTTCTGCTCTTCGTCCAACACCTCCTCCAGAATCTCCCTTGCCTGGTGAATCAACCCCACCGCCTCCGAAATCCTTTCCCGTCTCTCTTTGTCCATCTTTAACTCTCCCTTCTCCTGTATTATGCGCACTCCTTTGCTGCCCTTTGATCACACATTCCGGCAGCGGAACATCCCGGTAGCCTTGCGGATAAACAGAGCGCCTTCTCTCTCCATCCGCTCTGCAAGCGCCCTGCGGAATTCTTCTTCCCGCTGTTCCAGGATACAGGCGGCATTGCCGGGATAAGAGTGGGCATACTCATAAATCGCCTCCACATCGTCCACAATCAGGTCATTTTCCTGGTCCATCCGCTCAATCCTGGAAAAGAACGGCTGAAGCTGCAGGGCTGCATTCTCCAGGCGGAAGCCCGCAGTCATACTGGTATAGGGCATTTCGATCCGCGGATCAAAGGCTTTCACCAGTTCATGCAGCTCCCGCATGTGCTCATTGCCTATGGTGGAACAGAAAAAAGTCCCCTCCGCCTTGAGGCTTTTGGCCACGGCGCCCAGGCATATCTCCCGCTCCTTCACATGGTACAGCATATGATTTGCAATGACGCAGTCGTAAAAATCCTTCTCCAGAACAGGGCAGTCCGCATCCTCCAGACGACAGATGATGCGGATGCCCCTCTCCTCCAGCAAATCCCCATACCCGGCAAGATTTTCCCTGGTCTTCTCCAACATTCCCTCCGAACGGTCTGTCAGCGTCAGCTGAAGTCCCCGGGGAAGCCTGTGGATATTCTCCTGCCACAGCAGCCCCGTGCCGCAGCCCAATTCCAGAACCCGGTCATTTTCTTTCAGTTCCAGGCGCTCGTACACCCAGTCCATCCACTTCTGGGGATTTGTGCTGTAGTCATGAATGCGGATCCGCTTCTCCAGATTGGAAGAGATTCTGTACTGCTCCTTCACCTTTTCTTCCTCCGTCAGCAGGTTCAGCAGCCGGAGCAGGAAATTCCACTTATCCTCCTCCCGGCTCTGTTCCATCATCTCGATGGCGGAAATCAGCTCTTCCAGTTGATTCTTTTTCTGCTGCAAAAGCGCCTTCTGCTCCGAAAGCTCCAGTTCCATATCCTGTTCCCGGAGAATCTGCTGAATTTTCTGCAGGGAAAATCCCAGATATTTCAACATCAGAATCCGCTGCAGAATCTCCACAGACTTCTGATTGTAATACCGGTATCCTGCCTCCGAATGGCTTACCGGTTTCAGCAGGCCCTTTGAATCATAAAACCGTATTGTCCTAAGCGACACCCCGGCAATCCTGGCGATCTCCCCCGCCGTGTACAATGTTTCCTTCATAAAACGCACCCCGTCCTTTCCCGCCGCTGCCCTTTTCCCGTTTTGGGGTCCGGATTTTTTTCACAGAACCCAAAGCTCCGTCCTAACGATTCTTCTTTTCCGCTCTTACAGCCGTTCTTCCTTCCTGGCGCTGCTTCCCCCAAAAACATCGGCATATGCGGCTATTGGTATATAAGGCGCTGCAGCAGAAGCCGCAGCTGCCTGTTAAGGACATCATAAGGGGTGACGTTGGGGAAGTGTCAAGGGGTTTATGTACATGTGTTATACCCAGTATACTCTTCCGAACTCTCTTTTTCAACACCTATTCCACGCAAAAAAAACGGTTTTACAACAAGATCTCACCCCCGGGCCAGCCTGGCGGGATACCATCTTTGGAACCACACCGTAAAAATTCCCATCAGTACAGGAATGACGGAATTGACGGCTCCCACCCATCCGTCAATCTCCGTCCCCATAATCAGATAAGTCCAAATCGGTGTAATCAGGTACAGAATCCCCCAAAGCAATGTCAATATACGGTTCGTTCTCACGAATATGGGATTGCGCAGAGCAGCCTCCCCATTGTATCGGTTCATGGAATAACAGGCTGTAAGCGGAACCTTGCAAAGACAGCTGACCGCCCACATGGCTCCGAATACAAAATAGGAAAACGACACCACAATCCGTCCGGACACACCCATGAGGGAGAGTATGGAAAAGCCCGCCACCAGCGCCCCGCTCAACTGATCGTAGAAAGTCTTTCTGTTCCTGTAAAACAGAAGCGGCATCCCCACACAGGCAGCCAGGGTCAGGCAGCTGCCCCAAAAGCCGTCAATGGGAACGGCCACCCAAAAAACAATCCATGGAATCAGCAGCAGATTCATATTGGTCCCCCGTGTGGGCATTCCCACTCCCGTCTGGTTACAATGTGCCCCCAAAAGCTTTTCTCTGTCATCATTTGCGTCTGGCTTCTCCGATGCCATCTCCCCCGGAATGGGCGTCTGCCCCTGACTGCTTTCCGGATTCCCAAAATAGGCATCCCAATTCATCATTAAGCTGAAATCGCCCTTTACACGGTACATATGTCTCATGAGAGCTTCATCTCCCCGAAGCTCTCCCGCAGCAATGGAGCGCCACACGGTAAACGGCGTCTCAATCCTGGTAGTTGCCTTCCCGGAACCGTTTGTGAGGACCTGGCTCCCTTCCTTTCCCAGTATCACCTGATAGCATTCATTCAAATCCGTATAACACATCTCCAGAATGAGGTCTTTTCCGGGATAGCTCTCCTTCCGATAAAGGGCTGCCATCTGCCGGGTAAAAGCCAGCGCCTCCGGCTCCTTCTCACCGGTCTCTTTGTCAATGCCCCAACTGGCGTCTGCCATACTTTCAAATACCTCCCGGGGGTATAAAAGCCGGCCAAGTTTTTCCCGGGTTTCCGGCTTAATACCTTTCTGAACATACTCTTTTCCCGCCGTATATACGAATTTCAAATATTCCTCTGTTCTTTGGGACAGCTCAGGCACCCTGAACAGCTCTCCCTGACCGCAGAAAACAGATGTGTATTCCCCTTTGCCGCATATATGGTCAAACAGGCTGCACACCCCGTCATAATTCCCCTCCGCACTGTAGAATCCGCAGGTGGATATCAAAACCGTACTTTTGCCGCCCATATCATAGCGGGAAGGATGGCTGCCGCTGCCTGCCTGTCCTTCGTCGTCCACCATGTAGGGCAGTACCATGGGGAGCTGACGGTCAATCAGATTCTTCATTCCTCCCGGCACAGTATAGTAATACAGGGGGAAACTCCATATAACCACATCCGCCCACAAAATCTTTTGAATTACCTCTTCCATATCATCTTTTATACAGCATGTCCCTGGAGTCTTATTCCAACAGGAGAAACACCCCAGGCAAGGATGTATCTCCAGAGCGTTTATCTGCAGCGCTTCTACCTGCAGTTCCCGCAGCAGCCGTTCCCCGTTCTGTCCCACAGGACCCGCTTCCGGCGCTTCCTCATTCTCCCTGACTCCTGCCGCCATCCCTTCCAGAAAACGCTTTGTCAGTTTCCATGTATTGCTTCTGTTGCCTTTCGGGCTTCCGTTAATTGCCAGAACCTTCATTCCAACCCCCGCTTTCCATAAATTCAAAAAAAGCTATACCAAAAAGTTACAGGCACACAAACCGCAAAATACATGTGGTTTATGTGCCCGACCCACTACTTGGACGCCTCCGAAAACGAAATCGCCACATCAGTTTTCTTCATAAACAGCAGCCCGAAGGAACCCGGCCCGCAGTTGCTGGCAATGGCAGAGGAGGCCTTCTGCAGGTATACCCGCTCGAAAGGACAATACTGCCGAACCAGATCCTGAATATACTGGAGACTCTTTTCATCCATTCCCGCATAGGTGATAAACAGAATCCTTTTATCGATATTCCGGGCATTCGCAAGCACCTTCCTGACATAGCCCTTTATCACATGATTGAAACTGCCCATCTCCAAACTGCCCACTGCCATCCGGCTGTTGCGCAGCACAATGATAGGATGCAGCAGCAGGGCATCGCACATCACCTGCACTTTTCTGGAAATCTGCCCGGATCTGCACATCATATGGGTACTGTCTATGATAAATGCCGATGAAATGTATCGCCGCAGTCTCTTCACCGTCTTCACGATTTCTTCTTTTGTGGCATGGTTCTCCGCCATATGAGCGGCATACAAAACCGACAGCCCCATGCTGCTGGAGAGATGTCCCGAATCAATCACGGTCACGTTCTCAAAAGATTTCGCCGCCTCCAGGGCATTGTGATATCCCTCACTGACATGTTTTGCCATGGTAATATGGATAATATTCTGTGCATCCGTAAGCTGTTGTGCGAAAAACCGTTCATAATCCTCCACATCAGGAGGCTGTGAGATGCCGTTCTTTCCCTCTGCCAGATGGGCCAGCAATTCATCCGCCATCAGCTCCGCGTCGTCCAGAAAACGCCCCTGGTCCGTACAAACATAGTAGGGACGGACACGAATACCGAATTCCCGTATCAGAGACTCCGGAAGATCGCACACACTGTCCGTTGTAATCATCAGGGAAATCCGATTTGCCTTCTCAAAGATCAGCACATCTTTCCCGATTTCAGACTGACTGGCATTCTCGCTTAAGTGTACCAGCTCCCTGGGAAGAATGCTCAATACCGCAGCCTCCAGCAAAGCGCCGCTGATAGGCTTTGCCAGATAGCCGCTGAACCCTTCCTTTCGGTAAATCTGCTGATTGTCGCTTCCCGCATTGGCGGTCAGCGCAATCACCGGCACATCCTGACACAGGCCGCCGGGCTGGGCATGCAGTGCATGGAGACATTCGATGCCGTCCATCTCCGGCATCAGATGATCCATCAGGATACAATCATAATGCTGATACTGGGTCAGTTTCAGACACTCCGCGCCGCTGGAAGCCGTATCAATCTGGATCTTTGTCTCTGTCAGCAGCTTGCTCACCACCAACAGATTCATCTCGTTGTCGTCCACCACCAGCAGATGGGCATTGGGGGCCTCAAAGCTCTGTCTATACTGCTCTCCTTCATGTACCTTTACCCGGGAGCTAAGCGTAAACGTCCCCAGCTCCTTCTCGCTCATGATGTCCTGTTCCAGGGTTACAAGGAAGGTGGAGCCATTCATATAGACGCTGTTGACGCTGATCTCGCCGCCCATCAGCTCCACAAGCTGTTTCACAATGCTCAGTCCCAGACCGGTACCCTCAATGTGACGGTTTTTCTTCTCATCCACCCGTCTGAAAGCATCGAAAATATAGGGGATATTCTCCTTCTTCACCCCCTGGCCTGTATCCTCCACGGAATACCAAACCCGGACCCGGTTTACCCCTACCCGCTCACAGCGGACAGACAGGGTTACGGAACCCTCTTTTGTATACTTTACCGCATTGTTCAGCAGATTGATCAGAACCTGCTTAATGCGTACCTCATCGCCGCAGAGCATACTGGGCATGGACGGATCCACCTGCAATTTGAATTCCAGTCCCTTTTCCCTGGCTTTTATCCAGATCATATTCACGATCTCGGAAAAAAGCTCCCCTGTCTCATAGGATGTATTCACAATCTCCATCTTTCCGGATTTGATTTTGGACAGGTCCAGAATATCGTTGATGAGGGTCAGCAGCATCTTGCTGGCGCCCTGGATATTCCTGGCATTCTCGGCCACTTCGTCGGATATGGCTTCCCGCAGTATCATTTCGTTCAGTCCGATGATGGTGTTGATCGGCGTACGGATTTCATGGCTCATGCTGGAGAAAAAGTGATTCTCCGCCTGGTTCAGCTCCTCGATCTCCTTCTTCTGCGCTATGGTAAGCTTTTTCTCTTCCTCATAGAGATGGTTCTGGAACAGAAGCAGCACGCCTGTAAGGAACCCTGCCACGATAACGGAACGGGCAGAATCGAAATACGCCTGGGCCGTAGTATTTGGCAGTACCAGTTCCGGCCGAAAATAGGCAAGATAATAACAGCCCAGCGTCTCCAGCGCACATAACAGGAAAAAAACGGCCTTCCGCCTGCCCTCCAGGGTAATACTGATATAGATAAAACAGAGTACGAACCACTCCGGCACCCCGCCGTAAATTCCGCCGCCTGTAAAGAAGACTATGGGAAACAGCAGGAGAAGAAGGATAACAGTAGCCGTGGCGCCTGCATTGATACACTCCTTCCGGATACTGTACTTTGCCACCATGTACATATATATAAGGCTCGCCGGCAAAATGATCATATTCGCTGTAAACCGGCCCAGAAGCAGGATGAAGACCAAGGCCACCATGCTGATGCCGGTGACAAGGCGGAACATACGCTCCCGCAGACTGATTTTATGATCGAAAATAATATCCAGCCATCTTTTAAACATGTCAACCCCCTAATATCATATACCGGATATGCTTTCACATACTTCTGCATACATCTGCAGCAGCACCGGATGGTTCATTCTGACAGACTCCGCATCGGCCTTCTTGCCTGCCAGTTCCAGTTCTTTGGCCTTGGCGGAAAGCGCCTCAGCACCGATGGTCATTGCCGTACTCTTCAAGGCATGCGCCTTGATTCCGTAGTCCGTCCAGTTGGCGGCTTCATAGTAGGCCGTAAGCTCCGCTTCCTTTTCCGCTCTCTGCTCACAGAACATCTGCAGCATTTCACGATAGAAGTCCTCATCTCCGCCGCAGTACTCCAGTCCCAGACCTACATTGATACCGGCCCGCACAAGAGAACCGTAGGTGGGTCCGGCATTTTCGTCTGAATCCTCGGTTCGGGAAGATAAATCATCAGGCAAATTCCTATCCTGTTCTTTTTCTGCCGTTTGGGAGACGCTTCCCGCAGCCGAAATTCCGGTATCCCCCGGTTCGCCTTCCCTCCGTGCGTTTTCCGTTCCGTCCTGCGTTTCTTCCCGCATCGCCTGCTCCTGGGCGGCCTGCGGCGCCTCGTAGCGCACAAGCCGCTCCGGCAGAACCCGGCGCAGAACCCTTTCCAGAACGGAACGTTCAATGGGTTTTGGAATGAATTCGTTAAAGCCTTCGTTCCGGAACATTTCCCTGGCTCCGCTGATGGTATTGGCAGTAAGGGCGATAACCGGCAGCTCCTTCAAAGCCCCGCCGTTAATCTCCCTGATGCGCCGCAGGGTCTCAACGCCGTCAAAGCCCGGCATCATGTGATCCAAAAATACCACATCATATTCTGTATCGGCACATTTTTCAACCGCTTCCTTTCCGCTTAAGCAGGTGTCCACCTGGATGCCGTAGCTGCCCAGAACCCCCTTTGCCACCATGAGATTCATCTCTTCATCGTCTACGGCCAGCACCCTGACGTCAGGGCAGGTAAAGGGCCTGCGGCCTGCGGCCTGGGCCTCCTCAAAGCCGTCGCTCTGCCTCACACCGCCCAGTAAATTCACAATGGATAACGCGAAGAAAGGCTTGTGCAGCACAAGCAGCCTGCTGTCTTCCTCCAGGATAAAGTTCTTCTCCGCAATCACCGCCACGAAAGTCCGCTCCGCCATCTCCTCATAGTAGGGCGGATTTGCCATATATTCTGTTTGGGCAATAAATACATGGGTGAGCTTGTGGTCCCGCTGCAGCTTCAGCAGTCCTTCGAAGTTATGGGCCTGATAGCCTTCAATGCCAAGTCCCTCCACCAGGTGAAGTATCATTCTGTCATAATATCTTCTCACCTCATCCCTGCTGTACCGCTCCGGCTTAAAAAAGCAGGCAATACACACCTGGGAGGCATTGGGAACCTGAATACAGGGCGTGTCGTTCTCCACCGCCTGGGGTATGGTGATTTGTACCTGCAGCCCCTGCTGCTCTGCGCTTTCAAAATGGACAAATCCGCCCATGGAATGAAGCAGCCCCCTTGCAATGGGAATCCCCAGTCCCAGGCCGCCCACATATCGGCGGCTTCCGGAATCCGCCTGATAGAAGTCATCCACAATCTGGTCCAGCTGCTCGGAAGTCATTCCGATACCGGTGTCATAGATCTCAATTACCAAATTGATTCCGTAAGTCTCCCGCCGGAATCCTATCCAGAGGTTGATACCGCCTTCCTCGGTAAACTTTATGGAGTTTTCCAGCAAAATCCGCAGCACATGGGAAATCTTCTCCGCATCGCCCACAAGCATGGAAGGCAGCTTCGGATCTATGTCAAACACCAGTTCCAGCTTGCCGGTATTCTGCAGCGCCATCATGGTGACAATATCATTCATCACCGACGTGATCGAATAGGGTTTCCTGGCAGCCGACAGAGTTCCTTCAACTATTTCCGTGTAGTCAAGTATGTTGTTTATCTGGCCTGACAGCCGCTTTCCCGCCATTTTTATGGACAGAATATTTTCCCTGATTTTGGGAGCGATGTCCTCCCCTAAAGTCACTTCGCTTATGCCGATGACCATGTTGACAGGGGTGCGCAGTTCATGGGAGACATTGGACAGAAAGTCGGCATTCTGGCGCACTGCCGTTGCCAGCTGCTCCTGCATACTGCCGTATTTCTCCTTCTCCCGCCGTCTTCGGTTGATTCGGTATCTGGCAATGATTACCGACCCCACAACTCCGCAGGCACCCATCAGAAGGCGCAGCACATCACCGCCCCTCATGCTGTTGCTGATGGTGTGAAGCAGCAGAAAATGATACAAAAGCTGGGATGCATACAGGGCTACGGCTATGTACAGGAGACGCTTCCTGTCCAGCAGGGAGAGAAGCAGAAGCACGATGCAGGCTACAAGTGCAATGTCAAAAAGACTGGATTCATGTACCCCGAAAAAGAAGAACTCTGTTAAAAGCAGCCCTGTGCAGATATTTTCATACAGCATTTCCGTGCCCACTCTTCCGATGTGAAGCCACCACACCACAAGACAGGCCAAAATCATCATGGGAACCATCCACAGTTCCCATGACATCGTCAATGTAATCAGGCAAAGCAGTGCGCTCAATATGCTGAGAGTACCCGCCATGAGCAGGTGCATGCTTGTCTGGGATTCCGTTCTCATTCTTTCTCAAACTCCTTTTCAACCCGTGCCAACAGATTTTTCGGCATATATGGCTTTTTCAGATAATTTGCCGCTCCCATGCGGATTGCGGTCATCACATTATCCTCATGCCCTGATGCCGTCAGGAAAATCACAGGAATGTCCATCCCGCTTTTCTTGATGCGTTCGAAAGCCTCGATGCCGTTCATACCCGGCATTGCGATATCCATCAGGATAAGGTCTACCTTTTCTCCTTTCAGCTTATCAAGCGCTTCCTGTCCGGATTCCGCCCAAAGCACGTCATATTGCTTCTCCAGAATCAGACTTGTCCTCCTCAAATTCATCTTGTCATCATCCACTACCAAAATACGTTTCTGCATACGGCGCATCTCCTTGTTTCCCTCGTCTACATCCGGAGTATTTTCAGATTCCCCTCAAAATAACAGGTCAATAATAAAGAAAGATTCCGGATACTCATACATGATTAAGTATAACATAACACACATGATATCCGCAATGAGACTTTTGCATGAAAAAAATGAAAAATTTATAAAATTTTTCCACCTGCGGGGCTGCAATCCAACGATCTGCCAGCATGCAATTTATTGCAATGCGGGAGGGCCGCTGGATTAGCCACAGGCGGATATTTTTAAACTGACTATTCCAATACATACTTCTGCTGAAATTCCTGGAACTTCCTGCGGTATTCCTCGCTTCCGTTGCGGAATTCCCGCAATTGTTCATGAAGGCTCATGTTCTGCCTGGCCATGTCCAGGATACAGCCTGCGATATTGGAGCAATGGTCCGCGGTCCGCTCCAGATCCGTCAGCAGGTCCGACCAGACAAATCCTGCCGTAATGGAACAGCCCCCCTGCTGCATGCGGCGGATGTGCCGGGTGCGCATCTCCTCCTTCAGACGGTCTATCACCTGTTCCAAAGGTTCCACCATGGCGGCGGCCTCCAGTTCCTGTCCCAGGAATGCCCACAGGGACAGATCCAGAATCTCTTCCACCGCCCCGCAGAGCACCTGCAGCTCCCGGCGGGCCTCGTCGGTAAATGTCCGCTCCTTTTCCGCCATTTCCTCCGCCGCTCTGAGCAGATTCACGGCATGATCGGCAATCCGTTCGAAATCCCCGATGATCTTCAGCAGCTTGGCTGCTTCCGTGCTGTCGGAAGCGGAGATCTGCAGTGCGCTGAGCTTCACCAGATAGGTACTTAAGATATCCTCGTAATAATCCGTTTTCTCTTCCTTCAGACGGATGGAGTCCGCCAGTTCCGGCGTCAGATTTCCCAATGCGGCAATGGACTCTTTCAGGGATTCCACAGCCAGTTCCGCCATGGACCCGGTTACCCTGTGGCAGCGTTCCAGGGCGATGGAGGGCGCGGCAAAAAAGCGCTCGTCCAGTTCCCTGTATTCCTCCTTCTGCTTCTCCTCCGGCACCATCCGGGTCACCAGTTTTTCCAGTACCCCGGAGAGCGGCAGCATCAGCAGCAGGCACAGAAGGTTAAATACGGTATGGGCCGCCGCAATGCCGAACAGAGAGGCCGGCGTCTCCAGAAACTGCAGGTGAAAAACCCCTCTGGCCACGCCGAACAGGGTAAGCCATACCGCCGTTCCGATGCAGTTGAAGGACAGGTGCACCATGGCCGCCCGCCTGGCGTTTTTGTTGGCTCCCACAGCGGAAAGCATGGCTGTGACGCAGGTACCGATATTCTGGCCCATGATGATGGGAATGGCCGCGCCGTAGGATATCTGCCCCGTCACAGCCAGGGCCTGCAGGATACCGACGGAGGCGGAACTGGACTGGATAACGGCAGTCAGCACGGCTCCCGCCAGAACGCCCAGGACAGGATTCCGGAACATGACGAACAACTGCTGAAAGGCAGGAAGCTTACTCAGTCCGGATACCGCGCCGGACATGGTCTCCATGCCGAACATCAGCGTGGCAAAGCCCAGAAAAATCATGCCTGTATCTTTCTTTTTCTCTCCCTTGCAGAACATATACAGAATGATGCCCGCCAGGGCCAGCAGGGGCGTAAAGGAGGAGGGCTTCAGCAGGCGGATGTACCAGCTGCCGCTGTCGATGCCCGCCAGGCTTAAAATCCAGGCCGTCACCGTGGTTCCCACATTGGCTCCCATGATCACATTGACGGCCTGCCGTAATGTCATAAGCCCTGAATTGACAAATCCAACCACCATTACCGTGGTGGCCGAGGAACTCTGGATTACCGCGGTCACCGCCAGTCCCGTCAGCAGCCCGGCCACCCGGCCCGTGGTAAATTTTCCCAGAAGGGCCCGCAGCTTTCCGCCTGCCCTGCGCTCCAGTGCCTGTCCCATGACGCTCATACCGAATAAAAACAGGCTTAAGCCGCCGATCAATGTCAGTGCGTTAAAAATATCCATACTTTTCTCCTGTGCGTTCTTTTTGCTTTTTACGTCCGCTTTCTTTTTTCCTTATTTATTCCCGGTTTTTGGTGAAAAATCCGGGAATGTTTCCGGATTTCCGTTCACATCCCCTGTCTGTCAGAGACAGATGAAAATAAAATACAGAACATATCCAACCAACATGGCTATTCCGCCGGAACGTCCCAGCTTTCTCCCTTTTACGCTGCAGACCAGAAGCAGAACCCCTGCCGCGGCCGCCGTCCACATATCGGCGTAAAATTCCGTTGAAAAGGGAACCGGCGTAATCAGCGCGGACACGCCCACCACAAACAGGATGTTGAAAATATTGCTGCCCACGATATTGCCGATGGCAATGTCCGCGTTTCCCTTGGCTGATGCGGCCACAGAGGTAAACAGCTCCGGCAGGGAGGTCCCCAGGGCTACAATGGTCAAACCGATAAACCTCTCGCTCATACCGAAGAGTCTGGCCAGATCCGTGGCCGCGTCCACTGCGATCTGGCTTCCCAGCACGATCATCACAAGGCCTCCCAGAGTGCTGAGAACAGAGAGCCAAAAGGAGGCTTTTTTCCCCTGAACAGAGGCGGCCGTCAAATCTCCGCCCGGCTCCAAAACACGGTTTTTCCGCACCGACGTATGCAGCAGATAGCCCATATAGGCCAAAAACAGCAGCGTCAGCACCGTCCCTTCCCAAAATCCCACAGCGCCTCCCGAACTCTGAAACAGCAGAAGCAAAGTGACCCCGATCATGAACGGCATATCCCGAAACAGGGTGTGGGCGGAAACCGCCAGAGGCGCCACCACCGAGGACAACCCCAGAATAATCAGAATATTCAGAATATTGCTGCCCAGAATATTGCCGATGGTGATATCCGCATTCCCCTTCATCGCAGCCGTTATGCTCACCGCGGCCTCCGGCGCGCTGGTACCCATGGCCACAATGGTCAGCCCGATAACCAGTTGGGGAATACCGAAGCGCCTGGCAATACCGGAGGCGCCGTCCACAAAACGGTCCGCTCCCTTCACCAGCAGCACAAACCCAAGAACCAATAATAACAGCGACACAGCCAGAGCATACATTTCTCCCATTTCCATCTCTACCTTTCCTCCTTTTTCAATACCGCAGCTCTTGTACTCCTGTCCGAAAGTTTTCCCTGACAGCACAGCCCTTATCCCCCGAGACATGCAGGTCATCCTCTGAAAAAACAGCGCTTTCCTTTGGCTAAAAAAGCGAGTACTCTGCTGCATAATATCTATACAACAAAGTCTCGCTTCTCACTTACAAAGCCGGATTCACCTCCGCGGACTTACTCCGGAAGAAAATCGTATTGACGGCAAGGTAAACATGGAATGCATCCATGCAAGCTACTCCCTTTATCATGGTCAGTGTAACACAGGAAATATTATCCTGTCAATCGAAATATTTTGGTTTATTCCGTTTTGATTCCCTTCCCCACATCACCCGGTCCGCTGGATCAGGCACTCTTCATGGAAAGGTTTCACCACAAAAGCATCCGCCCCAAGCGCCAGCGTCAATTTTACACTGCTTTCCTGAGAACGGGCCGATAACATGATCACTTTTAAATCCGGATGTTCCTTTTTAATCCGCCGCAACGTCTCCATCCCGTCCATTACCGGCATCCCGATGTCCAATACACATACATCCACTGTTTCCTTCTGCAGAATATTCAGACATTCCTGCCCGTTTTCTGCCAACAAAACAGTATGCCCTTTTGAAGTCAGAATATCTGTCAATATCATTCTCATAAACTCTGCATCGTCTGTAACCAATACTTTCCTGCCTCTCCCTTCAGAAGGAATGGGCACATAATCGAAAATACTGTCTGCCTGGCTCTGGTTCAGAATGGGGTCTTCTTCCTGCTTTCTGCAATCGGTTTCGTTCAGAATCGTGGCTTCTTCCTGCCTTCTGCAGTCGGTTTCCCACAGGGGCTTTATACCCAATAACTCGTCTGCACTTACCTTCAGAACTTCCGAAATCTTAGGTACCATGGCGATATCCGGATAGGAGATATTCATCTCCCACCTGGATATTGCCTGAGGCGTAACATTCAGCAACGCTGCCACTTCCCCCTGAGTCATGTTCTGCTTTTGCCGCCTGTACTTAATAATTCCTCCGATATTCATCGCTTTCCTCCGTTTCCGCGCCGCTGCGCTTTCCATTTCGTCAGACCTTACGATGAATTCAGTTTACCATGGCAGACTGCGCTGCGTCAAACAAGCGGCAATTGCATACAAATTTAATCCGTCATTCTCTCCTGCGATTTCTTTTTTCCATATATACTTAATATTGCCAGCATGAGAAACAGCGGAATCAGATAAGTTACAACAGAACTGTCTTCTCCGGTTTTCGGAGACGTTACCGTCCCTGCACCGTCAGCCTGGTTTGGCTCGTCCTTCTTTTCTTCTTCCGGCTTTCCGCCTTCCGGTTTTGTTTCCTCAGAAGTCTTTTTGGAAACCTGAATCAATACTTCCACACTTCCAACTTCATAAGTCAGCTTTACGCTGTGATTTTCGACAGAAAGCGTATCCATATAAGCTTTTGTAAATGTCAGGATCGTAGATCCACTCTTCAACGAATAATGCGCAGGATCAATTGTCTTTCCATCCACTTCCAAAGTTTTCAACCGATCCAGTGCACCGCTGGATTTAATCACAATTTCGTCACTTTCTCCAATTTGATATTGCTTTACCAACCGGCCATTTGAATCAGTTGTATACTCATAGTCTGTTTCCACGATTATTTCCGGCTCTCTGGAAATCTGATAAATCACTTCAAAGTTTTTCTCATAATTACCTGCATCCTGACGAACTGCCTTTACTTCCACCATACCTCCCGGAACTGGTTCCGCTTTTGGATTTTCCCAAACCCAACCATCAGGAAGCGCTACCTTATCCATGCTGTTAATATCGGAAGGAAGCTGAATTTTCGTCTCTTCAGCTGTCGGAATCTTTTCGGGTTCAACCGCTTTTTCGATTGTATATTCTGCGGAAACAGAACCTGTATAATTTCCTTTTCCCATCACCTTCAAGATATAATTTCCAGCATTTACATTGGTATCATTGACTATGGTATAATCTGTTCCTTTTACCAGGAGAATTTCTTTTCCATCCGTTCCTGTCAATGTAACAGATACCACTTCTCTGGTCTGTTCCTTTCCATTATAAACCAGAGGGCTATTGTCCAATGTTATAACGGCATCAGAAATACTCATACCCTCAATGGTCCATTCCTGTGTGGAGTTCTGAGTACCTATGGTATAGTTTACGTTATCCAGTGCAACAGCTTTTGCCGTATAAGTGCCAGGCGAGACAGCCGTGTTATTTTCATAACTGATTACCTGTGCTTTATCGTCGCCTACCAGATCATCCTGGTTTACTTCAGCCGTAACTCTGTGTTCCTGCCCATCATATACCGCAGCAAATTCACCGCTCCAGATCAGGGACACCGGTTTGGGCTGAATCGACATCACTGCCTCCACATAATGGATCGCATAATTCGGATTGTTCTCATCTGTCAAAGTTCCCTGCAGAATACCATATCCGCCTTCTTTCACTGTCTCGCCCTCTTCACGGATCAAATGACCAGACAGTACTTCACCTGACACCATTCCCGATGTCTGATAAGTCAGTTTAGGATCCTCTTCTGTTCCATATACTTTGCTCTGAGCTTCTGCGGTAACTGTTACCTGTCTGCGGAGAATTTCTCCCCAATCACCCTCTACCTCGGAAGCAGTTAAAGAATACCATTTGGCATCTTCGCCTGTCAGTTTCATATCGCTGACTTTTACCCTGCACTGACCCACTGCAGCTGATTTATAGACATACTTCGCAGAAATAAGTACTGTATCACCTTCAATTTTTCCTTCAAACTCCGGAGTCAGACCGGTACCGTCAGAAACAGTTGTACCATCGTAAACTTTCTTCACAATGCCGCTGAAATCGACAGCCAGCGCCTTGGGCCTGATCTCAACAGATTTTGACGAAACAGAGGATGCCAGATTATCTGTTCCCAGAAAACGCACACTCAGTTCCTGTTTCCCTGTATTCAGCAGTTTCTCGGTTGTCCTGTAAGTTAAAGTTCCGGTTCCATTCTCATTTAAAGTCACGGCTTCTCCGAGCTGAACCTCCCCCTGGAAAAGCGCAATCTGTCCATCCGCCGGATTTAAATTCCTGGCCGCAATATTGGTCGCAACAACTGTGGCGTTCACGGTAATGGTCTCTCCATAATGATATTCCGTTTTATCTGTTGTCACATTTACAATTTCTGAACCAGACTGTCTGATGATATAATCCTTTGCGGCATCCTCCGGTAATATATAATTTCCGCTTTTATCACCGCTTAAACCTGTAGCCCGGGCCGTATGTGTACCTACCGTGTTGGACTCACCTCCGGATACCAGAACCGTAAGTGCATCATTATTTACCAAATTACCTGCAGTTGCAATAACAGCTCTGCCGTCATTGTAATAGCGGTCCTCTCCTGTATTCTCCCATTGTAATGTCACAAGCCGCTTTGATACAGTCAACTTTCCTGCTTCAAATTTGATATCATAGTTTGCACTGGAAAGACCTGAAGGCACAATTTTGTAATCTCCTACATTTTCGTACTGCTTATAGGTATATTTGTAAGACAGAGTCCCGCCAAGTACCTTCTCGTCTTCTCCGCTTACAAAACCGCTGTAGGTGACACCATTGTTTTCAGGCATATCGCCATATGTAACAGTCCCGTCGTTGGCTTTCACAGTCAGACCGGCTTTTCCCACAGTCACTTTTACTGTGCAGACAGTCACATCGGTAAATTCATACCCCCCAAGTGTACCACTGTATAATACGTTGATATCATATACTCCTGCTCCCGGCCTTTCGGTTCCTGTCATGTCCAAACGGAAGCCGCTGCTGTCCTGGACACCGTTCAATTCTGCTTTCAGACCGGAATTCAATGTCAAAATATCATTCCATGTCTCACCATATACAGGGTCAGCCTTAACAGTCACCGCATTTTGTGCTGTTGCCGCCTCATTACCTGCTGTAAAGCTGACAGTCATAACCGTAAAGGAAATCTCTCCCGATTTCTTTCCCTGATAGTTGCCGCTTTGGGGCACGAACTCATACCCAATGGAACCTTCATCCCCATTGTCCAGTTTCTTCAATACATCTACCAAGGTACTGTAGTCTGAATATTCTGTATTTTTATAAGTATACTTTGTTGTACCCTCTACCGGATTCCCGTTTTTATCTGTAAAAACAGGCTCCTGGAACTTGCCGTCCTTCCAGATAACAAACTGTGTCTGAACCGTCTTATCATCATAGTCAATGGGATTAATCGTTAACGTCCCATTTTGATACGTAATTTCGTAATTGGCAGCTGCATTTACATTTCCTCTTACAATGCGGGCATCCGACGGAATAATCTGCCAGGAACCTGCATCACTGCCGTCTGCTGCCAATTGGATATTGCTCAGCTGGTCTGTCTCTGCCAATCCTTCCACATTCACCATGGAAACAGCTGCCGTGAGAGCTTCTCCATAGGAAATCGTCTGATCTTGTGCAGTAATTGTCAGCGTTTTCTTTTCGATTGTCAAGGTCACAGTATTGGAACTCTCTGCGGCATTATATTCACCGCTTTTGGCAGCAATCCTGGCTTTTATTTCATAGGTACCGGCATTAACCGGAAGACCTTCCGTATATTCGCCCCCCTGGCTGCTTCTATATAAATAGGTAACACTGGGGTTTGAAACCAAAGCACCGTCCAGAGTTACTTTCAGATCCATTCGTGACGCCTCTACGGCTCTGCCGGTATAAATTTCTTTCATATTTGTAGTCATAAACTCTGCCGTTGGAGCTTTTCTTACATATGCAGTATTATTCAATACCGGGCCATTTACAAATGCAGGACTTTTATTAGAAGGACTGTTTTCAGCCGGGTGAGATGTGATAACATTAATATCCATGTTACCTATAACGGTTTCAGCTCCCACCAGTAACCAGCTTTCTCTTTCGTAACCGGATACCGCCCCGTCATTTCCGCCTGTAGGATCATTCCATGTCACATCGACAACATACCACGCGCCGTCAATCTGTACATAGTTCCACATATGAGCTCCGCCTTTGTCAGCGTTGCTGCTGCGTGCATTCCCATCTACCAGTACACAGGGAATCCCAACTCTGTCACACAGTATCTTAAAAGCACGGGCGTATCCTTCACAAACCGGACCTTCTGTACCGATGCTTCCCTTCAGGGCGCTCATACATTCATGTGCCATCTCAGGGCCATTACCTCCCCCCGATACAATCGTGTTATACTGATTATGCTTTGTTAACCAGTCATTAAAGTAGGTAATCTTTTCAACCGGAGTATTTCCTTTTACTCCTATATTGGCAATGCAGCTCTCTCTCTCGGCAATCCCGGCTTTGATTGCCGCCTCACTTTGATAGTTGTCTTTTCGTATATCGAACTCATCACTCTTCAACACAAAATAGAAAGTCACTTTGCCGTTTCCAAAAGAATAAAGCATTATGGTTTGACCAGACAGCCAGAACACTTCCGGGTGATCCCTGTCAAATGCATCGAATGCCGCGCGAATATAAGCGCCCGCCTCCGCCGCTATCCTTGAACGTTCTTCCTCATTCGCATATGGCATCTGTACAACTTCAATTTGACCGGCCGCAAAACTGGCATCGTCAATCAGAATATCATTCTCTCCATCATTATCCGCGCCTTCAACCAATTTATTATAGAGGTTCAGCGCATATGCTTCCTGGTCCATATTAATCCGGTCAATCCACTTCTCGTAATTGCCCTCTTTTAATGTGGCTTTTCCGTTTTCATCCAGTCCAAAAAAATCCCATTGAGGCACAGATGTCTCGATTGTGCCCAGATCAACCCATACATACTGAAGTTCTTCCGTCCCAATCTCTTCTGCGTTTTCTGCACTCTCATCCTCCGGAACGGAAAGATCTGTTCCGACCTCTTCGGACCCTGCTGCTTCTGAATCAGCAGCTTCTGTCTGCCCCGGAATGCTTTCTTCCAAGTCAGCTCCTTCCGTGTCTGTTGAAATCGTTTCGTCAGAATCATTTTCTGCTGACGCCGAAATATCTGTCTCTTCTGAAGCATTTTCCTCTGATTCGGCCGCTTCTGTCTCTCCTGGAATGTTTCCTTCCGAATCAGCAGCTTCTGTCTGCCCCGGAATGCTTTCTTCCAAGTCAGCTCCTTCCG
>CAJTXE010000007.1:116619-140034 GCA_910580225.1 uncultured Acetatifactor sp.
TGTCTGTTGAAATCGTTTCGTCAGAATCATCTTCTGCTGACACCGAAATATCTGTCTCCTCCGAAGCATTTTCCTCCGATTCGGCCGCTTCTGTTTCTTCTGAAATGTTTCCTTCCGAATCAGCAGCTTCTGTCTGCCCCGGAATGTTTTCTTCCAAGTCAGCTCCTTCCATGTCTGATGAGATCATTACATCAGAATCATTTTCTGCCAACGCCGGAGAGTCTGTCTCTTTTGAAGCATTTTCCTCTGATTCAGCTGCATCCGCCTCTGACGGAACATGCTCCTCGGACACGATACCTTCCCCCCCTGTTTCTTCTGCGTCTGTTTCCTGCGCTTCCGGAATCGACGTTCCATCTGCAGGAATACTTTCATCGGAAATAACGGTATCAACAAATTTTGGTTCTTCTGCCAATACAGTCAGATCCGTTCCTGAGGTAACCATACACAATGCAAGAAGCAATGCTAATATAGTTTTCGATTTTCTCCATATCGTCCTCATTTTTTCGTCTCCTCTCCTTTATAAAATAGGTACACTTGAAAATATCTGCCATATATTATTCTGACAGATATTTTCGCGGTGATTTAATAGTAACATATAATTATCGATATTTCCAGACATAAATGAAGATATTATAAAAATGACAATACAAAAACAGCTGCGTCAAACAGGCGGCAATTGGGAATGCCTCTCTTCCGCCACGCCTGCAATCTCCATAACCACTTCGCTGTAATACCGGGGGCTTATGTCTTCCGGCCTGCAGCGGTTCTCCCGGCGAAACCGTTCAAGGTCTCCTCCATCCCCAATGTTATCCGGAAAACGGTAAAAATAGAGATGTTCCACCGTAACTTCCCCGCTTTCATATCCCACGGAAGCGCCGGAAAAGGTCAGTTCGGCGCCGAATCTGCCGTCAATGCGGTAATAGCTGCTGAAAAACCCTGCGTCCAGTATTTTTCCCCGAACCCATCCCGCAGACAGAAGCTTTGCGGACAGCACAAGTCCGTCCAGTTCCCTGTTCTCAAAGCGGGCAACTGCCATTTCTTCCGTCTCTTCCTCTGCGAAACGGTAAACGGGACGTTCCAGCTGCGCAATGGGCTGTGAAATCTCATATTCGGAAAGCTGCTCCTTCCAGAGCGCCAAATCCTCCCGGGTCAGCTCCAGGGGATGTACCAATCCGATGGTTCCCTCCTCCCGGTCAGTCATTGCGCCCGGTTCATATTCGTTTCCGTCGGCCCGGTTGTAACTGCCGTCCTCCATATAGCGGAAGGAGTCCTTCAACATGCCCTGCTGATCATACACGCCCCAGATCAGCCCAGTGGCAAAGGCATGCATCACAGGATTTTGGACAAACAATTCCGTCCACTTCTCCCTCTGCCAGAAACGCCCTGTTCTGAGCGCCTGTTCCAGACGCAGTTTTTGGGTGGAAATCACATTTTTTAATTGCTTTTTTAACTGCTTCAACTCCGCTGCCGCCTGCTGTGCCTTTTCTGCATCATCCTGCTTTCCGGGCGCGGGCAGGCTTTTCCGTCTCTTTCCGTCACTGTCAAAAATTTCCAGTTCCATGGCCTCTGTCAGTTGCACCGTAAAATGCCGGGAACCAAAATCCAGCCGGCGCTCCATCCTCCGGTCAAATCCCAGGTCCGGCACCATCCTGTCCTCCAGTTCTTCCCTGCTGATTCCCAACCGGGCTGCCGCCTGGGAAAGGGTCCTGACCGCCGCATTTTTAATCTGGCGGAATTTGCATTTCGCCGCCAATTGGTTCACGGTGAGAAAGGCCTCTTTGCTGCCGTTGAAAATCAGCGCATTGACGGCTTCCGCCGCAATGGCCCCTCTGGAATGTTCCGCCCAGTCCAGAATCTGGCGGGACAGAACGGGTACCACCGCCTCTCCCCCGTGAATGGATATGGGGTAGAGCACCCATCTCTTCTTCGCTTCCGCGCCTGTCTGCAGCCATCTTGCATAAACGGCCTGCATGCAGGCAGACAGCTCTTCCGGTACCAGTGGCTTTGCCAGTTTTGCCCCGTCCGGATTGCGACCCAGAATATCCATTTCCCCGTAAACTGTCAATAAAGCATATATGTATTCTCGGGAAACCGAACTGCCGTCTGCACGGTGTACCTGGGGAAGCCCGGTTTCCTGCAGCCACTCTGTTTTCTGCTTTCTCCCGCCCCTGAAAATCTCTGCGGCAAGCCTTTCCTCCCCGCTCCCGTTGACCTGGGAACTACCGCCCTCCTCTGCCGTTTCCAGTTCTTCCGCCAATTTCTGCAGCAGTCCCATCACCTTTTTATTCTTTTCCCGGGCAAGGGCGTTTTTGATTTCATCCAGAAAAGAAGGCTGTCCCAACTCTCCCAATGCCAGAACCGCTGCTTCCCTGACTTTGGATTTTTTCGCCTGAAGCAGCTCTAAAATCTCCGGCGTCCACTGGGGATGTGTTCTGCAGGCTTCCAGAAACAGCCTTCTCACCTGCTTTGAACTGTCTTCCGCGCAGAAAAGCACGCTATTATGGTAATCCTCCGGATCCAGTTTTTCCAGTACCTTCAAGGCAAAGGAGCGGGTGCGCTCTGTCCCTTCCCAAACCGCAGCTTTCATGCCCTCATCCCACTGTTCCTTTCCTTCCCGCTGCCTCCTTCCGGCAAAAACTTCCCTGCAGAATTCCAGTAAATCGCTTTGGGCCTGTTTTTCTTTCACACCCCCGCATATGCCTGCCAATGCCTCCATCTGCATTTTCAGGGGAACCTGCTCTTCCTCCAGGATCTGAAGCAGTTTCTCTATCTGTTGTTCGGAAAAAAGCAGGGAACCGGATTCCGAAGCCGGGGATTCAAGGCCGGATTCCGGACAGAGCGGATATCCGGCAAAAAAAGCGGTCTCCTTCCATAAGGCTTCCACTACCACAGCGCGATAGTACATGGATTTCTCATTCAGTTCCCATAAAAGCGCAATTTTCCCATATCGCTCCTCCTTGGGAAAAATCTCCTCCCAGTCCTTCATGCAGCCATCCAGTTCCCCTGCGGCACGAGTTCCCAGAAGATACCCTTTGACGGTTTCCCTGTGGGGGTCATATTGCAAAAGCAGCTCGGATGCAGTTTTTTCCAAAAACGTCTCTCTGTAAGAGGCCTGCATCTCCTGGTAAAGCGCCGGGTTTGCCTTTCCCACAATCTCCATCAGCAGACGGTATTGTTCCGAACTGCTCCGGGACACGGCACTGCGGATTCCCTCCGGATTTTTCACCGCCATCCGTGCTGCCGTCTCTTCGCATCCGGCCTGAAGCGCCCACAGAATGTACGCCTCATCCGAGACAGGCAGCATTTCCTCTATTTCCGCCATCCGCTCCTGAAACCATGTGTCCCCCGCAATTCCCCTGCAGATATCCAGAGTATAGCTTCCCGGAGCGTGGACTCGCCATCTGGACTGAAAATCCATTGCCACGGTCAGCCGCAGCAGAATTTCAAACCTTTCGGAATGCCTTAATGCCAGAAAAACACATGCCGTAAACCATGCCGGATTGATCTCCTGTCTCTTCTGGTAAATCGATAGAATGCGCCGGGGAAAGGGGGTATCCTTTTTCGCTGTCCGTGCAAAATCCTGAAGTGCTTTCCGCTCCTGGGGTTCAAAAGCCGATAAATCCGCCAGGGCCAGGATCATGTCATTCCAAAAGAGTTCCGCCCTTGGAGCGGCGACCTCTGCCGGTGTATGGCGCAGGTACATGGCCGTGAGAAGCAGGCGGGCGTAACTTCTCTTCCCTGTAGCGGAATAGCCGTCACAGTCCCGGCAGAATTCCGCTGCCTGAAAGAAAAGGGCTGTATTTTCCCGGCCCTGTCCGCACAGCTTTCCTGTGTCCCTTGTATCGCCCCGCTGCAGCCTTTTCACGCATATGGCGGCCCTGACTGCTGCTTTTTGGGCCTCCCCCTGTTCTCCCGTACAATAGAGAAGCATTTTCTCCACAGCTTCGACACCGGCAGAAGAATCTCCTGTCAGCGCCAGCCATGCCGTGGATCCCCCTGCCCATACCAGAAAACGCACCAGGCGCCCCAGTTTCTCTTTTCTGTTTTTCTTCTGAAGCCACTGGGGATATCGGGCCCTGCCCGGTATATCATAACCTACAGAGGCTGTAAAATCCACAGGCTTCAATTCCTTCAGAAGTTCAGGTTCTTCCTGCCTGTCCATATCCAGGTATGTTTCCGCAAGCTCCTGGTTTTTTCCGTACAGTTTTATGGCCTTCCAAAATGCCTGCCGGATGTTTTCCTCTTCCTGTTGATCCTGTAATCTCATAATCCTCATTCCTCTTCCTTTTAAAGCTGACTCTAAGGCTGACTCCGGTTTTACACACAATGGCCAATGTAATAAAATCCATGGCACTCATCCAAACATACCTTCACCACTTTGCCGATGAGGGATGCGTCCCCCGGAACATGTACCACGGTATTGTTGGAGAGCCTGCCTGTTACCATGGGAACTTTGGGGGGATTGGCAGCATCAGGGGCTTCGGCGGAGTCGTTGACTTCCTCAATCAGGACCTCCATGACCTGTCCCTGGTACTTTGCCACCTGGCTCCGCGCCGTATCCTGCACCAGTTTCAGAAGCCTGTCAAATCCTGCCTTCACCTGCTCCTTCGGCACCTGGTTCTCCATGGCGGCGGCCGGAGTTCCGGTACGCTTGGAGTAGATGAAGGTAAAGGCATTGTCAAACTTTACCCTGCGCACCACATCCATGGTTTCCTCCAGATCCTCCGCCGTCTCCCCGGGAAAACCCACGATGATATCCGTGGTAATGGCGATATCCGGTATTCTCTCCCGGATACGCCCGGCCAGTTCCAGATACTGTTCCTTGGTATACCTCCGGTTCATCCGCTCCAGAATGCGGGTGGAACCGGACTGCAGGGGCAGGTGCAGGTGACGGCAGATTTTCCCGGACCGTGCCATCACTTCTATCAGTTCGTCGGAAAGATCCTTGGGGTGGGAGGTCATAAATCGGATGCGCTTTAACCCTTCTATCTTTTCTACTTCTGTCAGCAGCTGCGCAAAGGTCATGGGATTGTCCAGATTTTTCCCATAGGAATTCACATTCTGCCCGAGAAGCATAATCTCCGCCACACCGTCGTCCACAAGCCTGCGGATTTCTGCTAGGATGTCCTCCGGTTTCCTGCTGCGCTCCCGCCCCCGGACATAGGGTACAATGCAGTAGCTGCAGAAATTATTGCAGCCAAACATGATATTAATGCCGGATTTAAAAGAATATTTTCGTTCCGCCGGCAAATCTTCCACGATTTTATCCGTATCCTTCCAGATATCGATTATCATGCCCTCTGTCTGAAAGGAGGTATACAGCAGTTCCGCAAATTTGTAGATATTATGGGTGCCGAAAATCAAATCAATAAAGGAATAGCTCTTTTTCAGCTTCTCAATCACCGTCGGTTCCTGCATCATACAGCCGCAAAGGGCAATCTTCATTTGGGGATTGCGGCGCTTGTATCCGTTCAGCTCACCCAGCCTGCCATAGACCCTCTGGTTGGCGTTATCCCGTACGGTACAGGTGTTGAAAATCACAAAATCCGCATGCTCGTCTTCCGCGAGCAGGTAGCCCGCCTGTTCCAGGATACCTGACAGTTTTTCCGAGTCCCTGGCATTCATCTGACAGCCGAAAGTCGTGACGCAGGCTGTGGGAAAACGGTGATTTTCCCGTTCAAAATTCCCAACCCACTCCCGGCATTTTGCCATGAAATAATACTGGCGGGCGAGTTCTTCTGCGGGAGGTTCTGCATTGATATCTATTTTATCTAAATATATTTCATTATGATGCGTAGCTTCATTATTCATTTTCTCTTGAATTTTCTCCCTTTCTAACATATCATATCCAAAAAGATGCGGTTTTTTACCGTACCGCTTTATGGCTTAAGCGGGGTGCTCGTTTTCTTTTTGATGCTTTTCTAACACATTATAAGGAAAAACCCCCGAAGGTATTGCTGATCCTTTCGGAGGTTACAGTCTTTCCTGCCGCGCCCGGATATGCAGAGGTTTTATCCAAAGCAATCCGCTGCTTCCCGGCTTCTCATAATCCGCTGCCGTATTTCTCTGCCAGTCTTACCAGAAGCTCCGTGACCTTTTCCATGGACTGTACGCAGACATATTCAAAACGGCTGTGAAAGTTCCCGCCGCCCGTACACAGGTTCGGGCAGGGCAGCCCCATGTAGGAAAGCCTTGCTCCGTCCGTGCCGCCCCGGACAGAACAGATCTCCGGTTCCGTGCCCATCCGCCGGATCATTTCGGCAGCGTTTTCAATCAGATGCCTGTGGGGTTCCAGGACTTCCTTCATATTATAATAGCTGTCCTGAACCTCCGCCTCCACGGTTCCTTCCCCGTATTTCCGGTTCAGAAAATCGGCGCACTGCTGAAACAGCTGCTTTTTCTGCTCAAACAGTGCCCTGTCATGGTCCCTGATGATATATTCGGTTACCGTCTTCTCTACATCCCCTTCAATATGCTCCAGATGGAAGAAGCCCTCTTCTCCTTCCGTATACATGGGATTCTGGAAAACCGGGAGCATCGACTGGAATTCAAAGGCGATCAGCATGGCATTGACCATGGCGCCCTTGGCCGAACCCGGATGGGCGCTGACGCCATGTACGGTAAGTTTCGCCCCTGCCGCGTTGAATGTCCCGTCCTCTATGTGCCCAAACCGATCTCCGTCCACAGTGTAGGCAAAATCCGCGCCGAACAGCTTCACATCAAAATGCGCCGTTCCCTGGCCGATCTCCTCGTCCGGGGTAAAGCCAATCCGGATCTTTCCGTGCTTTACTTCCGGATGCTGCAGCAGGTATTCGCAGGCAGCCATAATCTCCGCAACCCCCGCCTTGTCGTCGCCTCCCAGAAGCGTGGTGCCGTCGGTTACAATCAAATCCTGTCCCCTGTAACTGCCCAGTTCCGGATAGTCGGCTGCCCGGAAAATAATATGTTCCTTTTCGTTCAATACAATATCGTTTCCGTCATAATTTTCCACAATTCTGGGCTTCACATCCCTGCCGGACACCACGGGAGCCGTATCCATATGGGCAATCAGTCCAAGCACAGGCGCGTTTTCACAGCCCTGGGAAGCAGGCACGGATGCATAGACATAGCAATGCTCCCTGTCATAGGTAATCTCCGCCGCCCCCATGGCTTCCAGCTGCGCTGTCAGAAGCTTTGCCAGTTCATGCTGCTTCTGCGTACTGGGCGAAGTCCCTGTATCATCCTCCGACCGGGTATCAATTTTTACATACTGCAGAAAATAATCGACAGTTTTTGACATTTTTCTTTTCCTCTTTTCTCTCTGTAAATCTGCTGTAAATCCATGGACTGTATCGTCTCTATCCTGTCCTGTGCTGCCATGCCCCTGCCGCACATGTTTTCATTATAGCAATCAATATCTGGCGTGTAAAGCCTTTTTTCCGCCTGCGCCCTTCCCTGCAGTCCTCCCCTGGCGCCCCATGGATTTCTCTCCCGGAACCGGGTATGCCCGGATTTCCCGGCAGGCTTTCCCGGACAGGACCAGGACGCAAATCAGATTGGGCACTGCCATCAGGGCATTGCAGATGTCCGAGAAATTCCAGACGGCTTCCAGGGAGGAAATACAGCCAAGGAAAGCAGTCAGCCCATAAACAAAGCGGTACCAGAGATTGTATTTTGATTTTCCGCCCATGAGGAATTCGAAAGCCCGTTCTCCCTGATACGCCCAGCCGATAATGGTGGCAAAGGCAAAAAGCACAATGCAGACGCTTACAAAGCTGCCTCCCCATTCCCCCAAAGTGGTCTGAAAAGCTGCCAGAGTCAGCGCCGTGCCGTTCAGTGGATTTCCGGCTGCATCCGTTTTGCCCAGTACACCGGAAACCGCAAAAGCCAGTCCCGTGATGGTGCAGACCACCACCGTATCCAGAAATACTCCAGTCATACTGATATATCCCTGTCGTACATAGTCATCCGTATCCGCAGCCGCAGTGGTGATACCGGAAGCTCCCAGGCCCGCCTCATTGGAGAAAATCCCCCTGGACACACCCCACCGCAGGGACTGGAAAGCCGTCACCGTTATGCTGCCGAAGAGTCCTCCCGACACCGCCTCCGGATAAAAGGCTGCCGTCAGAATGCCGCCCACTGCCCCCGGCAGCGCCCGCCAGTGGGTCACAATCACAGCCAATGCCCCCACCAGATAAAAAACACCCATAAAGGGCACCAGAACCTGGGTCACCTTTCCGATCACGCCGATTCCTCCCAACACCACCAGAATCGTAACAATGGTCAGCAGCAGTCCGGTGTTCGCCTTTGGCACGCCGAAGGCAACCCATACCGCGTCCGCAATGGAATTGGACTGGGTCATATTTCCCATGCCGAAGGAAGCCGTCACCGCAAACAGCGCAAAGGCAAAGCCCAGTACCCGGCCTGCCTTTTTGTGGGGAAAGGCGTGGAGGCAGGTGTACATGGGACCTCCTGCGATCTCCCCCCTGTCGTTCATGCCTCTGTACTTTACTGCCAGCATGCTCTCCACCAGCTTGGTTGCCATTCCCACAATACTGGTTGCCACCATCCAGAACAGCGCTCCCGGCCCGCCCAGTACCATGGCGGTAGCCACACCCACGATATTGCCGATTCCCAGGGTGGTAGCCAGTTCTGTGGTCAGAGAAGCCAGAGAAGAAACCTTGCCGGAGGATCTTCGGCCTGGGGCGTATCTGTGTTTACGCTGTCTTCCCGCATACCCGCCGCTTCCTCCGTTCCGTCGTGTTCCCGCAGCCCCGTTTGCGTTCTGTTCCGACAGCCGATCTCCGATTCCATATGTATCCCCGGCCCGCTTTCCGGAATTCCCCCTGTGATATGCCTCCCCTGTTCCCCCATCCGGATCTTCCCTGCCCTTTTCCGCTTCCATGCCGAACGCACAGCGCAGTGCAAACTTCAGATTTTTCAGCGGCAGAAGATCCAGCCGCAGTGTCAGATAACATCCGCTGCCAAGGAGAAGCACCAGCATCCACGGTCCCCATACCAGATTATCCAGATACGCAATGAACTGTTCTATGACGGTGCCTGCCAGAACCGTCCCTTCCAACATCCTGTGTACAAGAATGCCTACCGATAAATTCACAAAAACCCCTTTTTATCCTATCCTCGTTTCTCTAAATATATCGGTACAAGGGCATTTTTATGCAAATTCCGGGATTAATTCATAAATCTGGCGTATGCCTATGGTCACATTCGGAAATAAAATCTCCTTCTGAAAATCCTGGTCCTCTATATCCACTACTGCGTCCAGCTCTGCATTGCCAAAAGGAAGGAAAAAGCAGGTTCTTCCCTTTGTCTCCAGTTTATATTTGAACAGTTTCCGCAGCTGTATTTCCATATCGCCTTCATCAAAGTGAGTCAACTGACTATCAATGGCAGATACCTCCACTACAGTGGTATCGTTTTCCGTACTTGCAACTTTGATATCAACCCCCATTTTCTCTGCCAGCGAAAGGGTATCTGTTAACTCATCAGACATGGCTCCATAATAGATTGCCAAATAAGTCCATGCTTCCATGGCGCCTTCGCCGTCCCGTATTGCATTCCGCAGATAATCATATCCAAAGTGACTGCCCTCCTTGGAACTTCCCTCCGCTTTCATTCCGTATACAGTATTATCTTCAGCATCTGCAAGCAATTTCAAGACAGCGCCTTCCGCATCCTGCATTTCAATATACCATAAAATGAAATTTACCCCTTCCTCATAATTATCATTGTAAATGACATATTGTTTCCATTGAGAAACGAAATAACCATAACCGGTTCCATCCCAGAGATGAGGCGGAAGCAGATAATCTTCCACAAACCGTATGATCACATTCCAATAAAGCCCCTTCTCTGAATACAAATATTCTGTCAGAGTATCATCCACTGTGAGTTCCTGTGAAGTCACATAATATTTTTCGTTTTCTGCCAGTCCTTCCGCAAATTTCTGCATTCTCTTTCCCAACGATATCTCATAAGTAGTGCTCAGCGACTCCACATTCATGCTCTCCCGCTGTCCAAGTGTAGTGCCGCCACATAACAGCTTGTCTTGTACCTGAAATATGATCTGCGGAAGAGAAATTGCGGCTGCTACCACCACTGCTATTACAATCGTTTCCATAAGATATGGAAAAAGCTTTCGCCGGCCCCTCTCTTTTCTGCTTTTTTTTCCACGTTTTACCCTGTTCTGCCCTGCATTTTTCATAAATCAGCCACCATTTTTCTTTGCTTCCGGTCTCCGGTCTCTCTGGGAAACAGTACTTTGATCACCGTTCCCTCTCCCAGACGGCTGTCTATATCCAATTTGCCGTTGTGGAGCTGAATGATCTTCTGGCACAGCGCCATTCCGATCCCGGCGCCGCCCTCCTTTCTGGAACGGGATTTGTCCACCATATAGAAAGCTTCGGTGATTCGGCTGATCTCATCCGCCGGAATCCCTCTGCCATTATCCACGATCTTTATCTCGTAATGCCCTTTAAGACAGCTGCCCTTCATCAGAATAAAACTCCGCTCTCCCTTATCCAAAGCCTTGACTGCATTGTCCAGAAGGTTATACAGCAGGGACAGAAGCAGCTCATCATCTCCCCGGATTACCGCCTTCTCCAGTTCAACCTTCCCTTTTATGCCCTTCTGCCGCCACACCGGCCGCAGGGTGGTACGGATATTGTGTTCCAGGCTCTTGGTAGAAATCATCTTAAAGGCCAGGGGCGACTTGTCCATGCTCACCAGCTCCAGCAGTTTATGTGAAAGGCTCTCTAAACGTTTGCCCTGAGTAAAGATATAGAAATAAGCCTCATGGCACTCCTCATCCGTCAGCTTCATGGAATTGAGCATATCCGCATAGCCTATAATAGAGGTCAGAGGTGTCTTTAATTCATGTGCGAACGCTGCCGTAAAATCTTCCTTCTGTTTTGCCTCCAGTTCCTTTTTCTGCATTTGCTCTACCAGACGGTCTGCCATCCGGTTAAAATTTCTCGCCAGCTGCCCTATCTCATCCTGACTTGCATTTCGGGACCGCAGTTCATATGCCCCATCCGCAATTTTCCCCGCCAGCTTATCCAGACTGCGTATAGGTTTCGTAATGTAATGAGCCAACACGAAAATACAGATGCCGCCTGCGGCAAGCAGACATATCAGCGCTATTCGGTATCTGGAAAGCAGTTCTTCCCTGTCTCCATAGATTGCTGTCAGTTCTCTGCACATACCCAGATAAATACGGCTTGTCGAAACATCCTTCACAGCTACCGTAAACATATAATAGCCGCCGTTTATTTTCCTGATACAATAACCATAGTTATTAGCCGAGCTTAAAGAGTCCGTCAGCTTTGCGACCTCATCCGAAAATCCCATATTTTCCAGATACTCCTGGCCATACAACCAGATGCCGTCACTTTTCACCACAAACATATGGCTTGCGTCCCGTTCCACATTTCTGGCAATACTGTTCAGGGTTTTACTGACAGCATAATCTTCTCCATATTCCTCTGTTGACTGATATCCCATCTCAAACAGAAACTGAAACATCTGGCTGTCTTTATTCCCCTGCTCAATTTCCTTGTTCAGAAGACTGGAGAAGTCTGAGGAAAGCATCCAAATGCCAAAAGTCGCAAACATCAATGTCAGCAGTATCGTCATGGACAGAAACAGTTTATGTGCAAATCTCATTGGGAATCCTTTCCGCTTTGATGTCGGGCTTTTGCGAACATTCTGTCGGTTCCGCAGATACATCTGATCCACAGTTTATGGCCTGCTATGAACAAAACAGTTTCATTTCCCTTCCCGTGCACTGCTATCTTGTCATCTTCTCCTCGCCTTCCAGGCGGTATCCCACTTTGTAGACTGCGGCAATCTCATTGTCCCAGTTCAGCTTCTTTTTCAGCCTCTGAATGTGCAAATCCACTGTCCGGCTCTGCCCCATGTATTCTCCGCCCCAGACGGTCTCGTAGATGGTTTCCCGGTACAGGGCGATATTGCGGTTCCGGGCAAGAAGAAGCAACAGGTCAAATTCTTTCATTGTAAGCTGTACCGGCTCCCCATTTTGCAGGACAGCCCGGGATGCCGTATCAATCACCACATCGAATACATTCAGCACAGTCTCCGTCTTATGATATCTGCGCAGAACTGCTTCCACCCGGGCCAGAAGCTCCACGATTTCAAAAGGTTTGGTCAGATAATCATCCGCCCCCATCCTCAGCCCTTTTACTTTATTCTCCGTGCTTCCCAGGGCTGTCAGGAAAATCACCGGCAGCTCCAGTGTCCTGGCATATTCCATCAGCTCATAGCCATTGATCCCGGGAAGCATCACATCCAAAAGCAGGAGATCAAATTTCTCATTATCCATGTAATCCGCCGCCTTCTCTCCATCCGGAGCCCAGGTGCAGTGGTATCCGGCTCTGCGCAGATTCATTCTAATCAGATTTGCGATAGGCTCCTCGTCCTCCGCAATCAGTATCTTCAGCATGATTTATCACCCCAAGGTTCATTATTTGTTTGGTTTTCCTATAAATTATGTGTCCCACATGTATCTTTTTTGTATCCTGCACGATTTCCCACCTCTATTTCTCAACGGGAAAAATTACTATATTTGAAAGAGCCTCTCCTGAACAGAAGAATGTGTGATTGTCACAGCATTTTACAAATGGGGAAAGGTAGTGAATCCTTATCTGTATGCCCTTGAAGTCATTGTAACATAGTTACAACTCATTTGTCTACTTGATAAGCCTGCCTGATAAAAACTGCTGAATATAACATTACTGTTCACGGCTTCGCCGCTCACAGCAACATAATGCACACAAAATGGGCAAAGTACACTCATTTTGGCGCCTGCCGTCAAATCGAAGGGATTGTATGTGTAAAAATGCGCACAAAAACACTTCGCGGAACTACCCGGGAACAGTAACAATATAACAACCGTTCACTCCTTTTAGCAACAGTGAGCGAACTCTCTCACGAGCCACTGGACTGGTAATGCCGCACTCCATACCGCCACAGCAGATAACAGGGAATCAGGAACAGTCCTGCAGCCAGCGGCAGGAAAATATGTCCAATACCGGAACGCCGTTCCAACAGATATAACAGCGGATAGTACTGCACCAATGCAAAGGGAATGAGAAAAGTCATAATCCATAAAAGTCCCTTTCCATATATGCCCATGGGATATTTTCCGTACTCCTTCAACCCATTGGTAAAGATATTCATAAATTCCAACCCTTCCAGCGTAAAAAAGCTCAGAGACGCATAAATGACAAAAAAACCGCTAAATAAAGCCGTGCCGCCTGCTATCATAAACACCACCGTCACCGCCTTTTCAAAATTCCACCGGACATCACTTTTCCAGATACCATATCCCAGCAGCAGCACCGCCTGAAGCAGCCTGCCAAAGCGAGTAATTTCAAACTGACTGCCCAACACCTGAAGAACAATGCTCCGGGGCCTAAGGAGCAGCCTGTCAAAACTTCCCGTCCGCACCATTTTGGGAAAGGTATCGAAGCCTCTGGCAAATATCTCGGCCAGAGAAAAAGCCGTCAACACAATGGAATAGCATAGAAGCACCTCGCTGTAGGTAAATCCCCTCACCTTGCTGAACCTGCAAAACATGAATAAAATACCTACAAATACATTAAAAGACACCAGAAATGATCCCAGCGAATACATAAAAAAGGATTTTTTATACTGCATTTTGCTGCGAATAATGACAGAAATATAGTGTTTGTACAGACGGAAGGCGTTTATTTTTGTACCTGCTTCTGTCTTTACTCCGCCTGACTTCTTCCTGTTCTCACCTTTGTATCTATCTGTCTTTTTCATTCTTATACCCCACTGGGCGCTTGGACGCCTATACCAATCAATAATTGAAAGCTTACGATCAAATTTATTCCACCATGTTTCACTTTACCTGCCCCTTCTATAGCCTGCCCTTATGGATTCCGCTTCTGCAGGGGAGGTTAACATATGAGGCGGCTCTCCAACTGTCCCTATGGCAAGACATGGTATATTTCAGCCCCCCTGTATCATCACTTTCTTTTCGGCAGCCCTGCAGAGCATTTTCCCTCCTGCAATCAGCATGACCACCCAGAAAATCTGAAAACAGAGTGCCCGCTGCATCTCATTCCCCGACAAATTCCCGCTGTAAATCTGCAGTGCCGCATTCTGCATGGCGGCAAAAGGAAGCAATTCCAGTACCCTCTGTATCTTTTCCGGGAAAAAGGGCAGCGGTATGACTGCCCCCATCAGCAGTTCTGACATGGAGGTAAATAAAATCCGGATTCCGTCTGCGGAAATGGTAAAAAAGGAAAATACATAAACCAAAGTACAGGACGCCACCACTACTGTCAGTCCCAGAAACAGCGAAAGTACGAACAGTCCAAAGTGCAGACCGTCCGCTGGAAGAGAAATACCGTATGGTCTGGGCAGGAGTCCCGCCACCAACAAAATGGGAATGCAGCGCAGACAGGCTCTGGATAACCGGTTTGCCATTCCCCGTGCAAACCACATATCGTAAATGTGGAGCGGACGGCACAGCTCATAAGCCACATTTCCGTTTACCACTGA
This sequence comes from uncultured Acetatifactor sp., assembly GCA_910580225.1. Classification (GTDB taxonomy): domain Bacteria; phylum Bacillota; class Clostridia; order Lachnospirales; family Lachnospiraceae; genus Acetatifactor. The sequence continues at coordinate 131,170 of CAJTXE010000007.1, forward strand.
CTCCGTTATCTCTCCGTCCAGTATCCAAACGTCGAAAAATGCCAAAAATGCCTGCTGCAGCCAGACATAGGCGCAGGTGGCTTCCATGGTCATGGGATAAGCCTCTGGATTCGACTCATAAAAGGCATACAGTGCAAATATTTCCATAAAACCCCAGAAAAACTGCGTCACTATACCTGAGAGTGCGGCAACCCTGTACTGCAGTCCCATCACCATTCTGAGACGAAAGAAACTGATATATTTTTTCATGTGCAATCCTTTCAGCCTGTCCCGACAGGCATGTAAGCAACCATACCAATCTAGCAAATCTGCTGTTTATACAGCATCAGGAACAGCTTCATGACATATTTCTCTGCCACAGCCGCAATAAAATGAATTCTGCTTTTCATTTTGACAAAACTCCTTTCGCCACAAATCAAATCTCATATATCTTATAAAGTTCTGCCAGTGTCTCGTCGATTCCCGCATCCCCTTTTTTGATATCTTCCAAGGTGCCATCCATCAAAATCCTGCCTTTACCGATCAAGATAATCCGCTTTGTCAGGGCTTCAATGTCCTGCATGTCGTGGGTTGTCAGAATCACTGTAGTACCATGCTCCTGATTTCTCTTTTTGATAAAATCCCGCACCGCAAGCTTTGATACAGCATCAAGTCCAATGGTTGGCTCATCCAAAAACAAAATTTGAGGGCCGTGAAGCAACGATGCCGCAATTTCACATTTCATACGCTGTCCTAAGGATAGCTGTCTGGCTGGAGTGCGCAGCAGTTCCCTTAAATTCAATAATTCCATTAATTCTTCGAGATTTTCCCGATAAACCGGGTCTGATATGGAGTAGATATCCTTCAGCAGTTCAAAGGAATCTATGACCGGAACATCCCACCACAATTGGGACCGCTGTCCGAAGACTACGCCTATCTGCCTGACATGCTCGATGCGGCTGCATTTATCCTGCTTTCCGCCGGGTTTTGACTTCATTTCAGCCGTATTCGACAAAAGCCTGCCGTTCACCGATACTTTGCCGCTATCCGGAGTGAGTATTCCGCTTAAAATTTTGATTGTGGAGCTTTTTCCTGCTCCGTTGGGTCCTATGTAGCCCACCATCTCGCCGTCCTTGATGGTGAAACTGATGTCTTTCAGGGCGGCAATTTCCTCATATTCTCTATGAAAAAGCGCCCTGAAAGCTTCCTTAAAACCTGCGTTCCTTTTTGCAATCCGGTACGACTTGCACACGTTCTCCATCGTAATCATCATTGCTTCCTCCTGGTAGTTATATTTTTTATGCTCCGAGGACATGGAGCATCGCCGTCAGGCCATTCATATCTTGCCAAGTAGGTATGGTGTGCTCGTCAGCACCCCAACTCTGTCAGACAATGCTGACAGATACCTGAAAGGTAAAATATTCAATTGTAGGCAAAAAAGAAAATTCCGGAGTATCCATAGGAACTCCCCGGAATTTTCTTGAAAGGGGATTATATAATATCAAATTACAACTGCTTTGTCAATAGTTAAAAATATTTTCAGATAATTTTATTATTTTTCCGAAATTTATACATTCATTTCCAGGCCTGATACAACTGGGCGATCACCTGCTCGATGGGCGCCTTCCTGATTTCCACATCCAGAATACCCTCCGCCCGGGACAGCATTCCCAACAGGGTTTTCATGGACAGGCCGGACAGGTCCACTTCAAATTCAAACACCCCATGTTTCCCGCCCAGAAGCCTGCAGCCCTCCAGTTCCGGCATCCTGCCGTCTGTGGTGACGGTAAAATGTGTCAGATTGCCCGTGATATCCCGCAGTCCGTCGAAGCTCCCGTCAAAGGCAAGCTTTCCGTCCGAAATCATCAGGATTCTCCGGGCCATCTCCTCCAGATCATCCATGTCATGACTGGTTACCAGAATCGTCACGCCTTCTTCCCGGTTTATCCGTTTCAGGAATTCTATCATCTGGCGTTTTGCCACCACATCCAGTCCCAGGGTAGGCTCATCCAACAGAATCAGCTCCGGCGAATGCAGCAGCATCATGGCCAGATCCGCCCGCATCCGCTGCCCCAGGGACAGTTCCCTGGCAAAGGTGTTCCGGATTTCCCCCATATCCAGAAGCTCCGTGACCATGTCCAGGTTGCGCTTGTACATCTCATCCGGGATGTCCCAAACCACCTTTTTCCACGCAAAACTCTGTATCACAGGATGGTCCCACCAAAGCTCTGTCCGATTGCCGAACAGCACTCCCAGTTTTTTCATCAGGGCGATCCGCTCCTTCTCCGGCGACATGCCCAGTACGGACAGGTCTCCGGATGTGGGCTGAAGCATGCCGGACAGCAGCTTCATGGTGGTGCTTTTGCCGGCTCCGTTTGGCCCTGCGTAGGCCACAAATTCGCCCCGGCCGATCTGAAAAGAGACATTGTCCAGGGCAGTCACGGTAGTCTTCTCCTGTCTGAAAATTCTTTTGCGTTTCTCTTTCGAGAACATACGTTCTTTCCCGGAAGCGCCTGTTCCTTCCATTACATTTTCTCTTGCATTTTCCTTTTTCGGGCCTTGTTCCTGTCCGGATACCCTTTCCTTTTGCGTAATATTATCTCTCCTCTGCCATCTGGTGAATGTCTTGCTCACGGACTCCATTCTGACTGCAATATCCTTAGGAGCGATGGCCCCCTGAAACATATCTGTTAATTCCTTTTTTGACATAATATCGAAATCCTTTCCTGAAAAAATAAGCGGCGCACAGCGACAGCAGCAGTGCGAATACCGCCGGATAACATGCTTCCAATGTATTTGCCTTTCCCAGTAAAATCACCGTGGGGAACCAGGCCGTCAGCCCTGCAGGGAAAATCGTCAGCAGGGGATACCGGATGTACAGCGGCATGCCGGACAGGGGAAATGTCATGGCATGGCCCATGCTGTAAACCACGGTGCTGCAGATCTCCTCGCACTGTACCGGCGCATAGAACGTAAGGCTTGCGAACAGGTAGGAGGAGGCTGCCACGATTACCATGCTGATCAGCAGCTGCAGCAGAAGCGCCCCGGGCCACCACCAGGGAAGAACCGTCTCCATTTGCCGTACTGCCACCCACAGCATGGCCATGCCCGACAGGAAGCTGCCGGAACCGGTAAAGGGAAAAATCCCCACTGTCAGCTGCACCCCATAAGACAGAGGCATGATAAACATGTGCTCCCACTGTCCCCTGCCGATGATTCTGCTTGGAAACAGGGCATTGCAGCCCCCCATCATATTGAGGAAGCCCATCACGATATTGCCGTAAGCCAGCATGAACAGCACCTCAAATTTATCCATGCCGCCGATACCGCCGAATTTCCATGCCAGCAGAAAAATGCCGGAAATGGAGGATATGTTGGAGACCATATCAGCGGTAATCACAATGGCCATAAATTTTCCGTCCCGCATCAGGGAGGCCAAATCCATCCGGGCATAGATTCCCAACAGCTGAAAATAGCGCCTGATTCCCCGCAGCGCCCTCCCTTTGTGAAGGGGGGTGTTTCTCACTGCGCCGTTTTCCCCAACTGCTTTGTTTTTCTCATTATCCACCGAAACTCACCATCCTTTCTCTGGACCTGCGGAACCACACCACCGCCCAGGCCCACATCACAAGGTTCCAGAATATCTGTACCGGGATCACCTCCCAGGCCTTTGCGCTTCCCACATACAAAGACAGAAATGCCCCGCCCATGCTGCCGAAGGGCTGATAGCGGATCCAACGCTCCAGTCCAAAGGGCAGTATTTGAAAGGGAATTACCGTACCCGAGAAAAAGGATACCACAGCCTTCCTGATCACATAGACAGGCCAGGAGACATTGCGCAGTCTGATGGTGACGCAGAAAAACACAAACTCAAAGGCAAAGCCAAGGGACACGCTAAGGACCAGAGACGGAATCGCCCACAGCGTGCCGGGCAGTATTCTGATCCCCAGAAGGGGAGCCGCCAGGAACATGGGCAGCGAAAACAGGAGCAGCATGGGACCCCATTTTCCCAGAGTCCTTGAAATTACCTGCCCGAATACAGGCAGGGGGCGGGTAAACATCTCCGCGCTTCTTGTATCGTAATTCCATGCTGTCAGATATGTATTTACAGTCATCATATCCGTCAGCAAGGCATTGACATAGGTGTAGCTTAAAAGCTGTGATACGGACATTTCCGCCTGGTACCCGCTCTCCGTAAGGGTTTTCCAGATAAACATCAGCGGAACCAGGTAGATGACCTTCATCACGATATCCGGCAGCAGATACAGAATACCGCCTCCGTTTTTTTCCTGTACGGCCATACCAGCCGTCGCAATATATTTACGAACCATTTTTCCTCTCTTTCTGCCGCCGCAGCATTTGATTTTTTCGGTGAATGGGCGGCTTTTATTCTGCTGCTTATTTCAGGGCATAAAAATACCCTGCACAGACTGTTTTTGTCCGCGCAGGGTACTGGTTTCCGGTTATCATCCGAGCCATGACAGTATATGCTGTTTCACATATATTTTATCACACAACCGTCATGCTTCCACTTGTCCCGTCCCACGATGAGCAGCGCACAAAACAATCCGTTTCCTGAAAAAGGGCATAGTTGTCCCCTGAAACCGCTGCTTTGTAACCGAAGCTGCGTACAATATCACTGCCGTGAAATAATTCCTTATCCAGAAGCACTTCATATCGTTTCATACGTCTCACCGCCTTTCCTGTCAAATTCCTGTTTATTTTACCACCATTTCAGTGGTTTTACAACTCTTTTTTCAGATTTTTGTATCAGATTAGCCTTTATGATTTACATACTGCATGTCTGTCCTCTGGATGTGATTGATCAGCCAGGTGATAAGGAAACCAAGAAGATCTTCCACAAATGCATTCTGGCTTTCTCCGTCCTCTCCCATATCATCCAGATCAAACTGCATCAGGCTTTCTTCAAAGCTGCGGTGCAGGGCAGCATGTTCCGCAATACGGTCATAGTGAATCTGCTCCAGATAGGCCTCCTCGTGGGAAAAATGTATTCTGGTATAATCAATCAGTTCGGAAATCAGGCTGTTGAGTTTCTCTGTTTTGTCGACCAGAAGATTGTCATTTAACAGCTCGTGGGTTTCCCCGGCCAGGGAGAACAGTTTTCCATGTTCCTGGTCAATGGCTTCAATGCCTGTGTAATATTCCGGTTTCATTTCGTACATAATGAAGATCCTCCTGTATACATTGTCTTTAGAACTGATCTCTATTGTAACGCTTTTGCAGACGAGAATCAAGGGCATAAAGTTCCCTATTTGTGTTTCTGTTTTTGCGCGTTATTGTTCATGCATTTACGGTTTCTCTGCCTGACGTAACATGGCGCATTTCACGGAATTCTTTAAAATCTTCTTTCATACAGATACCGCAAAGTATAGACTTTCAGACGAAAAGAGGATATACTGGGGAAAGATGTGGTGCTGCCCGGATCAGGGGACTGTTACAGACAATATAAAACAGGAAGGAAAATGATGTCAAAATGATCGGAATTTGTGCAAAATGCGGGAATTATGAATGGGATAAGACGGTCAGAGACAATGAAATCATCTGTCCCAAATGCGGAAACCGGTGGCCTTTTGTGAAGCTGCCCCTCTTTATTTTGACCGGATGCAGCGGTGTGGGGAAAACCACCACTGCCATGGAGATCATACGGCGGAGAGTGGAATTCACGGTATTGGACAAGGATATGTTTTATTGTATTATGCCCCATGAGACGGAGGCGGACCACTACGATCAGGTGGAACAGGTGGGAAGTCTGTCAAAAAATCTTATGCAGACCGGAAAGCCTGTTCTGTGGACCATGGCAGGCAATCTGGACAAGCTCCCCAAAACCTATAACAGCCGGTTTTTCCGGGAAATCCGCTGCCTTGCCCTGGTATGCGACAGGGAGCTGCTCCGGAACCGCATGCGGGAAGGCAGAGGAATCCAGGATGAAAACTGGATACAGAGTTCCATTGACTACAATGAATACTTCAAAACCCATAATACATTGGGAGAAACGGCTTTTGAGACCTTTGACATCACCGGGAAAACGGTGGCGGAAACCGCGGATTATGTGGTGGAATGGGTCAGAAGGTTTCCGTTTCCCAAATAGTCACCCGGGGCGCATAATTACAACTGTATGGCAGCCCTGTTGCTTATCCGTTAAAAGTTCTTACCCAAGTCTGAAACTGCTCATACTGTTCCGGAGTGTTGAGCCTCCGGACGGAGACGTCCTCGATTTCCGGCGTCCGATCATCGTCGGACATGGAGATAAAGCAGACAATCTCCGGGCCAAAGACCCCCTCTGCCCGCAGCCTCTCGAAAACACAGGCTGCCGTCTCCAAGAGCAGTTCCTGAAATCTCTCATGGACTTCGTCATAGGTATCTTCATCTGCATCGGATAAGGTTTCTTCCTGGTTGTAGAGCTGTTGGCTGACCTGATTTAGTTCGCTGTCAGTCCCATCAGAGTAACCCCACTCGTCTGGAATATAGCGGTTCAGACTGAAGGAACCGTCCGCCACCTGGTCCACAAACTCCTTGGGCCAGTACTTCCGTAATTCCGCCAGACGTTTCGGTGTCCGGTCCTTCTTGTCCCGCTTTGCCAGGGATTCCTCTGTATTCACTGCCAGGAAAAGGGTAATACAGTCGCTGTCGGTGACCAGGGCCGCACTGTAGATGTGCTCCTTCCCAATTTCCCGGCGAATCTTCTCCATAGCGTGCCGTACAGCGTTCTCAATAGTGGGTTGTAGAGCTAAGAAAAAATGTTCCATATCTGATTATTTAACCTTACTTTTTGTCAAATTGGGGGAAAAGGCTTCCTGCTCTTCCTTCAATGACTTTACCTTTCTCTCCGTGACTTTATCCTTTTCTGTAACTGTTCCGCACAAAATGGGAGAATTCACATCATATCGCTTACCGTTTTGCGCTGCACTTTCCTGACTGAAGTTTGCATAGCAATATTGGCATCCGTTTTTACAGGTATTGTATGTACCCACCTCAATACTTTCAACGCAGCCGCATTCTTTTCTTTGATTTTTGTCTTTCTCTGCACGAATTTTATACCCGATGATTTTCTCAATCAATTCCCTGTCAATGCAGGAATTATGTTCGATTCCACAGGCAGACAAATCCACCGTTTCTGCGCATGTGGCAACTTTCATCTCATGCCTGGCTGCAATGGATGCGATTTCTCCTGCAAATGCGGTTAAAGCAGTTTCCGGCAGGAAAAAGGAATCCAGGGCCTTCATGGTTTTCTTCGTCTTGGTATAGATATCCACAAAACTGATAACGCATTTGGATGTGTACCCGTGCAATTCTTCTGCAATCTGCGAAAACGCTTTTATATGGTATTCAGGGCTGTATTTCTTTGTAAAAATAATGGGATCATATCTCCAGACCACCCTATCCTTACCGATTTTATCCGACAATGTTTGAAAGATCGGAATCATGGTTTTCTTCTTGTGGGGGACATTGCATTCTATGTCACGGCCAAAGCCGGTAAGCGTAAACTGAAAATAATATTGATAGGCATTCAGTTCGTCTAGCCTTGCCAGCATCGGTTCCGGATTTTTCGTCCAAAAGACAATACAGTCCACAAGTTCCGGAGACAGCATAATTTTACTGATCTGATGTGGATTTATGGGATTGCGTACATACAGATACCCCTCCCTGATTCGATTCAAAAACCATTCGGAATAGTAATTGGGGATGTCGGTTCTGCGGCTGACACTTAAAATCACTGCACTGCTCCTCTCCGCTTTTCTGTTACACATACGTTTATACATGCCATGTTTTTGGGCAGGCCCTGCTTTCCCAGTGCAGGCTTTTCACCCGCTTCCCTTCCTCACTTATTCTGCAGTTTTATCTGGGGTTCCCGGAGCATGGGATAACGTATGATGCTTTCTGCGTCCAGTTCCTCCCGATGCATGTCCACTGCGGTAATCCGGCTGTTTTCGTACGTCGTATAGTAATAGACTCCCTTGTCTGCGTTACAGCAGGAAGTATAAATCGTTATTTCGTATTTATCCTCCCCCACATGGCAGCAGCCCCTCTGCTGTTCCACACTGCCCAGGATGTGGAAAAACTGGTTCACGCTCTCCGCTTCCGAAGTCCCGGACACGGAGTTCAGCTTCGTAAACGCAGCCCGGACAAAACGGGACTGGGAAGAAAGGTCTCCCGGAAGCCCCAGGGCGCCCATTCCCTTGCAATAGACGCCAAGCGGCAGCTGCCCTGAAAAAAGATTTTCTGGATCCTCCGGCGATACATGCATGTAATTGTTCAGCTGAAACATCTGGAATGCAAAGGGCGGATTGTTGGTAAGGATACCTACAGGATTGTCGTATATCTGAAGCCCGGTCTCCAGGGACTCCACTGTCAGGCAGCCGTCCTTTCTGGCAATGATCCAGTGCAGACCTGCAGCGGGAAGCGTGTCGCTGAAGGGCGTATCCGTGAGATTGATTTTTTCCAGTAATGCCCCGGCTTCCCTGACCGTGCCGCACCGGCCCAGAATCCAGGGAATGAATTCAAAGGTTGCCACATTGTCCCTGCCCTCTGCCGCCTTCCGGTATACGGCGTTTCCCGGAAAATTCAGGCCCGCCATCCCCAGGCCCTTCTCGTTCACGGCATCATAATACAGCGGAGCGCCCTCCGCCACATGGGCCGTGCCGATCATGGCATAATGTTGATCAAGGGCGCCCATATCCCGAAAAGAAAACCGGAATCTCCGGGGCGTCACCACGATTTCCTCCCCATAGGAAATTTCATTATCCAGGGTTCGTCCAAAATAGAAATCTTTCGTCTGATAAGTTGCTGCTGTGCACATAGTTACCACCTATTACATCAATCATAAAATAACCCATAGTTTTACATTGGAAAATCAAAACTGAATTT
>CAJTXE010000008.1 GCA_910580225.1 uncultured Acetatifactor sp.
CATAATATTATTCATGGCCGCTTCGAATACTTCCAGAGCAGGCTTGCCTGATTTTGCTTCTACTTTTGCAAATGCACCGTATACAATCTTCTGTGCGACACTCTTCTTGCCGTCAAGCATGATATTGTTGATCAGCTTGGTTACCACTTTGTTATTGTATAAAGGATCTGCCAACACATCTCTTTTCTGAATATGTCCTTTACGTGGCACGGTTCTTCCCTCCTTATTCATAAAGTGTGCTCTGTATTCCCCGGATACGTCAGATTAAATATATCTGTTCTGTATCCCCCATACAGGACACTCTGGCAGCAAGTGACACTGCCCTTCAATAGATCATCGGTACTCACATGTGTTTCCCCAAGTGTTCGCGCTGTTTATCTGTATTTCTGTATTATAGAAAAAGGAGCTTTCCACAATCATCTTTTACAGGGAGTAAAAGACAGCTTCCTGTGTATTACAGAATTCCAACACTTTCTTAGTTTCGTTTTTGTGGACCAAAATGACGCTTGTTTCAAAAAAACAGTTTCCGCTTTCCCGAAACTTATTTCTTTGCAGCCTTGGGCCTCTTGGCGCCGTACTTGGAACGGGCCTGCTTCCTGTTGGCAACACCGGCGGTGTCAAGGGTACCACGGATGATATGATATCTGGTACCGGGCAAATCCTTTACCCTGCCGCCGCGAACCAGCACTACGCTGTGCTCCTGCAGATTGTGTCCTTCACCGGGGATATAGCTTGTAACCTCGATTCCGTTGGAAAGACGTACCCTGGCCACCTTACGCAGAGCCGAGTTGGGCTTCTTCGGGGTGAGAGTCTTTACAACAGTACATACACCACGCTTCTGAGGAGCGGATGCATCCGTAGCCTTCTTGTGAAGAGAGTTGTATCCCTTCTGCAGAGCAGGTGCAGTGGACTTCTTTATGGAAGTCTGGCGTCCTTTTCTTACTAACTGGTTAAATGTTGGCATTCTGTTTCACCTCTTTCATATATTAAGTGTTTATCTGTCTGCTGTGCTTTGGTTTTTCCAGTTCTCATGGCTTTCTGCAGCCAAAAACAGGAATATCCGCACGCACACTATGTTATTATAGATGCTTACGGATATTCTGTCAATCATTATTTCTGTCGTTTCCCATTATTTTTCATTCCTTCCGCCGTGGACACCGCCGCCCTTCCGTCCCCGGCCAAAATGGCAAATCCGTAGGCGTCCGTATTGGCAGCAAGCATCCCGTCAAAAGCTTGGATGATCTTCCGCATGCCCTGCCGCAGCAGCCCTTTCCCTCCGGTTCGAAAAAATCACTTCTGACGCAAATGTCAGATTCCCCACATCGTCATTGGTATTCCTTCCTGCAAAACGAATTCCCTGTATGAAATATCATATCAAATATTGCTGTATTATTCAAGAAACTTGCAGACAGTCTATCGGGTATCTCCTTCTACCCCGGTTCCTGTTCACGAATTGGCAGTCAGCCGGCCGTAAACAGCAGCCTACCCCGCATAATGCTGGGCCTGGGCTCTCCAAAGCTCAAAATACTTCCCTTCTTCCTGGACAACCAGCTCCTCGTGAGTCCCCCGCTGCACCAGTTCTCCCCCATGGAATACGGCAATGTCATCACAGAATCTGCAGGAAGACAGACGGTGGCTGATGTAAATCGCGGACTTTCCTCCCACAATCTCATTGAACCTGGAATAGATTTCATATTCTGCAGCCGGATCCAGGGCAGCGGTAGGCTCATCCAAGACTACAATTGGAGCATCTTTGTACAGGGCCCTGGCCAGAGCGATCTTCTGGGCTTCACCCCCGGAGATTTCCACCCCGCTTTCCTCGAAATCTTTATACAGGCAGGTAAGGATCCCCAGAGGCATTCCGGACAGGCGTTCTCCGAACCCTGCCTGCTCAAGGGACTTTGAAACCCTGTCCCCATCCGGTGTCATCCCTGCCGCCACATTCTGGGCCAGCGAAAAGGAAAAAAGCTGAAAGTCCTGAAACACCACGGAAAATACCTTTCTGTATTCCTCCTCTGTATATTGCCGGATATCCACTCCATTCAGCAGGATACGGCCCTCCTCCGGTTCGTACAGTCGGCACAGCAGCTTAATGAAAGTGGTCTTGCCGCTGCCGTTTTGTCCCACCACTGCAAGCCGCTCTCCTGCCCGGAACTTCAGGGAAATATGTCTCAATGCCCAGGTTTCCGTGCCAGGGTAGCGGAAAGATACATTACAGAACTCCACCTCGTATTGCTGTTTTTGCCCTGTACATGTCTGCGCCTGCTCCGGAGCCCCTGCCTGTGCTTTCGCCTGCATTCCCTCTGCCGAATATGCCTGTAAGGACTGTCCGTTTACCGGCTCCATGCTTCCCGTCTTTCCATCCTCCGGCTGAATGTTTCCCCCCTTCCCGCTTACCGGCAGATCCATAAACTCGAAATAAGCCCTCATGGCATCATTGTTCGTCCGCAGTCTGGTCAAAGCCATCACCAGACCGGAAAATCCTTCCGTAAACCGACTGATACTGCCGATGTACAGTACCACATCTCCGACGCCGATCATCCCTGCCAAAGCCCTCAGGCCCACAAACAAATAAACAAAAGAACTCAGCATTGCAGTGAATGCGGCGACACCCCCGGTATATTTAGCCTCATTTCGAATCTGGCCCTCCACCATATGCTTTCCGGCACTGTAGTGTTCTTCCATCTCCTCATTCACCACTGCCTTCTGCCCATAAATCCGGATATCCTTTCCCGTGTGGTAAGTCAGCACATGGTTCTCCAGATAATATCCGTAGATACGGTTTGCAGCGATGACCTCTTCCATCAAAATATGACTCTTTTTTACCATTTTCCCACCAAGCCCCATGCCAACGAATCCGTTCAGCAGAATCGCTGCCAGAAGCAGAACAGACGCCCAGGGAGATGCCGCAAAGGCCAGAATACCCCGAACCTGCCCCTTGTAAGAAGCCATAAAAAGTGAGGCAGCCAGAGAAACGGAAAATCCCAGGGTAAATGCATTGGAAACCAGCGCCTGGAACTGCCACAGCAGATTCCCCAGCCCTTCTCCCCCGGTGTTCTCATAATCTTCAATCCTCTGCCGCAGCTGATAGGTTTTAGGAGATTCTACCTCCCCATAGTCCAGTTCCATCATCTTGTCACTGATGGCCATTCTGCAGGCCGGCCAGAAACGGTACTGCCTCTGATTCAGCAGATGCTTGAAAAAACTGGTCAGCAGATGCACCGCCAAACCGGCAGTCAGCGTGGCTGCCGCATAGAAAAACAGCTGCCTCGGTTCCGCCTGATTTACAATGCCATTGAGTATCTGGGTAGACAGATACAGAGTAACAAACGGAGAGAGTGCCGTAAAGACTGCCTGCAGCAGAATCAGGCCCAGATGCCCCGGGGAAATCCGGCGAATTTCTTTCAGGCTTCTTATAATTACATATATGTCTTGTTTCATTTTTTTCATTTTTCCTCTCCCTCTTTATAATAACGGCTCTGAATTTCATACATGGCGGCATATTTTCCCCCAAGCGCCATCAACTCCTCATGCGTACCCTCCTCCGTGATCCTTCCACCCTCCAGAAACAGAATCCTGTCACAAAATCTGGTGCTGGAGAGCCGGTGGGAGATAAAGACAGAGGTTGCTCCCCGGGTCAGTTCATTATATCTTTGGTAAATCTCATTTTCCGCCACCGGGTCCAGAGCAGCGGTTGGCTCGTCCAGGACCATAATACTCCCGCCCTTGTACAGTGCCCTGGCCAGTGCAAGCTTCTGCTTCTCTCCGCCGGAAAACTCTACACCGTCCTCCCGGACACTCTTCATCAAAATCGTCTTCTCCTTTTTGGGTAATGTTTCGATTTTATCACGGATTCCGGATAAATCCATAACCTTCTCCAGCTTCTCCCTGTCAATGTCCTCTTCCCGGCAAAGAGCAATGTTTTTCTCCACAGAGGCAGGCAGCAGATAGATCTCCTGGAAAACCGCCGACAACAGGGTATAATAGGCATCCCGCTCATAGCTGCGGATATCCTTCCCTCCAATCAGAATCTGTCCCTTATCCCCATGATACAGGCCGCACAGCAGCTTCACCAATGTGGTCTTGCCCGCCCCATTGGAACCCACCAGGGCAATCTTCTCCCCCTTCTTCACCGTGAAATTCAGGTCGCTGACCGTGTCCTTTTCGCTGCCGGGATACCGAAACGATACATCCCGGAAGACAATCTCCGGCGCTTCCTTCGGAAGTTTTTCTCCCTTTTCCCTCCGGAAATGATCCGGAATCTCCAGAAACTCCCTCACATCACTGAAGGCAAAAGCCGTGCGCTGCAATTCCCCATAGTGCCCGATGAACCCCAGGAGCCAGGAGGAATACCGGGAAATCAGCCCGAAATATAAAACAAAATCCGCAGCCGGCATCCCGGCATTCACAATACGATATAAAAGAAATCCATATGCCGCGCCGTCCCGAATGAAATTCAGAATCCCTGCAAAGGCATCCACTCCCATGCCCCTGGCTTCTCCCCTTTTATACCACTTCATCCGTTCCTTCAGGAATCCGTCAAACAGCCCCCTTAACCAGTCTCTCATCCCATAGAGCCGGATATCCTTTGCCGCTGCAAACTCCCCTGCCCGATTCCAGATATAATTGATTTTGCGGTCCAAAGGCACCCAGTCATCCTTATGTAGATGGTTCCAGACAATGTTTGCCCTGTTTACAAAGTAGGCTGCCAGCGTCATCACCGCCAGCAAAATCACCAGCCAGGGACTCAAAGAAGCGATCAGCACGGAATACGCCACCAGTCCCATCAGATCCGATGCCATGCCTACAACCTGGGATAACAGCTGCTGGGTGCCGCTGCCGGATGCGTAAAGTACATTCAAGGCCTTCTGCATCTTGGTCTGTCCCTGGGGATTTTCCAGGTTCCCGTAGTCCATATCCATGGCTTTCTCACTGCACAGAGCAAGATACTGTATCCGGTTCAGCATGGCGCCCCAGCCAATCCCGGCATTCAGAATCTGATTGACCAGATGCAGGACCAGCAATGCTGCAGATAGCCATAAAATATTCGCTGTAAGCGTCACCGCGGATGCGCCCTCCCCGATCCACTTCACCATATAGGAGGATAAATAGGTGGTGCAAAGGGGCAGCAGTACAAGCACAGGCATCTGCAGCATGGTGACCAACATCAGGGTTTTATCCATCTGCCAGGCTTTTCTCAGGGCAAAGACCAGATTGCCTGCCATGGAATGGACTTTGGGAGTTTGGGATTTTACTTTCATCTTTTCTTATCCTTTCCTTCTCTGAAAATTCGACACTCTAATACGCTCTCCGGAAACCGGTTTTTACGTATCAATGTCTGATAAAAAGCTTCCTGTCACAGCACACTTTCTGATAGCAGTATAACGGAATAAAAAAATCTGTAAACCTGTTTTGCGCGAGCGGTAATGGGGATGGAATATGTGGTCATAATCCCTGTGTGAACAGCAGCGCTGCCCTGATTTCCATTGAACAGAAACTGCGGGTCCTTCCGCAAAATGAGACATGGACTAAGGATAATAAAACGGTATAATAAAAGAAGAAGCTGCTAAGAAAAAACAAAAATGAAAGGTGCAAAGATATGAATACCGTATTCTCTGATAATTTAAAGAAATTCAGACAACAGAAAAACCTAACCCAGGAACAGGCCGCCGAGATATTAAACGTAAGCGCACATACGGTTTCCAGGTGGGAATGTAATATTACGCTGCCTGATGTTACCATGCTGCCAAAGATCGCAAAGCTTTATTGCGTTACAATCGATGACCTCTTTAAAGAAACATCCACTGCATATGAAAATTATGCACAGCGGTTAGCCGCAGTTTATGAAGCCACACGAGAACCGGAAGATTTTATCCCTGCGGATCTGGAATTCAAAAAACTCCTTGATAATGGCCGCTGCTCCGCCGATGACTTTAGAATGTACGGAATACTGCACCAATATATGATGCAATATTGCATTTACAGGGCCATAGATCTGTTTGACAGGGGGATCAAATGCGGAAAAGAGACCGCCGAAGACATCTTCTGGCGGACAAAACATCAAAAAATGCTCCTTTACTCACAAATTGGAAAAAGCCAGGAAAATATTGACTCAGCACTGCGGATCATAGAAAACGGCTCCCAGGACCCGGAAGACTGGATCTGCCTGATAGCAGCCTACAGGTATGCCGGCGAAGAGGAAAAGGCTTACGAATGGTTCATAAAAGCGATCCGAAAATTCCCGGATAAAGCGGCTCTCTATATCTACGGCGGCGATGCCTGCAAAAAACTGGGCCGATATGAGGAGGCGCTCTCCTGCTGGAATAAGGCACTGGAAATCGACAGCAGCTTTTATGATGCAAAATATTCGAAAATATCCTATTACGAAGAAATCGGAGACTACGAAGCCGCCTATAAAATCTGGTGTGAAGTCATCAAAGGACTCAGGGAAAGCGGCTATCACATCGAAGCTGCGGCAGACGAAAAGCAAGCCCGGGCCTGCCTGGACAAAATAAGGAAGTAACCGCGGAAGGGTATTCCTGTTATCAATCTGAACCTTATCCTTGGCCAACAGTCCCACAGAATGCAGATTGACAATGTAAGGGTCCAAAATCAGCAGAAATCATTCCAAAACAGCACAATTCTCACCTTTTTCCTATCCCTGAACCATGCTAAAATACAGTCACCTCCAAAATTTCCCTGGAGAAAAGCATATAAGGAATTGCAGGTGATACCCATTGACAGGAATCATTTTTGACCACAAAGAATTAGCCGTTTATGACGGCCCAGGATTACGGCAGACCATTTTCTTCAAGGGATGCCCTCTGCGCTGCAGCTGGTGCCACAATCCGGAAGGACTGTGCCCCAGGCCCCAGCTGATGGTCAGCCATGCCTCCTGCACCCACTGCGGCCGCTGTCTCCGGGCCTGTACCCACAAGACCTGCATTGCCTGCGGGGATTGTGTTCCTGTCTGTCCCCTGCACCTGCGGCAGATTGCGGGGCAGCTCCTCACTGCCGAAGAACTGTCCCTCCGGATTCTGAAAGATGCCGACTACTATGCCGCTTACGGCGGAGGCGTTACCTTTTCCGGCGGCGAACCGCTGATGCAGGCTGCCTTCCTTCGGGAAGTCCTTCTGCGCCTGCCCCGGGTGCACTGCGCCCTGGAAACCTCCGGCTATTGCCGGCCCGCTCTTTTTCAGGAGATTACGGCACTGCTGGATTATGTACTCATGGACATCAAATTGTTCGATGACACCCTGCATCGGCAGTACACCGGCGTCAGCAACCAATGGATTCTGCGCAATGCCCGAACCTTATGTCAGGGCCAAAACCCCTTTGTCATTCGGATCCCTGTGATCCCCGGAGTCAATGACACAGATGACAACTATCGTCAGACCGCAGCCTTCCTCTCCGGTGCACCCAGTCTGGTTCGGGTAGAATTTCTCCCCTACCACAAAACAGCAGGTGCAAAATACAGCATGGCCGGAATGGAATATAAGCCTCGGTTTGATCCCAATCGTCCCATCCATATTTCACAGGAAATCTTTGAAACCTATCGAATCAGGAGTGTGATCTTATGAAAGAAAGAATTCAGAAACTGCGTGATTTCTTTGTCCTCCGCAGGGAACACCACCGCTTCCGGCAGGCCCCCGGGGATCCCGGTCTGTTGGCCGCTGATTTTGCCCGGTGCCGTATTCCCCCCCAGGACCGCAGCGCCAAACGCCTTCTTTCCGTGCTGCAGCAGGAAATACCCGTCATTTTTCCGCAGGAACGGATCCTCTTTACCAGAACGGTCCGGACCATACCGGACTTATTTACTCCGGAAGAAACCGCTGCTCTGAAAAGCACCCACTGGATCCATGAGCGGGGCGATATCAGCAATATCAATGTGGATTATACCAAATTGCTGTATACGGGACTGGCTCCAAAGAAGCTGGAACTGGAAAAACTTCGGAACCGTTTTCTTCGGGACTGCCGGGAAGATAAGGCACATTATATCACCCTGCAGATTCAAATCCTTGACGGCATACTGGATCTGGCAGAGCGCTATCGCCTTCTGGCCCTGGAACAGGGAAATCCCGCGGCGGAAATACTTTCCCGCGTACCTGCCCAGGCGCCCCGCACGTTTCCGGAAGCCCTGCAGATGTTCCGGATCCTGCATTTTGTCATGTGGTGCGGGGGCAATTACCACAATACCATAGGCCGTTTTGATCAATACATGGTTCCCTATCTGACCCGGGATCTGGAAAAGGGGCTCTATCCCCTGGAAGACGCCCTGGAGCTACTGGAAGAATTCTTCCTGACCTTCAACAGGGACAGCGATCTCTACCCCGGCATGCAGCAGGGAGACAATGGACAGAGCATGGTATTGGGGGGCCGGCTGGAAGACGGATCAGACGGATTCAATCTGCTATCCAGACTCTGTCTCCAGGCCAGCCTGGAACTGAAAGTAATTGATCCGAAGATCAACTTGAGAGTCCACCGCGATACCCCTCTGGAAACCTACCGGCTGGGAACGGAACTGACAAAGCAGGGCCTGGGCTTCCCCCAATATTCCAATGATGATATTGTAATCCCGGGGCTGACCGAGCTTGGCTATGCTCCCGAAGATGCCTGCAGCTACGCTGTGGCCGCCTGCTGGGAATTCATCATACCGGGAAAAGCCATGGACATTCCCAACATAGAAGCCCTGTCCTTTGCCAAGGCTGTTGCAGATGCCCTGGAAACCGCTCTGGAAGACAGTGCTTCCTACAAAGCCTTTTACGCCCGGGTCCGTGAGAATATCCGCGCCCAGGCGGAAGCCCTCTGTGAGAAAGTCAAAAATGTCTACCTCTATCCGGCACCCTATCTGTCTCTGATGATGGAAGGCTGCTGTGAAAACGGACAGGATCTCTCCCAGGGCTGCCGTTACCAGAATTACGGAATCCACGGAACAGGGCTTGCCGCTGCCGCCGATTCGCTGGCCGCCATCCGGAAATATGTCTTTGAGGAAAAACGAATCTCTGCAGCAGAACTGAAAAAGGCCCTGGAGCAGGATTATGCCGGTTATGACCAGCTTTACACCATGCTGCGGTACGAAGCGCCCAAATTGGGCAATAACGATGACTACGTGGACCAAATCGCCGTTTCCCTGCTGGCTGATTTCGCTGATGCACTGAAAGGAAAGAAAAATGACCGGGGCGGCATCTTCCGTGCAGGCACGGGGACAGCCATGTACTATCTGTGGCACACAAATGACCTCCCTGCCACGCCTGACGGCCGCCATCGGGGGGAAGCATTGGGCTGCAACTATTCTCCCGGTCTGTTCACCCGATGCAGCGGTCCCGTCTCCATCATCCGCTCCTTTGCGAAACCGAATCTAAAGGAAACCATAAACGGCGGCCCCCTGACCCTGGAGCTCCATGACACCATGTTCCGGACGGAGGAAAGCACGGAAAAAGTCGCCCTGCTGGTGAAATCCTTCATGGACCTGGGCGGCCACCAATTGCAGCTCAATGCCGTGAACCGGGATACCATGCTGGCTGCCCAGAAGCATCCGGAACAATACCGCAGCCTGATCGTCCGGGTCTGGGGCTGGAGCGGATATTTCGTGGAGCTGGACAAGGAATACCAGGACCACATCATCCAAAGAATGGAACTGGCCATGTGAAAAAAATGAGAAGCCAGGCACCTGGAAAAGATAGGAGGCAAATGACAGATGCGTTTGTTTACATACACTTCATATATCAATACAGCAGAGGGCGGTCGGGACAATCTCCGATGCCATGTCCGGGAAACTGCCTGGGAAGACGGTGTATCTGCCGTTTTCATCAAAGCGCTGTGCCGGGATTCGGCAGACGGAACAGATCATTCCATCCACAGCGAACAGGGTGTCGTCATCCAAGCCTGCGCCGCCGCACCCGTCAGACGGTATATGGCCATCTACAGGCACTCCGAATATTGGTGCAGACCGTTTTTCGGCCAAGGGCTTACGGATATGCCCGACGAAACCCAGGTCCTGGTGCTGGAACTGGAAAACGGTCTCTTCTGTGTTGTCCTCCCTGTGGTCAATGACACCTGCAAGTGCGTGCTGAAAGGCTGCTCTCCCGATACGTTTTCAGCCAGAGTGTTTTCCTGGTATCCCTGCTGCTACAGTTGTGAAGGCCTTGCCTTTGTCTATGCAGCGGCTCCCCGTCCTGCCCAGGCCATGACCGCCTGTGTAAAATCTGCCCTGCATCTGCTGAACAGCCAAACCCGTCACCGGACAAGCCGCCGTTATCCGGCCCTCTTTGATTTTCTTGGCTGGTGTACCTGGGACAGTATGCATATCCAGGTCTCCCAGGAAGGCCTGCTTCACAAATGCCGGGAATTCCAGGCGAAAAATATTCCGGTAAAATGGATGATTCTGGACGATATGTGGGCAACCGTCACTGACTTTTACGGAGAAGAACATGACCATGGCCAAAATATGATCGAACTGATGCATCGTTCCATGCTGTTCCACTTTGAAGCGGATCCGAAACGCTTCCCCCAGGGGCTGGCAGCCTGCATTGCAAAAATCGCAGACTTCGGCATTCAGACCGGCATCTGGCATCCTACCACCGGCTACTGGAAAGGCTTTGATCCCAAAGGAGAGGGCTATCGTCTCCTGAAGGATTACCTCATCCGGGCGTCAAACGGCTACATCGTTCCCGACTGGCAGGAACACAACGCTTATCTGTATTATAAAACACTGCACGACTTCTTCCGCAGATGCGGGGCGGAATTTGTCAAAGTAGACAATCAGACCATGACCCGCAGATATTACAAAGGTCTGGCTCCTGTGGGGGAGGTGGCCCGGGCCTTCCACAGCGGTCTGGAAGCCTCCGTGGGAGAACATTTTGACAATGCCATGATCAATTGTATGGGTATGGGAAGCGAAGATATCTGGAATCGCAGCGTCAGTCCCATATCACGGTGTTCCGATGACTTTCAGCCGGAAAACCGCTCCTGGTTTGCAAAGCACGTCCTCCAATGTGCCTATAACTCCCTGTTTTTGGGAGAATTCTACTGGTGCGACTGGGATATGTGGTGGACGGACGACGCCCAGGCCGGCAAAAACAGCCTCCTGCGGGCCATCAGCGGCGGTCCTATCTACATAAGCGACCCTCTGGACCGAAGCAAGCGGGACATCCTGGATCCTCTTATCCTGAAAAACGGCCGAATCCTGCGCTGCGACAGGCCCTGTACCCCCACCTTTGACTGTGTGACCGTAGATCCCAGGGCGGAAAACCGGGCTCTAAAGCTCCAAAATACCGTAGGAACACATGCGGTCATGGCCCTTTTGAATATCACCCGGGATAATGGTCCCGCCTTTGCCGAAATCAGCGGGCATGATATTGACGGCTTTTGGGCAGAGGAATATGCCGTTTATGAACATTATTCCCGGGAGGTATGGATCCTCCGGGGCAAAGAACGGTTTTCCGTCACCCTTGCCGACAATGACGACTATCGACTGTACATTTTCGCCCCACTGGAAAAGGGCTTTGCCGCCATCGGCCGCACGGACAAGCTGATCTCCCCAGCAGCCATCCGGTATGTGCACAGAGAAGAAATCGTCCTGGAGGAGGACGGCCCCTGCGCCTGGGTCAAAGACGGCCGTCTCTGTACGCGGGATTGTGCCCTGTCCCCGGAGCCGCCGCTTCCGTCCGACTCTGCTGCCCGCTGATCCTGCCCTATTTTATCCGTTCCTGCGCCCTCTCATCTCATCTGCGCTTTCTCAATCCGAAATCTGACCGTGGTTCCGCTGCCGGTGCTGCTTGCAAAAGCCAGCGCGGAACCGCTGCCATACTCCAGGATCAACCGCTCATTTACGTTTTTCAGGGCATAACCGCCGCTCCTGCTTTCACTTTGGGGCAATGCATCCGACTCCACCTCCATCCCCCTGCCATTATCTTCCACGGAAAATATAAATGCCGTTCCCTGGGAAAAAATCCGTATCACAATCAGCCCTTTATGCCCGATTCCCTTAAAACCATGATTAATGGCATTTTCCACAAGGGGCTGCAGAATGATCTTCAGCATCCTTCCCTCCAGGGCCTCCGGTTCCACTTCCATCTCCGCCTCAAATAAATCCGGAAACCGAATCTTCTCAATCTCCAGATAGCTCTTCACATGCTGCAGTTCCTCCGCAACCGTGATCAGATTTTCCCCCTTGTGAAGCCCCAGACGAAAGAAGGAACCCAAATGATAGGACAGTTTCTCTATGTCCGAATAGGGCTTTTTCAGCTTGGCCATCCAGCTGATGGCATCAATGGAATTGTAGATAAAATGCGGATTAATCTGGGACTGCAGCGCCCTCAGCTCCGCCACCCGCTTTGCATCCTTCTCCTTCTCAATATTCTCTATGAGATTCCGTATTTTTTCTGACATTTTAACAAACTGTTCCTCCAGTTCTCCCAGTTCGCTGCTCTTTCCCACCTGAAATGCATGTGTATAATCCTTTGAAAAAAGGTTCAGATTTTTCTGTAATCCCCTGATATTCTTGATCAATCTTCTTGTCACGAAAAGCACCAGAATCAGACAGGCCACCACCGCCACAATCAGGGACAGCAGCAGAACCCGGTTCAGCATCTGTGTGGTCCGATACAGATCCTGCTCCGACAGGATATAGGTCAGCTCCAGCGTCTCCCCCAGCGCCAGAATCTCCACCTCATGGGTGTAGACCGGATTTTCCTGAAAAAAAGAAACCATCCCGCTTTCTTTCAAGGGCAGAGAGGCCAGAATATTGACGTAATCCACATCCGAGCAGGAAATAATCCTGCCGTTGTTCGACAGGAAAATCCTGCTGTTTTTCAGGGAAGCAGACTCATACATACTGCTGACGGAGGTCTCATTCATATACAGCAGAACATCCCCGATACTGGAGCTTCGGCCAAAGACCAGACAGGGCGCTCCGGACTGGTCATAGATGCAGTGGTCATACAGATTCAGGCTCCGGCCGGTAAATGTGGACAAAAAGCTCTCCGGAGGAAGGGGAAGGGGCGACTGCACATCATATGCCGAAGCCACATAAGTATATCGGTGCCTTGTGGGGAACAGGATATCAATCTGCCGGATCTCGCTGACCCCGCCAAACAATCCGTCCAAAAAAGCCTGCACCTCTTCCCGCTTTTCCTCCACGGTCAGATTCAGATCTGTCAGAATCCGCAGCAATGTCTGATCCGAGGTAATGTTGAACAATACCTGATTGTTCTTTTTCACCAGGGCTGCCATATCCGTGTCAAAAGCCTGAAAGGTAGCCTCTACATAATTGCTGGAGTAATTCTCCTGTATTGTAGTCAGTCCGAAAAACCAGGCAAACAGCGTGATTGCCAGAGAGCTTAAGAGCCCGAATACCAAAATATAGAGAACAACAAACCGCTGAATATGGATTTTCTGATAATTCATGGAGACCTCCTTGTCATTGGTATTGGGAGGGAGCCGATCCTGTCATCTTATAAAACGCTTTCCTGAATGTAATCGGATTCTTATACCCCACAGCCTCCGATACTTCATACAATTTGTAATGTCCGGATTTTATCATTGTTTTGGCAATGCATATGCGGTATTCCGTAAGCCAGTTGTTAAAGGTTTTCCCTGTTTCCTGCTTGAACGAATGCATCAGGCGCGATTCCGATATATGGAGCTCTCCTGCCACATGAGAAATCCGGATCTCCCGGGCATAATGGGCCTTGATATAAGCCACTGCCTTGTTCACAGTCATGCTGTACCCTTCCCTGTCCCCCAGAAAGGGCTGCATACACCCCGCGTACAGCACGATTCTGTCCAGAAAATCCTGCATATAGGCCTTCAACGCCTCCACCGTCCCCAAAGTCTGAATATCCGAGGCCGGACGGATGGGCTTTCCAAATACCAGCTGCATGGTGTACGCGCTCTCGAACATTTCCCGCACTGCCGCTGTGGCCAGCGCTGTCATGCTGTTCTTCACCACGGCCATATCCGCATTCCGGCTCTCCAGGGAATGAAAATAGCCCCCAACAGCCTCCGCTGCTCCCTGCATTTCCCCGGCAGACAGTCCTTCCAGAATCCCGCCGATATCCTGTTCCGACAATACCGGCGTCTCTGCACACAATGTTCGTATGGTCATATAGTCAATGATTTTGCCATACCCCACCTGTGCCTTCTTCTCCAGCGCCTCCTTTGCCTGCAGATAAGCCCGGTGAATGGCAGTAAGGCTTCGGAAAGTAGCGCTTACCCCCATGGTCAGCGTTGTCCCTGCCCTCTCCCGAAACCCGCTGCTGATCTCCTGAAGAAGCATCACCTGCTGCCTGTAATCGCGGCTCCTGGTAAAGATCAAAAGGGCTGTCTCCGTAACGGACAGATTCGCCTTGTAAGTGCAGTTCTCATCCACACTCAGATAATAATTCAGTCTTTCGTTGAGGATTTTGGAATACCGCTTTCTCTCATCTGCCCCAAAAGCCCCGTCTCCTTCGTCGATCTCTATCAATGCAATATAATAATCATTTTTCACAGCGCTCTTCTCCAGATATCCCCGAAAAGCAGCAATATCCCCATCCGAAGGCTTCGGGTCATGCAGCAGCTGACAGAGCAGCTCATCCATGCGGTAATTCTGCCAGGAATGAAGCCTTCCCTGGAGCTTGCGCTCCTGCTCCAGTCTGGTCCGCAGCCTGCAGAAAACGGATATGATCTCCTCATTCATCGCCGGCTTGGATATATAGGCAAAGACATCATTGTCAATTGCCGCCTTGGCATAGGAAAACTCATTATAGGCTGTCAGTATGATAATCTGGATTCCGGGATTTTTCTTTTTCACATGCCGGATCAGCTCCAATCCGTCCATTCCTCCCATCCGGATATCGGTAATCAGCACATCCGGATGCAGCTCCTCTATCTTCCGCAGAGCTTCCGCGCCGTTATCCGCCTCCCCTGCCACGGCAAATCCGAACTCTTCCCAGGAAATGGATACACGCAGTCCCTCTCTCACCAGCGGCTCATCATCTACAATAAAAAGCTGAAACATAACTCCTTGCCTTTCCTCCCTGCAATCAACCGTCCGAAATCTCTTCTGCCCCCTCCAGGACATCAAAAAAATGCGCAAACTGATTGGAAAGCGATGTCAGCGCCCCTGTCAGTTTCCGCAGAAACCATTGAAGCGTCACATAGGCGGCCAGAAACAGAAACCCGCACAGCGCCGCCATCCCCAGAAAAAAGCGGAACAATACCCGGTTTAAAGGTTCCTGGGATGTGGCAATACATAAAGTAAAGGGAAACGTCCCCACCTTTCCGTAGAATGCTTCCGTTTTCGAATCGGAAAGCACCTCCTGCTCTGTCCCTCCCTCTTCCAGCACAATCGTCACTGCCTCCTCGGGCAGCAAGGACGCCGAAAAATGATGCTCGGAAAAAATTCCCATATCATTGCCGGAATTGCTGACTACAGGCAGAATATTTACGGCCGGAATCGTCACCCCCAAGGTCTGATTCTCCTTCCCGTCTTCTGTCTGCAGAGACTTCAGGCAGAGAACCTTATCCTCCGAAGGATTTCCGTATTTCAGATAATACCACTGAAACGCTTCATAAGAGACCTCCAGCAGCTCCGGGTGCTGCTCCTGCAGAAACTCCGCCAGGGCAATGGCATCCTGTGTAAACGCATACTGGGAATCCGTACGGATCAGAAATACCTCCTCGATATCCAGACTGGTATTCTTAATCTTCTCCAGCTCATACCGAATCTTTGCCTGAAGGTATTTATCGTCTTCCTGAAATTGAAATTTCGCACAGAACAACGCAATATTAAATTCAGCCAACTGCAGATAGCTCTCCGCATTGGCAATCTGCTGATTTCTGAAATAATTGATCTTGTTATCATAATCCTCCCGAAGCAGACGACAATAAAGCAGAAACACTGCCAGGCTATAAGTCACAAAAATAACCGCCACGGCCGAAAGCAACAGCAGCGTATATTTTTTTCTCAATTTCTGAAACATGGATTTCACCTCAATGTTATTATACATGGATTCTGTCTTTTTCCACAAGATGATTTTGCTGGAAATAACCGGAAAGCCCGGAAATCAGCAGGATTTGCTCCAAAACAGCAGAATAGGTTCCCCTGCCCCAAACCGCCCCCTGCACAACTGGGAAAAGCAGCAGAATACGTATCCAAATGGCAGGATAGGATTCTTGAAGCAGCCCATCTCCTCTGCTAAAATGTCAACATACTAAAAAACATAGAAATTTCACCTGTTCCCTTTACAGATGAAATTTTCTTCCCTCAATGGGCATCCAGCGCAGGGACATAAATTTAAAACCACGGACCGCAGCGATGATGCCCGGAAGAAAATTACAGCTGTTCCCTTTACAGATGAAATTTTCTTCCCGCAATGGGCATCCAGCGCAGGGACATAAATTTAAAACCACGGACCGCGGCGATGATGCCCGGAAGAAAATTTCAGCTGTTCCTTTTGCAGATGGAATTTTCTTCCCGCAATGGGCATCGAGCGTAGGGACATAAAATTAGAGGAAAAACAATGACATCAAAAAAACACAACAACCACAAACCCAACCCCCCAAGGAAAAAACAGACGCTGCTCCAGGAAATCCGAAAGCGATATTTCTTCTATCTGCTTCCGATTCCGGGAATTCTCTCTTTGATTCTGTTTTCCTACATCCCCATGGCCGGTATCTATGTGGCCTTTGAAAACTACACCTTTCAGGGCGGTCTCTTCGGCAGTGAATTTGTAGGATTAAAGAATTTCCGGTTTTTCTTCGCCAACATGAGCAATGCCCTGCGGGCCACAAGAAATACCCTGGTCATCAACATAGGCAGCATTGTCCTGGGTACCATACTGAATGTGACAGTAGCCATCATCATGGGGGAAATCAACCGGGAACGCTATCGGAAGGCAGTCCAAACCGTTATCCTGTTTCCTCATTTCCTCTCCTGGATCGTGGTAGGAGCGCTCTCCGAGGTTCTGCTGGATACCAAAAACGGCCTTCTGAACCAGCTGATCGTCTCTCTGGGAGGCGAAGCCATTGAATGGAGCTATGCTCCCCAATACTGGTGGGTCATCCTGATTATCACCAGTTTATGGAAAGGATTTGGCTACGGAAGTGTAGTCTATTATGCCACCCTGACCGGATTTGATCCCACCCTGTATGAAGCAGCTGAAGTAGACGGTGCCAGCCGTTGGAAAAAAATCCGCAGCATTACACTGCCGCTGCTGAAACCCACAATCATTACGCTGTTCCTGCTGAATATCGGGGGCATTCTGGGCGGAAGTCTGGAGCAGATCATGGGCATGACCAAAATGGCTCCTGCGCTGTTCGAGACCACGGATACTATCACCACTTTTGTATACCGCTCCACCATATCCAGCACCAACTTCTCCATGTCCTCGGCGATTGGACTGTACCAGTCGGTCTTCGGCTTCCTGCTGGTATTAAGCTCAAACCTGCTGGCCAAAAAGATTGATCCCGATTATGGGCTGTTTTAAAGCCCGGTAACGTGTCAGCAGCAAACGGAAAACAGCATCCGGGAAACCGGAATTTGGAGGTATCTGAAATGAGGAAAAAACACCGCAAATTGAAAAGCGAAAGCCCCGCATGTTACATCGTGATGGCATTGCTGGCCATAATCTGCCTGCTGCCCCTGCTGATGATCCTGTCCGCTTCGCTGACCGATGAGGTTTATGTACAGAAAAACGGCTATTCTCTCCTGCCCATGCATCCTTCACTGGACACCTACATTTTCCTCATTGCCAACAAGGGAGAAATGCTGGCAAAAGCTTTTCTGACCACCATATCCGTGGTAATCCTGGGAACCCTGTACTCCGTCACAATTACCACTTTTTTTGCCTATGCCATCTCTCAGAAAAAAAGCACATTTCGGTTTGCCAGACCTCTGTCCTTTTTTGCCTGGTTTACCACCATCTTCAGCGGCGGGGTGCTGCCCTGGTATATTATGTGCACCCAATACTACGGACTGAAGAACAATCTCTTTGCCCTGTTTATCCCTTCCGGGATCAATGTGTGGAATATGTTTATTCTCAGAGGCAATTTCCGGGAGGTTCCGGAAGAACTGATCGAATCGGCCAAGCTGGACGGCGCTTCCGATGCCAAAGTTTTCGTCAGGATCTCCATTCCCCTGGCCCGGGCAGGCATTGTCACTGTGGCACTGTTCAATATCCTCAGCTTCTGGAACGATTTCTTCCTGCCTCAGTGGCTGATCACGGATTCCAAATATACCACGGTGCAGAAAATGCTCTACAGCATGCTGTCAAATGTGGCCACCCTTTTGAACAGCAGCTCATCCACTGCCACCATGGCCCTGCTGGAACATATCACCCTTCCGGCCAATACCGCAAAAATGGCAGTTACCGTGCTGGCAGTCCTGCCCATTGTGGCCCTCTATCCCTTTGCCCTGAAATATTTTGTAAAAGGCATCAATCTGGGCGGCATTAAGGGATAGAAATCCAAACATGTTGTTAGCTGCTCTTTTCCCAGGGCAGACTGATAAAGAAAAGAATCAAAGGAGGATGAACTATGGGAAAAAAATTATTGGCAATCTTGATTTGTACCTGCCTGGGACTGGGCATGCTGACAGGATGCGGAGATGACAATACCGGATCCGAAAATAACAGCAGTGCATCAGACACCGGCTCCGGAAGCCAGGACAGCGATCCGGCCAGCAGCCAGGACGACAGCCCGGACAATACCGATGCAAATGCGGCCCCTGTCTCTCTGCATCTGGTCCTGTACGGCGAAGCAACCACCCGCACCACGGAATTCTTTGCCAACGAATTTCATGAAAAAGTACTGAATGACCTGAACATCGACATGACGGTAGAACAGATGGCCTGGGGTACCAATGACCAGATGGCAACCCGCCTGGCTTCCGGAGAAAAGATCGGGTTCATGAATATGGCCACGGAGAATGACTGGGCCTATAAAGGTCTGATCGCTCCCATTGACAGAGCGCTTCTGGAAGAACTGGCTCCCAAGTATCTGGAAAGCCGCGGTCAATACGGTTTCGACTGCGTTACCATCAACGGCGAGATTGTTACCATCCCGCTGAAATCCATGCCAAACAGCTATGCCCAGCAGGGGTTCCGCGTACGAAATGATATTTTAAACCAGGTAGACTGGGATGTATCCAAGATTAAGACCTATGATGACCTGATGACGGCCATCGCTGCGGTAAAGGAAAAATTTCCTGATCTCTACGTGATCTCCTATGCAGACTCCCTCTTCTATACCATGTTTGATGCAGAGTACGCACCGGAAGGGGCAATTTTCAACCAGCTGCAGAATCCGCTGAATTCCAACGGCGGCCTGGTGGTAATCGACGAAGGACAGCCTGACAGCGATGAGATCATCAATTGGGTTGAGACGGAATATTTTGCCCAGATCTGTAAAATGGAAGAAGAATGGTGCCGGCTGGGCTATCTGGAGAGAGATGCTTCCTTCCGGGAACGGGCCGCCACCGCATGGGATTCCGGCAACAGCCTGCTGAACTTCGGGGCACAGACCTGTATTTATGACCACAAACTGGGCAATGTGGAAGGTGCGGATGTCCGCTACCTGAATCTGTCCAACCATCCCACCGTTCTGAAACTGGATTACGACTGGGGCATCGCCATATCCTCTGCAGATGCAGACAATGTGGGAAACTGGCTCCGCTTCATCAACTGGATGTACTCTACCAAGGAAAATTATATGTTCTGCCGCCACGGTGTGGAAGGAACGGATTGGGAGTATAATGAAGACGGCAGTGTCAACAAAATTATGCGCGACAGCCTGATTCATGACTGGATGACCACCACCGCACTGTACGAAGAGATTCCGGAAGGAACTTATGACCCGGCAGAAATCGAAGCCTACTGGCGCTCGGATGACAACTGCATCAACAGCAAGGCCATGGGATTTTCCTTTGATCCTACCCCTGTGGAGACGGAAGCCGCCCTGCTCCAGGCCATCTGTACCGAAAAACTGGAACCCCTTACTTTCGGAAGAGGCAATTTCGATGAGGACTTCCCTCCGGTACTGGAAGAGCTGAAGGCTGCCGGACTGGATAAATATCTGGAAGAGTACCAGAAACAATTCTCGGAATTTATGGCTAATAAAAAGAAATAACTTACAGGAAACCTTCTGATATTGAAAAAAGAGCTGTCCATAACAGCTCTTTTTTTCAATGGACTGACCACGCATACCAATTTCCCTATCCGCTTACTTCAGCGGACTGTAAAACAGATAGCTTCCCGGTCCCACCGTCCTGGGCTTTCCATGAATTACAATCTCCCCTTCTACCGGAACAGTGATCTCATACCGCCAGCCCCCTTCCCTTCGCTGCCACCGGGATCTGATCTGTCCGTGTCTGGTATCCACAATCGCTTCCAGCCATTCCAGCCGGCTGTCCGGAACCGGTGCAATGGTAACCTTCTCATATCCCGGATATTCTTCCCGAATCCTGATCCCGGCTGCCACGGTATAGACCCAGTCCGTCACCGAGCCATAGGCATAGTGATTAAAAGAATTCATGTCCGCACTCCAGAAATCACCGTTTTCCCTGATTCCGTCCCAATGCTCCCATACCGTAGTCGCCCCCTTGGTCACCGGATACAGCCAGGAAGGATATTCCCTTCTCAGAAGCAGTGTATACGCCAGTTCAGTATAGCCATAATCGCTCAATACATGAAGCAGATAAGGTGTTCCCACAAAGCCCGTCATAAGCTGTATTCCGCAGTCCATAATCATCTCCGCCAACTGGTCCGCCGCAGCCTGACAGTCCTGCGCCAGTCCGAAGAAAGCAGCCAGCACACATTCCGTCTGGGTATGATACACAGGATATGTGCTGCGGAACGTTTCGAGAATCTTCCCGTACAGAGCTTCATAGGAGGAAACATCCCTGCCCAGTACATGTCCCGCCTTGATCACCAGAGAAGTGGAATAGGCATAGAAGGCCGATGCGATAAAGTCCTCTCTGGAAGATCCCCTGTAGCTGCCAGCCGGCGCATCCAATCCCAGCCAGTCCCCGCAATGTTCTCCCCCGGTCCACAGATACCTGTCCTTTGTTGCCCCGGTAATGTAATCCACCCATCCGCACATGCAGGAATACTGCTGTTCCAAAATCCTGACATTCCCGTAAGCCAGATATACCTGCCATGGACAGATCGTCGCCGCATCCCCCCAGGCAGCACTGGGATTCACACTCCATAGGACATCCGGAATGATCAGTCCCACACTTCCGTTCTCTTTCTGCTCTGCTTTCATATCTGCCAGCCATTTGGCAAAAAACTTTTCCGCATCATAATTCAGACATGCCGCCCTGACAAATACCTGGGCGTCACCGGTCCACCCCAAGCGCTCATCTCTCTGGGGACAATCCGTGGGCACATCAATAAAATTCCCCTTCTGCCCCCAGATTACATTTTCAAAAAAACGATTCAGCAGCGGGTCAGAGCAGCTTAAATATCCGGTCCGATTCATCCGGGACTGCAGCACCACTGCGGTAAAACACTCCGGCTGTACCATATCCCCTCCCCCCGGGAACTGATTCACACGGATATAGCGAAATCCCCAGAATGTCAGATGCGGTTCGTAAGTCTGAAGTCCCTCCCGGCAGATATAATGATACCGGCATTGGGCAGTACGGTAATTTTCCGTATAGAAATTCCCTTCTTTGTCCAGAACCTCCGCAAAGGACAGATCAACCCTTTCCCCCTTCCGGGCCTTGACCGTCACCGCAACATAGCCTGCAATTTCCTGTCCGAAATCAAGGACCGTCTCTCCCTTGGGCGTCCGGATCAGCCTTGCCGCAGCAATTCTCTCCTGCCTGCGGATCTCCTCTCCCTCCTGGGGTATCAGGGTCTCAAAGGGCCCCTCAAAGCTCTCTGTCCCCCTGCATTCAGCCGCTTCCTCCTCCCTATTCCCATCATAGATTTCTCCGTCATAAAGCTCTGAAAATCGTACCGGTCCCTCTCTGACACACCAGCTCTCATCCGTCACAAGAATGTCCCGGCTGCCGTCTGCGTAGGTAAGGGCAAGCTGTGCCAGCAATCCCGGCGGCGACTTCATCAGCTCCAGCTGCCGCTCTCTGTCGATACTGGTGAGCCGGCTGCGATACCATCCCTTCCCCACAGTGACACAAAGCTCGTTTTGTTCCTGAAGAAGTTGTGTCACATCATATTCCTGATATTGCAATCGCTTCCGATAAGCTGTCCAGCCCGGCGCCAGAATAAAATCTCCCACCCTCCTGCCGTTCAGCTTTGCCTCATAGACCCCCAGGGCAGTTATGAAAAGGCTGGCCCTCCGGACAGTACCGGCCAGCTTGAAATTCTTAACATAAACCGGGGGAACATCCCCGAAATCAACTGTTGGTTTCAGCCATTTTGCAATCCATTCCATACAGATTCTCCTTTCTGTCCCTAATATGCCCGGCCCAGTACCACCCTCACCAGGAGCACTGCGCCGGGCATATCTTGCTTTTTCCTGCTTCTTATTCCCTGTCTATCCGGTGCACAATTCTGCCCTGCCCGTTCAAAGTCGGATCCGAAGGGCGTCAAACTCCAGCCTTCCGCTCTTCAGAACCACGGAAAAGGTATGGATACCACCATACAGCTCGCCGCTGCGGAATACTGCCCTGCGGGTTTGGCGGGTTTCGGCCCGGGTGCTGACCGTTGCCACACACATGTCATCAATCAGCACATCGACCTCACCGCCCACTGGGTCCATGGCCACGATGAGCTCAATCTCACTTCCCTCAAACCAGGTATCAAACCGTGCTCCCGGAACAACGGTACGGCGGATATCCGCTTCATAACAGCCGATATACTCCGTTTCCTCCCTGCCGTCAGGCCTGGTGGACAGCGCATGATATGTCCAATCTTCCGGAACCCGAAAACGGATCCGTTTATCGCTGTCATTGATCCAGATCCATTGCGCTGCCTTTTGGGCATTTTCCCGTTTTAAGCGGATCACCGTATCAATCTCCCCAAAGGTTCCCTCCACCCGGAAACACACGCCGCTGTCATCCTGGCTGAAATCAGAGACCCTGACCCCTGGTGTCAAAGGAACCGGAACCCCCAGCACCGCGCCGTCTTCGCTGGCCGGAAGCCGCACAACACCGTCTTCCGGAACCTGCAGAATATGTATGTATTCATATGTACGGTCTGCCGAAGAACAGGCAGCAATATAGTTTTTAACCTTCATATTGTCACCGGGTATGGTGGGCCAGCTTGTGCTGGGCACAATATTCCGGAGAGATTCCCCCAGGGGTGCAATCCATCTGCCGATCTTCTGCATATATTCCAGATTTCCCACATCCCATCCGCCGCCGCAGTAAGGCCCTGCAGCCAGACAGGTTCCCCCTGCCAGAGCAGCCGTTGCCTGCAGAATGATATATCTGGCCATACCCGCGCAGTCAATCTTGATCTCTGTCCTGCCATATCGCCCGGAAGCCTCCCATCCCGAATCCGAGAAGATAAAAGCCATCGCCCTTTCACATACCGGCCAGTCCCCGGTGTCCTTATGACTGAATTCAAAATCAAAAAAGCTCTCGGACATCATGAAATCATTGGAAAAATGATACCCGAAAGCGTTTTGAATCAGAGCTATATCCGGATTTGCTGCCTTCATAATCCGGCGGATCGACATATAATTTACGATAGGATGTTCATAAGGATACGCGCGCTGAATCCCGAAGATAAAACGGCCGGGCCCCATGCCGTCTGTCCAGATTCCGTCAATCCTGCTGCCATAGCGTGCCGCCAGCTCTTCGTAAAGCTCCAGGGTATATTGATTCCATTTCTCATACACAAAAGTATCCGGATTGGGCGTATCCTTCATATCCTGGTAACAGCCCTCCCCCCATCCGCAGCGAATACGCTCTTCTCCCGTAAAATCATGTCCGTCCCTGGGATGGGTGTACAGAATTATCCGGACCCCTCTCTGCCGGAGCCCTTCGATGATTTCTCCCACCAGATCCCTCCGAATATACCGGTCAGGCCGCCACTTTCTGGTTACCTCGCTGGGATACAGGGGAATCGTCAGATAATGCCATGCCGTAAAGATCAGATATTCCGCTCCCGTGGATGCAATCTCCTCCACAAAACGGGGCACGTCAAACCCGTCGGCAGCCTCATTGATATCTGCCGGAGCCCTTCCGTCCGTATAGGGCGCCTGTGACGCAATATAGTGGACAAAAATCCCATACCGCATTTTTTCATACGCATATACTGGTTTCATGGTACACATCTCCTTTTCCTGTAGATTTGGTACCATGATTGTAACAAAGCCATTTCCGCCTTTCAAGAATTCTATCCTGTTGTTTGCGAACGAATCCTGCTGAGTTTGCGGCCCTCCGGACCCTTCCTGAACGGACACCTTTTCGATTCCCTGTTCCGGCCGGCTGAAAGCACATTCTGTGCCATTTATGACTCGTTCTGATAATACCGGGCCTGGGCTGTCCACAGCTCATAATACTTTCCCCCAGTCTCTTCCATCAGGGATTCATGGGTCCCCCGCTGCACCATACGGCCTTCGTGGAACACCGCGATATCTCCGCAGAACCGACAGGAGGACATACGATGGGAAATGTACACGGTGGTGCGGTCTGCCACCAAATCATTGAACCGCCTGTATATCTCATACTCCGCTTTTGGGTCCAATGCCGCCGTTGGCTCGTCCAACAGCACGAATGGTGCTCCTTTATAAACCGCCCTTGCCAGAACGATCTTCTGGGCTTCTCCGCCGGATACCTCCACGCCGCATTCATCGAAATCTCGATATAAACATGTATGTAAACCTTCTTTATGCTGCTGCAGAAATTCCTTCATTCCGGCCTTCTCCAGAGCATCCCGGACCTTTTCCTCCGGGTAATCTTCCGCTACAGCCACATTCTCTCCCAGCGTAAAGGAAAACAGCTTAAAATCCTGGAACACCACGGAAAACAGGCTCAAATATTCCTGATAGTCATAACGGCGGATATCAATGCCGTTCATGGTGATTACCCCCTCCGTGGGATCATACAGACGGCAGAGCAGCTTGATAAAAGTAGACTTACCGCTGCCGTTCATCCCCACCACAGCCATCTTCTCCCCCACCGTAAACTCCATATTGATATCCTTCAAGGCATAGGTCTCACTGCCGGGATAACAGAAGGACACATGTTCGAAGACAATCCGATACTCTCCGTCTACCCTCTTTTCCACTGGCAGTCCCCCTTTCTTCATTCGGCTTGGCGTATCCAGAAATTCAAAATACCGTTCCAAATAATCTGCATTGTACCACAAAGTCACAGCCAGAGTCCAGCAATTGCGCAGATTCCGGATAAAAAGCTCAATGCTCCGGCTGTACTGGGTCATACCGCCCACAGTGATCTTCCCCATAATCGCAGCTAAACCGGTCAGACAGTAGGTCAGAGCCACTGTCATCTCCTCCGCAAAGCCGGACAGCACTACATAGGGAATCCCCTTCAGGCTCCGACGGTCCAGAGCCCTGTCGTTAAAATGATGCGCTGCCATTAATCTGTCAATCATCAGCTTTCCCAGCTGATAAATCCGTATCTCCTTCCCATGTTCATACTGGTTAAAATAATTCAGGAATCCGTCTCTCTGAACACAGTTTTCGCTGATGAACCTGTTGCATTCCTGATGGATTCTGTTATTCATTGCCCCGCATTTCCCGCTGACCCAGATGCCCAAAACCGCTGTCAGCACAAAAAGTGCCATCAAAAACCCATAATCCCGCATCTGTACCAGAAGCTCCCACACCATGGCCGCCGACAGTCCCATTCCTACCAGCGTACACAGGAAATGGGGCAGATTCGCCTGTAAAACCATCAGATTCTTCCCTTCGTGAAACGTCTCACGCACCACCTGTTTGTGAAGCATGTGAATCTGCTCTTCCTCCAACAGGCTGTAATCCAGTTCCATTACCTTCCGGGCAAAAATCATATTTTGTTTCTGGGAAAACTCAAAACTCTTGTGGCTGCTTATGACATCCAGAAAGTTTCCCAGAAACCGCAGCGCCAAGTTTCCTCCCAACAGCAGGGATACATACAGAATCAGGTAATTCAGGGATCTGTTTCCCAATATCTCATCCAGAAGCTTTGCCGAAAACCAGATCCCCCAGTAAGGTATACAGGTCCATAATATCCAGTTTCCGGTCTGAACCGCCATATATGCTCCGGACTCTCTGCACACAAGGCCTATGGCCCGTTTATATATCCTCAGAACTCTTTTACCTTTTCCTTTTTCTCTCTTTTCAGCTGCTGACATAACCTGAAACCTCCCATGACGGATCCATCTGCGACGTAAATCCTTCTGTCCTGTCCTTCTGATAATAATGGCTCTGCACCTGAAACAGCTGGTAATAGACACCCTTCTTCTCCATCAGCTCCTGATGGCTTCCCTGCTCCACGATTCTGCCCCCTTCCAACAGGAAAATCCGGTCGCAAAACCGCGTACTGGACAACCTGTGAGAAATAAACAGGGATGTCCTCCCCCTGGTCAGCTCATTGTATTTCAGGTACAATTCATTCTCTGCAATGGCGTCCAGCGCCGCTGTGGGCTCATCCAGTATCAAAACAGGAGCCTCCCGGTAAATGGCCCGAGCCAGAAGAAGTTTCTGGATCTCGCCTCCTGACAGATTCACCCCTTCCCGGAACATTTCCTTCCGCAGGTAAGTATCCATCCCGTGAGACAGACTTTCCACCCTTTCCCAGAGTCCTGCCTGCTCCAGACAGTACCGCACCCGCGCTCTGTCCGCTGCTTCCAGCGCGCAGGCCGCCACATTCTCCGCAATCGTAGCCGGAATCACTCCGATATCCTGAAACACCACAGCAAAGAAACGATACCATTCTTCCAGGCTCCAGTCCGTTGACGATTGACCGTTCAAAAGAATCTCTCCTTCCGTTGGCTCGTACATACCACAGAGAAGCTTGATCAGTGTGGTCTTGCCTGCACCGTTCAAACCCACCAGGGCGATCTTCTCCCCCGGTCGGATCGTAAAGTTTACGTCCTGCAGCGTATAAGCGCTCTCTGCTCCCTCCTTCTCTTTCCCGGGATAGGCAAAAGACACATGAGAAAAGACAATGTGGGGAGCCCCTGTACCAGGCACAAAATTCTGCCCCCCGTCTGCCATATCCTGTCCTTGTTTCCCTCTCCCCGAGTCCGGCCTCTCCATCATGCTCCGGTAATCAGCGATGGACAGCTCCTTTTCCCGCAGATTTCTCAACTCTCCCGATATCCTTGTCAATGCATCGCTCAGAGAGGAAGCCAAGCCCACATAGAAGATAAAGTCATCCGGTTTTACCCTTCCCTCCATCACTCCCCATATCAGGAATCCGTACATAAAGGCTTGCTTTGCCATCTCCAGAATCTGCACCAGCCCACCTACCGCAGCAGCCTGATTCCGCTGCCGTTTCTTCCACTGCCTGCGCTCTCTTAACAATCCCTCATACTTGGGCAGAAGCCAACGACCAGCTCCGTACAGCCGCAGATCTTTGGCATGGGTAAAATCTCCCATCTTATCAGAGATATACGCAATCTTCCTTTCCAGAGGCGTCCAGAAATCCCTGTGCTTTTTCTCCCAGGCAAGTCTTTGCTTTCCCACCTGATACTGCAGCCATGTTCCCGCCGCCATCGCCAGAATCACTGTCGGATGCAGCCCCGCCAGTATCCCTACACTTATGGGAATTGTAATCAGCAGATAGGCCAGTTCAAGCGAACACCAGATGCACATTCTCACATCCCTGTCCCAATGATAATAGAGATGCTGTGCCTGGCTGATCTTCTTCTTGTAATCTGGATCTTCCAGATTGCTATAGGCAGTGCGGCAGATTTTCCTTAAAATCCTTTCTTCCAATACATGTCGGTACTTCAGTCCCGGATTGTTGCTAAGCCGATGTCCCACCGCCCGGATTTCGTTCAGCAGAAAATACACCCCTTCCGCCGCAAGCAATGTGCCCACCAAAGTCCCCGCCGAAACCTGTGCCATCACCAGGGCAACCGCCATCTTCGGAATATACAGTCTCATATAAGTGCTGCTGACTCTACCAAAGAGAACCATGCTCACAAAAAGAAGATTCCATCTGCTGTGTCTGAAATATCCTTTGTACACAAACCAGTAGTTGCTGGCCAGACTGTGTTCTCTGGATTTTCCCTTCTTTTTTGCCCTTCCGGAGCCATTCTCTTTTTTTGCTTTTCCAGTTTCCTTCTTCGCTGCTGTGTTCATCCCCACCTCCAATGACCAAACTGCACTTTCTCCAATTACTGCGTCTCTCTTCTCATCCTCCGCTCCATTCAGGGGTTAAAAACGATGCGGTTCCCAAATCATTGGAAGCATCCGTCCTGAATGACACACAGGCCCTGCAGATTGACCGCTGCTTTTTAATTATGCCATGTTCTTTTCTTATTTGTTGAATTTTACCTGAATGGTATACGTGGTAACGCGAATTGCAGAAAACGAAAGCTGATACGGTATCTCCGTCCGGAAACCGGCCAGCTTTCGGCAGATCAGAAGAATATTGGAAAGTCCCTGGCAATCCCGCATCAATCCGGGTACATCCATTGACTTCTGGTAATCATATGACGGCAAGTTATATTCCCATCAGAAAATGCTGTCATGGCTCCGGGTCTGGTTTCCTCAGATTCCATGCCTACAGCGGCAGCAGCACTTCCGTTGCAAAGACACTCTCGTCGCTTTGCCGGTTCACATATCCATGATACCTGGCGGCAATACTGTCAATACTCAGGATGCCAAGCCCCCTGTCGGCAGCTTTGGTAGAACGGTAGCGGCTCCCTTCCTTTTTCATCCTGATGGCATGGGAATTGACTACAGACAGATAGAGCTGCTCCTTCAGCACCCCGATATAAATACGGAGAAAACGATGTTCTTCCTCCTTCTGGCTCTCACAGCCCTCTATGGCATTATCCATCAGATTCCCCAGAAGCACGCACAGATCATAGTCTGCTACGGACAACACTGCCGGCAGAACTACTTTCACATTTACTTCGATTTTTCTTGCCAGA
Organism: uncultured Acetatifactor sp.; assembly: GCA_910580225.1. Classification (GTDB taxonomy): domain Bacteria; phylum Bacillota; class Clostridia; order Lachnospirales; family Lachnospiraceae; genus Acetatifactor. The sequence continues at coordinate 29,007 of CAJTXE010000008.1, forward strand.
GCCATGGCGATCTTGCTGTTCAGTATGGCGTCCAGGGCCAGATTCCCGGTCTCGATCACCCTGCTTACCCGGGCCAGCTCCTCGTCCAGCGCAAGGATATAGTCAGACAGTTCCTGATATTCTCCCATATCCAGATGGGCCTTCATCACCTGGAGATGATTCTTATAGTCATGTCTCCAGGTACGCATCTGCTGGTACATTGCCTGGACTTCCTCATAATGCGTTTCCATCAGGGCACGCCGGGAACCCAGCTTTCTCTCTGCCACACGCCTGTATATCTGTTTCAACATGTCCTCTCCTGCCTGCTTTTACCGGCACTCGTCTGCCGCTGATTCCGAAACATATTTTTCTGTACCCCATGTGCTGTGCACCCTTTTATCCCGTCTCCGGTTTCATCCATATGAGCGCTTTCCACCCCTGTGATATTCCAGAAATGCCTGATACAGCTGTGTCCTTTTCCCCCTGCTGACAGGAACGGATAATCCGTATTTCAGAATCGTCTGTTTTGTATCAATTTTACATACATAAGGCAGATGAACCAGGTAAGAGCGGTGACATCGGAAAAAAACCGGACCCGGAAGCTGCCCTTCCAGATCGCCCAGGCACATTTTAACCTCTCGGCAGCAGACCTCCTCCCCCGTCTTTTCCGGAGCCAGATACAATTCCACGGTGTGAGAGAATGCTTCCGCATAAAGAATACGGCTCAGCGGAATTCTCTCCGCCTCTCCTTCTGTCTCCAGAAACAGAAATTGCTCCTTTTTCTCTGCTATGGCAGCCGCTCTGTCCAAAACCTCCCACAACCGGCTTTCCTCCACCGGCTTCACCAGAAAATGCAGTGCCTGTACATCATATCCCTGACTCATATATTCCGGAAGCCCGGTGATAAAAGCGACGGCAATTCGTTGATCCCTGTGTCGGATATACCTGGCCAGCTCCATCCCATTCATACCACCACCCAGGTCAATGTCCAGCAGAAGCAGCTCGAACTCCATCCCCTCCATCCAGTCTGTGAGAAACGCTTCGCAGCCCTCATACGGAAAAACCGTTAAGGTCTGCCCTCTTGCCTCTCCCCAGTGGTCCACCATTCGCCTTATATTTTTTGTCTGTACAGGGTCATCCTCACAGATTGCCACTTTCCATATCATCTTACTCTTTTATCCCTGCTCCCGCAGCGCCGCCACATACCGTTTCAGCGCATCCTGCCACGCCGGAAGCTTCTCAAATCCGTTCTCAGTCAGCTTATCATTATCCATGCGGCTGTTGGCCGGACGTTTTGCCCTGGCACCATACTCTGCCGTGGTTACCGGAATTACATTTACCTTCACACCCGCCTCGCTGAAGATGGCGCAGGCAAAGTCATACCAGGAGCAGGTGCCTTCGTTGGTGGCATGATAGACGCCATATTTTTCCGTAACCACCATATCCGCCAGCAGCTTTGCCAAATCATAGGTATAGGTAGGTGAACCGAACTGATCATTCACTACACGAAGGGTATCGTGAGTCTCAGCCAGACTCAGCATGGTTTTCACAAAATTTTTACCATTGATGCCGAACACCCAGGCAATCCGGACAATAAAATACTTGTCCATAATTTCCCGTACTGCCAGCTCTCCCTCATATTTGGTCCTCCCATAGACGCTCTGAGGCTCACAGACATCCTCCGGTGTCCAAAAACGGGTTCCTTCCCCGCTGAATACATAGTCCGTACTGATCTGGATCAACTTAATGTCCAGTTCCTTACAGACCCTGGCAATGTTTCTGGGTCCCTCGGCATTCACCTTGCGGCAGAGTGCTTCATTCTCTTCCGCAGCATCCACTGCCGTATAGGCCGCACAGTGAATGACCGCATCCGGCGCTGCCTCTTTTATGACTCTGTTCACACTGTCCCCATCTGTAATGTCCATCTCGTCGATATCCACACCAATGGCTTCCATCCCCCGCTTTGTCAATTCGTTTACCACATCATAGCCCAACTGGCCTTTGACGCCTGTTACAAAAACTTTCATCTCCTGCCTCCTCTCACACAATTGAAAACAAAAGGGTGCTGTCATCATAACCACACCCTTTCGCCTCTTACTTCAACTTTACTATTTATTTGTCATCATCCCTGAATTCCTGTGGAAACATCCTTCTGTTGGACATATCCGGCCAATCGTGTCAGGACCATTCCCGTCTAAACTTCCTTTCCGGCCAGCGCAAGCTCCTCCGGATATACTGCTTCCCGGTCATCCGCCTCCAACCTGTCTTCCGGTTCTTCCTCTTCTGGAACGCTGTCATCAAAAGCATCATCAGGATCTGTCTGTTCAGACATATTGTCCTCCGGCAGCTCATTTAGATCTGTGTCTTCCGGATCTTTCTCTTCGGAATCCCCATATCCGTCTTCGCTATCGGCTCTCTCTGTCTCCTTCCCATCATCAATGGCCTCGTCTTCCTCTGTTCCCTCTTCGTAGGCCGAAAATGCCAAATTCTCGTCCTCCTCAGACTGTTTTTTCTCGAGCTCATCTGTATTCAGACGGATACTGCGATATCTCTTCATGCCGGTACCCACCGGAATCAGCTTACCAATAATGACATTTTCCTTCAATCCAATCAGGTTATCCACCTTACCCTTGATGGCGGCTTCTGTCAGAACCTTCGTCGTCTCCTGGAAAGATGCAGCAGACAGGAAGGAATTGGTGGCAAGTGCAGCCTTGGTAATACCCAGCAATACCTGCTTTCCGTCAGCCAGCTCTTTCCCTTCAGCGAAGAGAGCCTCGTTCATATCCTCATATTCCAACACATCCACCAGTGTCCCGGGCAGGAATTCGGTATCTCCGCTGTTCTCGATCCTGACTTTCTTCAACATCTGACGCACAATCACCTCGATGTGTTTATCTGCAATATCCACACCCTGAAGACGATAGACACGCTGTACCTCACGGAGCATGTAATCCTGTACCGCTCGGATTCCCTTGATCTTCAGCAGATCATGAGGATTGACAGATCCTTCCGTCAGCTCATCGCCGGCCTCCAGCAGCTGCCCGTCCATCACCTTGATGCGGGAACCATAGGGAATCAGATAAGCTTTATTCTCCCCGGTTTCTTCATTTGTAATCAACACCTCACGCTTTTTCTTGGTATCCCGCAGTTCCGCCCTGCCGCCGAACTCGGCGATAATGGCAAGTCCCTTAGGTTTTCTGGCCTCGAAAAGCTCTTCCACACGGGGAAGACCCTGGGTGATATCGTCACCGGCTACGCCGCCGGTATGGAATGTTCTCATTGTCAGCTGTGTACCCGGCTCACCAATGGACTGAGCTGCAATGATACCTACAGCCTCACCTACCTGTACGGGTTCCCCGGTGGCCATGTTTGCACCGTAGCACTTTGCACAGATTCCAACATGGGAACGGCAGGTCAGAATGGTGCGGATCTTCACAGCCTCGATGGGCTCTCCCTTCTCGTCCACACCAGTGTTTAAAATCCTGGCAGCACGGCCGGGGGTGATCATGTGGTTATGCTTTACAATGAGCTCCCCGTTCTTATCATAAATATCCTCACAGGAATATCTTCCCGTAATTCTGTCTTTCAGACCTTCGATGGTCTCCTTGTCGTCCATGAAGGCTTTCACTGTCATGCCCGGAATCTCTGTCCTGCCCTCACTGCAGTCTATTTCCCGGATACTCAGCTCCTGGGATACGTCAACCATTCGCCTTGTCAAATAACCGGAGTCTGCCGTACGCAATGCTGTATCGGACAGACCCTTGCGGGCGCCGTGGGCAGACATGAAATACTCCAGAACATCCAGCCCTTCACGGAAATTTGACTTGATGGGCAGCTCGATGGTACGGCCGGTGGTATCCGCCATCAATCCGCGCATACCCGCCAGCTGCTTGATCTGCTGATTGGAACCACGGGCACCTGAGTCTGCCATCATATAAATATTATTATATTTATCAAGACCTGCCAGCAGTACTTCCGTCAGCTCCTTATCGGTCTCGTTCCAGGTCTCAACCACCGCGCGATATCGCTCTTCTTCGGTGATCAGTCCCCTCCGGAAGTTGGTGGAAATCTTATCCACTGTAGCCTGGGCCTGGACCAGCATCTCCGGCTTCCGGGACGGTACCGTCATATCCGAAATAGAAACAGTCATGGCTGCCTTCGTGGAATACTTATAGCCAATGGACTTCACATCGTCCAATACTTCCGCCGTTCTGGAAGCGCCATGGGTATTAATAACCTTCTCCAGAATCTGTTTCAGGCCCTTCTTGTCCACATGGAAATCCACTTCCAGTTTCAGGAAGTTCTCCGGATCGCTTCTATCCACAAATCCCAGATCCTGCGGCAGAATTTCATTAAAAACAAAACGGCCAAGCGTAGATTCTACATTGCCCGTAACCAGCTCACCTTCCGCGTTTCTCTTGGATACACGAACCTTGATCCTGGAATGCAGTGTACAGTATTTGTTCTCATAGGCCAAAATGGCCTCATTCACATTTTTAAAGCACTTTCCTTCCCCCAGTGCTCCCGGCCTCTCCTGGGTGAGATAATAAATCCCCAGCACCATATCCTGAGAAGGAACTGCCACCGGGCCTCCGTCTGATGGCTTCAGCAGATTATTGGGCGACAGCAGCAGGAAACGGCACTCTGCCTGTGCCTCCACGGACAGGGGCAGATGCACCGCCATCTGGTCACCGTCAAAGTCCGCATTGAAAGCCGTACATACCAGGGGATGAAGCTTGATTGCCTTACCTTCCACCAGAATGGGTTCAAATGCCTGGATACCCAGCCTGTGCAGAGTAGGTGCACGGTTCAGCATTACAGGATGCTCCTTGATAACCTCCTCCAGCACATCCCATACCTGAGTATCCATCTTATCTACCAGTTTTTTGGCATTCTTGATATTCTGACTGATACTCTTTGCCACCAGCTCCCGCATGACAAAAGGCTTAAACAGTTCAATCGCCATCTCCTTGGGCAAACCGCATTGGTAGATCTTCAACTCCGGCCCCACCACGATAACGGAACGGCCGGAATAGTCCACACGCTTCCCCAGCAGATTCTGACGGAAACGGCCCGTTTTACCTTTCAGCATATCGGACAGGGATTTCAGCGCCCTGTTGCCGGGGCCTGTGACAGGACGACCTCTCCTGCCGTTGTCGATCAAGGCATCCACGGCCTCCTGCAGCATCCGCTTCTCGTTGCGGACAATGATATCCGGCGCTCCCAGCTCCAACAGTCTCTTCAGACGATTATTTCGGTTGATGATCCTCCTGTACAGATCATTCAGATCAGAGGTGGCGAAACGTCCTCCGTCCAGCTGCACCATAGGCCTGATATCCGGCGGAATCACCGGGATTACATCCATGATCATCCAATCGGGCATGTTCCCGGACTCCCGGAAAGCTTCTATTACCTCCAGCCGCTTAATAATACGAGCACGTTTCTGGCCGGAAGAATCCTTCAGCCCAGCCCGCAGTTCCTCGGCTTCCTGGTCCAGTTCAATGGCCTGCAGCAGCTCTTTGATGGCTTCCGCTCCCATTCCAACACGGAATTTATTTCCGTAGGTCTCTCTGGCATCCTGGTATTCTTTTTCCGACAGGATCTGCTTGTAATCCAGTCCGGACTCACCGGGATCCAGTACAATATAAGACGCAAAATAGAGTACCTTTTCCAGTACCCTGGGTGACAAATCCAGAATCAGTCCCATACGGCTGGGAATTCCCTTAAAGTACCAGATGTGGGATACCGGAGCCGCAAGCTCGATATGCCCCATGCGTTCTCTCCGCACACTGGACTTTGTCACTTCCACGCCGCACCGATCACACACAACGCCCTTGTATCTGATCTTCTTATACTTACCGCAATGGCATTCCCAGTCCTTATTCGGTCCGAAGATCTTCTCACAGAACAGGCCGTCTCTCTCGGGCTTCAGCGTCCTGTAGTTGATGGTCTCCGGCTTCATCACTTCGCCGTGGGACCATTCCCGAATCTTCTCCGGGGAAGCCAGACCAATTTTGATGGCATCAAATGTCATGGGCTGATATGCAATCGCTTCATTTTTGGTTTCTGACATGATTGGCACTCCCTTCTATATTCAAATCTCACAGTAGCCCTCCGGCAGACGGTTCTGCTCTGCCGGAAAATACCGCTTTCTGTGAAGCAGGGTACTCATGCGGAAAATACCGCAAAACACCCCGCAGGTCTGCACAGCTGCTGTGCAGACCTCAATGCAGCTTATTTCACAATCCTGTACGCCGCACAGGAAATCATTAAAATGCTTCACTGTCGTCAAAATCCTCGGACTCGGCTCCATATCCTACGTCGCTGAAATCATCTTCCTCTTCATCATCCTCAGAATCGACAAATTCACCGCTTTCATCATCATACTCCTGGGCCTGATATCCCATTTCACCCAGTGAATCATTGTCATAATCGTCATACTTGCGGTCATCGCCCATCTCATAGCGATAATCCATATCACCGTAATCGATGGTTTCCATGATTTCAACTTCCGTCTGATCCTCCCTGAGGACACGTACGTCAAGTCCCAAAGCCTGCAGCTCCTTCAGCAGCACCTTGAAGGATTCCGGAATACCGGGCTCCGGAATATTATCTCCTTTGATAATGGCTTCATAGGTTTTGACACGTCCCACCACATCATCGGATTTTACCGTCAGAATCTCCTGCAGCGTATAAGACGCACCGTAAGCCTCCAGGGCCCAAACCTCCATCTCTCCGAAACGCTGCCCGCCAAACTGTGCCTTGCCGCCCAGAGGCTGCTGGGTCACCAGGGAATACGGGCCGGTGGAACGGGCATGAATCTTGTCATCCACCAGATGATGGAGCTTCAGATAATGCATGTGCCCAATGGTAACCGGACTGTCAAAATACTCACCTGTACGACCATCCCGCAGACGTACCTTACCGTCACCGGAAATCTGCACGCCTTTCCACAGTTCCCTGTGGTCCCGGTTGTCAGACAGATACTGCAATACCTCCGGGCGCAGCTCCTCTTTATGCTTCTGTTCAAATTCTTCCCACTCCAGATTGACATAATCATTAGCCAGATTCAGAGTGTCCGTAATATCCTTCTCATTCGCACCGTCAAAGATCGGCGTCGCCACATTAAATCCCAACGCCTTTGCCGCCAGGGAAAGGTGTATCTCCAATACCTGCCCGATATTCATTCGGGAAGGCACGCCCAACGGATTGAGTACAATATCCAGCGGCCGGCCGTTTGGCAGATAAGGCATATCCTCCACTGGCAGCACACGGGAAACCACACCCTTATTACCGTGACGGCCTGCCATCTTGTCGCCCACGGAAAGCTTTCTCTTCTGCGCGATATAAATGCGGACCGCCTGATTTACACCGGGTGAAAGCTCGTCGCTGTTCTCCCTTGTAAATACTTTCGCGTCCACTACGATTCCATATTCCCCGTGAGGAACCTTCAGGGAAGTATCCCGGACTTCTCTGGCCTTCTCGCCGAAAATAGCCCGCAGCAGTCTCTCCTCGGCAGTCAGCTCCGTCTCTCCCTTGGGGGTTACTTTCCCCACCAGGATATCACCGGCGCGGACTTCCGCACCGATACGGATAATTCCTCTGTCATCCAGATCCTTCAGGGCATCATCACCCACGCCGGGCACATCACGGGTAATCTCCTCGGGTCCCAGCTTGGTATCACGGGCCTCCGCTTCATATTCCTCAATATGAACGGAAGTGTATACATCATCCTGCACCAGCCGCTCACTCAGAAGCACGGCATCCTCGTAATTGTAGCCTTCCCAGGTCATGAAGCCGATCAGAGGATTCTTCCCCAACGCCAGCTCTCCCATGGCGGTAGACGGTCCGTCCGCGATCACCTGCCCGGCCGCCACATGATCTCCCTTGAATACGATGGGCTTCTGATTGTAGCAGTTGGACTGGTTGCTGCGCGCAAACTTGGTCAGATGGAATTCCGCCTTCTCACCGTCATCATAAGTCATCCGAATCATGGCTGAAGATACATAGTCTATTGTTCCGGGCTTTTTCGCAACAATGCAGACACCGGAGTCCACCGCAACCTTAGGTTCCATACCGGTACCCACCACAGGCGCCTCCGTGGTCAGAAGCGGCACTGCCTGACGCTGCATGTTGGAACCCATCAGTGCACGGTTGGCATCATCATTCTGCAGGAAGGGAATCAGCGCCGTCGCAACGGAGAAGACCATCCTGGGGGATACATCCATGTAGTCAAACATGACACGGGGATACTCGGAAGTCTCGTCCCGGAAACGGCCGGAAACGGTATTTCTTACAAAATGCCCCTCTCCGTCCAGAGCTTCACTTGCCTGAGCCACATGATAATTATCCTCTTCATCCGCCGTCATATAGACCACGTCATTGGTAACCACAGGATTTTTGGGGTCAGCCTTGTCAATTTTCCTGTAGGGAGCTTCAATAAAACCATATTCATTGATTCTCGCATAGCTTGCAAGATAATTGATCAAACCGATATTAGGTCCTTCGGGAGTCTCTATGGGGCACATTCTGCCATAGTGAGAATAGTGCACGTCCCGGACCTCAAATCCGGCACGGTCTCTGGACAGACCGCCGGGTCCCAGCGCGGACAGACGTCTCTTGTTGGTCAGCTCTGCCAGCGGATTGTTCTGGTCCATGAACTGAGACAGCTGGGAGGAACCGAAGAATTCCTTCACAGCCGCGGTCACCGGCTTGATATTGATCAGTGCCTGGGGCGACGTTTCATCTGCGTCATGTGTGGTCATTCGCTCTCTGACCACGCGCTCCATCCTGGACAGTCCGATCCTGTACTGGTTCTGCAGCAGCTCACCCACTGAGCGGATCCGGCGGTTGCCCAAATGGTCGATGTCATCGTCATTTCCAAGTCCATACTCCAGATGCATATTATAATTAATGGAAGCAATAATATCTTCCTTTGTCACATGTTTTGGCACAAGCTCATGCACATTCTTCTTAATCGCCTCTGCCAGTTTCTGCGGATCTGCCGAAAACTCCTCCAGAATCTGTGCCAGCACAGGATAATAAACCTTCTCCTTAATCCCGAAATCACGGGGATTGCAGTCCACAAAGCTGGTCAGGTCAACCATCATATTGGAGAGAACCTTCACATTCTTCTCCTCGGTCTGAATATATACAAAGGGAACCGCCGCATTCTGAATGGCATCCGCCAGTTCCATAGTCACTTTTGCCCCTGCCTCGGCCAGCACTTCACCCGTGGAAGGATCCACTACATCCGCCGCCAGAATATGGTCCCGGATTCTGTTTCTGAGCGCCAGCTTTTTATTAAATTTATATCTGCCTACTTTTGCCAGATCATATCTGCGGGGATCAAAAAACATGGCATTGATCAGGCTTTCCGCACTCTCAACGCTCAAAGGTTCTCCCGGACGGATCTTCTTGTACAGCTCCAGCAGACCCTCCTGATAATTCTCGGCAGTATCCTTGGCAAAGCTTGCCTCTATTTTGGGCTCATCACCAAATACCTCACGTATCTCATCATTGGTTCCGATACCCAGTGCCCGGATCAGTACGGTGACCGGAACCTTACGGGTTCTGTCCACGCGTACATAAAAGACATCATTGGAATCTGTCTCATATTCCAGCCATGCGCCTCTGTTGGGGATAACGGTACAGGAATACAGCTTCTTTCCCAGCTTATCGTGTCCAATGGCATAATAAATACCGGGAGAACGCACCAGCTGGCTTACAATAACACGCTCTGCTCCATTGATCACAAAAGTACCCGTCTCTGTCATCAGTGGAAGATCGCCCATGAAAATCTTGTGTTCGCTGATTTCTTCTTTTTCCTTATTGTAGAGCCTTACAGTCACCGTCAGCGGCGCAGCATAAGTAGCATCTCTCTCTTTACATTCTTCGATTGAATATTTCACGTCGTCCTTGCTCAATTCAAAGTCAACGAATTCAAGGCTTAACGATCCGCTGTAGTCGGCAATGGGAGAGATATCGTCAAAAGCTTCCTTCAGTCCTTCCACCAGAAACCACTGATAGGAATCCTTCTGAACCTCAAGCAGATTTGGCATTTCCAAAACTTCATTCTGCCGCGCATAGCTCATACGCATCACTTTGGTGCCGGCAACTGGACGTATTCTGTTTTTCTCCATTGACATTTCACCCCGTTCTTTCTGTGTAAAATCCGGATTTCCAGGCGCTGTCCCTTCGTCGCCCGAAAACTGCTTCTACACTTTTATGCCTGATATCCCTACACGCAGTCCATCCTCTGCACACCTGACATCTGCAAATGGTGCACTTAACACCCCACCGGCAAATACCACAAAAAAACTGCTTTGTTTCCTGAAGCAGGCATAATGACGCATCCTTGTATACCGTCACAGTTTATGACGCATCGCACAATAATGCACTATCCATAATATCACAAATTGGAAAAGAGGTCAAGTTAATTTTAGAAAATCTTAGGAATTTCCATACGGCAAAATCAGACCCTGAAGACGGGAAAAGACAGTTTTGCATCAGATGAAAACTGCCTCTTCCTTTGTAAGTTTCTATTATTTCACGGTAACTTTCGCGCCAACTTCTTCCAGCTTCTTCTTTACTTCTTCTGCTTCATCCTTGCTGATGCCTTCCTTGATTACCTTGGGAGCTCCCTCAACGGTATCCTTGGCTTCCTTCAGACCAAGTCCGGTGATCTCGCGGACAACCTTGATAACCTTAACCTTCTCGGATCCAACCTCTGTCAGCTCTACGTCAAACTCGGTCTTCTCTTCCACTTCTTCTGCAGGACCTGCAGTTGCTACTACAACACCTGCTGCTGCGGATACGCCGAACTCTTCCTCACAAGCCTTTACAAGCTCGTTCAACTCTAATACGGTCATCTCTTTGATTGCTTCGATCAATTCCTGAGCTGTCAATTTAGCCATTTTGTTATCCTCCATTTTCTGATTTTCATTCTGTTTCTTCTTTTGCCGATTCCCGAATATCCATCCGAACTGCGGTAACCCACATGCTCCCGAACCTTATTCGGCCGGAACTGCTTCGGGTTCTGCCCCAGACGCTTCGCAGGCCGCTGCTCCGCCTTTTTCCGCCAGCTGATTCATCACGCGGGCAAAATTGGTAATCGGGCTCTGCAGGCTGCCAAGCAGCTTGGAAATAAGAACCTCCCTGGAAGGAATGCTGGCCACAGCCGCCATTCCCTTAGCGTCATATACGGTGCCTTCCACTACACCGGCCTTGATTTCCAGCTTGTTGGCCGTCTTTGCAAAGTCCGTAAGAACTCTCGCAGGAGCTGTGGCATCTTCTGTGGAAACTGCAATCGCATTCGGACCTTCCAGATAAGGTGCCAGGCCTTCAAACTCCGTACCCTTGAACGCGAAATTCATCAGGGTATTCTTATACACCTTGTAGGTGATTCCAGCCTCGCGCAGATTCTTGCGCAATTGTGTGTCCTGCTCAACGGTAAGCCCGCAATAGTCTACCAGCACTACCGACTGGGCATCCTTGATGCATGCAGAAATCTCATCTACAATGGGTTTCTTTAATTCAACCTTTGCCATTTCTTTACCTCCTTATAGATTTTATGCCGATAAAGAAGTCATTTAAAAACCCCCGAACGCCGGGGCATTCTCCGGGACAAGCCTGGGAGAACGCCCCTTCATTCAGGGGAGAATCCCTCTCACGAGGATAATTGTCAAATGTATGCCTCCGTGCCGGTCCGGCACCTGGCAGCATCTTCTCCTCGGTAGGATTTACGCCGGGAATACCCTTCCCCGCACCTACTGTCTTCGGCCTGGTATATAACCACAGGAATCATACCATAAGGAGCCAACATAAGTCAACCCCAAAAATCATTTATTTTAGAATCTGGTCACATTCACCTTCACGCCCGGTCCCATGGTACTGGTCAGGGTAATGCTCCTCAGGAACTGGCCCTTTACTGCGCTGGGTCTTGCCTTGACAATAGCATCCATCAATGCCTTGAAGTTCTCTGCAAGCGCCTCATCCGTAAAGGAAACCTTGCCCACCGGAACATGGATAATGTTGGTCTTGTCAAGTCTGTACTCGATTTTACCTGCCTTGATGTCCTTCACAGCCTTGGTCACATCCATGGTAACCGTTCCTGCTTTCGGGTTGGGCATCAGGCCCTTGGGACCCAGAACTTTACCCAGACGTCCCACAACCCCCATCATATCGGGTGTGGCCACCACCACATCAAAATCCAGCCAGCCATCCTTCTGGATCTTCGGAATCAGTTCCTCGCCGCCTACATAGTCAGCTCCGGCTGCTTCCGCCTCATTCACCTTATCTCCCTTTGCAAATACCAGCACTTTAACGGTCTTACCTGTTCCGTTGGGCAGTACCACCGCGCCGCGGACCTGCTGCTCTGCATGACGTCCGTCGCATCCTGTTCTGATGTGTACTTCAACCGTTTCGTCAAATTTTGCCGGTGCAGCCTTCTTTACCAAAGCGATCGCATCGGCCGGCTCATAAAATACAGTGCGGTCTACCAGCTTTGCGGCTTCTGCATATTTCTTGCCATGTTTCATTATTCTACCTCCTAGGTTCAAGCGACAACCTTCTGTTGTCTCCCAAATTTATCAAACATTACTCTTCAATGGTGATACCCATGCTGCGCGCTGTTCCGGCGATCATGCTCATGGCGGCCTCAACGCTTGCCGCATTCAGATCCGGCATTTTCAGCTCGGCAATCTCCTGAAGCTTCGCCTTGGAAAGGGTAGCAACCTTTGTCTTGTTGGGCACTGCGGAACCTGACTTCAGGTTGCAGGCCTTCTTCAGCAGTACGGCTGCCGGGGGCGTCTTCGTAATGAAACTGAAGGATCTGTCCGCATAAACCGTGATCACCACAGGAATGATGACGTCACCTTTGTCCGCAGTCCTTGCATTGAACTGCTTTGTAAATTCCACGATGTTCACACCATGCTGTCCAAGTGCAGGACCAACTGGCGGAGCCGGTGTAGCTTTGCCGGCAGGAATCTGCAATTTAATATAACCTGTTACTTTCTTTGCCATCTTGGCACCTCCTAATAATGTGGTAAACCGTTTCTGCCTGTATGTCAAACCGCACAAAACGGTAATCCGGCGCAGGTTTTTCCTCCTGCTCCCACTCTCTGACGCGGTATATGCGGTTTCGGACTCCCGGAGCTCCCCGAAAACTGGCTACCTGGGTATCAGCCGGCTGAAATCTCTTCTCCCCCGGCCGGACCCGGGACTTCCGGATACGGAAAAACCTCTGCATAATATGCCTCCGCAGCGTCCTGCGCAAGCCGCTGTCCGCGTGTATCTGACCGCCCTGGCAGGGCGGGAAATACCATACTCAAATCATCATTTCTTTCCCACCGGCTACAGTTTTCTGACCTCTGCAAAACTGATCTCCACAGGGGTCTCCCTGCCGAACAGCTCCACGTTGATCGTCGCTGTCTGCTTGCTGAAATCCAGCTTCTGGACGATACCGATGGTATCCTTCCAGATTCCCGCCACAACGGAAATACTGTCCCCTTCTGCAAAGTCGATGGAAACATTCTCGTTCTTGATGCCCAGAGGCTTCATCTCTGCCTCCGTCAGGGGCACCGGCTTGCTCCCCGGCCCCACGAAGCCCGTGACGCCCCGGGTATTCCGGACAACATACCATGTGTCATCGTTCATCTCCATATTGAGGAGCACGTAACCAGGAAACATTTTCTTCTGGACTGTCTTCCTGGCACCATTTTTCATCTCTATTACATCCTGCAGGGGAACTCTCACTTCCAGAATCTGTTCTGCAAGGTGCTTATTGTTCTCGATGGTCTTCTCAATATTGGCTTTGACTTTGTTTTCATATCCTGAGTAGGTATGCACCACATACCATTTTGCCTCTGCCATAAATCACCCTCGCCCTAAATCGATGTAATGAAGTTCACGCCAAATTTTGCGACATAATCCAGTATCGCGATCAATACCCCTACCGCAACGGATATCGCCACTACCGCAATGGACTGTTTGATGGTGGCTTGTCTGTCCGGCCATATAATCTTCTTGAATTCAACCTTCACGCCTTTGAAAAAACTGGGCTTTGCTTTCTTCTCCGCGGAATCTCCCATTTAGACCATACCTTTCCACCTACGGCTCAAGATGCCGGAAGTTATTTGGTTTCCTTGTGCACTGTGTGCTTTCTGCAGAATCTGCAATACTTCCGGACTTCCATCCTGTCGGGATGGTTCTTCTTTTCCTTGGTAGTATTGTAGTTACGTTGCTTGCACTCAGTACAAGCCAAAGTGATTTTTGTACGCATTTTGCTACCTCCACGTATTCTTTTATCGCCGTTCATTTTGAGCATAAAAAAAAGAGCTAAAAACTTATCTCGTGTTCTTACTATAACATAGCCGGGGACTTGCGTCAACAGTTTTTTCCGGTGTTTCAAAAAATTCTTCTGCTGCTCCTGTCACTCCGGCCAGCATATCTCTTCTGCAGGTTCCTCCGAATCACTCACCGTATCCAGCGCCCTGGCAATCAGCCGGATCAGCTCCCATACCGACCGGAACGGAATCGTCTCATTGGTCTCTACCCAGGTGACGGTTCCCTGCCAGCTGCCCTTCCGGCGGCACTGCACACGAATGATAAATGTCCCCAGATCCCCGTGTCTCGCGGCCGGACTGACCTCCGCCATACTTTGCCTCCTCTTATCCATGAAACGGTCCCTCCTGTCTCTCCGCCGCAGAATGCTGCCGGTCTCTTACAGCTGCTCCGGCATGCCGATTACGCGGTTCACATAATACCGAACCCCTGTTCTCTGTCGTCCTGTCAGAAAACGTCCATTGATCCGCTCCTGTATCCTGCTGCAATCCTCTCCTGTGGTATTGATCAGCAGCACCAGATACTCCCCTCTGCCGTATCTGCTGACCGCATCCCCCCGGCGTACGGAATTGAGAACGGCATCTTCCAGCCTTCTGTCCAGTTCTTCCAAAAGCTTTGCATCCTTCACGGGATTCCCTTTGCCGTCCGCCACGCAGCAAAGCATCAGATGCACGGACTGCCCGCCCCGCTCCATCATCCGCTCTGCCATATGATAAATCCCCTGAAAAATCGGATAAGAGCACAAATATCCTCCCGGAACGCCTTTCTGCTCTTCTGTCAGCTCCTCCTGAATATCATCCAGGGCGCCCTGCCGATGCTCCATGTGTTCTCCCAGCTTTTGAAACAACTCCAGCATCTGCCCGGAAGGCCGCACCCCCTGTTCCCGAAAATAAAGTTCCACTGTGTCGTCATAGAGTTTCCCGGCTTCCCCGTATCGTCCCTGTCTCATCAGGGCCTCCATGGACAGCGTCTCCCAATCGCACAGCGGACTGACCTTTGCGGCGTAATTTCCCAATTCCTCAAGCTGAAGAAAATTTCCTTTCTCTCTCAGCAGCCGGGCCGTCCTTTCCACACAGCAGCAGAACAGGTCACGGTATCTTTTCGCCTCCTGCAGCGCCCACAGACTTCCCCCATGCAGCGGCAGGAACTCCCCTGTATAGCAGTAACAGGCCTCCAGACAGCGCTCCGCCCCCCCTGTCCCGGCTTCCTCATACAGACGTTCAAATTCCTCCGCATCCTCCGTCACCGGAATCTGTTCCGTCCAGTAGTAATAACCATTCTTCTGCTGGATGTATTTTACATCCGGCAGTCCAGATGCCCTTAACTTCTGTTTCGCATTGTAAATAATGCTGCGCAGCGCATGGCGGACATCAGTTACATCTCTCCCCTCAAACAAAACTTCTTCCAGAAGTTCCCTCCTGACCCCGCGTTTTCGAAAATGCAGTACAAGCTGCATCAGATAGATAAATTGAGATTCTCTGGATTTTACACTGCCGATCACCGATCTTCCCCCATAAGTCAGAGTAAATCCGCCAAACATCTGAACCTGCAGGAGTTCTGCTTCCGGCTGTGCCGCCATTACCGTCTCCCCCTCTCGCCTTCAGCCGCTTCACCCTTCTCTCCGCCAGGCCTGCTCCCTGTCTTTCGCCTGTAAAGCCCGGCCATATCCGGCCATGTCAGCCGGCATGAAATCCTGTTTTCGTCCATGTCGGCCCCTCCGTCATTCATATGTCCCTCATTATATCCGGAAATCCCACATTTGACAATCCCTTTTTGCCCACACCTTCCGGCAGAATTCAAATTGACTTTTTCTCCGGGGTATGATACTTTTAATGATGCAATGCTTTACAGTGCTGAAATACTCAAATGGATGATATCAGGAGGAAGCGAGAATGCCAGTTACAGATTTTCTGGACAGAAATGCACGAATGTACCCCAACGAAGTCGCGTTGGTGGAATTGAATCCGGACGAGCCGGATACCCGTCGGACCACATGGAAAGAATACGATCTGATCCAGCCCGACCGCTTTGAACCTTACCGACGCGAGATCACCTGGAGCGTCTTCAACGAAAAAGCCAACCGCTTTGCCAACATGCTCATGGGCCGGGGCGTGAAAATGGGCGAAAAGGTTGCCATCCTGATGTATAACTGTCTGGAATGGCTACCTATCTACTTCGGCGTGCTGAAATGCGGCGCCATTGCCGTACCTTTCAATTTCCGTTATGATGCAGGGGAGATTCTGTACTGTGCGGAGCTGGCAGAGGTGGACATCATCGTATTCGGGCCGGCCTTCATCGGACGTATGGAGGCCAATGCGGAGCGGCTCTCCAAAGGACGGCTGCTGATCTATGTGGGTGACAATTGCCCCAGCTTTGCGGAAAGTTATCATGAACTGGTGGCAGATTACTCCAGCCAGAGCCCGGATGTGGTGATTTCGGAAGACGACTACGGAGCCATCTATTTTTCTTCGGGCACCACGGGCTTTCCCAAAGCCATCTTACATAAACACCGAAGTCTGACTCAGGCAGCGGAAATGGAGCAGAAACACCATGCCACCGGACGGGAGGACACCTTCCTGTGCATCCCGCCTCTGTACCACACCGGCGCCAAATTCCACTGGATGGGCAGTCTGGTGGCAGGGAGTAAGGCGG
Organism: uncultured Acetatifactor sp.; assembly: GCA_910580225.1. GTDB lineage: Bacteria > Bacillota > Clostridia > Lachnospirales > Lachnospiraceae > Acetatifactor. Next base: position 45,981 of record CAJTXE010000008.1, read on the forward strand.
TTCTTCTGAAAGGAACCCGGCCGGAAACCATTCTGTCCACCGTTTCCAGCGAACATTGTACCATTGTATGGCTGCTGGTCCCCTGGGCCCAGGACATTCTGGACTCCATGGATGCGGGAGAGTTAAACCCGGAAAATTATGAACTTGACCAGTGGCGTCTGATGCATATCGGCGCCCAGCCGGTACCGCCTTCCCTGATCAAACGCTGGAAAACTTATTTTCCCAACCATGATTACGATACAAACTACGGACTCTCCGAGTCTACGGGACCGGGCTGTGTACATCTGGGCATGGAAAATATCCACAAGGTGGGCGCCATCGGCGTACCGGGATATCGTTGGGAGTGCAGGATTGTGGATGAGAACGGAAACCAGGTTCAGCAGGGCCAGGTGGGCGAGCTCTGCGTCAAAGGCCCCGGTCTCATGACCTGCTATTACCGTGACGAAAAGGCTACCGCCGAAGCCCTGAAAGACGGCTGGCTGTGCACCGGGGATATGGCCATGCAGGATCCGGACGGATTCTATTTCCTGGTAGACCGAAAGAAGGATGTGATCGTCAGCGGCGGCGAGAACATTTATCCTGTCCAGATAGAGGATTTCCTGCGGCGGCATAACAAGATCAAAGATGCGGCAGTTATCGGCCTTCCCGACCGGCGCCTGGGAGAAAAGACCGCCGCCATCATCGAGATCAAGGACGGAATGACATGCACGGAAGCCGAAGTGGCAGAGTTCTGTCTCGAACTGCCCAGATACAAACGTCCCAGGGAGATCCTTTTCCACGAGATCCCCAGAAATGCCACAGGTAAAATCGAGAAGCCCAGGCTGAGGAAGATGTACGGCGCCGAACAGCTGGTAGCCCAGGAGAACCGGGGCTGATTCGAAAACAGATTATCGGCTGTCCCCCACGCCCTGTCCCAGGGAGAGCAGCTGCGCGGCATTTCCGCCCAGAACGGCCTCCTGCTGCACTGCATCCAGCCCGCTTTGCCGGATCAGTGCGATCATTTCCTTCTGTTCGCTCCAGGGACTGTCCGTGCCGAACAGAATGCGCTCTGCACCATGTTTTTCTACCATCCGCAGAAACCGGCTCCGGGGAAGAGGGGGATCTTCCTCCGGGGTCCGGGCCGTGCCCGGAGCGGGTTCTATGGGAAGCAGAGAAAATGCCGTATCAAGCCACACATTTCTGCCCACGATTCTCTCCTCCACTTCCTGCCAGCATTCCCAGCCGCCCATATGTGCCAGAACAAATTTCTCCGGCTTTACAATGTCCAGCATGGTTTCGATCCGGGAAACAGACGCATAATCCTCCCCGGGAAACCCGATATCATACCCCGCATGGGTAAGGACAATCATGTCATTTTCCGAAGCGCAGGCGATGATCCGCTGGTATCGGATATCATCGATGGGAGTTCGCTGAAACACCGGATGAATCTTGACTCCTTTTACGCCCCGGCCGGCAAGCTCCTGCAGAATATGCCGGTAATCCTCATTTTCCGGGTGAATACCGCCAAAAGAAAGCAGCCCGGTCCGGACCCCGCTGCGATTTGTTTCAACCGCAATCCGGTTGATCTCCTCCTGCTGTCCCGGCCTGGTCACCACCGGGAGCAGAAGCGAATAATCCACTCCTGCCTCCCTCATGGAGCGCTGCAGCGCCCCGGCGGTGCCGTCCAGATAATTCAGGGATCTGGCGCTTTTCGCCAGCTTCCCTATGGCCCGGCCGGCCAGATTCTCCGGAAACGTATGCGTATGAAAATCGATAATCATCTGAACCTCCCGCAAAACTTCCCGCCGGCTGCCTCTTCACGGCATCCTCAACAGGCAATTTAATAAGTAATCATTATGGTCTTAATCTCAAAGGCACGGAATTCCAGTTCCAGCTGCCGGGCAGGTACATATTCCTTCTCAGCTTCTTCCAGCATATTGGTCTGTGCCAGGCCTTTCACCGGGAATCCAAACGTAAGGTTCACCTTCCCGGCCGATCCCTCCGCCTCATAGAGCCTCAGGATAAATCCTCTTCCGTTTTTCTCCATGGGCTTCACGGTCTCTGCGATCACATGGTCGCAGTCCAGGCTGACCAGGCTCTCCATAGGCAGATTTCCGTCCACCGTCAACGGTTTCTCATTGAGCAGATATGCCGGCTGAATCACACTCTCTGCGGACAGACTGCCCATATGGGGCAGGAACGCGTATGTGCATTCATGAAGCCCCTTGTCTCCCCTCTCATCCGGCATACAGCCGCCTTTGTGCAGAGAAAGCCGCATCTGAGAGTCTTTGACGCTGATGCCGTATTTGCAGTCGTTCAGCACCGCCGCCCCGTAACGAGTCTCCGAGAGATCCGTATATTTGTGGTTAGATACTTCAAACTTCGCCTTCTCAATCTCCGTATTCCGATTGGTCACACGGCGGATATAGCCGAACTGGATCTCCTGGCTGGCAAAATCGGTATGAATCGTGGTGTCGAAAGCCGCCTTCAGGAACCGATGATCATCCTGCCAGTCCATACGCGTCTCGAATATCACTGCCGGAGAATCGGCACGGAAAATCATATCCTGCTCCAGGGTAGATTTCCCGCTGAGACCATAGCGGCTGCGGATTCTGAATTCCACCGGTCCGTCTGCAGCCACCCTGCGTTCCAACAACCGGGCGCAATCCTGCAGCTTGCTCTCGTAATCCGCATCCACATCCCAGTTGTCCCAGCCAAGAGAGACCTCTTCCGCCATCAGCAGGGTGTTCAGTGCATATCCCTCCCCCCTCAGCTGACGTCCGTTGCGCTTGTCCACAAAAGATTCCAGATATCCCCTGTCATTAAAGACTACTTTCACCAGGGGCGTCTCCAAAATCTCTCCCGCTTCTCCGCTCTGTGAAAATGCCGAGACAGACTGCGGACAGTCCTTTGTCATGGAGAGCACCGTGCTGCCGAAGGCAGGGATACGGACTCCCATAACTGCCAGTTTCCTGCTGCCGTCCATGTCCTCCACCACCTGCTGAGGATAGCCGCCTTCCACATAGTATCCCTCGAAAGGAAGATAGACAACATCACTTCTCTGAAAAGAAAGCGTATTCACCAGAGTGACCGTCTTCTTCTGTTCTTCCGAAGCACTGCCGGCCGCCGCAGGCGTCTCTCCTGCCCACTCCGCCAGCATTTCCCCGCTCTGCTTCCGGGATTGCGCAATGATGTGTCCCACCGCTGCAATGGCCTCGTCATGCGCCTGGGGAATACAGGTACCCGGCAGAATATCGTGGAACTGATTGATCAGCATCTCATTGGTTAGAGGATCAATGTGCTCCGAGGATGCAGCCCTGTCCCTGCGCAGTGCATCCCGCACCGTAAGGTACTCCAGGTCGCGAAGGGCAAATTCCGCTTTCCGGTTGTTCCGCTTGATCACATGCTGGTTGGTCAGAGTACCTCTGTGCAGTTCCAGATAGAGCTCACCGTTATAGGTGGAGGGCTCCACCAGGCTCTCCTCCAGCTTCTGCATAAAACGGCTCACTGTGGTATGGGCGGTCCTGGGCATCCCCTCCACATCCTTCATCCGCTCCGCCATCTCAATCATGCCGAACTCCGGCCCGCCGCCTCCGTCCCCGAAGCCATAGGAGATCAGACGCATATTGGACACGGCACGTTCCTTGATGGTATTGTCCCCGTCTGTCAGCAGATTTTCCGTCAGCATCTCGGGATCCGGCCATATATGGGTCCGGTTAAAATGGACCAAAACCCTGGAGCCGTCAATCCCTTTCCAATAAAACGTATCATAGGGAAAAACATTGGTATCATTCCATGCCATTTTGGTGGTAAGGAAATACTTCACCCGACAGCCCTGCATAATCTGAGGCAGGGAGGCGCTGTAGCCAAAGGTATCCGGCAGCCAGAAGGCATCTGAAGTATAGTCAAAATTCTCCCTTGTAAATTTCTGCCCCCATACAAACTGCCGGATCATGTACTCGCCTGAGGGAATGTTGCAGTCACACTCGATCCAGACTCCGCCGTTTGGCTCATAACGGCCTTCCGCCACTCTTTTTTTGATCTCTTCAAACAGGGCAGGATACATCCGCTTAATAATGTCTCCATGATACGCCGAACTCTGCACAAAGGTATAGTCCGGATACTGATCCATCAGATTCATCTGGTTAGCATAAGTCCTGGCGCATTTCTTCTCGGTCTCTCCCCGATGCCACAGCCAGGCCGTATCCATATGGGAGTGGCCGATTAGACCGGCCCAGGGGGCCGATGGGGCATTTTTCTCCTGCAGGACTTTCTTCAGGATCATGTCCGCCCTGCGGATCTCCATCCGGAAGACTTCAGGATCTTCATTCTCGAAATCATAGGAAATAAAATTGTGGATTTCCAACAATGCCCGCACAAATGCAGCCCTGCGGAAACTCTTCTTCTCCAGGACTTTCGCCATCTGATTGGCTGCCTTCAGATCAAAATAAAAATCCGCCAGCTCCTCATCCTTCAGACAGATATCCACAGGATGATAGACAATTCGGTAATGTTTCTGGGCTTCCACGAGAAAAGGCTGGGTTCCCTTGATGTAATGGTTTGCATAGTACTCAAACGCCATTTCTATCGTCTCTCCGCCTCTGGCTTCCTTGCACAGCATGTCGCAGTAATGATTGCCGTGGCTGTGTACGATAAACTTGGCCGCATAATTTCCGTAAGGTTTGCCGTTCACCCATAGCATCCCCTCATAGCCCTGAATCTTGGGGTAAACAAACAGCCGCTTCCCGTCCAGCTCCTGCGGAACCGTATAGCTGCCCAGGAACCAGCAGTAAATTCCCCGCCCCTCGAAGACAGTCCCATCTTCGCACGTGGTGAAACAGGACTCCTCCGGCACATCGTGATGGCTTCCGTCTGTCAGGAAAGCCTTCATGGGCACGGTTCCCACGGTGTAAAACAACTTCGGCTCCAGCATTTCCTCCAGGCGTTTTAATTTGCCCAGCATTCGTTCCAACTGCTTTTCTGTGTACATTTCTTCCTCCTTATTTCCGTCAATCGTCTCTCGGAATCTCCAGGCCTTATTTCGTCAGGCTTCCAGTTTTATTCGTTTTCTCATTTTCGGCTTTATCATACCACAAAGCATACCTGTTTTCAATCGTAATCCACCTCCATCAGACACAGTCCCTGTGCCGGAGCCGTAGGGCCGGCTTTCCGGCGGTCCGGGCTTTCCAGCGCTGCTTCCAGCTGCTCCTGACTCATCCTCCCGTACCCCACTTCCAGCAGAGTCCCCACCATGATCCGCACCATATTCTGGAGAAATCCTGTGCCGTGAAACGTAAACTGCAGATAGTCATTCTGACGCTGGATTGTAATCTGGTCCACCCTGCGCACAGTGGACTTTTTCATCCGGGGATTCACACAGAAGTTCCGGAAATCATGCTCCCCCTTCAGCAGCGCCGCCGCCTGTTCCATCCGTTCCAAATCCGGTTTTCCATCCAGGCGGGTACAGTATTTCCTGTCAAAGGCGGACTTCACTTCCCCGTCCCGGCAGGTATAGCGGTAGGTTTTTCCCAGGGCATTATAGCGGGCGTGGAATCTTGGGGATGCCTCCCGCACTTCCCTCACCGCAATATCGTCCGGAAGACAGCGGTTCATGTAATCCCGGATTTCCCCGCAGGACAGTTCCGTCTCCAGAAACGCATTCGCCGTCATCCCCCGGGCATGGACTCCTGCATCTGTTCTTCCTGCGCCGATTACTTCCACCTCCCTGCCGCACATCAGGCTCAGTACGTTTTCCAGCTTTCCCTGAATGGTAATTTTCCCCGGCTGCCGCTGCCATCCGAAATAGCGGCTTCCGTCATATTCCAACAGAAATCTGTAATTCTTCATCTCATGCCCTCCGGCCTTCTCCTTTTCCCGTCCTGCTGCCTCTCCTGCAGACCGTCTGCGCCTAATCTTTCAAAACTGCCCTCTTTAAAATCCTTATCACCGGCAGAGCCACTGTTCCCCCCATAAGGGCCGTGGCCAGCTGGGGAAGGGAAAACATATGGGAAACCACCGAGGCCTGGGGCTCAGGCAGCCCCAGCAGCACAGGAACCGCCAATCTGACAATGCCCACATACAGAACCAGAAATTTAATCACCGCCCCGGCACACACGGCAGCCCCGCCGGATACATATTGATTTCCCATATTCCGGTTCCCCAGGAAATACCAGGCCAGTATATAGACCATATTACCCAGCGCAATGAAGGGAATCAGCGCCCACAGGGGACCGATCCCCGCCAGTTTTGCCAAAATGGGCGAAATCACAGCTACGGCGGCGCCGGACATAACACCGCAGGTCATCACCGAGACCGCCAGCAGCCCATTCACCAGGGTTCCTGTAACCAGTGTGTTCCCCAACGGCGCCGTGGCAGCCTGCAGCACCACCAGAAGTGCAATAAAGGCCCCTGTGCGAGTCATCCATAACGTTTTTTCCCTGTTGCTCATACGTAAAGCTCTCCTTCCTTTTCCTGTCTTCCAATCCGGAGGACAGCGGGCTGTTCCCAGCCGCATACTCAGGCTATTATACAGCATCCCGCCCCCTGAGGGAATATCCTATTGAATGCTTTCGCAAATTTGCAGACCTGCCTGCTGCCGCGGACGGTGACGCTTTCGGATAGAAACCTTTTGAAAAAAGCCGTTGTTGAATATTTCAAAATATGATACTCTTGACAGAGAATGCGGTCTTCCTTTCGCCGCACAGAAAATCAGCCGAGACAGTTCCCTGTCCTGTCGGCAGACAAGAAAACAGGAGAAAACTTCATGATTACCGAAAAGACATACTCTGTTCCGTTTATATATCACACCAAATCCTCCCGGAATACTCCCATTGAAGCGGATGTCCCCGGCTCCAAGAGCATCACCAACCGCGCCCTGCTGCTGGCCGCACTGGCGGAAGGAACTTCCCGTCTGGAGGGTGTATTGTTCTCGGATGACTCCAGACATTTTCTGAACTGTCTCCGGGAGCTGGGCTTTGAAACCAACATAGACGAAGCAGGACGGCGTGTTTCCGTCCGGGGCCTGGGCGGAGCGGCGCCTCTGGCAGAAGCCTCCCTTTATGTTGGCAGCGCAGGCACTGCCGCCCGCTTTCTCACCGCCTGGCTGGGACTGTCCCGGGGAATCTATCATATGGACGCCTCGGAGCAGATGCGCAGACGCCCCATGGCGCCCCTGCTTAACGCCCTGGGTGAACTGGGATGCGAAGTCATCCCTTCCATTGACGGCAGGGAAGGCCATTTCCCATTCACCCTTCAGGCACAGGGATTTCATAAAAATGACATTTCTGTCAACATTGACAGCAGCAGCCAGTTCCTCAGCGCCCTGCTCATCGTCTCCTGCCTGTGCGGGGAAGATTTTACCACCCGGATAGAAGGAACACACGGAATGTCCTATATCGAAATGACTGTGAAAATGATGGAACAATTCGGTGTGCATATACAGCGAACCGGGAATCGTGCCTTCCTCACCCCGGCCGGACAGCGGTATCAGCCCCGGGATTACCAGGTAGAGCCGGATGTGTCCGCAGCCTGCTATTTCTATGCCATGAGCCCTCTTTTAGGGATTCCCGTGAGAGTACGCCATGTGCAGTTTGATTCCATGCAGGGGGATGTACAGTTCGTCCGAATTCTGGAACAGATGGGGTGTCATGCCTGTGACACACCCGAAGGAATCCTGGTATCCCCGCCGCCGGACGGCATTTTCCATGGTATCACTGCGGATATGTCCGGCTGTTCCGACCAGGCCATCACTTTGGCAGCCATCGCGCCCTTTGCGGACAGTCCCACCACCATAAACGGAATAAAGCATATTCGCTGTCAGGAAAGTGACCGCATTGCCGCCGTGTGCAGAGAGCTTTCCAAAATGGGGATTCGGTGTGAAGAACGGGAAGACGGTATGACCATCCATCCCGGCATGCCCGGGCCCTCCCTGGTGAAAACCTACGACGACCACCGCATGGCCATGGGCTTTTCCCTGACCGGTCTGCGGAGTCCCGGAATCGTCATCGCCGACCCGGGATGCTGCCGCAAGACTTTTGAAGATTATTTTGAAGTATTTCAACAGATAATCGATTCTGTCACAAAGTGAGCGGGCGGCAGCAGTTTCCATCCCCCCACGCCATTGTCAGAAAATGCCCCTTACTGCCGCCGCTCTCAGATCACTCCGCTGCGGTATGAACCACCGCAACGCCGCATGCCGGCAATGTCAGCTCTCCTGCGACTTCCCGGTCTGTTACCAGATCCCTTCCGGTGATTCCGGGAAGACTCACTGCCTCCAGCGTATTGTTGAGATAAAAGGCATAGCTTCCCGACTCACCGGTTCTCACATGACATTCCACACCCTCCGGCAGTCTTCTCACCGGAATCCCTGCATCTGTCAGCATTTTTTCAAACAGAGACTCCATTCGGGCCCCGTCAGTCCTGGCCGCCACATAGTAGGCTTTTCCTTTTCCAAATGCCCTGCAGGTCAGGGCTGCGCCTCCCTGATAGAAGTCCTCCGTGTAAGTCCCCAGCACCTCCGCATCCTGCACCCGCAGAATCTCCGCGTAATCCCTGACCTCCCATATGGTGCCGTCCGTCAGCCGGATTCCATTGCGGTCAGAAGGATAGAACGTGTCAATCTCCTCACTGATGATGCCGAAGAGGTCCTTCAGACCATCCCCCGGAAAGCCGCCCAGGAAACAGAGCTGCTCCTCATTCACATAGCCTGTGCAGTAGGTGGCAAGGAGCTGTCCGCCCCTCTCCACGAAAGCCTTCAGATTCGCTGCGGTCCCCGGCTGCAGCATAAACAGCATAGGTGCAACTACAACATCATAATCATCCAGATTTTCATCTGATCCCACTACATCCATATCCACGCCCAGTCGGAAGAAGGCTTTCCAGATATCGCTGCAGGTAGATCCATACCTCTTTGTGGCCTGAGCAAAAGCCTTGGCATCGTCAATGGCCCAGCGATTGTCCCAGTCAAACAGCAACGCCGCCTTCGTCTTCACAAGGGTACCTGCGGCAGGCGCGATCTTTTTCAGCAATTCCCCCACTTCAGCCACTTCCCGGAAAATTCTGGTATCATCCGTTCCCAGATGGTCCACCACCGCACCATGGAACTGTTCATAGGAGCCCCGTCCCTTCCGCCACTGAAAATATTGTACGGTGTCCGAACCGCAGGCAGCCGCCTGAAGACAGGCAAGTCTGTGTACACCTGGACGTTTCACTTTGTTTACTGCCTGCCAGTTCACCAGTCCCGGCGCACTCTCCATCATCATGAACGGTTTGCCGCGTTTCAGAGAACGCATCACCGCATGATGAAAAGCGGTCTCCACCATGGTTTCTCCCAGCGTCTCTCTGTCATTGTGAAAGGGAGGATAATTGTCCCAGGAAATCGCATCCAGAGCGGGCGCCATCTTCCGGTAGTCCAGCCCGCCGAACAGGCGCATGAAATTGGCTGTCACCGGTACATCCGGCGTCACGCTGCGCAGCGCGTCAATCTCGGCCTGCATAAAGTCATTGGTATTCCAGGTAGTGAAACGCTTCCATTCCAGATTCAGTCCCATCACACTGGTCTCGCCATGGACAAAAGGCGGTTCGATCTGCTCGAAACTGTTGTAGCGATGACTCCAGAATGCAGTCCACCATGCAGCATTCAGCTTCTCGATATCATGATCATACTTCTCTTCCAGATAGGCGCGGAATTTCCCGGCACAGTGGGGACAGAAGCACTCCCCGCTGAATTCATTGGAAATATGATACATAATTACACCGGGATGGGAGCCGAACCTCTCGGCCAGCTTCCGGTCTATGATTGCAGTCTTTTCCCTGTAAATGGGAGAAGACATACAGTGATTATGCCTTCCGCCATGATGAGCACGCAACCCCATTTCATCTACCCGCATTGCCTCAGGATACGCCTCATCCAGCCATGCCGGACGGGCGCCGGAGGGCGTGGCCAGCACGGTGTATATGCCGTTTTGATACAAACGCTCTATGATATCCTCCAGCCACTGGAAATGAAACTCCCCTTCCCTGGGTTCCAGCACGGACCAGGAAAATACGCCCAGCGTGGCACTGTTCATACCCGCCTTTTTCATCAGTCTCACATCTTCTTCCAAAATGTCCGGCCGGTCCAGCCATTGCTCCGGATTGTAGTCCCCGCCGTGGACAAAGCCGCCCACCTGGGGAAACAGGATCTTTTTCTCCATTTGTATTTACTCCTTCCCTTTTGACATCATCTGTCTGATCTACAGCAGTTCAGGCTGTTTCTGAACCATTATGCCTGATTCCAGTATAGCGATTTCCCAGGGATAAGTCAAACGGTTCTCTCCGTTTTTCACAGAAATTCCGGCAGTCAGAAACAGAAGAATCCCGCCGTGCCGGCCCCCGATATACGGCGTCAGAAACCGCCCGACACCGCACCGGAAACACAGCTCTCAAAGGTCTGAACTGGATACTCTCAGAATTTCTCTTGTCAATCCGCACAGAATCAGGTAAACTGGAATGCAGAGAACAGAAGGTTGAAATTTGAAAGGAAGCTTTCAAATATTGATTGATATGCGCGCCCAAGCGCGCAGAGGGGTATAAAAATGATATTACTATGCTGCATTCTCATCATCACCGGAATCTTCTTCGCAGATCTGCGGATCAAAAATGCCGTGGAAAGGATGGATACAGATGATCTGCACCGGAAAAAGAAATGGAAAAACCGCATCTTAATACGAAAATACCACAATAAAGGCGCCATGCTGAATCTTGGGCAGAACCGCAGCCGGGCTGTAGCAGCCCTGTCGGTACTTCTGTGCATTTTGATCACAATGCTCTTTCTTGTCAGCTTGGGCCGCAGGGGCAATCATCTGCTGCGTATCGGCCTGTCCGTTCTGCTGGGCGGGGCTTTCTCCAATACCTACGATCGTCTGAAACGCAAATACGTAGTGGATTACTTTTCTTTTAACGTAGCATGGGAGCCTCTGCGCTGGATTATTTTCAATATCTCCGATTTCTGCATCATGATCGGAGCCGTGCTGGCCGTATTGGGCAGTCCCTGAAAAAGCAGCTGCGCTGTGAGACTCCTCAGAGCCCCCAGCGCAGTCGGCTGTCTGTTCTCATCAGGCAGTAATGACAGTCCCCGCCCTTCCTTTCACGGCATCCCGGCCTTTGCTGATGGAAGTAATCAGTACCCTGCCGGTGTGCACTTTCTCCAGGTAAGCCACGGCAGCCTCGATCTTCGGCAGCATGGTTCCCGCCTCGAACTGTCCCAAGGCCATGGCTTCCTTCGCCTCTTCCGCCGTCATCGCGGCTACCGGCGTCTGATTCTCCGTACCGAAATCCCTGTATACGCAGTCCACACTTGTCATAATGATCAGTTCATCACTGCCCAGATCCGCTGCCAGTTTCCCGGCAATGGAATCCTTCTCAATTACAGCGGACGCGCCTTTCAGAACATGCTGCTGCTGGATTACGGGAATCCCGCCTCCCCCGCATGCGATGACAATTTGATCATCATTTACCAGCGCCCGAATTGCATCGATCTCCACAATGTCGATAGGGCTTGGCGCCGCAACCACACGCCGAAATTTATGATCCGGATATTCCCGGACATAATTACCCTTCTTTAATTCCGTCTCCGCGTCTTCTTTTGTCATATATCGCCCGATGACCTTGGTGGGCTCATAGAAGGCCTCATCATAAGGATCCACCGTCACCTGCGTAAGTATGGTACTCACCGGCCTGGAAATCCCTCTTGCCAACAGCTCGGAACGCAGCGCGTTCTGAATATCATACCCCACATACCCCTGGCTCATAGCCGAACAGACACACATAGGCGCAGGCGTGTAGTCAATATAGACACGACGCAGCTCTGTCATTGCCTTGTGAATCATGCTGACCTGGGGACCGTTGCTGTGAGTGATGGTCAGCTGATAATTTTCCTCCACCAGATCTGCAAGCGCCCCTGCTGTGACCCTCACGGCGTCCCGCTGTGCACCGGTGGTATACCCCAGCGCCTCGTGCCCAAGGGATACTACTGCTCTTTTCCTGCTCATACATTTCAGTCGAGTACGCTTTGTCCCGACATTCCTCCTCTCCGCTCCCGAAAACGTTCCGGCTATTCGCCTGTTTCTTTCTGCCGTTTCTATCTCTGCCTGACAGCAGGACTTCCAACTGATATCCCTGACGGCTCTTCTTCTGCCTGCTGTCCGCCGATACTTCCTTCTCTGTCCTCCACGGTATCCAACGCCCCTGTCACAATCCTGATCATCTCCCAGGCAGACCGGAACGAGACAGTCTGCCTCTTTTCCATCCAGGTAATGCGCCCCTGCCAGCTGCTGTTCTGCCGATGCTGGACATGTACCACAAACGTTCCCAGATCGCCGTGCTTTTTCAGCTGCTCTCTTTCCTTCATATCGATATATCCTTCCTCTCCGACTTCCATTCGCCCGGCAATATCGTGCCGTTTCCCCACAGAGCCGTCCAAACCGCAGACCCGAGCCTCCTGGAGCCTGTTTCAAAATTGCTTCTGTCAGATGCGCGTCACAGTTTGCTGCAAATATCGGGAATGAATCTTCAAACACCCTCTAGCGCAGCGGCACGCCCCCTGCGCTGTCCACCGGTACCAGTTTCCCGTGGAGAACAAAACGGGCATTGTCAAACACATAGGCGCAGGTGGAAAGCAGTACATAACGGCTGTCCCCCTCCAGCTCCACCTCTGCGGAAAAATCCGACTGGCTTCTGCACTTTATCAGATAAGCATCCAGCTCCTGACAGGGTCCGTCAAAAATCGCATACGTATCGGAGCTGGCTGATGTGGTATATCCTGAAAATAAGACAATTTTATAATCCTGCTCAGGAGTAAGCAGCCACATCACAGGATGCCCCTCATAATATTCCTGCTCCGCCCAATGATCCAAGGTAGCAAACATGGAACCGTTTTTCATATGATGCCCGTATATGATCGTGTTGGAATCTGCAAACCCCGGCCGGTTCTCCGCTTCGATAAAGATGGAACCGGATGCACTGCCTGTGCCGTCAAAATTATGCATCAGGTAGAAATCATTGTCTTCTCCCAGCACCACCGGATAATTGATGGGGGTGTCCTCACAATAGATCCAACCCGCCACGTCTCCGTTTACAGACTGCAGACCCTGAAAATCCACACGGATGGGCGCCGTTTCGGTCACCTCCGCCCCGGACGGTTCTCCCCCCTGGGCCGCTTCCTCCGCTTCCCTCTCATCTGCCGGGAGCTGCATGGTAAACTGCGCCGCTGCATTATCATATAGCTCATCGCTGACCTTATACTGATACAGAATGATCACGATGGATGTAACGGAAAACAGAAACACCGCCAGAAGCACCAACACAAGGATACGCCTGATCCACTTTCCCATCTGCTACCTCCTCCAGGCCGCCTCTCATCTCTTCTGCAGCCTGTTTATTTCCATGGCCTTCCATGTCCGGACAGCCGGTACATCCCCTCCGCCGGTACACGCCATGTCCTTGTTTATTATATCCGATAGCGGGCCCTTTGACAATCCTTTTTCTGCGGGACAAATTGCCGGGCAAATTGCCTTTCCCTCCGTTTACGCAACACTTCAGACAGATTACTGAACTGTGACCCGTTACCGGCAGCAGATGCACCCAAAAATGCCCATGATACTGCAGGTAACCCGTGGCCCTGACAATTCATGGTGGACAAAAGTGAAAAACGTATGATACTGTATAAATGTGGAACACTAAAACCGAAAGAATAAGAAACCGAGGTAGCAATATGAAAATTTTATTTTATGACACCAAAAATTATGATCGGGAAAGTTTTAACGACTCCCTCAAGGAGTATCCTGATCTCTCCGTAGAGTATACAAAATCCGACCTGGATCCAAGAACCGCTGCCCTGGCGGAAGGCTTTGATGCCGTATGCGCCTTCGTCAGCTCAGATATCGGCACCCGGACACTGGAAATTCTCCATGCCAAAGGCATCAAGCTGCTGCTGATGCGCTGTGCCGGTTTCAACAATGTGGATCTTCAGACCGCCGGGAAATATGGTATTCGTGTTATGCGTGTTCCCGGCTATTCACCCGAAGCGGTGGCGGAGCATGCCATGGCACTGGCGCTGGCCAGCAATCGCCGCCTGCACAAAGCCTACAACAAAGTAAGGGAAAATGATTTCAGCTTAAGCGGCCTGATGGGCTTCAACTTCTATCAGAAGACTGCCGGAATCATCGGCACAGGCAAAATCGGAGCTGCCATGTGCCATATCTGCCATGGTTTCGGCATGAAAGTCCTGGCCTATGACCAGTACCAAAATCCCTCTGTAAAAGATTTTGTGGAATATGTGTCTCTGGAACAGGTGCTTTCTGACAGTGATGTCATTTCTTTGCACTGCCCGCTGACAGATGCCACATACCACATGATCAACATCGAAACCATCCGGAAAATGAAGGACGGCGTCATTTTGGTAAATACTTCCCGGGGTGCACTGGTAAAAACCGACGACCTGATTGAAGGGATCCGTATGCACAAATTCGCCGGAGTCGGACTGGATGTATACGAAGAGGAAACCAACAATGTATTTGAGGACCGCTCCGATGAGATTCTGGAGCATTCCACCACGGCGAGACTTCTGTCCTTTCCCAATGTGATGATCACTTCCCACCAGGGATTTTTCACCAGGGAAGCTCTGGAGGCCATCGCTGCCACTACCCTGCAGAATGCGGAAGCGTTTCTCTCCGGCAAGGACAGTCCGAATGATGTAAAATAGCACCCCCGACACTCATTTGTTCAAAGCTCCCGGCGTCCCTCCTTCCGGGAGCTTCTGTTTTCCCGCTTACAAAACCGCTTCCCCATTCTCCGGGAGCTTCCAAAACCGGTTTCTCATTCCCCGGTTCCTCCGGGATTCCTTCCCGCTCTTCCGGGGGCTTCCAAAACCGGTTTCTCACTCCCCGGTTCCGCCCAATCGGTTTCCATCTTCAGACCAAATACCATCTGCAGATCCATGCTCACCGGACTGTTGTCCGGGGCAGTCTCCATAACGTCCGCCATGAAATCCCACCACTGCCTGCTTTGTTTGATTGTTCTTCCTGAAGGCCTCCTTTGTCCAGTCACATTATATCATGACCGGAAACGGCCGGCAGCCATAACTGCCCTGTCTGATTTGACGTATTTTCATTTTCATATTATACTTAGAAACGGCATTCCCTGCGCCATGAAAAGGAGAGAAAAAGTCATGTCAGCCATCACCAGCATTCATGAAAAATACATGAAAGAAGCCCTGAAGCAGGCAAAAAGAGCATATGCCCTGGGGGAAGTCCCCATCGGCTGCGTCATCGTCCATGAGGGTAAAATCATCGGGCGGGGCTACAACAGACGCAATACAGACAAAAGCACCCTGGCCCATGCGGAGATCACCGCCATCCGAAAAGCCGGTCGGATCATCGGAGACTGGAGACTGGAGGATTGTACCATCTATATCACCCTGGAACCCTGCCAGATGTGCGCCGGCGCCATCATACAGGCCCGTATCCCGGAAGTTGTCATGGGGTGCATGAACCCCAAGGCCGGCTGCGGCGGGTCCGTCCTGAATATCCTGGAAGACCCCCGTTTTAATCACCAGGCTTCCGTAACGAGGGGCGTTCTGGAACAGGAGTGCTCCGGTTTGCTGAAACTGTTTTTTACCGAACTGCGTATGCGAAACAATCTGGAGAAACGCCGTGCCAGAGAAAATATGTCCCCACAGGAATCCCCTCCGGATACGTCTGCCTGAATCTGCCGGGTACGATATGGGAAAAATTTTTCATACAAAACCGCTTGCAAGTTTTCACTCAATGTGATATCATTTCAATATCATTTAAATAACAACTTACCTATATACGAAAGTGAGGTATCTCTATGAGCGAAAAAGTTTTAAACGGGAAAAAGAACGGTATGTCTGTGCTGTTAATGATCATTTTTGCCTATATTGCAGGTATCGTCCTGATCGTCTTCTCCGGTATCAGTCTGAATACGGCGCCAAGTGTCCTGAACATTGCAGGACTTGCGGCCGGCATCCTGATCGTCTCCCTGGGCTGGATCTTCCTTGCGGGTCTGAAGGTGCTGAAACCCCAGGAAGCGCTGGTCCTGACCCTCTTCGGCAGATATGTGGGAACCCTGAAGGAAAACGGTTTCTACTATGTGAACCCTTTCTGTGTAGGCGTGAACCCGGCAGCCAGAACCAGACTGAGCCAGAGCGGTGATGTATCGGAAGCCGGCAGCGGCCTGGGTGCCATTGTCAGCAGTGTCCAGATCGCCGGCTCCATGACCGGGGACTACAGCAGCAAAAAGCTCTCTCTGAAGATCATGACCCTGAACAACAGCCGCCAGAAAATCAATGACTGCCTGGGCAATCCCATCGAAATCGGCATTGCAGTCACCTGGCGGATCGTGGACACGGCCAAAGCAGTCTTTAATGTGGAAAACTATAAGGAATTCCTCTCTCTCCAGTGCGACAGCGCCCTGCGGCATGTGGTCCGGATCTATCCCTATGATGTAGCGGAAAACGTGGACACTACCGGGGACGGCAAAGCGGACGAGGGAAGCCTGCGGGGTTCCAGTGAGGTGGTGGCTATGCGGATCCGGGATGAGATCCAGTCCCGTGTGAAGGAAGCCGGTATCGAGATTGTGGAGGCTCGGATCACCTACCTGGCTTACGCCCCGGAAATCGCAGCAGTTATGCTGCAGCGCCAGCAGGCTTCCGCCATCATTGATGCCCGCAAGATGATCGTGGACGGCGCAGTCGGCATGGTGGAGATGGCACTGGACCGCCTGAACCAGAACGAAGTCGTACAGTTGGATGAAGAGAGGAAGGCCGCCATGGTCTCCAACCTTCTGGTGGTGCTGTGCGGAAATCATGACGCACAACCAATCGTTAATTCAGGGAGTTTATATTGATATGGCTGATAGCAAAAAGCAGGTGCCCTTGAGGCTGTCCCCAAAGCTGTATGATGCCATCGCCGCCTGGGCGGAAGATGATTTCCGCTCGGTCAACGGCCAGATCGAGTATTTGCTGACAGAATGCGTCCGACAGCGAAAGAAAAACGGAAAGTATGTCCCGAACGAACTGGATATCCCTCCGCAGCTGGATATATAAAAAAGGAATCTTTCTACCGCGGTATCCGCTGCAGAAGTACAGCAGTTACCGCGGTTCCATCAATTCATGTTTTCACCTGGCTGTGAGAGACATGCCTTGACCAGAAATACCTCCCCCTTCCCAAAGGGGCTTTGTCACTCAATATAGGTGGGTGCATTCTTTGGGCTTTTTCCTTTGATTACATTATGATAATACGAATAGGTCATTGGCTCATCCTTTTTCAGGATATCTGCATCCAGAACCTTGCCCAGAAATACGGTATGAGTAGACGTCTCCATCTGATCCACAACTTCACACACGATGTAAGCGCAGGCGTCGGATACCACCGGAAGATATTCCTTCACTCCATACTCCACCTGGTCAAATTTATCACAATCTTTTCCGCTCTTAAAGCCAAAAGTGCCTATGATACCCGGATTGGAATTCTCTCCCAAAATGGAAATTGCAAATTTTCCCGTATCTCGGATACACTGATTGGTGTAGTTGTCATGATTGATGCTCACCGCGATCGTAGCCGGGGCGGAAGTAATCTGCATGGCGCTGTTAGCCGTACAGCCGGTGGCACGTCCCTTATCCCAGGTACTGACTACGTATACTCCATAGGAAAGCTGATGAAATGCACTTTTATTCATATAATATTCTCCTTTTTGCCTGTCTGTTTCCACTTCTCCAGTCAGTTTATCACGGATGTGCTCTTTCCACAACTATATCTCCGGATTTTTATCATGAATTTTCATCCTGCGGACTGCTTTTCCTCTGCCTCTCTCTGTCGCCTGGAAGATACACGCCTTTAAAGGCCCGGTACGTTCTGGCCATTCCTTCCTGAAAGCTGATATAATCAAGTCCAAGCTCGCTCCTGCTCTTTTCACTGGAAGCCAGCTCCGATTCTGCTTCCGTCACCGGAAATGGCAGCGGCACGCCCATGCGCTGTGCAGTTTCCACCGTCATCGGAACCTCCTCAATTTCCAAATCCGCAGCCGATTTCAAAGCCCTGAAAAAATCCTCATATGTGACCGTCTCCTCCCTGCACAGATTATAAGCCTGCCCATACGCTGCCGGATTCAAAAGACATCTGACAGCAGCTTCCGCCGCATCCTTCACGTAGACAAATTGAAAGCTTCCCCCGGCATCCGTAATGTGAGGCAGGATCCGGTTTTGAACCATCAGCTGAATGTATGCCGACTCCCTGGAAGCATAGTTGAATGGTCCGTAGATAAAAGCTGGACGCAGCGCCGTATACGCAGTCCCCTTTGCGTCACATTCCTCCCGCAGCTCTTCTTCCAGCGCTACTTTTCCTGCAATATACGCTCCCGTTTCTCCCGGAAAATTCCTTCTCTCCAAAGGTGTATCTTCCGCCTTTACCGCCTTCCTCCCCCGCTCATATACATCCAGAGTACTGATGAAAACATACTGTTGAATCCTGCCTTGTATATTCCGGAGCACTCCGGCAATATCCCCCTTCTCATATGCGCAGAAATCTATGACCACATCATAATCATCAACAATGCTTTTCCACAGTGTCTCGTCCTTTCTGTCTCCTCTGATCTGTTTTACTCCCAGACTTTCCAGAGACCATGTCCCTCTGTTTACAACAGTAATATCATGCTTCTTCGCTGTTTCCATCACAAACACTCTGCCCAGAAAATAGCTTCCGCCGATAACCAATAATTTCATTTCATACCCCCTCACACCCTGATAATGCAATTATACCCCTTTCTGCCGGCAGCTTCAAGGACATTGTGCTGTAAATACCTTTCTGAGGCGCCATTTTGTTCTGTAATATTACCGATTTTCCCGCCACGGATTCCATGCTATAATGATTCTGCCAAGGCAAATTGCAGCCTCCTTCCATCAAAACTCTCCAAAAAGGAGAAAGGAGTAACATAAAATGGCAAAGCAAAAGGAAATCAAAACAAACGCCATGCGCATACTGGATTCACTGAAAATTTCTTATATTCATCTGACCTACGAATGCGGAGAATTTGTGGATGGTCTTCAGATCGCAGATATGCTGAACCTTCCTTACGAAAAAGTGTACAAAACGCTTGTAACTGCGGGCAGCAGCGGAGACTACTTTGTCTTCGTGATCCCCATTCACCGGGAATTGGATTTGAAGGCAGCCGCCAGAAGCGTGGGCCAGAAAAGCGTGGAAATGATCCACGTCAAAGATATCAACAGGGTAACTGGCTACATCCGCGGCGGCTGCACGGCAGTAGGCATGAAGAAGCAATACGTAACCAGGATCGACAGCTCCGCAGAGCAACTGGAAAGAATCGTTGTCAGCGGAGGCCGAATCGGTTCCCAGCTGGAACTTGCCCCGAAAAACCTGGCCAGGGCAGCCGGAGCGGAGTTCGCGCACCTGACCAGGAGCTGACGGCAGCAAATAATAAGAAAGATAACCCTAACCTGATCTTTTTTCTATCTTTCAAATTTATATATCCGTTTCTTCTCCAAATCCAGAAGCCAGGCCCCTTGCTCCAGTACCAGAAGCTCGAATACCGCACCGTTTTGTCCCTTCCGGTAAAACCTGCATCCTGTTACGCCCTGGCTGACTCTGTGTACAATATCTTCTGTCACCCACCTGATATTTTCCTCCTTTATGGTACTCCTGGGCCACCTTCCCAACACCTCCCCTACCTGCCTGGCATTCATTTTCAGGCGTCGCTCCATCTCACCATACGCCCTGGCTGTCTGGGATGCAGCTTCCTGACAGATCTGGTCACCCGTTTTACTGTAGCAATCATTCAGCCACTCCACTGTTTCCAGAATCAATTCCTCCGGAGCCCCTCCTGTTACAGCGTAGGCTTCTGCTGCCAATTTGATCACTTCCGGTTTTTCAAGCGCATTTACGATTTTCAATTCTTTATTTTCCCTTTCTTATCTCCATTTACGATTTGCCTGCCTTGTCAGCAGCATTCACTATCACAGTCATCCCTCGGCTTCCTTTTGTACCGTATATTGATCCGCCTGAATTTTATATAACCTGGCATACTTTCCGCCCCTGGACATCAGTTCTTCGTGGGTACCGGTTTCTTCTATGACTCCTTTTTCCATATAAATGATACGGTCGGCATCCCTGGTTGTAGCAAGCCGATGAGAAATCATTATCAAGGTCCTGCCTTCAGCCGCTTTCATAATTTGTCGGTTCAGTTCATACTCTGCCAACGGATCCAATGCGCTGGACGGCTCATCCAGAATCATGATGTCACAATCTTGGGCAAAAAGCCGCGCCAGTGCCAATTTCTGCATTTCTCCGCCTGACATGACTACACCGTCATTATCAAATTCCTTTGTTAATACCGTATGGATTGTATGCTCAAAAGACCGAACCTTCTCAGCCAGACCACTCATTTCCAATGCCTTCCATACCAGCGCCTCGTCCTCTGCCGTCTTCGGCTCCCGCATCAGAATGTTATCGGCAATAGAAGCTGCAAAGCACTGAAAATCCTGAAAAATAACACCGATTCTCTTCCGCAGACTATAAACATCATATTCTTTGTAGTCACGCCCGTCCAGAAGAATTCTGCCCGATACCGGGTCATACAAACGCAGTATATTCTTAATGAGGGTAGTCTTTCCAGATCCATTATACCCGACAATCGCTACCTTGTCTCCCGGATGAATCATCACGGAAATATCTCTCAATACAGGACTTCCGTCCTTTGCATATCGGAAATTTACATGATCAAGCTGTATGCTGTGGGGACATGCAGGAACATCCATTCCTCTCTTCTTTACTTCAATTACCGATTCATAATTCATAAATTCCATAATATTATCTACATACATCCCGTTCTGGGTGATCTGAGGCAGAAACATGAAGATCTGCTGTATGGAGCTGCCCAAATCCTGGGATGCATTTAACAAAGCCACAAAATCACCTACGCTTAAGACACGGGCCAGCATCTTGTAACCAAGGAAGCAAACAATCCCTAGCACCATGGCAACCTGTATCATTACCTGCAAAAACAGATACAGGAACAATTTGTTTTCGTGCTTTTTCCGTACATGATGCAGTTCGGTAATGGCATCATTAAACCTGCCGATGAAAAATTCCTGCATTCGAAACACCTTGATCTCCCGTACAAATTGCTGCAGGTAAAAAACTCTTCCCACATAGTCCTTCTTCCTGGTCCCTTCTGTCTGTTCCATGTTGTTCTGATAGCTCTCTTTATTATGCACATTGCTGACAGCAATGCTCAGGATTACGGAAGCCACGACAAACAGAATGATGACAGGGTCCAGCCAGATAATTATGGAAGCCACCCCTGCGAAACTAAGCAGGCTGCTCAGCAGATTTGTCACTGTATTCAGAACGGTAAGCGCACGGGAGCCGGCCTCATTGACCGCCTTTGTATACATATTATAAAAATCCGAATTGTCAAAGGCCGCCATATCGATGCCTTCAATCTTGGCATAAATCCTGTTCTGAATATTCTGCTGAATTGCCAGATCACTGTGAACACAGTACTTTTGTACATACCAGCTGTTGTAGGACACTGCAGCCACATAGGCCAGCGCTATCACGCCGATAATGAACAGCAAACCGGACAGACTGCCTCCCGCGGTAATGATGTCCATGACAACCTTCACAAGAATAATGCTCAGCAGCGGCGTCACCGCATTCTGAAGCGCATTCAAAACAGCGAAGAAAATCCTGAACCTGGATGATTCCTGAATCAGTTTCAACATAAATAAATTGTTTTTTATCGTTTTTTTCATGATGTAATACCTCCTTTTTCTTTTCGTCACGCCGTTGTGTTTGATAGTTATACTTTAGCACATGACGCCCTGGTTAGATGCATGTGACCTTGAATGGCATCAAGCTGACCTTTAAATTTCCGTCCGTTTTTTTCGGGGTCAAATCTGCGGTTTTGAAGGTCACATCCCCTTTTTGTTTTTCTTTACAGTTATAATCTGATTATAATATACATAAGGAGCCTTTCCCATGATTCACTATGCAGCCAAAAACCTGACCCGTCAATTATTGCGCAGAAACATGATTGATTCTGCAAAACAGGAAATCTATCAATATGGATTAGAACTTACACTATCCACTCTTGTCACTTCCTCTTCTATTATGCTTACCGCCTGCCTGATGGACTCCTTTGCCATCGGCCTGCTGTATTTTGTCGTATCCATCCCTCTGCGGATGACGGCAGGCGGTTATCATGCACCCACTTATTTCAGATGCTTTCTGATCAGCAATGCTGCATATCTGGCCGTATCTTGCTGTGCCGGGTATCTATCTTCCCTTGCATTGCCATATCCGGTTTGGCTGGCATTGCTGTTTGGAAGCGCTTTCTATATCCTGAAGAATTGTCCGGTCAGAAATCCCCATCATCCGGTCAGTTCCAGGATACTAAACAAGAACAGGCGTATTACAATCCTGTTCCTGTGTATCCTTTGCTCCCTTATGACATTGTCCTATACTATACTGCTGCAGTCATATATGCTTAATTTCATAACAGTAACGATCTCATCTGTGGCATTGTTCATAGTACCCTGCGTCCGGGCCGGGTACGGTGCGGAGAGCCATTCGGCCCCTTCCTGCCTGGAATGAGATCATAAAGCCTGACAGCATAAAGAAAGGAGGTGGCATACATGAATGTTCGTTTAATTTTGGAGATTTTAGCACAGGTAGCCTGGTTTATGGCTCATGTCGGCGCTGGCGCTGCATCCGCTTTTAATGGTTATCAGCCAGACTTGCCCATCAGCTTAATTTCCCAAGAATAACCAACTCTATAAGCCGGAAATGATTCTCCCTAACTGAATCATTTCCGGCTTTCTATCACACTATATATTTATTATTGCTTCTACCTCAAACACATCCTTCCGTATTTTATAGTCTATGCTCCCCTGATACCGTCGCACCACATCCTCTACATTCTGTGTTCCCCACCCATGACTCTGTTTATCCTGCTTATGCGTCACAAACCTTCCATTTTTTCTTTCAGGTGCTTGCCGACAATCGTTTTGGATTTGAATCAACAGCATACTCTGTATTTTTTTGACTACAATCCGAATTTCTTTTTGAGCTGCTTCCAGAGCATTTTCCGTCAGGTTTGCAAACAAACTGCATAAATCTCTTTTTTCTATCCCCATATCCTGAGGAAGAACTTGAGCCTCGATTGATACCAAAATCTTTTTTTCCTCTGCCTTTCTCTCCAATTCGCTCAATATTACATCTATCATATCAATCTTTGTTCTTCTCTTTATTATAAAAGAAGTATCGACATTGGACAAACTTTCAATATATTGTTTTGCCTGCTCCCCCTCTCCCTCCTCCAACATATGATGCACTGCATTTAAATGATGGCTCATATCATGATATAGTTTTGCTTTAGAATGATAGAAATCACTGACTTGTATGTAATTATTTTCCAAAATTCTGTTTTGTGTGTCCATTTGACATAAATTTTCCTGTAATTGTCTGTTTTTCAAAAAATAATAAATAGAAAGTATGACAGCGATCACCACTGACACAAAGAGATACCAAAACATATTAATAGAAATGTCAAAGCTCAACAACATTTGCTGAGCTATAAATGAAAAACCGATTAATCCTGTCACAACCATATATGCCGAATGTTTAATGTACGACACGCTCAACCCTTTTGTCTGAAACCATTTAAAAAAACAATGGCTTAACCCAAACCATATTGGTCCTATAATCAATAAATAGATAATCCGAAGCCACCCCTGTTCTGCTGTTGTCTGCCTGATCAGTTCATCTCCACCGATCACTCCTGTCAAAGATACTTCTGTTAACCCCACAATACTTAGTGCAAACAAATATCCTCCTATAACTGTAATCGCGTTTAAAATATTACACTTCCATAAAATGCAGGCAAAGAAAATGCTCTGGACAACTAATGCTAAAATAGTATACGGTGATGTCAATACAACCTGATTCATACCATAAATAATCAGCACGCTTACCGCCATCATACCCCCTGGCAGCAGCCACTTCTTTCTTCCCAGTTCCCCGGTCCATGCTCTTCGCTCATAAAGCATATCCACAAAACGCCACATCCAGAACACTTCGTTAAAAGTACAGAGAATGTCCACCATATTGGCCAGCAGCAAAGTCACCGCAGTCCCTCCTTCCCGATCAGATACTCCCTCAGCTTATTCTTCAGTTCCGTTATCCGCTCTCTGCCAACGCCCAGCTGTGTACCGTCCGTCAGGAGGATACCCTCTCCTGCAATCTGCTGTATTTTTGCCAGATTTACAATGCAGCCGCGGTCAACCCATACAAATTCCTCTTCCGGCAGCTCATTATAAACCTGTTTCAGCGTTTTTCGTACTTTTGTATGTTCTCTGTTTGATTTCTCTATGTAAGCATATTTCTCCCTGTGCCAGATATAGGTAATACTCTTTAATGGTATCTTTTCCAGTACTCTCTGGTTCTCCGCCACATAAAACTTCCCTTCCCGCTCAAATGCCAGCCCCAGTGCGTCTTTCACCGCTGCGGGCAGCATTTTGACGGCGTCTTTCTTCGGAATAAAGCGATATGGTTGGACCTCAAAAGATTTATAGACATATTTCTCATAAGATGTCACAAAAATAGTAATGGCATCCGGCAGATACTTTTTAACTTTGTTCGTCAGTTCTATCCCATTTAACCCCGGCATCTCTATGTCCAGCAGAAGAATATCATAATATTCACCGTCCTCCACTTCATAAAAAAGAGCTTCGCTGTCATAAAATATCCTGCTTTTACATACTATCCCCTTGTCCTGACAGCATTTTTCCACTATCCTGCCGGCTATTTCCGCTTCCTTTACATCATCATCGCAGACAGCAATATGAATCATAATTCCATTCCCCTTAATTTCTCTGTCATTTGTCTAATTTTACCACTATACCGCTTCATTTACAACAATAATTTATACCCATAAACGCAAATAATTGCCGTCCGCAGAGTATAACGAGTGAACGCATCGCGGCATTCCGGAGCTGAAAGCGGCAATTAAATGCGTTCACGAGTATAACAAAACAATGTTGTTTTTCCTACTCTTTCAATTCAACGCAGGCATATGTAGTAATATCATACCATGTTCTATATGCATCCTGCCAGCTAAGCACAGCATGTTTATCCTCATCTTTGTAATACTTCCATAATTGGACATCCAGGAAAAATCTGTATCCTGAATCGGGCCTGTATCCCAATCTGTCCCATGGAATTCCTACTTTGATCTTGCAGCAGTTTGTTTCCTTTTTAACTTCTGCAACATATTCTGTTTCATCCAATACGGTTTCGGCATTGTTCCAGTAAATATCTTCCTTCAGAAACAATTTCAGTTCGTCCTGCTCCACATATTGCGGTTTCAGAACAATTCCTCGAATAAAAGCTTCTCCTTCTTTTCTATTTCCTGTGTCAAAATGTAATCTGATCCAATCCTGTTTGCCGACAATCGATTTCTTTGTCTGTGGGTCGCAATCCAGAAAAGAAAGCATCCGGCTCATTAATGTTCCATTAAACCAAAAAAACTCCCTGTCCCATTCCACATAAAATTCTATGGAACACTCTGCTTTTTGAGGCTTTTCTAAAACGTCAAAATAAGACCCAAAACGATTATCTCCGTAAAAATTCTCCCCGTCCATAACAATTTTCTTCGTGTGCAGCCCCGGTCCTTGTTCATTCTTTCTATAACAAGGCAGTTTATATGCATCACTTTGCATTCCGGCAATAATGTTCTCTATATTTTTTTGTTTATCACCAAATAAAATCTCTCCTGTTTCCATTTCCATTGCTGCTCTGGAAAACCGATTGACAAATCCCGAAGTTTTATCCCTTTGAAAGTCAATATCCAAAATACTCTGTAACGATGGATATATCTTCTTCAGCAGATTACACATATACACCAGCTCATTTCCAATCCCATACTCGCATGCCCGTTCTCTGAAGAATCCCTTTTTAAGTGTGCTCTTTCTCTTATCTATAAAAAGAGCCAGTTCATGTATCGCTTTTATATCAAACTCCGATTTTATCTCTCCGCAGACGAAACCTGCAACGAGATCATATGCATAGTGTTTTAAAATATGAATCATCATAAAGATGATAGCATCATAGTCATCCATGACCGGTATTCCAAATTCATTGATATAACTTCTCTGAAGAATCTCATCGGTATCATATTTCTTCCTCTGAAAAATCCAAGACAGAACCATATCAACATGAACCTCAAGAATTACATTTTTCATAGCGGGACTTTCATTTGTCAGCTCCGGAATATGGTGCGCCCTGTTTGGATCTGTTAAATAGGAATCAATTGAAGTGCTGCCTGTCCCACGATAGCCCATGGATTCCAAAAGCGGCAGAACCGATGCAAGCTTACTTTGAGAAATGAGAATATCGATATCCCCAAAGGTTCTCAGATACGCTTGACTGCCATACAAATCCTCTGCCAGCGCCAGTCCTTTCATCAGAACAAATGGTATGCCATTTGCATCAAATACTTCTTTAATCTGAAAGAATGCTTTTTTGTATTTCTCGTACCTCCTCTTCTTCAGCAACGTTTCTATCTCATTGCTGTTTCCGCCGCCTGTAAATCCACTGAAAAAAACGAACATATCTTTGTTTTGAAGGTATTTTCTCACCTCATCTTCATTTCCAAAATAATTCATTAAAAAAGCATACAATTCATCCTGTATTACCTCTCTTCCCATACGTCCTCCTCTGTCTTCTGCACATATTCATTTTGCTCACACGATTCCGCACCACATTCATAACCGGACATTACTATAACAACCCTGCTGTCTTTCATCTGCCTGTATCAATGAGTTGATACAGTTTTGAAAGACATTCATCGATATTGCTATACTGGATTTCATAGAAATCGATCTGTGATATCATGTTTAAAATTATTTTTACAGCCCCTCCCTTTAATGTATTTCCTTTGTGCATATTTTCCATCATTGTTGAGAATGCATCCTGTGTACATAATTTCTTAACTTTCAGCTCCGCCTCTTTTTCCCATCTGGGGACAACCATCACTCCCCGCAGCTCAAATGGTGCAAAATGTACCTTATTTACCTGAGACGTATACTTTTTTTCACTATAATCTTCCTTCTGTACGATAATCTCCTCAATATTTTTTTCTGCAGAGCCAATGTCGCTCCGAAGCATGATAGGGCTATAAAACGGCAAAACCTCAAGCCTGTCCTGATCTTGTCGTATATAAAGCTTCTCATCGCTGAGATACTCATTTCCCTGTTTTGCAAGATAATACAGCAGCGTTGACTTACCCTGTCCCGATCTTCCTATAACAGATATCAGCTTCCCATTAACTAAAACCCCACCGGCATGAAAGGATATACATTCGGAAAACAGATTTCGAAATGAATCTGCATGAAAAAGCACAGAGTACAAATGTCCTTTTATTTCTTCTAATGAGTCAAAATAAAACGTTTCCCTTGATTCTCCGGAGAATACCTCTAAAGCATATCCTGTCCCTTGTCTATATACGATAACTGTAAAACATAACTTTTCACTTTTATAGATTCCCTTTTTTATTAAGTTTTCAGGACATATATGATATAAAAATTCTGTTATTTCAGAAATATATGTCACTACATTTACCAAATAACTGCTTAAATAATAAATTGCTAAAAAAGGAGAATTTTTTTCGACATAATAGCCCAATATCTGCTCTCTTGTTACCAGTTTCCAATCCGCAATTGGCATATTATCTCCCTTTATCTCATAATATGTCGTTCCTTCTTTTTCCATAATATCTACAATGCGGTGCAGCACAAAATAACTTCCATTATAGTAACAGACAATATCTCCAATTTCACATTTCTTATTTCCATATGGGATAACGCAGACATGATCGCCATGCCTGATTGTCGGCATCATACTTTTTCCGACAACCTTCAGTGAAAAAGCCTCTTCTTCACCTGATTGGACTCTTTTTACGACATACTTACTTGCCAGTTGGGCCTCCACATTGCTAAAATTCTCTATCATCCCATTTCCCCCCAACATTGATATTCACTTCTTTTATATCCCTTTATAAAAATGATTTTACGCAAATTGCAGAATCCGTCTCCTTCTGCCAGTGTGCATAATCCTTTACATCCACCCTCACACATGTTTTTTAAGGAACATTTTAAACCGCAATTCCGCTCTTTTAATTTTCTTCTTACACTCTCTATATGCCCCTCCGCCAACAGAGACTTCAGCGAATCTGTATTGAGATTCCCCAGAAAAAAATCAGGTCTATGTAATGCCAGCTGGCATATATACATCCCCCCCGCTGCATCAATCAACGGAGAACATACGGTATTTTCTGATATATGTGGTATCTTGCAGGCCAATGGCGGAACAAAAAGCGATATCTTTTTATCCCTTTTTTGTTCTACATAGCGATAAAGACAGCCATAATCCTCAACTGATATTTTATTTGCATGTTCCCCAAATACCGGTGCCAGAAAAATGTATGTAGCCATGGATGAAAAATCCCTATATACTTTTTCAATCTCGTCCGCATCTGTCCTGTTTAAATTATACCGAAGCGCAATCGTCCCGCCATATCCACATTTCCGCAATTCTTTCAGAGTACTCTTTACCTGCTCATAGTCCCCTTTTCCCCGAAAGCTTTCATGTAAATCCCCATATCCGTCAATCGTAAATTGAAATTCCAATTTGTCTTCATATTTCCGATTTATTTGAACTGTTCTGATTATCTTTTCTGTCATGGATGCATTACTGTTTATTCTGCATTTCATGTGATGATATATTACATAAGAAACGATATCATTGAAGTGTGGATGAAGCGTTGGTTCTCCGCCGGATATTATTATTTTATTCACACCAATTTCTTGGGCTTGTGCAATTATCTGTTCAGCAAGCTGTCTGTTCATCTCCGGTTTGTGTATGTGAGAAACTGCGTTTATATTTTGATAACAATACTCACATTGTTTATTGCACTTGTCCGTTATTTCTAAAAATAATGATTCTATCTTCATATGCCTTCAACTTTCCTCATTTAAGAACCCCTGCAAAATAGCCGCTTTCATCTCTTCACAGGAGTAATGTACCGCAACGCAGCCACCCCCGCAAAGATTGGCAACTGCACAGTCTCCACATTTACTATTTCGTCCCTTTTTATCTGTAACAAATTCAATATATCTGTGAAATATATCTGAATTCATGATATCGCTCAAGGAGTTCTCATATATATTCCCTATGATAAATCGCGGATTAACTTCAACCTGACAGGGATATACATTTCCTGAACTGTCTATCCTGGGCAGAAATTTAATATTCTGATTGTTTTGTACAATGGAATACGGACATGTTATAACCGGTTTTTCGGTTAGTTTGATTGTCATATCAGGAAATCGAATACTCATTTCATCTATTGTTTCATGAATTTTCAATTTTTCCGGTTTACCCAAAACCTTGCTGTTGCTTCCCCGTCCCTGCTGCAATATATAAGAAAGCGAAATATTTCCGCATCCCATTGCTGCTGCCTTCTCAACAAACTCTTCTATTTCCCTGAAGTTCCACGGCGTTATATTGTACCTGATAAATATATGGTTCCGAAATCCGTTTGTAACCATATATTCTATGCATCTTTCAAGCCCATGGAAGTTCTCGTTTCCCCTGGAAATGGAATGTGTCTTCTCATTTCCCCCATCAAAGGAAAATTGAAAATGAAGGATATCCATATAAGCACGGAGGCGCTCTAAAACAGAATCTGATAACAAAGAAGCATTTGTAATAATATATAGCTGCATGCCAATCGTTTTGGCATATTCAATTATATCAAATATCTGTGAGTGCAAAAAAGGTTCCCCACCTGAAATGGACATGTTATCTACGCCGCTGGAAATTAAATACTGCATTGTTTCTTTTATTCGTTCTACAGAAAGTTCATTCCCATCTTTATTTGAATCGTTATAACAATAAGGACAGCGAAAATTACATTGGGATGCAATCTCTACATATGCCGGCCCCTGCGCAACAGTGTATTTTTTCCCTGTCATAATCTGTTCCTCTCATCTTTTCTATTGATCTCAGTTCAGATACCTGTCACATTAAAACAGCTTCATGACAGGTATCTGTAAAACAATGGATTATAAAAACTATTAACAGTGTGCATAGAATAATAATAATAATAATAATAATAATAATAATAATGATAATAATAATTCTTTGTTTACCAGACGCGTATAAAGCATCCGCCGCTGCATACAGGAGAACAAGCTCCTGCCTCTATCTTTTCCATAAGCTCTGCGATAGAATATGTTTTCATTGACGGTTTTTCAAATTTCATGTTATCACCTACTCTTCTGTTCTCATTTCTTCAGCCTTTTCCACCAATTCGAATAAAGCATCCGCCGCTGCATACAGGAGAACAAGCCCCCGCTTCTATCTTTTCCATAAGCTCCGCGATAGAATATGTTTTCATTGACGGTTTTTCAAACTTCATGCTATCACCTCCTTGTTTGATTTTTCCATGCACAACCTGGTAATAACCTCTTTTTCAGTCCGTCAGAACAACCAGCTCATTGTCAAGCAAAAGCTGAATAAAGCCTTCAAAGCTTTCCCTTACAGATTCATCATCGTTAATAACATATGTATCCATAACCCGGGCTTTATACCTCTCATAAACCTCACCGACGGTATCTGATTCTATTTCTTCATAAAGAATCAGCCCTGTTGCATTCAGAAAATGAATTTTATCATTTTCTTCGTCTACTAAAACACTCCCTTCTCCCTCTATTGTTTCCGCCTTCAAGTTCTTTTCATGGTTCTTGACCACTCTCTTGTCCAAATAATTATTGTTCATTCTCATTTCTCCCTTCGTTTTTTAATCACCTTGGCGTGCTTGATGTCTATACTCTATCACATAAAGTTTTTACATTGAGAAAAAGACCTTAAACTGTCTTTAGCTGACCTTCACATTTCATCCCATCGTAATATCAGAGCAGCAGAAACCCAATTCTCCCAACTAAAAACGTGAAAAAATATGCTTGCATTCCGCCGCACTGTATGCTATAGTAAAGCAGAAGTTGGTTCCGCAGACAGGCGGGGCCGCCTGAACGATACATGATAAGCTGATTTTCGAAACATTGGATAAGAGGAGGAGCAATGCAGAAATAATCTATTGACTAAATTTACACAGGGTTTTTCGATGCACCGGCATCTATTTGCAGGTTGTATTCTTTGTGTAACCGTTGATAGAGTTCTGACCTTTGCTTCATTCTATGATTAGGGCCTGTTGCGCCCCCAGCATAGTTTATGTACGCAGATTCTGCTTTCGGTTACATCTATAGCCGGAAGCTTTTTTAATGCGGAAACCCGAAACATGTTTAATAAACAGGAGGTATTTATGATACAGATTAAAAATTTAAATATTTACCACAAAAAAGATCTGCGTCCTCTGGTTTCGGATCTTTCTATTACCATAAACGACGGGGACCGGGCCGCCATCATCGGGGAAGAGGGAAACGGCAAATCCACCTTGCTGAAACTTCTGTATGACCCTGCCCTGGTGGAGGATTACGCAGAATATACGGGAGAAATCCAGAAGACCCATACGGTCTGCGGCTATCTGCCTCAGGAGCTCCCCCCGGAAGACCGGGAAAAAGATATTTATACCTTTTTAAGCGAAGAGCCTGCCTTTCTGGAAACAGATTACCGGGAGCTGGCGTCCATGGCGGGCAGACTGGGTCTGTCCGTGGATCTGCTGTACAGTGATACCCAAATGGGGCAGCTCTCAGGAGGTGAGAAAATCAAGATCCAGCTTACTCGGATCATGACCATGCGCCCCGATCTGTTCCTCCTGGATGAGCCATCCAATGACATCGACATTGAAACCCTGGAATGGCTGGAGCATTTCATCAACAGCTGTCCCTTTCCCGTGCTTTACATCTCTCATGACGAGACGCTGCTGGAGCACACAGCCAACATGATTCTGCATATGGAGCAGCTGAAGCGCAAGACGGAAAGCCAGTGCACCGTATTTCGGACCGGTTACCGGGAATATGTGGAGCAGCGCCGGAAAAATCTTGATCGCCAGACCCGTCTGGCACAGGAAGAGAAAGCCGCTTATGAAAAACAGCAGGAGAAATTCCGGAAAATTCACGACAAGGTAGAATATCAGCAGGCTGTGATCACCCGGCAGAATCCAAGCGGAGGCAGGCTTCTGAAAAAGAAAATGCATGCCGTCAAGTCCATGGAACGTCGTTTTGAACGCCAGGCTGAAAATATGACCCAAAGACCTGACGAGGAGGAGTCTATTTTCTTCCGCTTTGCTCAGGGGGAAGGTATCCCTGCCGGGAAATGGGTTATTGACTATGAATTATCTTCATTATCTGTCGGAAACAGGGAACTGGCCAGGAATATCCGGCTCCAGGTGAAAGGACCGGAGAAGCTCTGCATTATCGGCAAAAACGGTGCAGGCAAAACCACGCTGCTGCGTCTCATTGCGGACCAGCTTTTGGCACGCACGGATATCCGTGCCGCCTATATGCCCCAGAATTACGAGGAGCTTCTGGATATGGACAGTACGCCGGTGGAATATCTGTCCCGGACCTGGGAACAGCAACGGCCTGATCTGCCACCCAGCTCTCCCCAGGAAGCCACTTCCGGAAATCGGATGCCCAGGTGTCTCACAAAAGAAGAGTTCACCCGCATCCGCACCTACCTGGGCAGCATGAAATATACGGTGCAGGAAATGGACCATTCTATCCGAGATCTCTCCGGCGGTCAGAGGGCCAAGCTCCTGTTGCTGAGGATGAGCATGGAGCACCGGAATGTGCTGCTCCTGGATGAACCCACCCGGAATTTCTCACCCCTGTCAGGCCCGGTAATTCGGGAACTGCTGCGGGATTTTCCCGGCGCCGTCATCAGCGTGTCCCACGACAGAAAATACATCCGGGAAGTCTGTGACCGAGTGCTTGAACTGCAGGCAGATGGATTGATCCCGGTTGGGGACTCTTCTGCCCGGATGTCGGAGTCGGCGCTTTAAAAGATTCCGGCTCTGAAAATCCTGTAAAAAGCTTCATCATATTGACTCCGTACGAAAATGGTGGTATGATGTGTCTGCCTGAAAATTCCAAAAGCAGAAAGCCGAAAAAGAAATGGACTGACCGGTTTCTGCACATATAACTTTGCAGGCCATTTAAAAGGTTGAATAAAAATGCGTATTCAGCTGCTCTTCACATGCGCGCCGCAACGCGCAGACAGGTTTCAAAATGAAAAGAGTCTTAACAATACAGGATATTTCATGCCTGGGAAAATGCTCCCTGACAATCGCCCTGCCCGTTCTGTCCGCCCTTGGTGCCGAGACGGTGATCCTGCCTACAGCAGTCCTGTCCACCCATACCATGTTTCGGAACTTTACCTGCAAGGACCTTTCCGACCAGATTGAGCCCATTGCCGATCATTGGAAAAGCGAAGGTGTGACCTTTGATGCCATTTATACCGGCTATCTGGGGACAACCAGTCAGATTGACCAGATCAGGAAACTGTTCAAAAGCTTTCGGGATCAAAATACCAAGATCATTGTTGACCCTGTAATGGCGGACAACGGAAAACTCTATCCTGCCTTTGACATGGACTATGTCCGGAAAAACACGGAACTCTGCGCGGAAGCAGATATTATCGTGCCCAATATTACCGAAGCTGCTCTGATGACCGGGATGGACTACAGAGAAGAATACGATGAGGTCTATATCAAGGAGCTGCTTTCCAGGCTGAATGCCCTGGGTGCAAATGTCAGCGTCCTCACCGGCGTCTCGCTGGAACAGGGAAAAACCGGTGTGATGGGCTATGAACGGGAAACCGGAGAATATTACGTTTATCAGAACCGCAGAATTGATGCCGCCTATCACGGAACAGGAGATCTTTTCTCCAGTACCTGCGTAGGAGAGATTCTGAAAGGAAGGAGCTGGCAGGACGCCATGCGCATTGCCGCCGATTATACGGCTCATACCATAGAGGTGACCCTGGAGAATCCTGATAAGCCCTGGTATGGCGTTGATTTCGAGGCTACGATTCCGGATTTGATTGCCATGAAATAAAGTCAAATAGACAAACCGGGGATGGACCGTAAGGTAAGTATAAACAATCCCTTGCGGCGGCATCCCCGGTTCAATCACATCCGGATTCCAAATACACCCTGTTTCTTTCTGTCAAACATCTTCCGACCCGGAAATCTTCCCCGAATCCTCCTGAAATATCAGTCAATCAGCACCGGATTCTCCTCCACCGCCCAGGGCAGGCCGTATTGATTCAGAGCCTCCATATAAGGATCCGGATCAAACTCTTCCACATTGAATACGCCGGGTTTCCTCCAGGTGCCGTTCATCACCAGCATGGCGCCGATCATGGCAGGTACGCCTGTGGTATAGGAGATGGCCTGGGATCCCACTTCCCGATAGCATTCCTGATGATCACACACATTGTAGATATAGACGGATTTCTCCTGTCCGTCCTTTATCCCTGTGAAAATGCAGCCGATGTTGGTCTTGCCCACAGTGCGGGGCCCCAGAGAAGCAGGATCCGGAAGCAGCGCCTTCAAAAACTGGATGGGCACAATCTCTCTGCCCTCAAACATAACCGGGTCCGTCCGCAGCATCCCTACATTCTCCAGGCATTTCATATGGGTGAGATAGCTCTGGCCAAAGGTCATAAAAAAGCGAATGCGCTTCACCCCGGGAATATGTTTCGCCAGAGACTCGATTTCCTCATGGTGCAGCAAATACATGTCCCTTTTCCCCACCTGGGCAAAATCGTACTCCCGCTTGATTTCCATGGGTTTGGTCTCCACCCAGTGACCGTTTTCCCAGTAGGAGCCGTTGGCGGACACTTCCCGCAGGTTAATCTCCGGATTGAAATTGGTGGCGAAGGGATAGCCGTGATCCCCTCCGTTGCAGTCCATGATATCAATATAGTGAATCTGATCAAAATAATGCTTCAGGGCATAGGCAGAAAAGACGCTTGTAACCCCGGGGTCAAAACCGGTGCCCAGCAGGGCCGTAATGCCAGCCCTCTCGAAACGCTCCTTATACGCCCATTGCCAGGAATAGTCAAAATACGCGGTAAACCCTTCCTCTTTGCACCTTTTCTCGTAAACAGCGCGCCAGGCCGGGTCTTCAGTATCCTCGGCCTCGTAATTGGCCGTGTCAACATAGTCAACTCCGCAGGCCAGACAGGCGTCCATAATGGTCAGATCCTGATAAGGCAGCGCCAGGTTCAGCACGGCTTTGGGCTGTTCCCCCTTGATCAGGGCAATCAGCTCCTCCACGTTGTCCGCGTCCACCCTGGCTGTGGTGATTTTCGCCGCGGTATTTCCTGCAAGCTGCTCCTTCAGGGCTTCGCATTTCGACACCGTACGGCTGGCAATACAGATCTCCGAAAACACATCCGCTTTCATGGCACATTTCTGAATGGCCACGGAGGCAACACCCCCGCAGCCGATGATTAAAATTTTAGACATATTCTTCTCTCCGTTCTTTATATCCATATTCCTTTTGTCAATCCATCTGTGCATAACCAGTGGTTTCCCTCTGTTTACCCGTGTATCTCCACTTTCCGCAGCAGCTTCTCCACATAGGCCGGCAGGCAGAAGGCCCCTGCATGAAGCTTGGGCGTATAATACCGGGTCTCAAAGCCCCGCTCCAGCCACCGGGAAGGATCCATATCCCGTACCGGATGATACTTTTTCGACGCAAACCCAAACAGCCAGTGGCCGGAAGGATACGTGGGAATATGGGCCTGATACACCCGGCTGATCGGAAAGCTCTCCACAATGCGCTTGTGTGCACGCATACAGGCTGTGGCATCCGCCTCATAGAAAGGACTCTCATGCTGGTTCACCATGATCCCGTCCTCCCGCAGAGCCTTGTAACAGTTTCCGTAAAACTCCTTGGTAAAAAGGCCTTCCCCCGGGCCAAAGGGATCCGTGGAATCCACAATGATCAGATCATACTCGTTTTCCCGGGAACGAACAAACTTCAAGCCGTCTTCATAGTGGATATACACTCTTTCGTCGTCCAGTTTGCAGGCGGTCTGAGGCAGATAGTCCCTGCACACCTGTATCACCTGCCTGTCAATCTCCACCAGGTCAATATATTCGATCTCCGGGTACTTTACCAGCTCCCGCACCACTCCGCCGTCGCCGGCTCCGATCACCAGCACCCGCTCCACATGAGGGTGTACCGCCATGGGCACATGCACGATCATCTCATGATAGATAAATTCATCCTTTTCCGTCAGCATGATATAGCCGTCCAAAGCCAGAAACCGTCCGAACTCCGGGGATTCAAATACGTCGATCCGCTGCAGCTCGCTCTCTCCGCTGTACAGCTGCCTGTCCACCCGAATGGACAGTTTTACATTTGGTGTGTGCAATTCCGAAAACCATAAATCCATACCCATTTCCTCCTATTATAGCCCCATGCAATCGTCCCTTTGCCCTCATCCCTACCCGGCACAGCCGGCATTCCGTGTCATGGCCATTCCTTACCCAAACCACTGCTCCCGCAATACATTCAGTCGTTCTATTCCGGGATCCTCCGGACCTGTCATGGAGCAGCCCTTTTCTTTTGCGTAGATGATGTACTCCAGAATTTCTTCCGTAATCTCCTCCCCGGGCGCCAAAATGGGAATCCCCGGAGGATAACACATGACGAACTCGCTGCAGATGCGCCCTTTTGCCTCCCCCAGAGACAGAGACTCTTTTTCCGCGTAAAAAGCACTCTGAGGCGAAACCGCCACCTTCGGCTCAATGTATTCCTGAGTGTACATCCCTCCATTGTCACATCTGTATTTCCGTCTGATTTCTGTCATGGCACCGATTAGACGTTCTATGTCCCGTTCCCTGTCTCCAATGGAAATATAGGCCAATACATTGGCAATATCCCCCAGCTCCATCTGGATATCATACTCGTCCCGAAGCAGGTCATAGACTTCAATACCCGCCAGTCCGATGCCAAGGGTATTCACTGTCAGCTTGGTTTTGTCAAAATCAAAGATACTGTCACCGTTGATCAATTCCGATGTGTAGGCATAATAATCTCCGATATGATTGATTTCCTCCCGGGCATACTCCGCCAGAGCCGTCACCCTGGCGAATTCCTTCTTTCCGCGAAGCGCCAGATTTCGCCGGGAAATATCCAGGCTGGCAAGCAGGAGATAAGATGCGCTCGTAGTCTGTGTCAGATTGATAATCTGCCGCACATAGCCGGGATTCATGGAGATTCCTGTCAGGAGAAAAGAGCTCTGTGTCAGGCTGCCCCCGGATTTATGCATACTCACTGCGGCCATATCCGCTCCTGCTTCCATGGCTGACAGGGGCATATTATCCCCGAAATAAAAATGGGTTCCGTGGGCTTCATCCACCAGTACTTTCATCCCATGGGCATGTGCCATTCGGACAATGCGTTTCAGATCTGAGCAGATGCCGTAATAGGTGGGATTGTTCACCAATACTGCTACGGCATCCGGATGCTCCTGGATAGTCCGTTCTACTTGAGACACCTTCATACCCAGGGCAATTCCCAGTTTACTGTCCATATCCGGATTTACATATATGGGAATGGCGCCGTTCAAAACCAGTGCGTTAATCACGCTCCGGTGCACGTTCCTCGGCAGGATAATCTTGTCCCCCTTTTTCGCAGCGCTCAGCACCATGCTCTGCACCGAGGAGGTGGTTCCGCCCACCATCAGAAAGGCATATGCTGCCCCGAAGGCCTCCGCCGCCATCTCCTCCGCCTCCCGGATCACGGACACCGGATGACAGAGATTGTCAAGAGACTTCATGGAATTCACATCGATCCCCACACACTGCTGCCCCAGAAGCGAAACCAGTTCCGGATTGCCCCGGCCCCGCTTATGCCCGGGTACGTCAAAGGGCACGATTCTTTCCTGCCTGAACGCTTCCAGCGCCTCGTAAATCGGCGCTCTTGACTGATTAAAACGTCCCATGATCCTATCCTCCTTTCCGCGCCCCTCCCCAGTCTTCCGGGCTCCTGCTTTAACGCCGGATTGTTCACCCCCAGCAGCATTTGCACAGAGTTTCCCTGATCCGGCCCTTTATCTGCGCCATCTCCTCACATCGGAAAGATCAATAAATATTCCTGCCGCTGAATATCTCAATCATTTCCCGCCTGAGATTGTCCATAATCTCCAGACGCAGTTTGGGCGGCAGCTCATAGACATCACTGTTGAACAGGTAGTTCTGCAGGTCAATCTCCTTGATCAGCATCTTGGTGTGAAAAATGTTGGCCTGGTACACATTGATATCCACCGCATCATACCTTTTAAGTGTCTCCGCATTGATATAATCCTGTATGGACGTCATCCTGTGATCCATGAAAAGCTTCTCCCCGCTGACAGCCCTGGTAAAGCCCCTGACCCGATAGTCCATGGTAATAATATCTGAGTCAAAGGAGCCGATCAGATGGTCCAGTGTGGACAAAGGTGTAATCTCACCGCAGGTTGCCACGTCAATATCCACCCGGAAGGTTGCCAGACAAGTGTCCGGATGGTATTCCGGATAAGTATGAACGGTAATATGACTTTTATCCAGATGGGCCACAGTAGTGTCACCCATGGGCACTTTGCTTTCGTCTGCAATGAGGATGGTGACCGAACTTCCCTGAGGTTCATAATCCTGGCTGGAAATATTCAGCACGGTAGCACCGATCATGTTCGTCACATCCACCAGAAGCTTGGTCAGGCGTTCAGAATTATACTGCTGATCGATATAGGCGATATAATCTTTCTGTTCCCGCTGAGATTTGGCATAGCACACATCGTAAATATTAAAGCTCAGGGACTTTGTTAAATTGTTAAATCCATATAGGGCAAATTTTTCGCTCATATTTTCTCCTTTATCTGTGTCTTACCACTGACCCGGTTGCGGCCGCGCCGTCCCTGTCATTATCTGTACGCGGACTCGTTCCGCTTCTGCCCTCCATCCGGGGATTTGTGTTTTCTGCTTTTAACTCTTTCTCCACGTTTTGACCGCGGACTTCCCATAATCCAGCAGGGAAGACTTCCTCTGCACGGGCCTGTACAGAATCTAGCAGGGGAGATTTTATCCCGACTCGCCGCGCGGCCCGTGCTCCGCTTCAGCGGCAAACTTCCGCTGCACGGACCTGTGCATAAAAAAAGCAAGCGACACTTCTATCACTTGCTTAAAAAATCTCTGTCATTCCTTTTTGCCCTTGCCCCCGCTCTCCCGGGCCGCCCTGCTATGAAAACAACAGATATATGGTTTTTAGAGTCTATATAGCAAATATTTTACTTTTACTACTCTTATTGACCGTTTCACAAGTTAGATGTGCATAAGCACCGGTTTATAGTCACCAACTTATAAAATTTGAGCTTTTAACTCAATCAATAAGGCAACACAGTTGCCAAAATATTTACATGGAAGACTCTTTCTCTCTGTTTTCCACTGGTTTTACTGCATTCGGCAGCAACCCGGTTACACAAAATCTGCCCCTGGGGCTGTTTCCTGCCTGAAATATGATTCTACTATAGCATACCTGCTGTCTGTTCGTCAATTACAATTTGTCCCGAATTTCGGAAACAGCCAAGCTCATCCGCCTGGCCCTACGACAACGCAATGGGAGCTGCGCAGCTCATGATTGCTGCACTCTGCGGTTAACCTCCTCGATTACCTCCATGAGTCCCTGTTTTTTGTACTCCCCGATTATCGCCTTCCACACTTCTTCCACCGGTTCTTTCCCCAGCATAATCTCCTGGAAAATAGCGTTTGCATCTATGGAAAAGGGATCGTCCATCTGATGTACCGCCGCTGTATATTCATAATCATATTCCGGAATTCCACACTGTCTTGCTCTTTCCACCCTTTCCTCATCCACTTTTCTGTAGGCCTCCGGAACGGTACTGGGATACTTTGCCCCATCCTGGATGCCGTTGTTCCAGGACACCAGCGAGGCCAACATCCCGATACTGAGATAGCGGTCGGAAGGCGCTTCTTCTCCCAACAGCCGAATGCTTCCATCTTCCTCCACACAATAACTCTCCCCCTCCAGGCCGAAGTGACTCAGCAGCATTCCCTCCTCGGAAAGCAGATAATCATAGATGGCCAATATCCGCTCCAGCTTTTCGTCGCTTACCGCTGCGCTGATATAGGATTCACTCCATGCATAATCCCAGACTGTGTAGTAGGTTTCTCCGTCCACCGATGGCATCAGATCCAGAAATCGGACATCCTCCAAAAACTCAGACCCATGAATTTCTTTCCAGTACTGTATAATATTTTCATAAGTTTTCGTATTGCTCACTCCGCCGTCAAAGCAGATGGCCGCACTTCTCCCCATCAGAAATTTCTCTTCTGCCTGAGCGGTGGTGGCCAGAAAGATATCCTGCTCAATAACCCCTTCCTGATACATATCCCGTATCAGCTGCCAGGTGGCAAGGGCATCGCTTCCCAGTTCTTTCCCTGCAAAAATAGCCGGGACATACCTGTCCGAAGCTGTCCCTTCCGCATCTCTTTCCTGCGGTACCCAGTAAAAGTTCGTACCTCCGTTGGAAGCCAGCGGAATACTGTATGTGAAGAGCGGCCCCATGATCATATTGTAATCCTTTGCCGTCATCCCGCTTATGCCTGTCCCTTCACTGTCCGCTTCTATGATTGCCAGAATCATCTCCCGAAATTCCTGCCAGTTCTCCGGCTCTTTTGTAATGCCGGCCTTCTGCGCCAGATCCCAACGGTAGGCAATGGTCCTGTCCTTTACGGTCTCCGCCTGTTCGGAATAGGTCTGCCGGAAAATGCAGTAGACTTTATCGTCAACTTTGCAGTATTCTGTCTCCGGATTGTCCAGATAAATCTCCAGATTGGGAAATGAGGACAGATCTGACGGGATTTCATGCAGCAATCCTTCTCTTGCCCATTGATAGTAGCTGCTGCCGAATCTGAAATCTCCTGCGAAGAGGTCCGGCAGATCCCCCGTCTCCGCCCATAACTGAAGTTTCGTGTAATGATCGTCCCAAGTAATATTTCGGGGCACAATCGTGATATTAAACTCCTCTTCCAGTTTCTGCAAAACCTCGTCCTCCTCCCGGTTCTTCAGAAACTCGTCAATCTGCCAATAGGCAACGGAAATATCCATATGTTCTTCATACCGGGGAGGTGTATCCGTCTCCCTGTCTCCCTGGCTGCTGCATCCTCCTGTCAGCAGCATAAGCGCTGCCGCCCCAAACAGACTCCTGACAGTACCCTTTCTCCCTGTTCCCCACACAAACGTTCTCTTCGTCTGTCTTTTCCTTCTCCCCATATAGCCTCCTGACAATCTGTCCTTACAGACCAACATTCATTCTCTCCGCAGCTCTTTCCGCCCTGCGGCATCCTTCTCCTTACAATTTCCCGCAGATCTTTCCGCCCTGAACTGCAATTTAGAAAAAGCTGCCCGCCAGTCTCTTCCTGGTTCGGGCAGCTTTTGTCATATGAATGCTGTCATATTAAGGCTGAAAGATATGCACCTTAACGATCGACATCACCCTTGGCTCCAACATCTTACTCGGCTTCCGCTTCGCTCTCAGCTTCTCCTTCGCCCTCGGCTTCTCCTTCACCTTCGGCTTCTCCTTCGCCCTCGGCTTCTCCTTCGCCCTCGGCTTCTCCTTCGCCCTCGGCTTCTCCTTCACCTTCGCCTTCTTCTTCGTCGGTCTTCAGATATTCCTGCATCTCTGCGTCATAGTCATGGTTATCCAGATCAGCGATAGCCGCGTCAATCTGAGACTGATAGGTCTCCAAAGCGGTCTGAGGTGTCATCTCACCGGATGTCACCTTGCCGATCATCTCGTTGATAGCGCCGTTCAGATCTCCAAAGCCGTTTACACAGTTCAGCACATTGATCTTGTTGTTGTAAATATAGGAAACCAGCTCTACGGTCTCGCTGTCGTCTGCCCAGCCTGCCAGAACGTCTTCCATCAGCTCTTCCCATTCTTCATCTGTGTCGGCAAGATCAGTGATCAGATCGTAAATCTGTGCCACTTCCTCAGGATTGTCAATACCGTTGAGCATAACCCGGCAGCCGTTCTCTTTTCCATAGCAGGACCAGTCAGTTGCGGAAGGTCCCTTGGGGAAAGGTACCCAGCCCCAATCATCGGACATAGGTGTTTCCTTATTGTTCATGTAAGCATAAGATACCCAATACTCTTCCAGCAGCATCATAACGTTTCCGGCACGGAAGTCTGTGATCTGTGCGTCCCAGCCCTCGGTAGACCAGTCAATGGCACTGCGGTAATCAACCGTTGTGGTGAAATCCTGCAGCGCTGTCAGCGCTTCTGTTACGGCCGGGTCGTTCAAGTCAACAGTCATGCCGGAATCTGTCTTCTCTGCCACATAAGCGCCATTGGAATACAGATAGCACCATGCCAGATTCTCTCTTGCGGCAAGACCGTCAATGTCAACTGTTCCGTCACTGTCCGTATCCTGCGCAGCCGCAATAGCGATCTCCTTAAACTTCTCCCAGGTCCACTCGTCATTTTCTACTAATTCATACAGATTCGGCAGGTTGTACTGATCAAACAGTGTCTTGTTCCAGAAGATACCATAGCGAATCTCGGGATCCTTTACCAGGAAAGCGTAGTCTTTTCCCTTATAATGTCCGGCTTCCACCACATCGGAACGCCACTTATACTCGGTCAGATCAATGGTATCCAGATCGCTTACCGGATACAGGATGCCGCCCTCGATCAGGGAAGGAAGAATCCTGGAAGTAATGGCATAACCGATATCTACAATGGGATCCCCGGCCAGAACGCTGGTGACATAATCCGTCTGATAATCATCCAGCTCTACGAACTCGATCTTACAGTTATAATTTTCCTCTACAAAAGCAATCCGCTCTGACAGAGCAGCCTGCAGTGCATTCTCGGTAGGGTCGGGAGTCATATCATAATAGGAACCGATTCTGACTACCCTTCCTCCGAAATCGTATTTCGGCTCTTCTTCGGGTTCAGGAGTTGCCTCCGCCTCGGAGGACTCTTCGTCCACGGACGATTCAGGCGCGCTGCTCTCCTCTGAATCGGATACGGAGGCACTGCTGCTTTCTCCTGCATCATTGCCGCAGGCTGCCATGGACAATACCATGGCACCGCTCAGCATAGCTGCCATTAATTTTCTGGTGATCAGTAATTTCTTTTTCATACTTCATCCTCACTTTCTTATTTGTCTATATAAACGGTGATTCCGGATCACCGCATATATACATGGTTATCTGCATTTTATCCTACAATACCTGACCGCTCAATCCCTTCCACAAAATATTTCTGACATATCAGATACAGAATAATCAGCGGCAGTACAGTCAGGATCGTACCTGTGTTGTTCATCATGGACACGAAGCCCGGACTGATGAAGTTCATAGAACCGCCGTTGTTTTCGTAAGCGCTGTATACTCTCACCGCCAGATTGCTGAGTGAGCTGGAGATCAGCCTCGTATTCTTCAGGTAGAGGGAGGTATAGAAAGAATCCGTCCACTGCCATACAAACCCGAACAGGAATACCGTCACCATCATAGGTACTGCACTTGGTACCATGATCTGGAGGAAAGTCCTCAGCTTGCCGCTTCCGTCCACAAAAGCTGCCTCCTCCAGTTCCCTGGGCATGCCCTTAAAAAACTGTCTCAGCATGTAGATATACAACCCGTTCCGGATCCCCATACAGAAACATGCCTGCAGGATAAAGGGCCAGAAAGTATCCAAAAGGTTGATGCTGCTTCCTGTAGCTGCCTGAAAGATGCCGAATATATCAAAGAACCGATATCTCATGAACAGCGGCAGCATGATAATCTGGGGCGGCACAATCAGGGTAATGATGACACAC
Source organism: uncultured Acetatifactor sp. (assembly GCA_910580225.1). GTDB lineage: Bacteria > Bacillota > Clostridia > Lachnospirales > Lachnospiraceae > Acetatifactor. The sequence continues at coordinate 89,895 of CAJTXE010000008.1, forward strand.
CCAAACAGCACCTTCTTGAAAGGAAAACGGAACCGGGCAAAACCATAAGCCGCCAGCAGACAGGTAAACAGCTGCAGCAGGGAAATGCCCCCGGATAAAAGCATCGTTCTGACAAAGACAACTCCATAGTCCATTCCTTCTATGGCCATCTTGTAATTGTTCAGTGTAAAATGCTTGGCAATATATTTCACGCTGGAATCATATAGATCCCTCTCATCCATGAAGGACACACTGACTTTGGTAAACAGAGGCTGCAGGATGATAAAGCAGATACCGATGATGATAACCGCCCTGACAATATGCCCCAGCATCCTGCCCAGCTGCCATATCGTGATATTTTTTTTCACTTTCACATTATCTTTCATCATAATAAAATACCTTCCTTGAGATCAGTCCTCCCACAATCAGCAGGATTACTGCGATACACACGAAGTAGATCCATGCCATGGCGGAACCGTAGCCATACTTTATATCATTGAAGATCGTAGACTTAATGTTCTTCATCATTTCATTGGTCTCATTGGTAAACAGATCAATGATGGTATATACACTGTTCACCAGAATGATGGGGCTGATCATCGGGAAAGTGATCTTCCAGAAATTCTCCCAGGCGGTCGCCCCCTCCATGCTGGAGGCTTCATACAGGGATGGTGATATGGATTGCAGACCCGCCAGGAAGATCAGGATCTGCACACCTGATGCCACCACGATATCATAGATCCCGTTGATGGCATTGGACAAAAATTCCGTCACCACCATAGGAAGGTTCGTATATTTGTTCAGAAGCATCATGATATTGAACATGGACTGAAATTCGTCCGCATCCATCCCGGTGGTACTCAGGGTCTGCACCAGAAGGTCGGAATTCTCCAGCCCCAGGATTACCCCCGAGGTCAGGATCACCGGAAAGAAGAAAATACTTCTGGCAACAGCCCTTCCGCGGAACTTCTGATTGATCAGATTCGCCGCAAAGAAGCTGAAAATGATTACCAGGGGCACCTGCACCACCATCTGTCCGATTCCCGTCAGGAGATTCAGGTTAAAATCAGGGTCGATAGTCAGCGCTCTAAGGTAATGTTCCAATCCGTTGTCGGCCGCACGGCTCAATACATATCCCGTGTCACTGACCTCCATATTGCTGATACTAAACCGGATAGACTCTATGACCATGGGCAGGAAAATGCCGAAGAATCCAATCAGGAACGGCATAATGAACAAAATGCCCGCCAGCGCCTCTTTTCCGGTCAGGGTCAGAGACCATTTTCCGTCACGCTTTTTCCAGAATCCCATTTAATCACTTCCTTTCCTGACCGCAAAATCCCTTGCGCCAATTGTGATTCCGTCCTGCTCTGCAGGCTCTTTGCCATAGTTTACATAAACCGCGCTTCCATCCTCGTAGACCGTCTTCGTCACATCCTCCTCCAGAACCTCATGCCTTATGATCAGCTGATTTTCCAGTCCTCTCAGTGCCTCTGCTACCTTCTTGTAATCCTGGGCCGCAGTGTCAAGCCAGTTTCCGTAATGAACGGAATACAGCGCGTCGAAATCCGTCTCCTTCAGCAGGGAGTTATCCCCGTAGATCCATTTATAATACAGTCCTGCTCCGCTCTCCACACATTTGAGAAAGGTAGTCTTGTAGTCATCTGCCATATTAATGGCTTCTCCGGAATAAGGGATATATCCGTGGAGTACCATCGCGTAGAAGGGAACATCCTGGTCCAGAATCTGGTATCCGTTGGAGCTCATGGGTGCATTGATCATATAGTCCACATAGGGCAGACTATACAGATTTCCGTTGTCCCCCATCAGCTTCCCGGTACTTTCCTCCAACGCTGAGAAACTCTCTCCGTACAATGTCAATGCCTTCTGTCTGTCCGTATAATGCTGTTCCAGATAATCCGAATACAGGAACCAGCTGGCTGTTCCAAGATTCAGGCCGCTTAAGTCGTATTTGTTCACCGCTTTTTTCAGCGCCCCGGCCACTTTGTCCGCATAATGAGGACTGATCAGATCCGCCAGTTTCTTATCCCGGCTTCCGTCTGCCTGGAAATAACTGTCCACCTTGATATCGGTATGATCAAAATACCCCGGGCCGTACTGCATGGTAGAATAGCCGTCCAGCATTTTATCCTGGTAGACATACTGCATATCCACCGTCATGAAAGTATCTATCCCACGGGCTGCCATATCTTCCTGCAGTTCGCTGACGGATACGCCGCCCTTTTTCAGAGCGCTTACCGGCTTGACCTTCAGTGCAGCCGTACCGTGGAGACCGCCGTTCATCCAGCCGGAGTAAATCAGCTTCTGATTCTCCACCCCCAGGCCTGTCAGCTGATCCACGATCTCTTCCGCCTGTGCGAAGGTGGTCAGAGGCTCTATCGCCTTATACTTTACTCCCAGGAAGGTCTTGTAGCGGTCAATTGCGCCGATGAGCTCCGTATACAGAGGCGTCGCGCCCTCCCCCTGGCTTCTGGTAAGCACACCCTTCTCTTCCAGATATTCCCTGTAACAGGCCGCCATGCCGGAATAATCCGCCTCCTCGCCCGTAAGGAATGCGTAGCGAATCTGATAGCTTCCCGTAAAATCCTCCTGGCTGTATAGCTGATAGCTGTTGGAGGCACCTACCATCTCGCTCAGCGCTGCCGGACCGTACTGCAGATAAGAAAATCCCGCATACACATTATTGTAAGTGGTAACCCTGCCTCCGATATCCGCGGAAATGTCCGCATAACCGGCTCCCTCCTCAATGATGGCAAACAGGGCCTGGTCTTCCGCCTTCAATCCAAACACCGGCAGTTTTATCGTGAGGGACGCATCCACCTCGGATTGTGTTTCACTCAGCACACGCCTGGACTCATCCGCTCCATAGACCATGGCATAATAGGATGTGGCAGCCGTCTTGCCGTTGTTGAAGTTAATCAGCGCGCCGCTGCCGTCCGGAACAAAGATGTATCCGTCTTCATGATTGGCAGCCCCAAAATAAGGAAGCAGGTCGATATCCACCAGATAATAACCCTCTCTGTTATAATCCACCTGTCCGGGGTCAATAGACACCACCAGATTCTCCCCCTCCAGGCGATAAACCAGAGGAACCGTAAACCAGGGATCTGTACTCTCTGCATCCGCTACGCCGCTCTGAAGTTTGTCGGCCTGAAGATCCTCTGCTGTATACCCGGCCGCCGTCATGTATTCCGCCAGTTCTTCCTTCACATAGTCCCGAACGCCGCCCCGGAGCACGTAGAAATTGCTCTCCCCAAACCCGGGATAGGTTGCCGGATATTCCTCCGTGGTAGTGGTCAGACCGCCCACCATATCAACGAAAATATAGTTCCGGCTCATCTTCTTCTGATCACTGGCTTCCATCTTCTCCGTAAAAGCCAGAAAGCGCTCTTCTGATATGGCTTCGGGAAGCAGCAGACTGTCTGCCAGCTTTCCCATGGTATAGGTAATAGTGACCCCATCCTCGGTCCGCTGGATTTCAAACTGCCCGTTCAGGACACTGTCATTATAATTATCCATCAGAGCAGACTGCACATTTTCGTTATAATACTGCACCTGAAGCTGACTTTTCAGTATCCGCCTGTAATAAGGCGTATTCTCTTCATCCTCATCAATACCCGCGGGATTTGTGTACCACAGCTTTCCGGACTGGTTATCCATCACCGCAAGGGAAGTATCCTCCTCGTTCAGATAGAGAGAGAGAATACCATTGTCTGCTATCTTCTCCATTCCCTCCGGTTCTTCCGCAGCCTGTGCAGAAAGCGGTACCGCTCCAAAGAGCAATGTGACGGCCAATCCTGTCAGCCCCATTCTCCGGGACCGGAACTCTGTTCTTCCCCTATTGCCTTTCCTGTGCCCGCTCCGGCGGTTCCGGGACTCATCAAGGCCAAATATTCTGTCTAACATATTCATCTGTGTCCCCTTTCCTACCGAAACCGCAGTTCCTTGTATATGGTTGTCACGAATGTAATCATCTGCTGTATTACATTAAAGAACAGCAGACCGATAAACATGATGATTCCCATGCCTACCACCGTAATGATACAGGTAATCACCGTCTTTTTTACGCTGTACTGATGAATCACCATGGTTCCCGTGAAAATCAGGAATGCTGCCCAGAGATAACTCACCGTGCCCAGCACATGGTAGAAGCTGCCCTCATTGGTAGTGATCATATGACTCATAACCACCATGGGAAGACGGATCAGCACGATGGGAATCAGCGAATAGCCCACTGCTGTGAGAATATCCTGCATCCTTCCCTTTCCGTCCATCAGAGAGGTGGTACACCAGTTTGCCACGCACCACAGGGTATATACCAGCACCACCGTGATGATGTCCACCATAACATTCAGCTCCGACAGCCTGTTAAAGTTAAACAGAAAGCCTGTGTTTTGTTTCTCGATCGTAAGAGTCAGAATGGTGAGCACCACGAAGGTAAATGCCGCAGCCACGCTTCCCTTATTCTCCCTCCGCAGACCCCAGAAGCCGTCAAAGGGATGTGTAATGACATAGAACCCATATTTCAACGTTTCGACATAAAGCATCTCACTTCACCTACCCATCTTCTGAATCTGAACCCATAGCGGACGCCCATGACGACCACAATCAACAGTATCAGCACCAGCATAGCGGTTCCAAAGCCGGACTCCATCAGCTCCTTGCGGTGATAGAAGAACGCCTTGGTGTAATATTTTCTGCTGTTGCCCAGTTCGAAATATTCCATGGCCTTCTCGTAATTGCCCTCCGAGAGATAGGTTTTACCCAAACCGATATAAGCCATCTCGTTGTTGGAATTGAACTTCAGCACTTCCTGCCATTGGGCATTGGCCCCTTCCGCATCACCAATATCATTCAGCCGCAGTGCATCCAAGAGATGCCTGCCGTAATCCGTAATATCAAAGACCAGAATCGCTCCCAGGATACTGTCCAGAATATAAACTTTCTCCTCATCCCGACTCAATGCAATGGCCACCGGCTTCTGTAAATTTCCCTCTTTGGTTCCCTTCCTGCCGAAGGCAAAGAGGGAATTGCCGTCATAATCATAGGCGAATACTTTTCCTCCCGCATCATCCAGGATGTAGTAACAGCCGAACTCCGTGGCAGCCACATCAACGAAGGAGGACCATTCTCTTCCTGCCAGGTCACCCATAATAGGCGTGTTGCCCAGACGCCTTAGGACATCCGTTCCGGTAGGATTTAATCTCCGGATAGACTCCGTATTGTCAGAACGGTTTTCTTTGGAAATGTTATTGATGGTAGCATAGATAAAGTCGTCCTTATCCACAAAAATATTGCTGTACTCCGTGGGGATAATCGTCTCCATCCTGGCTTTCTGGGCATCTGTAGAGAAATAATTCTTCCACAGATAGGTAAAATAATTGACATTTACATTGGTGGCACCCATAAATCCCTGGAACACACCTTCTTTATCAAATTCCACCAGCCCCATGTTAATGCCGTAGGCAATCGCATAGATTCTTCCCGCATGATCCACCACCACCTTGGTTGGTTTATACTCCTGCGAATCACTGATCAGAGCTGTTACAGGCCTTCCGATACTCCTGATATATTCTCCCTTCTCATCATACTCCAGGATACGCCCGTTCCCGCTGTCCGCCACATAAAGATGCCCTTCTGAAGTAATGCACAGTCCCATGGGACCGTTCAGCGGATCCGAATCATCTTTCCCGCTGGTAATCTCAGACACGATATTTCCCGACAGATCCATCTTCAGAATCCTGGAGTTACCCGTATCCGCCACATAGAGGAAATCTCCGTCCATGCACATATCCTCCGGGAAATTTAATCCCGTGCCAAACTCCACAGAAGTCAGCATCCCGTCATAGAGATAAGTATGAGGCTGGACCACCTCCTCCCCCCAGAAATTGAAACTGTAGGTCTCATAGGGTACCTGGGCTGCCGCCGTCATCACACTGCCGGTCATCATACCTGTCGCAAGCAGAGCGGCGCAGGCAAAAGTCAGTATTTTCTTCTTCATAATCCACGCTCCTTACTCCTTGATACCGGATGATGCCATTGTCTCGATAATGTTGCTCTGGCTGATGATAAAGATCACAATGGGCACGATCATCATGATCACTGCTACTGCCGCCGTTGCACCCGCCCGGGAGATACCCGCCGCGGATATCTGGCTCAAGGCATAGGGCAGGGTTTTCAGCTGTTCACTGTAGATATAATTGGATCCCTGAAGATTCCACAGATCCTGGAAGCAGAAAATAATCAGGGTCAGCCACGCCGGTTTTACCTGTGGCATGGCGATACGCCAGAACGTGGTCGTCTCACTGGCTCCGTCAATTCTCGCTGCCTCCAGCAGGGAATTCGGTATCTGCTCCATGAACTGCTTCATCAGAAACAGTCCCAGAGGCTTGGCAATAGCCGGAAGAATCAGTGCAAAATAGCTGTCCAGGAACCCGATCTTAGACATGATCAGATAGTTGGGAATCGCCGTCACCTGAGCGGAAAACATCAGTGCGGTAACAATGACCCAGAAAATGATCTTCTGGCCGGGGAAATGATGTTTTGCCAGGGCATAGGCACACAGACTCGCCACAGCCAGATGTCCGATCGTTCCCACGATGGTGATGAACACCGTATTGAATATGTATCTGGTAAAAGGCACCCAGGACTGACTCATCAGCACAAACACATCATGGAAATTGTTCAGCGTCGGATTCCTCACAAAAAACCTGGGCGGGAATATAAACAACTCCTCCAGAGGCTTTAAGGAATTGCTGATTGCCAGAACCAGCGGCAATGCCATAAAGGAACCCATGAGAATCAGTATCAATATGCTGCACACGTCCCCTGCTCTGGAATGATTCGGTTTTGCCCTCTTCTTATGTCGTAATTTCATCCGGCACCTCCCCGTCTTCTTTTCCGTAGATATCTGTCATAATTTTTCTCACCTTATCTGCCCACCCTTCTCAGAAAGCTCTGCACCAGCTTGTTGCAGAGGATCATCACCATGAACAGCAGTGTGGCAATGGCGGAGGCATACCCCATCTCAAAGCGAATGGTACCATAGTCAACCAGATGGGAAACCACCGTATGCGCCGCATAATTGACACTGGGGAAGCCTGCCAGGGCCGCCAGCTGGTCATGTATGGCAAAGGAACTGGTGATGGTCATAACTGCACCGAACATAAGCTGCTCCTTCATGGCCGGAAGAGTGATGTACCACAGCTCCTGGAACCGGTTTTTGATGCCGTCCATATACCCCGCCTCGTACAGGGACCGGTCTACGTTCTGCAGACCTGCGATAAAGGACAGGAAGCCCGTTCCCATACTCATCCAGAGGATAACCACGATCAGAATGGGCATAATGTACGTTGCATCCTCAAACCACAGCTTTGCCCCAAAGGTGATGCCCAGCTTCATCAGCCAGCCGTTGGCCAGGCCGTATACGTCACTGGAGAAGATATATTTCCATACCACGTAAGCCTGCCCTGAGATGGTGGGAGCATAGAAAATCAGGGTCAGGAATGCTCTCACTTTCGGTCTCTTGATATCATTGATCATCCATGCAATGAACAATGCCAGGAAATATCCCACAGGTCCTGTGATCACCGCAAAGAGGAAGGTATTCTTTACGGCCGTCAGAAAGATCTCATCCGCGAAGAACAAATCCACATAGTTTTTCCAGCCGACAAATCTCGGCGGTTCCAGCACATTGAAATAGGTAAAGCTCAAACCGATAGATGTAAGCACCGGCACCAGGTAGAACAGGATAAACAGCAGGCAATAGGGGGCAATAAACAGATAAGAAAGTTTATTCTTCTTTATACTGCTGCCCAGCTGTTTCGCCCTGATCTTTCCATATTCCGCCAAAAGCGGAACCAGCTTCCGGTCATCCTCAGCAGGCTTTGTTTTCACTTGACTCTTCATATTGTTTCCTTTCTGATTCCAGTTCCCAGTTCCATAATGCCCTCAAAACCGTTACCGCACGGGCAATCCAAATTCCCGGCGTTTGCTGTCGATCTCGGTATTGATGGTCTTTACGATGTCCTGAAGGGTCTCTCTGGGATCTTCATTGTTATTATAAACGGTGTAAAACGCATTCCTGATATTCCGCTCCGTATAATAGCTGCCTGGTATCTGCGGAATGGCCTGCACCCACTCAAGCTGGGCCGTAAGCTGTCTGTAATCCCGGTTGGACCAGGGAAGATTGGCCAGCGCCTCCAGATTGGCCGTAGCCACACGTCCCGATACACCCAGAACATTCTCAATCTCATTGCCGTAATCTGACTGAGTCTCTGCGCTCATCCACCATTTCAGAAACTGCCATGCGTTTTCCTTCTGATCACTTGTATCCATGATGACTGAAGCCGATTCCCATGTGGATACACTGTGGTTCGTGGTACCGTCCTCTCCCTCGTATCCGGGTACCACGGTGAATCCCCACAATCCCCGGATCTCCGGCGCGAATACTGACAGATAACTGTAATTGGTATAATCGCCTATGGCCAACGGCATCTCGCCGGTTCGGAACCGGTTGGCAAAATCGTAAGTCACGGGCATCCGATAGTTCACATAATTGCTGGTCCAGCGTTTGAAGGCTTCCACCGCATTCTCCGTATCCAGCCCGCTGGCCATACCGTCCTCAGTATAGTACGCGCCTCCATGCTGATACAGGTACATGGCGAATGTAGTATAGTCAGGTGTGATGCCGATGTTCATATTATTTTTCTGGATCACCGCCAGCGCCTCGTAAAATTCGTCCCAGGTCCTGGGTATGGACAATCCCAGCTCCTTCAGGATATCTGCCCGATAGAACATGACATGGAAGGACATGGTCTGAGGAAGGGCATATACGCCGTCCTCAAATGTAAACTGAGTCATTGCATCCTCGTGGAACCAGCTGCGTACCTCGTCAAAACCTTCAAACTGGCTTAAGTCGGCTACTGCGTTTCTCAAAGCATAGTTTACGGGCTCTACACCTGCCACATTCAGCGCTACATCCGGACCTTCCCCCGCCAGGGTGGCGGACAGCAATACGCCCGAATTGACCAGTTTCACGTTTACCGGCACATTGGTCTGAGGTACGAAATAGTTATCCACCAGATCTTTGATTACCGTAGCCTGGTCACGTCCGCTGCCGCTCATACTGGTGACTGCGGCGCCGTCCGCAAGAATCCACACATCCAGGGCTTCTCCTTCGTACACTTCTCCTATACTGTCATAGTCCTCCACAAAGCTGGCGAAAAACTGCTTGAACTCATGAACCGCCTTGGCGAAAAATCCCGCCTCTGCCTTGGGAAGTTTCATCCCCGGTGTTCCTACAATCAGGTAGTCAATCTCCAAAGGCTGCTCCTTCATGGTCAGTTCCCAGGACCCCAGGGAGACGATATTATCCTTGAAGGAGGACCACTGTTTTGCAATGGTCTCCGGATCCTCTGTCATCCGCTGAAGCTGATTCACCAGATTGTCTATAGACGCGGACTGACTTCCCGAGCTTCCCTTGGAATACTCATCCACCATCCGCTTAATCTCCCGAATATTCTCATACTGCGCTTCCAGGATTTCCAGCGCCTCCGGCGTCTTTGATTCCAGCTGGTAATCCCGGAAGGTATCCGGGGAACTGCCGATTACGATCAGGAGCTGCCTGTAAGCCCTGTTCAACTCAGAGATACATTCATCCGTCCGCCGGATAATCTCTGCCATCTCACTTCCCAGAGTCACCTCCATGGTAATGGTATGTTTTCCTGCAGGCAGGTAAAACTCAAAAGCCTCCTCATCAGTCCCCAAAGCCGCTACCTGCCAGTTATTCTCAAAATAAAATTTGCACTCACCGGCCTCTGCAAAAGGGACTTCCCCGTCTATGGAAACGGAGCGGACCACCGTCACACCCGTATTGATATTCTGTCTGTATCGGGATGCAATCTCATACAACCCGTCCTGCGGCACTTCCACTTCCCAGGTAATCCACTGCCCTGCCTGTTTCCAGTTTGTTCCTCCTATCACGTTCAGCCTGGTCTTGCTGGGGCTGTAAGGTTCTGTCAAAGGCGAAGAACGGTCTGCAATGGGATACAGTGTGGAATCGGATTTATAAATTGCAGCCTCTCCCTGTACCGTCACCGGCTCACAGGACGCTTTGGCATATCCCGCCTGGGCATTTGCTGCCTGGTACTCCGCATAATTCGGAAGCGTTTCCTCCTGAGTCAGCGTCAGACTGCCGATCTTCACAGGCTCCTTGGTGGATACCAAAGTGATGGTGTTATTCCCTTTCTCAAAATAGAAGTCAAAGGCATCCTGGTAATAGCCGTCACTGTCCCGAATCAGGGTCTCCATCCACTGCTCGGACTCCTGCTGCTTGGGTCTGACATCATTGTCTCTGGAATCTTGCCTGATCTCTTCCGCATTGGTCCAGTTCCTGGTGAATTCCAGATACTGGGCATTTTCGAAAGGCACCTCCCCATTGATATACAGCTCCCGCTGGATGGAACTGTTTTTGCCCTTGACTGGGAAGTACGACAGCCGAATGCTGTAGAACCCCGCCTCCGGCACCTCCACTTCATAAGTTACGCTGCCGTCCTCCAGGGTGTACAATCCGTCTGCCTCAGCGTAAAATTCTTCTGATGCCTCCAGATAGTCCGTCCCCTCAACCACAATCTCCCTTTCCGGATGAGCCGCATCCGCATGCTGTTCCAGATATTCCTCATAACTGATTGTCTCACGAATCACATCCAGCAGATCCTCTTCCTCAGCGTCGGCCGCGGAATCCGCCCATACCGTCATCCCTGTCCATTGCCATGTGCCGCCGAACACGGCCAGCGTTAAAACACCGGCCGCCAGCCGCCGGCAAAGTACGCTGCAGCGGGTGCTGCTGTCCCGGCCATCCCTGTTTCCATCCAATCCTGTTATCGCCGCCTTTTCACGGGCAGCCTGACCTGTTTTTGGTTTCTTCATATTCTATCCCTCTTTGCCCGCCCCTGCGGACATCTCATTCAAATGGTTGAAACGAAACATACACACTCCGGTCTGTCAGTCTTTCAGGGACCATTCGTCCTGATAGCTCAGGCTCAGATTGCCCTCCTCGTCAAATTCTGCCGGAAGCCAGATATATCTGGAATTCGCCAGATCCTCACTGTTCCATCTGTCTCCCATATAGATATATTTGCCGCTTTCCTCATCTGCCAGAAATACACAGGTGCTCTGAGAATCGAAGGTAGTCATCTTGTCGTCTCCTACACAGGGATCCCCGCAGTTGACCCATTCTCCCAGGACAGAATCCGCCTTGTAGTACCTTGCCTGGTTTGGCGCCCATCCGGTACAGCCGCTGGTCACCAGATAGTAGACACCCTCCCGCAGGAACAACGCCGGTGCCTCCCTCTGTGCTCCCGGGAACAATCTTATGTAATCTCTTCCGTACACCGCCTCTTCCGGGTCCACCGCCAGATAGGTATAGGAATCATTCAGTCTGGAAATATACAGCGTGAGATTCTCCTCACTGGAATATATGATATAACCCGTTCCGTCCTCATCCACAAACAGATTCATATCCCTTGCCATACCCTTGCTCTGGGGATAGAAATCTTCCTGATCTTCCGGACAGGTATTGAGGCGGTATCTGTCGATAAAACGGAAAGGTCCGTTGGGGCTTTCGCTGACAGCCACCCCTGCGGAAGCCGCCGCATAATTGGAATCACTCTCCGCCGTGGGACCGTCGGCATGAAACCACAGTACATACATTCCGGTCTTTTCATTATAGAGCATCTTGGGACGTTCTATGACTGCTGTTTCCCCGGAGAGACATTGGTAAATATGATCCAGTTCCTCCTCTGAAGCATCCGCATACAGCTCCTGAAAATAGGGATCTGTATCCAGCGCCTCTCTGCTCTCCACATTCCGCATGATCACACCCTCGAAATGCCAGTTGTAGAGGTCATCGGAGCTATAGGCACGGATACCGCCCCGATAGCCTGCAGATTTGTCTTCTCCTACCCACCACCATTTCTCACCCAGGGATTCCCCTGTCTCGCTGTCGAATACAGGAAGCTTCTGTACCTGTCCCCCGTGAGCCTGTATCAGATTCCCCTGGTCATCCGTCCATGGCTGACCATTAATAAAAGATGAATAAACCATAATTTCCTCCAGATTTTCGTATGCTTTTTTTAGTGTTTGACAGATCTCCTCATATTCCGGCGCCGCTTCTTCCGATGCCGCCAGGGCAGCTTCCCTTGCTTCCAGATAAGCCTGCCGGCTTTGCTCCGTATAGCTCTGCACCTGTTCTTCTTCCACTGCCGTCCTCTCCAGATACAGCGCCAGAAGCGCTTTATCATATTCCGGTACCGCCCTGATCTCGATGTAGCTCAGAATCGGATCCTTCATGGGGTCTTTTCCCCGCTCCGGATTATAGACCTTAATCTCCAGCTGTCCGTCCGTTACCGCCTGAGTTACTGCTGCCTCCGTCAGCCGGTACTTCAAGATCTTCTCCCCCTCTACCACAGTGCTGCCTTCCATATCCACGGTAACTGCCCGGGCACTGAAAGGATTGAAAAATCCCAATGTTACTTCATATTCGCCGGAGGGAAGTTCGAAATCATAATAGAAACCGGTTTCTTCGCTGTCGTACTCCGTCCCCTCCCGAATCCCCCAACGCCACCCGGTGATTCCTTCTCCCTGATCATCCTCCTGAGCTTCCATATAATCCTGCTGTCGGTAGCCCCAGCTCCTGCCGGTCACCGGATCTTCACCGTATTCCCGATCCGCTGCCGACTGATAGAAGCCCAGGTCTGTATCTCCTTCCGCCGGACCACCACAGTTGACCCGATAAAACAGAAAATCCGAATCTATCAGTTCCTCAGCCTTATGAGCCTCCCACAACAACGGAACCGCAGTCACACCCTCCCCGGAGCTGTTCTCCTGCTGTGTGCCGCTGTCTCCTTCCGCCCGTTCCTGAGTCCCCCCGCCTGTCTGTTCCTGTCCGCCGCCTGCGCTTCCGTCCGTAGGAGCCTGTTCCCCACAGCCGGCCAGAACTGCCGCCAGCAAAAACACCCCTATTGATCTTCTCTTTTTCAACATATTTTCTCCCGCCCCGGCATCTTTCCGTATTTTACTTCCCCGGGCTTCTCAAATAATTAAGATTATTTTATAAAATATTCAGAAAAAAAAACATGGAATATTTCTCTTTCTTTTTATCAAAATCTCAGCGCAATCTGAAGATTTTCCATATCATATATGGAAAATCTTCAGATCACCTAACAATTTTCCATAAAAAACAAATGTTCTATGGAAAATCTTCAGATAAAACTGATTATTTTCCATAGAACATTTGTTTTCCCACATTTTCTGTTAACTATTGAAATTCCGGCAGTCATCTGATATATTAAACGTACATAACTCCTCTCTTTTCGCTATCCTTTTATTATATGGGAAACAGCCCTGCAGAAATACTCGCAAACCTGCCGGAAGCTCTCTCTGCATGCCGTAACCAACCCGCTTAATTCCGTTATCCTATCGGAATCTGCAATTACCTGTTTCCTGGTCATTATCCCTGTTTTAAAAAACAAAATGTCCGCATTTCGACTCAGATTATCTATTGTCGCCCCGCCATCCGGAAACTCTCCTGATAACGCTGCCATGTCCTCCATTAAGACGGCATATCTGTATTTCATAAGCTTTACAGATTCTCTCATGTAATTTGCCAATACATACCAGCACCTGATCAAATGGATATTTTGAGGATACCCTCTTATTTCCTTCCTATAAAAATCAATGGCGCCCAATCCATAACCGGCCGTCCGGGACGAAAAATCCTGTTTCAGTTTATGAAACCCGGAATATACTTTTGCATATTCAATTACAGAAGACCCCCTCTCATTGATCCGAAAAGCCAGCAGGCTCTCCCGCTCCCCGAAATGAAAGGCAGTATACATAGCCAGACTCTTCTTCATTACTTCAAATGACACCGTAAAATCCACATAATCGAATCGGTCAAAATCCTTACACAAAAAAACTTCGTTATCCAGATCCGCTCCATAAACAAACAAAACATGTGTTCCATCTGCATCTTGTCCATAGAAATCAATAAATTTTTTTACTATGGGAAGCGAAATAACATAATCTGTCTGCAACAGTTCCAAAAGAAAACCAAGGCTGTTGGAATTCTCTTTGATGAGATTCATCGGCACAAGACATTTTTCCACGCCGTCCAAATTTTCATAATTTTTAAAATCTTCAAAACGGAAATAGGAAATACCAGAGACAGCATCTTTATATGCATAAAAATTAATATAATTTTCCATAACAATCTTTCTGGTCATCTTATCTTCCGGATTTAATATGGTAAACAGAACCACATCGTCAGGTATGGTGAGAATCATGGGATTATATATCTTTTTTTGAATTATCATTTTTGCACCCTCTGGCCGATATTGCAACCATTCTGCCAGATTCTCCTATTCTTATCGAATTCATTTCGCTGTTTCTTCCTTCAAATCTGCCTCAATGCTGTAAAGGATTTCTTCTATCTTACGCAATGTATCCATTTCCTCTATCTGAAGTTTTTCGTCAGGAATATGGCACCCAAACTCATCTTCCAGCGAGACCACCATTATGATAAATGAGATAGAGTCTAGGCCTGCCTCCATAAGGTTTTTGTCCCGCTCTTCCCATGTCAGCTCCCCCTCTTCCAAACAGTTGTTCACCACTTCCAATATCCTATTATGCACTTTTCTCTCATCTCCTTATCTGCAGAAAGCATTTTTCCCAAATTCGATTATGACTTACAATAAAAACTCTGCAAATGTTCCGTTATTCAGACATCCAAATAAAGCTTTCCGGTTTCCGATCGCCGGAACAATAACCGGCTTCGTAAAAATTCTGCCGATCTTCAGTTCCCGAAACCTTTCTGCAAAATCCGGATCGTCGGCTTCAAAACAAATATGATGATATCCATCGGGAAAACCATAAATACTGGAGTCTTTTCCCACCGGCTCAATCAGCTCCAGCACCTGGCTTTCATCTCCACTTTCCATAAATACAATCCTGTTGCATTGGATTGTATCCGTTATCTTATCCGAAACAGCACGATATCCCAACCTCTCATAAATTGCCATACTTTTATCCAGATCCTTTACTTTTATTCCCACATGATGTATCTTCAGATTTCCTTGCAATCGGCCAATCCTCCTTAAGAAAAAATCCGTTTGTTCCATTCCAGTTTTGCAATATCTGCTTCTGTCAGATCCTCCCTAATCAATGAATATATATTTTCTGTCTCAAGCCTTGTCCTGAAATCAAACTTCCATTTCTTTCGCTCCTTCTCCGCAAGACCATAGTAATCCAGCAAATTCTCCCCTTCTCTAGTCCGGAGCCTCTCTACATACGCTTTTAATATTTCGTCCTGATATATTATATTAGTGTAGTGTAGAATGTAAAAAGTATAAGGAACAATATCGTATTCCCTAACCGCCGCCTCCAGCCTTTCCAGCGAAACAGCTTCCTGATTATTTCTCCAGAGAAAATATACATCCTGAAACATGCTTCTCCTAATACAATTATGACTGGTAAGATGGTATAAAGAATTCATCTCTTTATAATGATGCAGAATGAGCTGTACCATTGCCTTCAGTGGCGGCAATGTTTTTATCTTTTGCCCATAGATTTCCATTTCTACAAAATCGCTTATAAAATCATCTATTAGAATACGTTTTCCAGAATATTCTCCCCAAAAAATATCAAAATTTAGATCAATGTCCATTACTCCGAAGGATGTACGTTTCCTCCATGGACTTGTCTGATGTGATGCAGAAAGTACAAAAATCTCTTCTTTTCGCTCTAATTTCCTGCTTTGAAAGCCATTTTCACTCAATAGTGTTTTGAAAGAATCCAAATGCTGTCGGGATGTAAGAATATCAATATCCCCGCTGATTCGCTGTCCTGGAGTTCCATACGCGAGAACCGAAAGAGGTTCCCCTTTTATAACTGCATACGGAATATGTTTCTCATATGCCCTATCCAAACTTTCTTTACAGCTCCTGTAACGAAGTATAGATGCTACAGATTGTACATTCATAGCTTTTTCATTATCCTATTCCGTCATCTTTATAGACAGGGAATTATCTGTTGCATACTTTATGCATAACATTTTTCTTTCCCTAATAAAATCCATATATATATCACTTCTTATAGTTTCTCTAATACTTTTTTTATTCAAATAAAACAACTCGCTCACCTTTTTTGATAATATGATAAAGCTCTCTGCAGGTTTCGGAAATATTTTAATCTTGTCAACATCCCTGCAAAAAACAGCTTTTCCTAAAATCTTTCCTGCCTCTATCCTATCCGTCTCAAATGCATTGTCTCCTTTGCATATATAATAACCTGTTTTTGTATCTATAGAAACAATTCTATGAATAATGCGCACTCCTGCTTTAAGCTCATAAACTATTATTTCGCCTATATCATAATCAGGCACCTTAAGTACGTAAACTGTATCATTGGGATTCAATAACGGTTTCATACTATTTCCGACAACATTTACTCTATGGTACTTATCCCCAAGTACACCATTTTTCCCATTCATAATATCTCCGCAAACTTTTTCTTTTTCAATCTCATTCCAGGTCTTCCAACATCAGAATGCCAATAATTGACAGACAAAGCCGTATAGGATACGAACCAATTGTCAAAACACCCGGCTTAAATTTCTTCGCCTCTATAATTTTGAGACTGGGCAGTATACAGTTTATAATAATACCCCTTACGGACCAGCAATTCCGAATGGGAGCCGTCTTCCACCAGCCTTCCCTTGCGAAAAACAAGTATTCGGTCACACATTTTGGCGGATGTCAATCTGTGTGTGACGAAAATCAGGCACTTTTTCTCGCTTCCGATTATATTTCCATAATATTCATACATTTTGACCTCAGCTCTGGGATCCAGTGACGCATGAGGTTCGTCCAGGACAATAAGGTTCTTACTGTCATCATAAAAACACCTGGCAATTGCAAGCCGCTGCCATTCTCCTCCTGAAAGATTCACCCCGTCTCCGGAAACGGTGCCCAATATGGAATCCAACGTAAGCCCGGAGGTCCTGCATACCTCGTCAAAGCCGCTGACTTTCATTGCTTTTAAAATTCCGGCCTTCACATCACCTGCAAGCGATACATTTCCCAGTACTATATTGTCCCTTACACTCAAGTGATACCTGCAGAAATCCTGGAATGTCACTGAAGATGCGATCCCGCTGCAGTATTCCACCTTTCCGCTATCCGGCTGGTATAAGCCAAGAATAATTTTACAGAAAGTCGTTTTTCCGCTTCCATTCTCCCCTACAACGGCAATCTTCTCCCCCCATCCAATCGTTACACTGACATCCTCAAGCGCCCTTCTCGTGCCAAGCGGGTATTGAAAACTTACGTTCTGAAGACGCAGAAACGCCTTCGGCGGCAGATCTTCAGAAGCTGTTTCAGAATCATTCCGCAAACCGTTTGCCATGTGATATATACTTAAATAGTCTTTTGCATAATAGGAAGATTCTCTGTATCCTAAAATATTATAATAAGCACTGATAAAGGTATCCTGTACGTCCAAAATACTGGTTACCACTATGACGAAGCCGTCAATGAGGATGATTCCGGAAGCCGTTAACCTGATTCCCAACAGTATAGACCCGATAACGCCGGCGCCGAAGGCCAGAGATTCTATGCCGCCACCCACAAACCCATGCCGATAATAATGGTTCGTCTGCCGCCTGTGTATCTTCCCTGTCAGTTCCAGGTACCTTGTATAAAACGTTTTTTCGAGCCCCCAGACCCTCAGTTCCTTTAATGCCGAAGGATTTGTCAGTATATTTTTATAATATCCCTGATAATTCCGGTCCTCCTGAAGTTCCTCATACATTCTCCTCATTTCCGGAACAAATTTTGCCCTGCAAAAGAAGCCCGGAAGAGATGCGCAAAGCACAATCCATATAAAAACAGGATGTATCCCCCAGAATATAATACAATAGTTCACCAAAGTCAGAACAATCGTAACCAACCTTTCAGCCGAGCCGAAAAACCGGAGCGCATATATCGACAGGAAATCATCCCCCCTTTTCCTAAGCTGTATAAAATCAGAGCTTTCGACGATATCCTGGGGTATTTTTTGGTACAGATCTGTCATATGTTCCCGGAGCTTAATTACCAGCCTGTCATTTAAACGGACGTTGACAACCCCGGAATACCTCAAAAAAATGTTCCACAGGAACATAACCGTTATATAGGAGACGGACAAAACAACCGTTTTTTCCATGTCGGCATTTGTCAAAGACAGAACCGTCTTCCCAAGCAGGAATGTGATAACCGGGGGAACAGACGAATTCACCAGAATCGTTATTGACCTTACAAACAAGCTTTTCGGGTCAGCTCTCGCTATAACCTTCAGCAAATCAATCAATGCATTTTTCATCAGCCTTCCACCTCACTGTTTTGGGAAGCATACAGTCCCTGCTGGAGGGTAAACATATCATAAAATACTCCTCTCCGGGAATACAACTCCGCAAATGTCCCCTCTTCCGCAATTTCGCCGCTGTCAATCACAATGATCCGATCCGCCTTTCTGGCATATCCCAGGCGATGTGAAATGATGATCTTCGTAATCCCCTCCGGAAGAGTATCATACAGTTCATACATTCTTTCCTCCGCCAGAGGATCCAGCGCGGAAGCAGGCTCATCGAAGATACAGACTTTACTGTCCCTGCAAAGCACCCGTGCAAATGCAACCCTCTGCCATTGTCCCTCCGAAAGATTAACGCCATCCTTCGACAAGCTGCCAAGTCTCGTTCTGAATCCGTCAGGCAGCTCGTTTGCGAATTCTGCCACCCCTGCCTTTTCCAATGCATACTCTGTTTCTTTTTCATCATAGTGTCTCAGAATGTCTGTATTTCCATAGACATCAAAAGGAAATTTCGCAAAATCCTGAAACAGCACCGCAAAATTCCCGTATACGCTTCCCCAGGCCATCTGCACAGCTCCATCGTACAGGATCTCTCCCTTCGTCGGTCTATATAACCCGGTCAGCAATTTGATAAATGTACTTTTGCCAGCGCCATTCACTCCAACGATAAAAATCGTCTCTCCCATACGAATGGTACAATTCACATCAGAAAGAGCGTACCCTTCTTTGTTGGGATACCGAAACCATACATTTTTGAATTCAATGCTTTTCTGTATCAGAACAGCAGACCCTTCCTCTTCTGCATGATCCATAATAAATTGGGTGCGCAGCTTCTTTATTTCCAGATATCCGCGCTTTATCCCCCTGAATTCCGAAAACGTAAAGAAGATATCACATAGGGTCTCCTGGTAGGACCGGAACACGGAAAGCAACCCCGCAAACAATCCCACACCCACGCGCCCCTTCAAAATCAGCCCTGCCAGGATAGCTATGCAGACAGCAAAAGCCCCATAAAAAGGAAGTCTGTATTTCATTTCCCTGCAAAAAGCCTGAAACCGGAACTGCCAGTTCAATGCCTGTATCTTTGTCTCACCATCTCGCCACCTTTGTTTTATTTCCCCCTCATACTGAAAGACCCTGCACTCCTTCAGGTAATCGCCGCTTGTCAGCATAGTGTAAAAATAGTTGGTCTTGTTCCTTAAAATCTGCACCTCTCTCTGCAGCTCTTCACTGGAAAGATTTGAAATGCCGAACCACCTCCACAGAGGCAGCACCCCCGCCAATAATATCAGTACATAATACCACCCCTCCGCCGCCAGCAATGCGGTCAGGGACACAAACTGTACAGAAGATGAAAATACCTGCAAGATCTTATTCCAAACTTCTGAAACCTCCCGAATATACCTGTCTATATGTGAATATTGCTCCTGAAACTCCGCGCTTTCCACGCGCTCCAGCGAAGTCTCCCTAACTGTCTCGCAGCATTTTTGCTCCACATACTCCTTGCTCCTGGCAGAAAACAGTGTATCCATGGGCATTCTTAAGTTCATCTGAATTCTCTGATAAAAAACTGCAGCCGAAAAAAACAGTGCATACAACAAAATACCCTCAGACCCGCCGCTCATTATCCGCTCAATGACAAGCATCAGAGACTTTGACACCACATATGGAGCAATCCCCTCCAGTAAAGCAAATATTATTTTAAGACACAGAAGAAACCATACCTTTTTTACATATCCCCCTACCCACCCTCCAAGTTCTGCCTTTTTCAATCTGTCTTCCTCCATCAAAATATCTTCGGAACATTATTTCGACTTTTCAAAAATAAACCTGCCTCGTTCATAAAAATCCTCGCAAAAGGGATTTGGTGAATTCACGCTCCCATATTTTTTGATTGCCAATGCCCTGCAGCCGCCCCAACAAATTTCTTTCATCAGGCATTTACCGCATATGCCCTGTAAGTTGTGTAATATTTCATTTCTAAAATCATTCAGGCAGTCGCTTTCCCATATTTCATCCAAAGTTTTATCATTTATATTCCCAAATCCCAGTAAACTGCTTCGATATGCTTCAGCGCATAACCCAACATCCCCGTTTGGTAATATACTAAGCAAATTCAATGTGGGACAATTTGCACATATGTTTTCAGGGCACTTTTGAACAATATTCTTAAGAAAATAGATTCCTGACAATGCCGGCGGCACCATAATACTGACAACGACGCCTTCAATTGGTCTGATACAGTACTTCTTGTACAATTCCAATATTCTTTCGGGAGAGACTGTAGTTACATACTCACTTTGATCATAATTCTGTGCTCTTCCCATTTTAATGACAGGATTTATCTTTATATTTGGTATTGAATTCCTGACAGCAAACTCTATTATTTGATCTATCTTTGTTTCATCCCCATCATAGGTTGAATATGTAATATTGAAATTCATCCCATATTTTAACAAACCTTTTATTGCTTCATAGGTTTTGGCAAAAGCGCCTGTCATTCCCCGGAACTTGTCATACTCTTGCGGATCCGCACTGTCAACAGAGACCGAATATCGAAGCTTTTCATACAGATGATCCTTAATAAAATCCTGGCTAAGCAACGTACCATTTGTCTCAATGGAGATATTAATACCGTTTTCCTTTGCAAATTTAATGATAACAGATACGGTGTCCTTATACAGCAATGGCTCTCCGCCACTGATTTTAATGTGTTGGGTATTTTTTCTTTTAGCAAAATCAAGAATTTCATAAATTTTTTCTATAGACAACATACTTGCTGTATCATATGAATCTTTTGGAACCCAGCAATGCTCACATGTTAAATTGCATTTCCAACCCAAATACAAAAACAGATAATTTAAATCCGGACATTTAGCCATTATTTTTCTCCCTTATAGAGGATATTAATGCATCATATAAAAATTGTGGATTGTGATATCTCACTTTTTTGATTACAATACTCCGTGAGAGGTTTGCTATCACATCATAGTTGTTATGTAATCGATCCTGTGAATAACTGTTATACAAAATAGTAATCACGGCTTCCATCCCCCTGGCAGAATCCAGCGACTGCAGAGAAACATCCTCCACATACTGTATCTCAACCACAGCACCTATCGGAGCTTTTGTAATCGTATTGTCCTGTTCTTTCCCCAACAGCAAAAATCTTTTTTGTCCACTTCCATCACTCTCACATGCTAAAACCCGATTACGCAAGTCAAATTTATCAACAACCTTCTGCCGAAGCCTGATTGAGCTTTTAATCCATTCGACGGTCAATGAGAACCTGTTTATCATCGCTATATCATCCGCCATACATCTCAATCCATATAATTCCTTCATAAGAAAGCATGCCGTTGATTTCCCTGACATTGTTTTCCCGCAAATCAACACAGCACTGCCATTAACGATAATTACACCTGCATGCATTATATAATACAGCCCTTCCGAATATATGTTATTTATAACAACATTCTTTATGATTGACTCAAACGGAACTCGACTGTGCGCAGCCAACGCGTCAATATCAATGATATGACAGGGTGTCTCAGTTATATGGCGGTTAATCCCATAACCGCCATATTCCTCTTTAATATAATTATAAATATTTCCCTGCTTTGTAAAAAAGATAAATGTATGACCAAGTATTCTGACTGTTACTTTCATATTTATCTGCCTGATTTCAATAAATGTACTTTATTTAATGCCTCTAAAGAATTTTTTATCCTCCAATCACACAGATCATCTGATTCCATTAGACTCCCTGTACGATTATAAGCCTGTGCAGCACAGCCGCCAGCGCACAACCCATTGGCAAGAAAACACTTCCTACATTTGGCAATGTTTTTTTGACGATTTTTTAGAGCTGAAATTAAATTTTTGCTTTTATCGCCTTTAAATATATCGTTTAATTTTTGCTGAAATATATTTCCCACACTCATCTCCAAATCCAAAAAACTTCTACACAGATAAACGTTTCCTTCACAGTCAATTCTAGGACGAACAATCGGAGGAGACTCCAGCAGCATACATCCGCCTCCAAAATCCGGTAACACAGATATTTGAACAGGACTCTCCACCTTAATATGAATCAATTTTGTTCTATATGCCAAATAATCATCATAGTCCAAACAATATTCATCAAAAATCGCTTTTGCCTTCCCCTCTCTATGAACAGATTCAAATATAATACCTTTTACATAATGGTCCTTACACCAGGCAGGGAATCCTTCCACATTTTTGTTTTTTTGGGTTGCAACGACACCTATGTATAGATTGATGTCTTCGTAATGACCCAAGATATCAATTGCATTAATAACAGCATGATAACTGTTTGGTCTTGTTGAATTGTTTATTATGGGATCATATGAATCCAGACTAATAACCAGTCTGTCTACTGTTGCCGCCAGCACCTCTGCCATATAATCGTTAATAAGCGTGCCGTTCGTAACAAGCTCAATTCCCATATCCATTTGCTTTAAGTGGTTCAATATCGAAGCAATTTCCGGGTGCATTAATGGCTCGCCACCGCTAATTTTAATTTCTTTTACCCCCAGTTCTTTCAGCTGAGAAAAAATATCAGACAAAGTTTTCATAGATAACTGTCTATTATTTTTTTCACTGTGATAACAGTATACACAGGATAAATTGCATTGTGAATTGATTTCTATATAAGGTTGTCCAAGTCGATAATTCATGCCTAACCCCCTGCAAAACCGCTGCCGATAACACTCTTAGTAGTTTGCACCCAAACCTATACTCTTCGAATCGTAAGCAATCCCTTGTTTGACATCTCATCCAACATTTCAATAATATCGTCATCTAAGCTTTCTTGTGTATCATCTGGAAAATCATATTTTTCTTTAAAAGCTGCTATGATTTCATTCAATGTACTTGGTTTTTCAGCTAAATCATATAGAAATGCCGCTGTCTCATTTAATAAATGTGTATTTTCTGTCAATTGATTGTAAATCATCAATCCACCTTCTTCAATCGAAAAAACACTTACATTGTCTTTGTTTATTTTCTCAGCTATAATATTACTCATAAATACTCCCCTTCTTTTTGTATTACTCATGCTTTATGAATGCTATTTCATTTTATGATCCAGTATTTTTGCTGCCCCCATGACAATTACAAGTGCTGGTATTTCCCATATTATTATTACCGCTATTGCACCCGCAAGTAAATCCATTTGAGCATGCCGCAGCCATTATATAGTTTGCCAATTCTTCTTTGTTAAAAGTAACCATCTCAGGTTTATTATAAATTACCATATAATTACCTCCCGGTATTCGCATTACCCGTATGGCAATTGCATGTAGAACCGCCGTTTCCATTAGTCCCACCATTATGGCAGGCACACGTATAACCGTTGGAACATGCCGCAGCCATAATCAAATCACATAATTCAGCCTTCTCCAATGTTTCAATCTGAGGTCTAACATATACCATAACAATCCTTCCCCCTTTTTCCTTTTTTAGGTATAAATTTCCAAGAGCCTATTTAATTCATATGACTTGGAATTAACTCTTTATTCGCCTTGCAACTGTATCCCGCCAAAACATCCCTCTCAATGCGCATTTATTATCCAAATGACCTATATTTCCATGGATGATATACGCTTCGGCAGGACAGCCGCCATGACATATCTTACCTTTCCACATACATTTAGAACACTCTGATAATGTTTCACGCCGTAATCTGATCTTTCTTATCATATTTTTTGCTTTATTTCCGTCAATGACCTCTGAAGCAGAACACTCATAAATATTTCCCATGCAAAATTCCTGTGCAAATAGACTATGACAAGGATATACATTTCCTCTGCTATCAATACGCATATCAATTATCGGATAGGACTCACTTAAAATACAATTACCGCCTTCTACATCAAAAATTCCAATCTCAAAAGACTCATCAATAAGCATATCTCTTTTTTTATCAATTTGTTTCTTCAAGTCGTATATTTGACTTGGTGAAATTTCATGGCATTCTTCAAAACCCTGACATCCCCTCCCTTGTTTTCTAATTAAGCCAAATTGAACGCCTGCTATCCCAAGAAAATAACAAAAATCAATAAAATCAATTACATTTTCATAATTCATTTTCCCAATTGAAATTCTTGCCCGTGTTTTTTTCAGCATGCTGTCTGGCAATGACCTTAAATTTCCTACAGTCATCTCAAAACTTCCCTGACCTCTAAAATAGTTATGCACTTCTTGGTTGCTTCCGTCCAAGCTCACCTGTACTCCGCTAATAAACGGATAAATCGTATCAGAGATCTTAGCATTCAGATAACAGGCATTTGTCACTAAAAAAACATTAAACCCTAATCTATATAGCTTTTCAATAATAGTTATACAGTTTTCATGTAACAGCGGTTCTCCTCCACTGATAAAAATTTCTTTACAAGAATTTGACCAAAAATCGCCCATTTCTTCACAAAAATTCAGCAACTTATCAATTTTCAGCTTATGGTCTTCCATGCCGGATTCGTTATAACAATATCTGCATCTCAAATTGCACTTTGACGTCAGTTCAATATATAATGTTCGAATTTTAATCATGATCTTTCCTTTGTGTCATAGTAAGCTTCTATAGCTGTTTAATATTATTAAATCATCTGCTTTCCTTGCTTTCAACAATCTAAATGGAAAATATAAAGTTTCCATTTAGGTAGAGTTCATTTGCAAAAATAAACGAGCCATAAGATTTGCCATATTATTTTAATGGGCCGCAACCAACGGTTGCTAAAGCGCGTAGGACCACGAAAACTCATTGTTTTTCATCCGTAACTGTTGGTTGCGAAGATTTGACCATGTAAATCTTATCTCTCGTGAGTATAGGTTGCCTAGACCCAAATCTATGATAACATGAAGGTTATTTTTGGTACTTTGGGAATCGCTACTGCTCACTCCGTTCTCCCCAGCTCCGCTGGGGGCTTAATGGATGTTCAGTTAAAAAGATAACATTTTGTGGTTGCCCCTACTTGACCGGAATACTTGCTGTCATAAACATCAGCAATTGAAAATGAAATGAATTCCGAAAACCGCACCATGACATTACACATAATAGCTTGCCTGTCTGCTGAACATATCCTTATAAATACCATTCCTCTCCATCAGCTCGTCATGGGATCCAAACTCCCTGTTTTCTCCCTCCTTTATCACCAATACTTTATCGCAGAATCTTGCGCTTGATAATCTATGAGATATAAAAAAGGCCGTATTCTCTCCGATGAGATCGCTGAACCTTTCATACAAAAGGTATTCCGCCCGGGGATCAAGGGCAGAAGTGGGTTCATCCAAAACTGTAACCACCGCATTTTCTTTATAGTATGCCCTGGCAATCGCGATTTTCTGCTGCTCGCCCCCCGAAAAGTCGATGCCGGATTCTTCAAAAAGCTTGGTAAAATAGGTTTCATATCTTAAAGGCAGCTTTTCTATTCTCTCGGAAATCCCGGCCTTTTGTGCTGCCGCCGCCACCCTTCCAATACCCGGCTCCTGCGCCGTCCCCCCACCATATTCGCCGAGATTTTCAGATGGAGCGATATTTTCATGAACCGAGAACGCAAACAGCTTAAAATCCTGGAATACCGGCGCAAACAGCTTCAGATATTCCTCATACCGAAACTCTTTGATGTTGACTCCATTTATAAGGATTTCGCCATCTTCAGGGTCGTACAGGCGCATCAGCAATTTCACAAAGGTACTTTTGCCCGCGCCATTTTCACCCACAACCAGAATTCTTTCCCCCTTATTTACTTTTACATTAAAATTCTTCAAGGCATAATCCGCCTTTCCAGGATATCTGAAAGACACATTCCTAAATTCAATCTGCAAGTCTCCGCTCCAGGCAGTCTCCGGCATTATCTGTCCGTCCTTTACAAATTCACTCTCCAGAGCCATGAACTTTTCATAATACTCCGCATATTTGGCAGTTTCAGAATACCCCACAAGTGTGGACGATATCCGTTCCAGATACTGTTCCAAGATAGCGATATTGCTTATTACAAGAAGAAATGTACCTATTGTTATTTTTCCCTTCAGCACGCCTATCCCCATAATGGCATAAATCAAATACTCGAAACCATTAGACAGCAGGATGTTGACGACACCGCTTATGTCAGACAGTCTTCTTTGCCTTATAAATTGTCCATAAATCTCCTCGACAATCTTTGTTATTCGGTTTGCAAATCTTTTTCCTATGGAAAAAATCCTGACTTCCTTGGCATTGGAATATTCCGACGCCACCTGTTCATAATAGCTCACCCATCTGTTTTTAAGAATCAAATCCTCCTGGCACTTTTGCCTTAAAGGCATGAACCTTGCCGCAATCCAGATGTCCAATGCCATCTTGGCAATGGTAAACGCTAAAAGAAAGGGGCTGATTCTGACCAATACTATAAATGATATTACAAAAGACACCATCCCTGAAAAAAGCCATATAAAGTTCCATATTGTGTTCGACATACGCCAACTGATGTACTCAGATGCCAGTACCTGTAGCTCCTGCACTTCCTTTTCCGCTAAAAGCTGATAATCCAGCTCCATACATTTCAGATGGAACCTATTCGTCAGTTTACTGTTTAAGACGGTGGTGCGGTTGGGGCGGATCGAGTTGAATACTGACTTGAGCATGCTGATGGCACACCCCAAAAGCAATAACCCTCCGCATATAAAGACGAACTCTCTATAGTCTTTTCCCGAACCCAGCGCATCCAAGGCGTACTTTTCCAAATACAGCGCCGGATAGGGCAAAAGCGCAAAGCACAGTGTTTCACATACGATATATATCAAATACCGGCGATCCGTACTCCAAACCGTCCTGAACATTGCCGGAACAAATCTGAACGCATTCTTTAACTCCTGCAGCTTAGGCATAATGCCACCTCATCCCCTTCCATCATCAAACACCATAATACTCTGCCCGCCCATTGGCATCCTCATTAGATTCCATGTACAGCTTAGACTGCATGCCATATAGTTTGGAATACAGTTCACAGCGATTCATCAGTTCTTCATGGGATCCCTCCCCGATGATTTTCCCGCATTCAAAGACAACGATCTTATTCGTGAACTTGACACTGGAAAGTCTGTGTGATACGAACAGCACTGTCTTTTCATCGCTTATCCTCCTGAAGCAGTCATATATTTTATGCTCGTTGTACGCATCAAGTGCGGACAGCGGCTCATCAAGAATCATGAAATCTGTCTTCTTGTATAACGCTCTGGCAATGGCAAGCCGCTGCATCTCGCCGCCTGAGAATTCTTCTCCTTCTTCGTCAAATATCCTGTAGAGCTGTGTGTCATCCCCCTTTTTCAGTCCGGCAATCTTATCTCCCATCCCCGTCTCCGACAAGGCATATTGAATCTGGCTGTCACTAATCTCATCTTCCATAGACGCCACATTCTCCCTGACACTTGCAGCAAACAGTCTATAGTCCTGAAAAACGACTGCAAAATAATCCCTGTACCCCTCCGGGTCATACTTGATGATGTCGACGCCATTTAAGAGAATCTTCCCGGCCGTAGGTCTGTACAAGCCGCAGCAGAGCTTTACAAACGTACTTTTTCCTGCACCGTTTTCCCCCACCAGCATAATGGAATCACCGCGTGATATGGTAATGTTAATGCCATCCAAAACATTTTTTTCACTTCCGGGATAATGAAAAGATACATCTTGGAATTCCAATGTCTGAAATTTTTCGGGAAGTCCCTTGCCTTCCATTTTTATGCCGGACGGCTTTGTAAATTCAAAGAACCCCTTTAAGTATTGTGTGTTGACAGCATATCTGGTCAATGTCTCTAACAGATTGTCAAACGTTCCCTTCATCTTCCTCAATGCCGAGGCATATAACGTGAATTCCCCTGGCCCGATTCTACCGATGCCCAGAACCAGCCAGCCCAGGTACAGATAAATCGCGCCCTCCATTATATAATCAGATAAAATGAAACAGACCATCAAAAAGCGCTTGTCCTTCCGGCGCCTCTCCTTCAGCCGGAAGAGCATCTCATCCACATCATCCATCCGTTTTTTCAGATTTTTTTTCATGCCAAAAAGGCGGATATCCTTCGCGAAAGAAAAGTCCCTGCATACCTGTTGTATATATTCGTTTTTCCTCCTATACTCCACCGTATCTTGGCTGTCTATATACCCGGTTTTGGCGTTTTTATAATGATACAGCCCTCCGCAGAGCAGGGAAATCCCCATCGGGACCATAATCCAAAAGGATATTTCTGCCAGTATGTAAATCAACCCAAAAACAATCAGGATGCCTGAAAAGGTTTCCCCAATGCTTTGCAGCAGCAGATCCAAGCTGTTTCCGTTCAGGGCATTCTGGGCAAGACCCTTCTGCTTCAATTTCTCACCATCCCCAAGATCCTGATAGTCCATTCGCATACATATTTCATTGATATCCAGGCGGAGACGCAGCTTTAACCTGTTGTTCAAATATGTAAGCCTGTCGCCCAGCACTCTGCCAAGTATATTGATGCCTATCATGCCTGCCACAAACAGCATCACCATGCATAAATATTCCTGAACCTCCGTTTCTCCGGAAAGGGCACTGACAGAATAACTTAGTAGGTACATACCCGGAAACGCCATGACCGAAGACACGGCAACATTCAATATGATCAGCATGAACTGCTGCCTGCTCTTCTTCCACAAAAGCTTCATGCCAAGTCCAGAATATAAGAAGAAATCTCTGATATTGTTGAACATCCCGTTATGTGCCATTATTTTCCTCCTCTGCGATAATCCAGGAACATCCTGGATTATCGCTTTGCACTGTGCACCATTTCAGCCAATTCATTATACTTCTCTACCATACTTTTTCTCCGTATGGGCGTGTTAAGTTAGATTATTTCGTTTTACAGCGTTAAGCAGCATATCTTTTCCAAGGCTCTGTAACATGTGTTTAAAATTGTTTCTATAGCAAGAATACAAAAACCATTATAAGTATAATATTAAATTAATTCTTCAAAATGCACAATATGACAAATTGGTTGATTTTTTCAACTAATTTGTCATATTGTGTTTTATCCAGGAATATTATATAATAATATGGTGTCGGGAGCAGTGAAGAGAATCTTTCACTGAAGAAGAGCACTCATGGCACTTTTTAGCGATATTCAGCATAACTTATTGGATTATGACAAATACCTAGATTCCCTTTTTGACAAAAATGCTTTCATAGAAGAATCAAACATAAAGTCTGCCATTGATTTGCTTATTCGAAAGGCTTTTTCCCATACTGGCCGGAAGGATGCATATTCTTCCGGCTTCTTCTCGGCAATTTCATACGCATTCCATGCAATATGATAAAATAGACTTTGGATACTGTTGATCCTGAAAAGCAGAAGCAATTTCAAAATCATATGCTCATTCATCTTTACAGTATTGTCAAGACAACAAATATCACCAAGATAATTATCATAGCATTCAAACGCAACGCTAAAGCCATAATGATAAATACCTGTCCGAAAACTATTTTCATCAATAGAAAACAGCACCGCCTCAAACCATTTCTTCGCCTCTTCCAACTTGCCAAGCCTGCGGTAAAAGCTGCCGATATTGCTTGCAATCATAATCTCCTCCCGCTGGTAAACCCACCATTTCATGTCCTTCCCTTCGAAATCGGGCACGGTACAGCGCAGCGCTTCCAGCAGCATTTCCAGGCATTCCAGCAAATCGCCTCCCTTTTTCTGCTTCAGGATGGCATCGAAGAACAGAAGCTCCTGCTTTACTTTGGGAAGCGCCGGGTTTACTGCATTCCGGAATTTCTGTATCTCCCATTTTGCCAAATCCCACTCTCCATACTCCATCAGCGTGCTAATCAGCTGCCGCTGTTCCAGCACCTCCAAGGAATCCGTTTCCAGCAGGGGCATATTCCACCCTCCCAATTTACCATATTGCTTCGCCAGTCTATCATAATTTTCGTAGGATGGTTTATGAAGTCCTTTTTCTATTCTTTCCAGCTGTCTGGGACTTATAACAGGCTCATCGCCGTCATAGACAGCTTTTTTACGGGATTTTCCATCAAATTTGCGAAGCATTTTCAGCGTCATTCCGGCATCCCTGGTATTATCCACAGAGATTCCCTGCCAGATACGGTATCCGGGATAACTGAACCATGCGTAAATATCCAGGAACATTTTCCGGAATTCTTTCACCTGTTCCAGATATTCCGGTCCGGCAAAAAGAGAAGCGTCACATTCGCACAGGCAGTCCAGCAGCGGCAATACATAGCAGTGGCACCCATTCCTGCGCAGTAGTTCCAGAGTCTCCTGTCCTTTCTTTGAAGCCCCTGCCTCCCGCCCTCTGGAAGCCATACTTCCCATGGCGGTATCCCGGCCGCCTGGCTGCCCCGCCAACGCAGCTGCCATCCGGATTCCCAAGACAGCCGCCTGGGGCAATATCATTGCCGCTGCACGCTCCCTCCAGCCATGCTGCCCGGGATAATCCCACACTGCCTGCCATAACTGCCATGCTTTCTCCTTACGTCCATTTTCAAACAGGGCAGCACTTACCAACAGGACAGCATCCAGCTCACCGGGCGAAAGGCAGAATAATCCCAGGTTTTGTTCCCAGCTGTCCGGAATGGTACACTTCACCGCCTGCACAGCAATATCCAGGATGGCTCTCTGACCTTCCCTGCCCGCTGTCCTTTGCCGTTCCAGCATCAGGATACCCTCCGCTTTCAGCAGAAACTGTTCCTCAAGGGGCTCCCGTTTTTTATATTTTCTTCTGTAGTCTCCGATTGCGGCAGCGGCTTCTTCCAGCCGTTCCGGTACCAGCAGACAGATATCTTCCCGCTTCCGCCATCGCTCCAGATCTTCCCCCGATGCCAGCGATTCAAAGTACTCAGGCGGAATCCCCATCCGCAGCATCAGAGTGTCCCCCTCAATCTTTGTCCACTGTGCCGTACCTTTTTCTACCTTTTCCAGCATGGTCCGGCTCATGATGCCGGAAGATAATTTCTCCAGGCTCAGCTTTCGCTTCTTCCTTTCGGCACCAATGGCTTTGCCATACGCTCTATTGTATTCCTGTATGAATTGCTGTTCATCAGTCGTCTTCATTCCCTTGTCCTCTCCGCTTTTTCTTATGTGGATGGATTGCATTGATGCTTTTTCCTCCGCCTACTCACCGTAATAGTCCAAATCATACCACTTATACAGAATATCCAACACATCTCCTTCGTCTTTCTCTTCCCATTCTTCGCGGTACACCTCTGCCATCTGCCCATCTATCAAATCTTTCACAACAATCCTTTTGGTAAAGTCAATTTCTATCTCCCGCACAAGAACCAGTTCTCCATCCATCCAACGATAAAAGGAATTGGTTCCGCCTGCCGCCCAGCTGCGGGCCCAACCAGTCACGATTTGGCGGTCTGCATCGAATCCAGGTGACGAAACGCTGCCTAAAGGCGCATAATATATAAATTGTGCCTGTTCTTCTTCCCAAAGCCAGTAATGCCAGTAATTAGGTTGATTTCCTGCATGAAAGAGATACCCGAAATCTTGAAAACCATCAAAATCAGCGTCAACTACATTATGAAACTCGGGTGCAATACCCATCTTACATTCTTTGGAAAATGTCTGGATAGGCTGCTCCATTTCCACCGGGTTCCAGACAGAAAACGTAATATCCCGAGTGCCAAACTCATCTTTGATTTCCTCTTCCAGCTCTGCTGTTACCAACAATGTTCCCAGTCTGCCGCCAGTACTCACCAGAAATGCATCGTGGGTATCATCTACAGGCTGCTGCTGAAAAATGTCATAGATTCCCCCCGGCTCGCCGTGATAGTCCAGATCGTGCCATACCATTTCCGCATCCAGCCATCCGCCGGATTCCGAAGGAAACTCTTCATGGTAAATCTCGGCCAGTCCACCGGCAACGCGATCCTGGATGGACATACGGATCGTATCCCCCTGATCGATCCCATAAATATCAATCCGCCGCATACAGAGCAGCTTTCCCTCTACCCATTGGTGAAAGGTATGTTCTCCTGTCCCGCCGGCGCTGCTGCGGTTGAATCCGTAAATCGTCTCTGTTTCCTCGTCCAGAGTGGGCATGGAAATCTTATCATATTCCGGAACGCTGACAAACCGTTTGTCGTATTCGTCCCAAATCCAAAGATGATCATAATAAGGCTGGTTTCCCCGAAGATAAGTGCAGGCAAAATCCATATAGCCATCAAAATTGGCGTCCATAATGCTCCAATCCAGGAAAATATCCGTACCCGCTGTCAGAGTTTGAAGAGGTTCATCCATGGAGTACGGGTCCCAAACAGTAAACTGTATGGTGGCGCGGCAAACCTCTGTCGGAGTTTCCTCATCCAATTCTGCCGTCACCAACAGCGTCCCCAGCTCTCCCCCGGTATCTACCAGAAAAGCATCGTGGGTATCGTCAGCGATCTGTTCCAAAAGCACTTGTTCCGGTGTTTTTTCTGTCTCCTTAGGCAGCATATCAGGTTCTTCCGACAGAGCAGCATACTCTGGTGTAACGGTTTCAGAATCATCTGCCCGACAGGCACAGAGGAGCAGGCATAGTGATGTTATGAAAGCTGATTGGAAAATCATCCTAAACTTTATCATGCGCATCATAAAGTCCTCCTGTCATCCACATCCATGAAACGATCATCCCTGTGACACTTCCTAAACCTCCATGCCCGCACAGTTGGCACCACCATAAATGAAACTGTGCAG
>CAJTXE010000009.1:0-102772 GCA_910580225.1 uncultured Acetatifactor sp.
CCATGTGTGTGTTGTTGGCGCTCTGCGCCTCTGCTCTTAACGCTGTGTTGTTCATGTGTGAACCTCCTTAAATTATTTTTTGCATATAAAAAGGACTAAGTCCTTTAAAGCCATAGCTTTTAGGATTTAGTCCTAATCGAGAGAATGTATCTTTTTCAGATACACGAAAGGGAAGCCAAAGCCTCCCTTTCGATAATTATATATAGATTTTGCAAATAATATCTTTAAATCGGTTCGCCTTTGTATACTCGGAATGGTGTTTCATGTACTCCTGCACATCTTTCCTCGTAATAACAAGCGTTGTGAAGTAAAAATATTTGCGTTCCTCTATTTTCCTACATTGGCAATCGCCGCCTGAGCCGCCGCCAGTCTCGCAATCGGAACCCTGAACGGTGAGCAGGAAACATAGTCCAAGCCAATCTTATGGCAGAATTCCACAGAAGAAGGATCGCCGCCATGCTCGCCGCAGATACCCACATGCATGCTCGGGTTTGCGGGCTTGCCCAGCTTAATGGACATTTCCATCAGCTTGCCTACGCCGTTCTGATCCAGCTTCGCAAAGGGATCGTTCTCCAGAATCTTGGTATCATAGTAAGCGTTCAGGAACTTGCCTGAGTCGTCACGGGAGAAGCCAAAGGTCATCTGAGTCAGGTCATTGGTACCGAAGCAGAAGAAGTCAGCTTCCTTTGCAATCTCGTCAGCAGTCAGTGCAGCCCTGGGGATCTCGATCATGGTACCCACTTCATACTCCAGTTCAATTCCGGAAGCTGCGATCTCAGCGTCAGCGGTCTCCACAACGATCTTCTTTACATACTTCAGTTCCTTGATATCACAGATCAGCGGGATCATGATTTCAGGACGCATCTTCCACTCGGAATGAGCTTTCTGTACATTGATGGCGGCGCGGATGACAGCCCTTGTCTGCATTCTGGCGATCTCGGGATAGGTCACTGCCAGACGGCATCCCCTGTGTCCCATCATGGGGTTGAACTCATGCAGGCCTGCGATGAAGGTCTTAATCTCCTCCACGGTCTTGCCCTGTGCATTTGCCAGTTTCTCGATGTCTGCTTCCTCTGTGGGAACGAACTCGTGAAGAGGCGGATCCAGGAAACGGATGGTAACCGGGAATCCCTCCAGAGCCTCGTAAATCTTCTCAAAGTCGCTCTGCTGATAAGGCAGAATCTTCTCCAGGGCAGCTTCTCTCTCTTCCACGGTGTCCGCGCAGATCATCTCGCGGAAAGCAGCGATCCTGCTCTCCTCAAAGAACATATGCTCTGTACGGCACAGGCCGATGCCTTCTGCGCCCAGTTCTCTTGCCTTTCTTGCGTCAGCGGGCGTATCCGCATTGGTTCTTACCTTCAGGGTTCTGTACTTGTCGGCCCAGGCCATAACTCTGCCGAACTCCCCTGCGATGGTAGCGTCAACGGTAGGAATTCTGCCGTCGTAGATATTGCCGGTGGTGCCGTCGATGGAAATGAAATCTCCCTCGTGGTACTCCTTGCCTGCCAGTGTGAACTTCTTGTTCTCCTCATCCATGGCAATGTCGCCGCAGCCGGATACGCAGCAGGTTCCCATACCGCGGGCAACCACTGCCGCATGAGAGGTCATGCCGCCGCGTACGGTCAGGATGCCCTGTGCGGCCTTCATGCCGGTGATGTCTTCGGGAGAGGTCTCCAGACGAACCAGAACCACCTTCTCGCCTCTTGCAGCCCAGCTTTCGGCATCTTCCGCGCTGAACACGATCTTGCCGCAGGCAGCTCCGGGAGAAGCGCCCAGACCCTTTCCTGCCGGTGTGGCAGCCTTCAGGGCAGCGGCGTCAAACTGAGGATGCAGCAAAGTATCCAGGTTCCGGGGATCGATCATGGCCACGGCTTCCTGCTCTGTGCGCATGCCCTCGTCCACCAGGTCACAGGCAATCTTCAGGGCAGCCTGGGCAGTTCTCTTGCCGTTTCTGGTCTGGAGCATATACAGCTTGCCATGCTCCACGGTAAACTCCATGTCCTGCATGTCTCTGTAGTGAGACTCCAGTTTGTCGCACACGCCCTTAAACTGCTCGAAAGCCTCGGGGAACTTGTTAGCCATCTCGGAAATCTTCATCGGCGTACGAACACCTGCAACCACGTCCTCGCCCTGTGCGTTGGTCAGGAACTCTCCGAAGAGGCCCTTTGCGCCTGTGGCAGGGTCACGGGTAAAGGCAACGCCTGTACCGCAGTCATCTCCCATGTTGCCGAATGCCATGGACTGTACGTTTACGGCCGTACCCCAGGAATAAGGGATGTCATTGTCCCTGCGGTATACGTTTGCACGAGGGTTGTCCCAGGAACGGAACACAGCCTTGATTGCGCCCATCAGCTGCTCCTTGGGATCATTGGGGAAGTCGCTGCCGATCTTTGCCTTATACTCGGCCTTGAACTGTCCTGCCAGTTCCTTCAGATCCTCTGCGGTAAGCTCTACGTCCTGTGTTACGCCCTTCTTCTCTTTCATGGCGTCGATAAGCTGCTCGAAATACTTCTTGCCCACTTCCATAACAACGTCGGAGTACATCTGGATAAATCTTCTGTAGCAGTCCCATGCCCAGCGGGGATTATTGGACTTCTCGGCGATAACGTTTACCACGTCCTCATTCAGACCCAGATTCAGGATGGTGTCCATCATGCCGGGCATGGAAGCTCTTGCGCCGGAACGAACGGATACAAGCAGGGGATTCTCATGGTCACCGAATTTCTTGCCGGTGATCTCTTCCATCTTAACGATGTACTCGTTAATCTGCGCCTGTATTTCATCATTGATCTCTTTTCCGTCCTCGTAATACTGCGTACAGGCCTCCGTCGTAATCGTAAAGCCCTGCGGCACAGGGAGTCCCAGACCTGTCATCTCTGCCAGATTCGCACCCTTGCCGCCCAGAAGCTCACGCATGTCCGCGTTGCCCTCTGTAAACAAGTACACCCATTTTCTCATGTTCTTTTCTTCCTTTCAATATGATTTAAATAACCAAAGACCATCCGGTTGTTTCCGATTGCAGGAGCATCGCAGAATAACCGCTTCTGATTCCCTGCTCCTGCTGCAGCGAAAAACGGCCGAACACTTTATTATTATTTTATTATTGTAACAATTTGCCAAAAGAATATCAAGGGAAAAAGAAGTAAATTTTGTCATAACTGTTATTTTCGTGCAATCTGTCCACCTTTTTCCTCTCAAAAAGGCAAAATAAACGGTCAAAAAAGGGGGTGTAAGCACTTACATGCACATCCCCCAAATCATTCCTTCCAATTCTCTTCGTCACTCTTCTCTAACAGGCCTTCTCCTTTGGCACAAAACCGTCAAAAATGAAGATGTCAAAATGCTTCCTTGCCTCCGCCAGCTGCTCCCTGCTGCGGATGGTCCACGCCGCCGCCTTGCTGCGGTAAAGCCTACGGCAAAGTACCCGGGAGAGCATCCGGGGATATTTACAGTTATACGCGATAAAATCAGGGCTTCCAAGCCAGTTGAACATCAGATTCTGAAGCAGGAAAAACAGGGTCCCTGCAAACTCTCCCTCTTTCAGAAAGGCGTCCGCCAGCTGTCCCCTCACGATATGCTTTCTGTGCCTGCGGTACCAGAACACCGCCAGGGGATGAAAGGATTCCACGCAGTACAATCCCCTGTAAGAGGCGCACAGCCCGTCCACCGCTCTGCATACCGAGATATCCATTCTCTCCACCTTCAACTCTATGATCAGGGGCACTTTTCCGTCCACCAGTTTCAATACATCCGCGAATCCGGGAATCCTTTCCTCTGAACCGCACAGCGCAAACTGCTGCAGTTCCTGAAAAGTATAATCGCTTACCTTTCCCTCCGCCCCGCAGATTCTCTTCAGGGTAAAATCATGAAACACTACCGGAATCCCATCCTTTGACATCTGCACATCCAGTTCAATGCCGAATCCTGCTTCCACCGCCCTGCGGAATGCCGCCAGGGAGTTCTCCGGTATCCGGGCCTTGTTGTCATGCAGCCCCCTGTGGGCATAGAGCCAGCCCAGAAACGGGGAGGTGTCCGGTTTATACGCAATCCTCGGCATAATCATCAGAAAGTAAAGCAACGGCATGACCAGTAACAAAATCAGCAGGAACAACAGCAGTTTCATCTCTTTCTTAATCCTTTCCTCAGGTCCCATGGGCTGTCTTAAAAGCCTCTTCCGGTCTGTCCCTGATTACTCCTCTACTTTAAACCTTTTAAAACCTGATTGCAAGATCTCCGAAACAAAATTAAGAATTTGCAGCAATTCCGTACTCACGGCACCGCATATTGTTCCTCACACCCTGTCTCCTTCGATACCACCACAAATCTGCCTTCTTCCACATGATAAGTACAGGTGGAAAGAGTCAGAAACTGATCTCCGAATTGTGCCGTCACGCCGGTATCGTACAGAGATGTTTTTAATATTATTATAAAAATCACGGAATTCCGGCTCATTTTCGGCTTTGAAAAAAACGCCCTGGCTATTGCCGACACAAAAATGTCACAGTATTCGCACCGCAGAAAATAAGGCCGCCGCATCAAAGATTTAAAATCCAGCGACGACCCCATTCACATTTTATGCCGTTCCCTTCCTGTCTGTCAGCATTAAACCCTCTTCTTTTTGTTCAGAGCCGCCGCAGTGCCTGCCACAGAGATAAAACAAACCGTCGCTGCTGCCGGAATCGTGTCACCTGTTTTGGGAACGCTGTCCTTTACACCCTTCAGCTGACCCTTTGGTGCGTAAATCACCGCATATGCACTGAAACGGTCAGATGCGATGGTAACTGTTTCAGGATTGCCGTCCAAATCCGGCAGAATGGCTGCTTCACCGTTGTGTAAGTGTACTACTGCAAAATCGTATTTATTACCGTCAATGCTTTCCGGTACGTCCAGCTTCAGACGAATGGGTGCACTCAGCTCCGTCACCGTCGGAGAATCGGCTCTTCCGTGAATTTTCAGCTCAAAATGTTGCGGTTTTCCCCGCTCCAAAAGTCGATTTTCCTTGCCAATTCGGGCATTTTGTGTATAATGATATAAGAATAAAGCGCCTGATCAGCCATACTCTCTGGCACAGGCGCTGGAAATGAGGTTTTAGAATGATTAGTGTAAACAATGTAACCTTACGAATCGGCAAAAAAGCATTATTTGAAGATGTAAACATCAAATTTACCGAGGGCAACTGCTATGGTGTCATTGGAGCCAACGGTGCGGGAAAATCTACTTTTTTACGGATTCTGTCCGGTAATCTGGAAACTACCCGGGGCGATGTGGTCATCACACCGGGACAGCGTCTCTCCGTCCTGGAGCAGGACCATTTCAAATATGACGAATATCCCGTCATGGACACCGTCATCATGGGAAATGCACGTCTGTACGAGATTATGAAAGAAAAGGACGCCATCTATGCCAAGGAAGACTTCTCCGACGAAGACGGCATCCGGGCCAGTGAACTGGAGGCGGAATTCGCGGAGATGGACGGCTGGGAAGCGGAATCCAACGCGGCCATGCTTTTAAACGGCCTTGGAATCGGCACAGAACTGCACTATTCCATTATGAAAGACCTGGATGGCAGCATCAAGGTAAAAGTCCTTCTTGCCAAAGCCCTGTTCGGTAACCCTGACATTCTGCTGATGGACGAGCCCACCAATCACCTGGATCTGGACGCCATCTCCTGGCTGGAGAATTTCCTGATTGATTTTGAAAATACAGTGATCGTGGTCTCTCATGATCGTTACTTTCTGAACAAGGTCTGCACCCATACCGCAGACATCGATTACGGAAAGATTCAGCTGTATGCAGGCAACTATGATTTCTGGTACGAGTCCAGCCAACTGCTCATCCGCCAGATGAAGGAAGCCAACAAGAAGAAGGAAGAAAAAATTAAAGAGCTGCAGGAATTTATCTCCCGTTTCTCCGCCAATGCTTCCAAGTCCAAGCAGGCGACTTCCAGAAAACGCGCTCTGGAAAAGATTGAACTGGATACCATGAAGCCCTCCAGCCGCAAATACCCTTACATTGACTTCCGTCCGGACCGTGAGATCGGCAACGAAGTGCTCACGGTAGAGCATCTATCCAAAACCGTGAACGGCGAAAAGGTACTGGACGATGTCTCCTTTGTCATGGGGCATGACGATAAAATTGCCTTTGTTGGCGGACAGGAGCTTGCCAAAACTACCCTGTTCCAAATCCTGATGGGAGAACTGGAACCTGATGACGGAACTTACAAATGGGGTGTTACCACCTCCCAGGCCTATTTCCCCAAGGACAGTACTGCGGAATTTGACAATGATCTGACTATTGCAGAATGGCTCACCGGTTATTCCCCTGTGAAAGACGTCACCTATGTACGGGGCTTTCTGGGACGTATGCTCTTCGCCGGGGAAGACGGCGTGAAGAAGGTGAAGGTGCTCTCCGGAGGAGAGAAGGTCCGCTGCCTGCTGTCCAAAATGATGATCAGCGGCGCCAACTGCCTTGTGTTCGACGAACCCACCAACCACCTGGACATGGAGTCCATCACCTCCCTGAATAACGGACTGATTAAATTCCCGGGCGTGGCGCTGTTCTCCTGTCATGACCACCAGTTTGTCCAGACCACGGCTAACCGTATTATTGAGATCCTGCCAGACGGGAAAATCGTTGATAAGATTACCTCTTACGACGAATATCTGGCAAACGACGAAATGGCGAGAAAACGTACCGTATTTACCGCACAGAAAGAAGAAGAAATTTTCTGATGCTCCAGCCTCAAACAGGTGGTCCTGCATAAAAATCAAAATGGTTCTGCTGAGAAGCAATGTCAAATTAGAGCCTGCGGACCATTCTGCATTTGAGAGGAAATGCTTTGGCAGACTTGCGCTGCCATGCAAATACAAGCCGTCAGGTTTGAAATTTTGTCCCAGATCAATGATCTGTCTGTACTGTTACGATTTTTTCACCGTATATTTAGGAGGTCAAATATGCATGCTATCGATCTACATGTACATTCCAACCGTTCCGATGGTACCTTATCACCTGTACAGCTTGTGAACTATGCCATGGAAAAAGGTCTCAAAGCCTTCGCTCTCACGGACCACGACACAATATCAGGACTGGATGAGGCAATATCATACGCAAATTCTTTAAAATGTGCCTCTGCCCCCGGCAACCCTGTACTGTCCTGCCAAATGCCGTTTGTCCCGGAAATCATCCCCGGTATTGAATTCTCCACTGAATATCAGGGCCAGGATGTTCATATTCTGGGACTCTATATCGACTACAAAAACAAGGCATTCTGCAGGCAGCTACAGGAATTCGTGGATTCCAGAACCAACCGAAATCGAAAAATGTGCCAGCTCCTACAAAATGCAGGAATTCGAGTAACCTATGAAGACCTGTCCGCAGAATTCCCCGGTTCCGTCCTCACAAGAGCTCATTATGCCAAATATATGCTGAACCACGGATACATCAAAAGCATGCCGGAAGCCTTTGAGCGCTACATCGGAGACCATTGTCCCTGTTTTATTCCAAGAGAGAAAGTTACCCCGGTCCAAGCTGTGGAACTGATACGAAAAGCAGGGGGCGTCTCCATTCTTGCCCATCCCACCCTCTACCACATGAATGCTCAGCGTCTGGATACCCTGACCAGGGAGCTGAAAGAAGCCGGACTGACAGGTCTGGAAGCCATATACAGCACATATACCGCTGCAGAAGAACGGGATATGCGCCGCCTTGCTTCCAAATACGACCTCCTGGTCAGCGGCGGCAGCGATTTCCATGGCGGCACCAAACCAGGGCTGGACCTGGGTATCGGTTATGGGAATCTTTTTGTCCCCTCTGTTCTGCTGGAGAATATCAAAAAAGCCGCCTGCCGGCCCTGATTCCTCTCACGATTGGAACATCTGCTATGTAAAAACGGGCCCAGGAATTTTTCCTGAGCCCGTTTCAAATTTTCTTCCATTGACTTACCCCAATTGACTGAATCCGCTAAAACACAGATTCCTTCTCTGTCAATCTGGACCAACACTGCTTCAGCCCCCCACGATCAGATATCTGCCATCGCCAATGTCAAACACTTCATCGGCATCCAAAATCTCTTCATCCATGGCACCTTCCGTATCGATTCCTTCCTCTTCGAAGTACTCCAATACCTCTTCGACAGAATCCACTACCACCGCCATACTCTCTTCCAGAAAGTTCTCGGCCTCCTCAAGTGTTTCAGCTACCTTTTGGGGAAAAAGCTGAAGTTGGTTTTCCAGAAAGCATTCCAATACATCGTCGTCAAACTGATGCATCCTTCCACCCTCCTTTCCTCTTTTAGTAATCTTTATGCCCACATAATAATACGATTACGCGTTTATGTCAATACATAATATATACGAACTTCTTTTACAATTTTCTGTCAATTTTACTTTCACAGCCAGACATTGGCCATTCCAGAAAACGCCTGGTATTTTTCTCAAGTATAACGCAGCAGTTCCAGCGGATGCGAAATCACCGCATCTGCACCTCCCTCTTCCAGCTCCTTCCTCTCCCTGAATCCCCAAAGCGCACCCACAGTAAAAAAACCTGCATTTTTACCAGTCTTCATATCTGTGGCAGTATCTCCCAAATATACGACATCCGAAACTTCAACCTGAATCCGCTCCAGAATCTGGAACGCCCCTTCCGGGCTGGGCTTAATCGCCACATTCTCCTTCTGCCCCTGAATTACATCGAAACAGTCCTTTCCGAACAACGCTTCTATCACATTCACAGTCTCTGCATGAGGCTTATTGGAAAGCACCGCAATCTTTACCTCCTGTGCTTTCAGCGTCGCCAGAAGCTCGCGGATTCCCTCATAAGGTCGTACCCGAAACATACAGTTCTCTTTGAAAATCTCTCTGTACATCGCATAAGCTTCCGAGAAATGCGCCAGTTTGGTGTCTCCCCCTGCCTCCAGGGTACGCCGAATTAGATTGGCAGCACCGTCTCCCACGAAGTATTTATATTGTTCCACAGAAAAAGGTCCATATCCAAAAGGTTCCATCGCTTTATCTGCACTGTATTTTATGCTCTGGATAGAATCTGACAGCGTCCCGTCCAAATCAAAAATTACCGCTTTCTTCAATTTTCCAGCCACTCCTTTGCCTCCTGGTAAAGCCTGCCTACAGGAAGCCCCACCACATTATTATAATCCCCATCAATTTTCCTGACATATCTGGCAAACAATCCCTGAATACCATAAGCGCCGGCCTTGTCCATGCAATTTTCCGTGCTGACATAGGTACTGATCTCCTTCTCTGTCATGGGAAAAAACTCTACCTTGGTCCTTTCATGAAAAACCTTTTGTTTCACCGCTTTCCCACCCATTCCCTTTCGGTACAGCAGTGCTACCCCAGTATATACCTCATGTATTCGCCCGGCCATACATCCCAGCATTTCCACAGCATGTTTTAGGCTTGAAGGCTTCCCCAAAATCCATCCATCCAGCACCACAATGGTATCCGCACCGATGACAAGTAGTTCTTCTTCATTATGCAGCATCCTCATCACAGCCTCAGCCTTCTGACACGCCAGTTCCTCCACCACCATCCCCGGTTCGGAAGCTATCACTTTCTCTTCTATATTGCTGACTTTTATCTCAAAATCAATTCCAATCTGTGCCAACAGCTCTCTCCTGCGGGGAGATGCCGATGCAAGTATCACCTTCATCCCAATCCTCCTCGTTCCTGTTTCCTGATTATCCTTCGCTGAACTTTTTCTGGAGAAACCGCAGCAACAGGAAACCAGTCTTCCCCCTTCCGCTTTACGACTCATGATGCATCTCCGGAACAAAAGTTCTGGTAACTACATCATCTTCTTCCAAAAACGCCTTAGCCTCGTTCATAGCTTCCTGATAAAATGCTTCCTGGGAATGATATGGCTGCCGGCCCCTCTTGTTTGCCTTGTCATAAAAACCGTTTGCCTGAAGCACAGACGCCTTCATATTATCGTTTAACTGGCTCTGCAAAATGTGAAGGAGTTTCTCCTTCAGTTCCGCCCCCTCCACTGGAAACAGAATCTCCACCCGCCGTTCCAAATTTCGGGGCATCCAGTCCGCACTGCCACAATATATCTCATAGTGTTCATCATTTTCAAAATAAAAGATCCTGCTGTGCTCCAGAAAATCTCCCACAATGGAACGTACCGAAATATGTTCGCTGACACCATTGATTCCTGTCTTCAGGCAGCAGATACCGCGCACAATCAGATCAATCTTCACCCCTGCTGCCGACGCCTCGTACAGAGCCGCTATGATATCCTGGTCACAAAGGGCATTCATCTTGGCTATGATCCGCGCCGGCCGGCCCTCCAAAGCATATTTCTTCTCTCTCGCAATCAGATACCGGAACCTGTCCTTCAGCCACAGGGGCGCCAACGTCAGTTTATTCCACACTCTCGGCTCCGAATAACCTGACAACATGTTGAATACGGCTGTAGCATCTTCTCCGATTGCCTCTGAACATGTCATCAATCCAATATCTGTATAAAGTTTGGCAGTCGCATCATTATAGTTACCTGTACCAAGGTGTACATACCTCCGGATCCCATCTTCCTCTCGGCGTACCACCAGTGTAATCTTGCTGTGCGTCTTCAAGCCCACCAGGCCATAAATTACATGACACCCGGCCTTCTCCAGCATCCTCGCCCATACGATGTTG
The DNA here is from genome assembly GCA_910580225.1 of uncultured Acetatifactor sp. Taxonomy (GTDB): domain Bacteria; phylum Bacillota; class Clostridia; order Lachnospirales; family Lachnospiraceae; genus Acetatifactor. The sequence goes on from CAJTXE010000009.1 coordinate 10,656, forward strand.
TTTTCCTCATCAAAACGGGCTTTCAATTCCACCAGAACAGTCACCTGCTTCCCGTTCTCCGCTGCCAGCGCCAGTGCTGCAATAATTGGAGAATTACCGCTGACACGATACAGTGTCTGCTTGATCGCCAGAACCTCCGGGTCCCTGGCAGCCTGCCTTATAAACTCCACCACAGGCTCAAAGGTCTGATAGGGATGGTGGAGCAGGATATCCCCCTTACGCATCTCATCAAAGATCACACAGCCCGGAGGCAGCTGAGGCACCTGCTGCGGCGTACGTCTCGGTGCCTTGAGATGGGAGAATCCTTCCATCCCATATATCTTCATCAATACGGTCAGATCCAGCGGACCGTCTATGGAATAGCGATTCTGCTCCTCTATGCCCAGTTCTTTCTCCAGAATTTTCAGCAGTCGCTTATCACAGTGTGCCGCCACCTCCAGGCGAATGGCCTCCCCCCACTGTCTCTTCTTCAGCTGCTTTTCAATCTCCTTCAGCAAATCCGCTGCCTCGTCTTCCTCTATGGTCAAATCGGCATTCCGCATAATTCTAAATGGATACGCGCATACTATATCATAATTCAAAAACAGCTTATGCATATTGCGCTCTATGATTTCCTCCAAGAGAATGATCTTCCGAACCTCATCTGCCACCGGAAGTTCCACAATACGGCTGAGTACACCAGGTACCTGCACTGTAGCAAATTCCAGTTCTCCCCCATTCTCCTTCTTCCTTACCAGCGCAGCGATATTCAGCGTCTTATTCCGAATCAATGGAAATGGCCTGGAGGAATCTACTGCCATGGGAGTCAGAACCGGATACACATTCTCCTCGAAATACCTGTCTACAAAAGCAGCTTCCTTTTTGGACAGGTCCTCATAACGGCCGACAATCTGCAGACCGTTTTGCTTTAACCGCGGTACCAGAGAACGATTGTATGTGGAATATTGCAGCTCCACCAGCTCATGAATCGCCACATCCAGCCTGGCCAGCTGTTCTTCCGGCGTCAGGCCTGCGATATCCGGTTTCTGATATTTTGCATTCACCATATCCTTCAGTGATGCTATGCGGATCATGAAAAATTCATCCAGATTGGATGCAGTAATGCTCAAAAATTTTAAACGCTCAAACAAAGGCATATTTTTATCCCGGGCCTCATTCAATACCCGATGATTAAAAAGAATCCAACTGAGTTCTCTGTTTGTGTAATATTTGGGATTATAAAAATCGATTTCCTCCATGGCTTCTTCTCCCCTCACCTTAGAAATTTTTTCTTTGTTTCAACACAGGTTCCACACTGAATACTTCCTTAAAAAAGTCGCTGTTTGCCTCAAAAAAACCCCTCTCCAGCGTGATATCTTCCTGTGTGTCAACAGTCAACAGCAGCTGATTGTCCTTCAGCGCTGCCTTCAATCCCTTCAGTTTTTGCTTATGGCTCCTGTCAAGACTGTTTGCAAGCCGCAGAATGGCTGTCAGCTTGGCTACCACCAGAAAAGATTCCCTGCTCATGCTTCCCATGCCGGTCTGCTGACCGTCATAGACAAATCTGCTGTGGTTAAACCGGACCACATTGGCCACGATCTCCCGCTCCTGACGGGAGATCCCAATGATCTCCGTGGACATGACAATCTGAAAGGAAGTCTCCCCGATATCCACCATGCTGATATATTTCCCGCACTCATGGAGGATCACTGCCAGCCTCAGATAGAGTCGTTCCCTTTTTCCCAATCCATGTACTCTTCTCATACTGTCGAAAATGATGGTAGTGAAATTTTCCAGCGCATCAGAACGTTTTCTATTGCCCATATATCGTTTGCTGATATTAACTGCACAGGCAATGATATCTTCATCAAAATCATGCTCTCCGCCAAACATCCTGATCTTCTCTGCATATTCGTAGGCAATGCCGTCACAGAGTGTCACTCCGGGCACCCAGATGCGTTGGATGCCCATCATCTCCGCAATATATTTGATCAATACCGCACTGATAAACACCAGCGGTACTCGTTCCTCGGATATGGCCATTGCACGGGCAATCTGGACAGGATTTTTACTGTGAAGCACTTCAAACAGACGCTCAAAATCCTTTGTTTCCAGAAATTCCTTTCCCTTGTCCTTCTCCCGCTTCCGCACGGCCCAGGGAGAAAGGTAATCGTCGATAACGATAAGATTGCGGATCTCCTTGTCCTTTAGATACAGTCGTTTATAAGTATCCAACCTGGCCATAGCCATCTCATTGATCAGATCTTCTGTCTGGGAATTCTTCACGGCGAAACGATTCAGATAATCCTGCAGACGCAGGACACCCAGCCGCAGATTCTGGGTGGACACCAGGGTATCTTTGTCAAACAGGGACAACTGTATGCTGCCTCCTCCGATATCCAGGATGGCAGTCTTCTCCTCGATGATCTTCCGAAAGCTCTCTCCTTTGGATGCGGCAGACTTATAATCAAGAAAACGCTGCTCAGCGTTCCCCAGCGCTTCCACCTTAATACCTGTGCGCTGCGCAATCTGATCTTGTACAATGGTAGTATTCTCTGTCTCCCGAATTGCACTGGTACCATATGCTTTGTAGTCTTTCACACGATAAGTCCTCATAATATCGGAAAAATCCTTTAGCGTCCGGCACAGCTCATCCATTTTCTCATTGCTGATCTTCCCCATTGCATAAGTATCCGATCCCAGATCCAGACGCTTACTGACACAATCTATCTCACGCATGGTATCCTTGCCGGAAAATTCGAATATCTTCATGGTCAGCTCATAGCTCCCCACATCTATGGCTGCGAAAGTCCTCACACTCATCTTTTCGTCCCCCTGTTATTCTTTATCTCGGTCTGCCCAGGATATAATCCATAAACTGCTGGGCAGTCCTGCCGGAAAGCCCTCCATGAGACAGCTCCCATTGATTGGCTTGGAGCAGCAGCTCCTCCTCCGGCATTTCCACCTCATACCGACTGGCCAACGCTTTCACAATCCCCTGAAACTGCCTCTTATCAGGCGTTCCGAAATAAATAGTCACCCCAAAACGATACGCAAGAGAAAGCTTTTCCTGTACAGTATCACTGGTATGCATATCCTGACGGATTTCCGACATGCGTCCATCCTCCGTCTTATCGCCATAGTTCTCCCGAATAAGATGGCGGCGGTTGGATGTGGCATAAATGAGAATATTTTCCGGCTTTTTTTCCAGCCCGCCCTCTATGACTGCCTTCAAATATTTATATTCCACCTCAAATTCTTCAAAGCTCAAGTCATCCATAAAGATTATAAATTTGTAATTGCGCCCCCTGATCTGCGCAATGACATCGTGCAGATCCCGAAACTGATGCTTATACACTTCAATTACCCTGAGACCGCGATCGTAGTATTCATTGGCGATGGCCTTAATACAGGAAGATTTCCCCGTGCCTGCATCACCAAAAAGCAGACAGTTATTCGCCCTTCTGCCTGCCACAAAAGCATCCGTGTTCTCCCGCAGCTTCTTCTTCTGCAGCTCATATCCCACCAGATCATCCAGTTTTACATGTGCGATACGGGGAATCGGTTCTATATGCATGCGGTTTTCCGCATCTTTATGTATGCGGAAACATTTGTGCAGTCCAAATCTGCCCACACCGTATTTTCCGTAAAATGCCGTCAGAATATCCTTCATTTCCTCCGGCGATCCTGCTCTCCCAAGCTCCTGTGCCAGACTGCAGATACACTCACAGATCCGGTGATTATAGACTCCGCTCTCACCGCTGCTCCCCTCATAAAGTTCTGCCATACGAAATCCACTTATCTGAAGTTTCTTACATAACGGTATAAAATGGTAATCGAAATATTCTTTGAATATGGCCATATCATGAAGAACTGCCTCATTAATGGTTCCTTCCATCTTCCCGCGCATCTCACAGCCTCTGCTGTAGCCGTTCTCACTGGTCACCAGCAGATGGGTCAGATAGCAGTGCCACAAATTCCCATAAAAGCCATAGATTTCCGCCTGCGCAATCAATTCATGAATACAGCCGTAGAAATCTCCGGCTGATTGAATCATGGCACCATCTGCCCCTTCTCTTGCCATCTTCCCTGTTTCATATCCGGATACAATGCTCTCTATCCGTTCCAACAGCCTATCCCTGCCCTCTGGAAATTCTCTGTATATTATCAGTTCCCGTTTTCTCATATTCCGCCCATTCTATTACAAATTCGTCTTTTCATATTTTTCCGTCCTGTCTCTTATACTGTTACTTATAATCCGAAGAACGACTCTCTTTCCCGTTAATAATTACCCAGGATCTTCATATTCCGCGCCTCTTCCCGCAGCCCACGCAGAGCATTTTTCACGGCACTGTCCGCCAGATTACCCTCAAAATCAATGAAGAAGCGATATTCCCAGTTTCTGTCCTCAATGGGACGGCTCTCTATCTTAGTCATGTTCAGATGGTTGTAGATAAAATGAGACAGCATATGATAGAGAGATCCGCTCTCATGGGGTACTTCAAAACAGATACTGACCTTTTTCGCATCCTTTCTGAATATTTTCTGGTTGGTAACGATGATAAATCTTGTGGAATTGGTACCGGATTGATTAATCTTTCTCTCAAGCACCTGCAATCCATATATATCTGCAGCATGCTCCCCGGCAATGGCTGCCTGGCTCCTGTCTGCCTCCTCTGCCACCTTCCTGGCGGCAAACGCGTTATTCTGCATACTGATCTGCTTCCACTCCTGCTGTTCCAGATACTTCGCACTCTGCATCAGGGACTGTGGATGAGAATATACTGTCCGAACCTCTTCCAATGTTCCCCCCGGTACTCCCAGAAGACAATGTTCGATCTCAATAATCTGCTCTCCCACTATGTAATTCTCGTACTCCTGCAACAGGTCATAAATCTCATTGACAATACCCGCAGTGGAATTCTCAATGGGAAGTACTGCGAAATCCGCGCTCCCCTCATCTATGGCATTCATGGCATCACGAAACGTCTCTACATGAAAACTGTTAACCATATTCCCGAAATATCGCATCATGGCAACTTGGGAATAGGCTCCGTCCGCACCCTGGAACACCACTCTGGCTTTCTCCGTCTCCAGCTGTTCCACCCCGATAAAGGGCAGCTTCCCAATGCTCCCCTTCTCCGTTAGAAGCTGATATTGAAGCTTCCGGCTCATGGACATGATCTGTTCAAAAAGCTCTCTGATCCCACAGCTGTTGAATTCATTATGCGTCAGAGCCCTGACTCTGGACAGTTTCTCCTGCTCTCTCTGCCTGTCCAAAACCCGTTTCCCCGTGGAGATCTTATATTCTGCCACCTGCCTGCTGATCTCCATGCGCTGTTCATACAATTCCACAATCTGTGCGTCAATTGTATCAATACGCTCTCTCAACTCCAATAAATCCATCTCCAAAAGCTCCTTTTTATATCTTTTTTTCTATATTATAACAAAACAATCTTGATAGCAAGTGAAAAGGGGTGTAAAATATAAAATTAGAGAAGGAATCTCTCAGAAATGGTAAAAAACGAACAGGACAGGTATAATATGAAAAAAGCAGTCAAAATTACATTAACCGCAATCATTGCCCTACTTTTAATTAGTGTACTCATCCTTATGGCATTTTCCCAGCGCATTGTCATGAACCCCGCCGGCACAGTGGGTAATACCGCCGGAAATCTGAACAACGACGGATTGTTCTGTGAATACAACGGCAAAGTCTATTTTTACAACTCTTTTGATGGAGGCGGGCTGTTCTCCATGGACCCAAACGAGGAAAATCTCAAGCAGCTGAATACTCTGGAAGTGCGTAATATCCTGGCCGGTGGCAAGTATCTCTATTATTTCCATACGGGTACATCCACGGTCAGTACCGGTTTCGGCCATGCTTTCGGAATGAAGTCCTTTCTGAGAAGCAAACTTAACGGCAGCAACTCGGAGGCACTCACCAATGATGTGATTGTAACAGGTCAGCTGGTGGACAATTATCTGTATCTGCTGACCTCCGGAAATGCCGGACCGTCGTTCTATAAAATGAAGATAGACGGCTCTGATCAAACAGCTCTGGCCGATTATGTCATTAATCCTGCCTGTGCGGAGAACGGTATCATTTATTACAACGGTACTCAGAATGAACATTATCTCTACGGATTAGACACCGCCACAGACACACCTTACGAAGTATGGAAAGGAAATCTATGGTATCCCGTATTGGAAGACGATTACTTCTATTATCTTGATGTAGCAAACAATTACAGATTATGCCGCTACTCCAAAGCTCAGAATGTGATAGAAGTACTCACAGAAGACAGAGTTGATTGCTTTAATGTGGGCGGAGGCTATATCTATTATCAGAAAAACGGCTCCGCCCCTCAGTTAAAGTGCATGCTTACAGATGGCAGCAGTGTAAAAGTCGTGGCAGAGGGAAATTACCACCACATCAGCATGACCTCCCAGTATGTATATTTCCAGGAATTCGGAAACGATGTGGTTATGTATCACTCCCAGCTTGGCTCTGACAGCTATGACAGATTTCTGGCCGCAGAAAATGCAGTACAATAATATTCTCATTCCTCAATATGATCAAGTCCCTGGCTTAAGATTGTCACAATATGGGAGTCCGCCAGGGAATAAAATATAGTTTTGCCCTCCCGACGGTTTTTCACCAGGTCCATCTGCTTCAGTACCCGCAGCTGGTGGGAAATCGCCGATTGGGTCATACCCAATACCGCAGCAATATCATAGACACACATTTCGCTGCTCAGCAACACATACAGGATTTTTAGACGTGTGCCGTCTCCAAATACTTTAAAAAATTCGGCCAGATCCTGAAGTTCTTCCTCCGGAGGCATTTTTTCGTCTATGCGTTTCAGTATTTCTTCATTTACATAAATATATGCACTCTCTTCCATTTCCGCCTATCATCTCCCGTCTTCTTTTTCATAGTTGGCCTGTAATCATTGCTGCAGTTTCCTGCTTAGTCCTGTGCGACTATTTCTCTGTAAAACTCCGTATAATCGTTTCGTTTATCCTTTGTAAACTGAATTGCTGCCCTGGGATGCTGGTTCAGAAGCCCTGTCATAAGATACTGCAGATCATATCCCCATAGCACACCTTCCGCCTTCAAATGATTCATATAGGCATCCACAAAACGAATCGCCGGATACACATTGTACTTTGGATTGCGAAGAAATCCAAGTAACAGTTCCATGGCACAATTGCCTGCTCCCCGCCCCATGGACGCATAAGTGGCATCCAGCCAGTCTGCTCCATCGCCCACAGCCTCTATGGTATTGGCAAACGCAAGCTGTTGATTGTTATGCGCGTGAATTCCCACCTTCTTGCCATACTTTGCTGCAGCTTCCATATAAGTATCCACCAGCCGTGCAATCTGCTCTGGATACATGGCACCGTAGCTGTCCACAATATAGAGTACATCAGCCGGGGTCTGGCCAAGAATGTCCAATGCTGCCTTCAGCTCTCCTTCCCGGACATTGGATATCGCCATAATATTACAGCTGACTTCATACCCCTTCCTAGCCGCATCTTCAATCATGGCCACTGCTCCTGGAATTGTATGGACATAGGTAGCCACCCGGATCAGGTCAATGGGACTGTCCGTCCGCTCGATGATATCCGCCCGGTCACATCTTCCCACATCCGCCATGACTGCAATCTTCAAATCAGTAGCATTCTCTCCCACGATCTCCCGGATATGTTCGTCCCGGCAGAATTTCCACTTTCCGAATTTATTCTCGTCAAACATCTCTCTGGACGCCTTATATCCGAACTCCATATAGTCCACGCCTGCCCGCAGATTTGCCAGATACAATGCCTTCACGAATTCATCCGTAAAATAAAAATCATTTACCAGGCCACCATCCCTCAATGTGGCATCCACTACCTTTACATCCGGGCGATAGGCTATCAGATTCGATATTTCTTTCATCTTATTCTTCTCCTCTATTCTATCTGCCTTCACTCCGCATATTGGTTGAAGGCTGTCTGTTGATGTATATGATTTTAGTGGTTTAAAGCGAAGAAGTCAAGCTTTTTACCATTCTCCAAGCCAATTTCTCAGCGGATTAATGGTTTTTGCCTGATTCAGGATATCCTGACGATTCGTCCGCAGATAGTTCTCCAGCTTACGCACCTCTACATCAGTAAATCCACCTGCTTTTTCGATAATTCCATCCGGAAGAAGTCCATCAGCATAATCATTCCCCCGAAGAAAAGATACCCTGACAATTTTTCTATTATCCTTTACCACCACACAGGAAACAATCATCTTTACTTCATCCATTTTTCCACCTCATTTTTCGGCCTGGTACATTGCCCTGCCTGCATTGTGCCAAATAACCTGCCAGAATATTCATCTGCAAAAGCCTCTTGGATTCTACCTGCTCAAGAGACACACAGTCTCTATATTTGCAGTATGCGGAAACATATCGATGCAGCAAGCCCGCCTCACCTGGTAGCCGCCCTTTTGAAACTCCACCAGATCCCGGACCAGGCTGGTAGGCTTGCAGGATATATAGACAATTCGCTCCACCCCATAAGAGAGAATCTTGGGCAGCACCTTTGGATGGATTCCGTCCCGTGGCGGATCCAGAATGATATAATCCGGCTTCTCTACAATGGTATCCAGCACCTTCAGCACATCTCCGGCTATGAAGGTACAATTGTCCAGCCCGTTCTCTTCCGCATTCCGCACGGCTGCCCGCACAGCTTCCTCCACAATTTCTACTCCAATAACCCGCTGCGCAGCAGACGCCATCACCTGGGCGATGGTACCGGTTCCGCTGTACAGGTCATATACCACCTTATCCGGTACCCCCTCTGCTCCACACCCCAGATCTCCCACATATTCCCTGGCTGTCTGATAAAGCACTTCTGCACCAAAGGAATTGGTCTGAAAAAAAGAGAAAACAGACACTTTGAACCGAAGTCCCAGAAGCTCCTCATAAAAATAGTCCTGACCATAAAGTACTTTGATACTGTCGCCCTGCACCACATCTGCCAGAGAATCATTTACAATATGGAGTATGCCCGCAAAATGCCCCTCCAGACTTCCGCTCCTTTCCAGTTCCAGCAGGCTATCCAAAAATCCCTGCAGCAAGCCTTCTTCCGTCATGTCTGTTTGTACATGTCTCATATTCGGTTCCCTTCCGGCCTCGTCTCCGTCCCTCATTGCCATGAGATTCCCCCACGGATCCTGGGAGGAGGTCACCAAAGCAACCAAAATCTCCCCTGTACGCCCGGCCTTCCGCACCACCAGATGCCTCAGATATCCCTCGTGGCGCATCCTGTGGTAATAGCGAATCCCGCCCCCGCTTGGATAGGATGCAAAATAGTCCCGTACCCGGTTCAGTATCCGGCGATAATCTTCATCCACAATCTGACAGTCTTCCACCGTTACCACATCATAAAAGCTTCCACGCTTATGCATCCCCAGCGTAAGCGGTCCATCTTTCTGCTCATCTCCAAAGGTAAACTCCATCTTATTCCGGTACCCATATACTTTTGGACTACCCTTGATGCCTTCCCAAGTCCAGTCCTCTTTCTGTCCTTCCAGACAGACATCCAACAGACGTTTCACCTGTCCTTCCTTCACTCCAAGCTGTTCCTCATAAGGCAGTGAAAGGTATGTGCAGCCTCCGCACATTCCAAAATGGGAACACGGTGCTGCCGTCTCCAGAGGTGACTTTTCCAGCACCTCCAGAAGACGGCCTTCCGCCTTCCCATTTCTCACTTTACTGATTCCAAACTTGATTTTCTGGCCGGGCAGGCTGTTCTTTACGGTGACGGCGCCCTCCCCTGTCTGTGCAATGCCTCTTCCTGGGAAATCCACTCTCTCAACCGTCGCTTCGTACACCTGTCCCTTCTTCATCTGCTTAGTTCTCTCCCTCGTCTACGAAGAAATCATCTTCTTCCTCTTCTGTCTCTTCGTCTTCGAAATCATCCTCGAATTCCTCATCAAAATCATCCAGATAGCGAGGATTCAGATAACGATACACTGCATATGCAATGGCAGCCACGGCCGCAATAGCACCGATTATAGCCAGCCCCCACAGTACCTTACGGCATTCCTTCTCCTCTTCCTTTCTTCCAAGCAGCTCATTCAGCCTTGCCATATCAATCAGATTCTCAATCTTACTCATGTGACTACCTCCATACCGACAGCTTCTCTGCCTTTTTACATTTCTTTTCTCTCATACTCATGGTTTCCCATACCAGGTTAGGAATAGCTCCACAAATATGATTTTATTATACCATATTCAATTCAAAAATACTACAGTCTTTTCAATTTTGCAAAGGATGCGTACATAATTTTTTGCCCGGCTTTCTCAAATTCCACTGTCACTTTATAATCACGGGTTTCTCTGTCAATCCGCATAACCTGTCCTTCCCCATATTTGACATGAACCACTCTGTCACCCACATTGTAATCAATGGCTTCCGGTGCTTTGTAGGCAGACCCTTTGGAGATTCCTGTCAGCTGATTCAGGCTGCTGATTCCCTTTGCAATGTAAGGTTTATCCGCCTTCACTGTAGCTTTCGGACGTATGATGGCCTTCGGACGAACTGTTCCGGAATTCCCTTTGCCGTCGGCTTGATCCGTATTTTTCATTACTCCGGACCAGTAAGCCGTCTCTTCCGGATCCGATATCGACCTAAAACGCTCCTCCGGTTCTGCTGTCCGGAAGCTGCCATTCTTCTCTGCTCTGCTTCCCTCGGTATTTTGGCTGCCCGAAGACCAGGCCTCTCGTCTGCGATTTGAAGATCCAAATCCCCGATCCAACAGTTCCACAGGAATCTCTGCCACAAAACGACTCACAGGATTATATTGAGTCTCTCCCCTGACCATCCTGCTTCTGGCACAGGTGAGTGTGAGTTCATCCTTTGCTCTGGTAATACCGACGTAAGCCAGCCGCCTCTCTTCTTCAATGTCTGATAGATCGTCCGAACGAATGGCCATATACCCCGGAAACAATCCGTCTTCCAGGCCTGCCAGATATACATTGGGAAATTCCAGCCCTTTGGCAGAATGCAGCGTCATCAGCAATACTCTGTTATCATCACTCTCCACGTTGTCAATATCTGCCACCAATGCCACTTCCTCCAGAAACTCCGTCAGGGAAGGCTCCTCATGTGTCTCCTCGTAGTTGACTGCCTTATTTACCAACTCATCCACATTCCCAATTCTGTCGTTGTCTTCGCTGTCGTCTTTCTCATAATCTTCCAGATAATCCTCATATCCGGTTTGCTTTACCACTTCTCGAATCAGTTCCGACACTTTGCCCTGGTATTCTTTTCCCCGAAGCTTTGTAATCAGGGCGATAAATGGACGAATTTTTGACGCTGCCCTGCCCACTCCCTGGATCTCATCCACCTGCTCCAGTGCCTCATAAAAACCAATACCATACAATTGTGCAAAATCCGCCACCTTCTCCACTGTAGCACTCCCGATCCCCCGTCTGGGTACATTGAGGATTCGCTTTACAGCCACCTCATCCCTCCCGGAATCTATGGTTTTCAAATACGCCAGTATGTCCTTGATCTCCATCCTGGAATAGAAATTAATGCCTCCTACCACATGATATGGCACACCTTCCATAATCATCTTCTCTTCCAGCAGACGTGACTGGGCATTGGTACGGTAAAGCACTGCACATTCTCTGTAATAGGAACCATTCTTATGCATCTGTACTATGTCACCCGCAATAAACTCCGCTTCCTCATAAGCCGTGTCAAACTGACGAAGCCGCACTCTGCTTCCTCCCTCACGGCCTGTCCATAATACCTTGTCCTTCCTGCCTGTATTATTACGGATCACTGCATTGGCCGTATCCAAAATGGCTCTGGTGGAACGATAGTTCTGCTCCAGCCTGATTACTTCAGCCTCTGGAAAATACTTCTCGAAATCCAATATGTTCCGGATATTGGCCCCCCGAAATTTATAAATGGACTGATCGTCATCTCCTACCACGCACAGATTCCGGTATTTTCCTGCCAATAACCGTACCAGCTCAAACTGTGCCGTATTGGTATCCTGATATTCGTCCACCATAATATACTGAAACCGCTCCTGATAAGATTCCAGCACCTCCGGACAGGTCTGAAACAATTCCACCGTTTTCACGATAATATCGTCGAAATCCAGAGCATTGTTTTTCATTAAAACATCCTGATACTCTCTGTAAGCTTTTGCCTGAATGGATTTGTTATAATCTCCGACCGCCTCCCTCTCAAACCGGCTTACAGTAATCAGTTCATCTTTCGCAGAAGAGACAGCTCCAAGCAGAGCACGTTCTTTGTAAACTTTGGGATCCAGATTGAAAGATCTGATGACCTCCTTCATCACAGTTTTCTGGTCATCCGTATCGTAAATGGTAAAATTATTAGCATAGCCGATTCTGTCAATATAGCGGCGCAGAATCCTCACACAGGTGGAATGAAACGTGGAAACCCAGACCTGCCCCGCGCCGAATCCTACCAGTTTATCCACCCGATCCCGCATCTCTCCAGCCGCCTTGTTCGTAAAAGTAATTGCCAGGATATTCCACGGTTTTATCCCCATCTCATCGATGAGATAGGCGATACGATGGGTAAGTACGCGAGTCTTTCCGCTTCCCGCGCCCGCCAGCAGCAACAGCGGCCCCTCTGTCTGAATCACTGCTTCCTTTTGTTCCTTATTTAGAGTGTCATATATACTCATGTATCCCCCTTCGCTTACATATTCTGCCGCATATATAAAAATCCTGTTTCATCTCCCGGTGCGTTCCAGACAATGTACACAAAAATTTCATCCTGCAGCCATCCTTCGGTTCGTACTGATTCCCGCAAAACATCGCTTTCTTAAGATATCCTGTCTTTCACGTCAAACACATCTCCACATTCGGGACAGAACTTGGGCGGGTGTGCCGGATCCTCTGGTTCCCATCCACATTTATCGCATCGATACAGAGGTGCTCCCGCCGGCTTTCTCGCACCGCAGTTGGTACAGAATTTACCCTGATTTACAGTACCGCAGCTGCAGGTCCAACCAGCTCCTGCAGGTTTCGGACTCCCGCACTCCATACAGAATTTCCCCCGATTATCAGTATGTCCGCAACCGCAGGTCCAGCCGGGTATCGGCACGCCGCTCCCCGCAGTCTGCTCCCCGGCATTTCTGTTTCCACTGACAGCCGCCTGATTCTGAGCAGCCCCCACTGCAAACAGCGATGCTGCATCCATTCCCCCGGCATTGTTTGCCATATTCATACCGGCAAAAGCCATCATGGGTCCTGTGGACGTATTGGAAGCCGCCGCCCTCATAGCATCTGCCTGGGCTCCCACCAGCGTGGCCGCCGCCATATTTGCATTGCGCATTGTAGCTGTAGTCTGAAGTTCACTGATTTTTCTGGAAATATCTTCCGGCATTGAAGGCGGATTCATAGTCATACTTACCACCACAATGCCTCGTGTCTTCTCCCACTTACCGGATAACTCTGCATTCACTGCATCAACAAGTTCTGTTACGTGATAAGGAATATCTGATACACGCACCCGTAGTCTGCTGATCCTTCCAAGCGCAGGCTGCATGGCCGTCATCAGCTCCGCCTTCATCTGATTTTGAATCTCACTGCGACTGTAAATATCCGTCACATTGCCGCATACATTCTGGTAAAACAGCAGCGGGTCCGCCAGTCGGAAAGAATATGAGCCATTGCACCGGATACTCACATCTATGTCCAAACCAATATTATCATCTATGTATCGAAAAGGTATCGGTGTGGCGGTACCATACAGATTGTTCATGATTTCCTTTGTATTAAAAAAGTACACTCTCTGGTCCTTGCCGGCATTTCCTCCAAATGCAAAACGCTTTCCGATCGTCTGAAAGGTTTTCTTGATGTTCTCTCCCAGATCTCCGGAAAAAAGGCTGGGTTCTGTAGAATTGTCATACACAAACTCTCCTGCCTCTGCACTGAACTCCACAATACCGCCCTGCTCCACGATGATCATGCACTGCCCCTCATTGACAGCAATGATGGAACCATCAGAAATAATATTGTCCCCGCCTTTGTTATTGCGGTTATTAGCTGCCTTCTTCCTCCCCTTTGCCACCAAAACATCATTGGTGAGTGCATCACAGTAAAAATACTCTCTCCACTGGTCAGCCATCATTGAACCGATGGCATCTTTTGCCGCTCTGATCAGTCCCATCCTCTTGTCCTCCGATTCATCTGAATTTTGTGATTCTTCTATTCTAACAAATTTTATCCGTTCCCTCAACTGCTTTTGTAAATAATCTTTACAAACGGACGGTTTTCGCATAAACTATAAGTATACCACCTACTATTTTAAAGCAAAGGAATGAAAGAGACATGGGAAAAAAAGCTACGAAAGCCGCCGACAATATGTATTATCTGGCACGTTCGGAGGCAGCAGAACATAATCCTGACTTTTCCAGCCGTGAAAAAGCGGCTGAAATCATAGGTATCGACCGCACCAGACTGGCACGCATTGAACTGGACACCATCGCCCCCTACCCGGAGGAGGTCAGAGCAATGGCACTGGCCTACAACATGCCCGAATTGTGCAATGCCTACTGCGCACGGGAATGTCCCATTGGAAAAAACTCCGTTCGGGAAGTCTCTATTGACGATTTTGACCGTCTTGCCCTGAAAGTTCTGGGCTCCCTGAAAGATATTGATTCTCTCCGCGCCTCCCTAATCGCCATATCGGAAGATGGGGTCATAGAAGAAAACGAGCGTCCTGCCTTTCAAAAGATACTGGACTCCCTGGAAAAAATCAGCACCAATGCCAAAGCCCTGCAGCTGTGGGCAATTAAAAATATTCGAATGCGCTGACATATGCGCTCAATGTCCATCAGGCGCAAACTGTCCCCGGAACCTGCGCTGTAACTATAATCGTCCTTTGGAACGACTCTCTTCTGCAGATTCCGGAGACAGATACAATATCTGCCTTATTCTGTTGCTTTCTGTGCAAATTCAACTGTCACCAGATCTGAATAGGGCACTCTTGTTTCCAGTACCCCAGAGTCCTCCAGAATATTCTGCAACAGCATAAATGCTTCCTCCCGGAATATCAAATCTTCTTTCCAAGTATCCTGATCATAATACCGTTTGACAATAACAGTAAGGGTTTCCAGCTCTGTCTCCGGGAACTGTGGAGATATCACTTTTGCAATCTCCTCTGGAGTATGATTCTGCACATAATCCATCCCTTTCTGCAGAGCATCTGTAAATGCCTGCACGGTATCAGCATTCTTCTCCAGATAACTTTTCCTGGCAGAGAAAGAAGTATATGGCACATAACCTGAATCTTCTCCCAGGGAAGCAACTACATATCCCTCGCCATTCCGCTCCAGAGAGGTGGCATGAGGCTCGAATTCTACTGTGAAATCTCCCTGCCCACCCGAAAAGGCCGCCGCAGTAGAACCGAAATCAATACTTTGGTCAATCCGAACATCCGTCTTGGGATCAATACCATTCTTTGTCAGGATATATTCAAACACCATTTCCGGCATACCGCCGGCCCTGCCGCCCAGGACTTCCCTGCCCTTCAGCATATCCCAAGTGAAATCTTCTATCGGCTCCCTGGACACAAGGAAATTCCCGGCACGCTGGGTCAGCTGGGCAAAATTCACCACATAGTCCTCGGTTCCTCCGGCATAAGTATATATTGTGCTCTCGCTGCCCATAAAGCCGATGTCCGCCTCGCCGGTAAGCACTGCTGTCATGGTCTTGTCAGCTCCAAATCCCGTCACCAGGCTCAGCTCAATTCCCGCCTCCTCAAAATACCCCTCCTCAATGGCCACATACATTGGCGCATAGAAAATGGAATGCGCCACTTCATTTAAGACAACCTTTTTGCTGCTGTCCTCCGTGGCATTTTCGTTGCTTCCGCATCCTGTCACGCCTGCCATCACCGTCAACAGGGCAAAACAAACTGCCCCCAGTCTTTGCATGGTTCCCCTTTTCATAAAAACCTCCATATGATTTGATAAGCTATCATATGAAAAAGGACAGGTTTTTGTTCCTGATTTCAGGATTTATTTCACTCTTTATTTTTCTCTTTCTTTCTTGCTTCCGCTTTTCTGGAATGATTCAGCTCATCTATCATCTTCTCTATCATCAGCTTTTTCAGATAGACATCAAAGCTCAGAGCACAAATAAAAGCAAATTTTCTCAGAAAATCAGCATCTTCTTTCGGCGCTTCCTGAAATGTCTCCTGAGCGGCCTGAAATTTCTTCCGCACATCTTCCTTCAATGCCTGCATCTGTTTCTCCTCCATACTGAAGGCCTCCCGATAGATACTTTCCAGATTGAAGCGTTCTCCGTTGTGAAAGAACTTGTCTGTAACAGGTCCCAAAAGTGTCTGTATGTCGCTGATAGACAATATCCCTTTATAATAGTAAATAAATATCAGCAGGAGCACATGCTCCTTGGAATACTTTTTTTTCACTGGAGGGGGCAACAGATTGTTCTTGGCATAATTATTGATCATCGTTTTAGTCAGAATCTTGTCCTCGCCGGGATTCCTCGCCGAAGAGTGCAGCCGGCTGTCCATAAACGTAGTGATCTGGTCCATATACAGATCAATATTGGGAATGTCTTCAGGTCTGATATACCGTACTCTGTCCAGACTCTCCAATATACTGTTCAGCAAATCATTATTGTCAATTGTCATGTATCTTTACCTCTTCTCTGAAACCGCATGATGTACTGACTCTATTATATAGTATTCAATACTACATGACAACACTTACTTTTATATTCCTTGAAATTTTTCGTCCTCACCTTTACTTTACAACTTTAATATGATAAAATATGAAAAAAGAAAGACAAATCCTAAAAATGAAAGAGGTATTTCCCCATGAATAAAAAAGTCAGGACTGCGGCTGTGGACTTCCTGTTTGATGCGATCCTCTGTCTGAAAGACCGGGAAGAATGCTACGGCTTTTTCGAAGATTTATGCACAGTCAATGAACTTCTTTCCATATCACAGCGCTTTGAAGTTGCTGCCATGCTGAAAAATCACCACACTTATCTCGAGATAGCCGAGAAAACCGGTGCTTCCACAGCCACCATCAGCCGTGTCAATCGATCTCTTCATTATGGAAATGATGGTTATGAAACCGTATTTCAACGTATGGACAGAAAAGAAGCATCCGAGGGGATTTCCTGATATTCCCTCGGATGCTCTATGTATTTCCTTCGTTTATTCTTCTGCCTGAGTCTCAGATTCTGTTGCAGATGGTTCTGCTGTACTCTCTCTGGCTTCCTCTGTGGAACCCTCTTCCACCTCTTTCAGCGCCTCCACAATGGCAGATTTGGCTGATTTTTTCATTGCCTTTACTGCTTTGTTATTGGGTTTGACCTTTTTGGCAGCATCCTGGTTCATATCACATCTCCCCTGGAAGACAGCCTTTTCATCAATAACCAGGCCGCTGGTGGTAAGATCACCGATCACTCTGGCTGTAGAAGTCAGCTCCACTTTCTCCGGTACATTCAGATTCCCATAAACCTCACCGCCTACGATAACCTTCTGTGAATTGATATCGCCGTGAATACATCCAGATGCTCCTACGATCACGGTATCTGCCACTATCACATTACCGTTCACAGTGCCGTCTATTCGGACAGAACCGCTGGATGAAAAATCTCCGTTACATTCAGCCCCCATTCCGATGATAGTTGAAATCTGTGTTTCCTTTTTCCTCATTGCTTCATACCTCCGTTTTTATCAGCCGCTGATATCCAGCAAATCCATGGGATTGACATATACACCTTCCTGCATTATCTGATATCCCAGTTTACTGCTCTCATCTGAAACAATAAATAATGTAGTTCCCTGTGTAACCGTTTCTCCCTGCTTTACCTTGACCTCTCCCTGGTTTCTGTATATGGTCGTATAACCGTTTCCATGATCAATCCATACATTATGACCATACACCGGATCCTCGTTGACCACAGTAACGGTTCCATCAGCAGTTGCCACCACCATAGAACCCGCAGCCGCAGTAAAGATACAGGTGAGATCTTCCGTCACTGTATCCATGGTTGCCCTCTCTGATACAGGCAGCCTGGTGGGCATCTGACGTTTTTGCAACTGCCCAGTCAGTTCATTTTCCGTCTCCACCTGTTGTGATACGGTTTCACTCAATATCCGTATCTTCTCATTCAGGCTCGAGATCTCCTCATTCAGCCCCGTTATATCCTCGTTCAGACTCACGATCCGGCTTTCCAACTCCGTTTTCTCCTGCTCCAACAGACGGATAGCTTCGTCCTGCTGCACTGTCTGTTCCAGCTCTGCGGCCCAGATATCTTTCTCATATACCAGATATCCAATTAATGCGCCAATGACCACACACAGTACGGCGATGATCGCTTTCAGAATCCAGGGACGGATACGAAACTGCTTCATTCCGGAATCTGCAGCATCAGATGTCACGATTACCACATGGCTGTTTTTACGTTTGTGTCTGTTACGTCCCATAAAAAGTCACCTCCGATAACCTTTTTTATTTTACCATAACTGTGCTCTTATAGCAACGATAAACTGACGTTTTTGTCATAATTTTTGTATTTCACCATTGTGATTTTATCTCTGGCTCTGCGCCGCATTCGTATAGGTCAAAAAAGCTTTCCTTACTGTCTGCAGATCTCTACAATCTTTTTCCAGGAAAGGACTCCTCCAAACAGGTCAAGGGCACTCCCAATGGTAACATGCAGGCGGTTCCTGCCCAACACTCGAAGTCTTTCCAGATCTTCGTAACTATGGACGCCCCCCGCATAGGTCACAGGTTTTCCCTCCCAGCTGCCCAGCATTCTTATCAATTCTTCATCCATGCCGCCAGCCTTTCCTTCCACATCCACCGCATGAACAAGAAACTCGTCACAGGCAACACAGAGTCTCTCCAAAAGCCCTGTATCCATCTTCTCATCTGTCAGTTTCTGCCACCTGTCTGTGACTACCCGATAACCTTCAGCCGTCTTTCTGCAGCTTAAATCCAGAACCAGCCTTTCCTTCCCAACTGCCTCTACCATTTTCTGCAATCTGTCATAATGAATTTTGCCATCCCGAAACACATAGGATGTGACTATCACATGCGAAGCACCTGCATCCAGAAATTTCGCCGCATTCTCGGGCGTAATTCCTCCGCCCACCTGCAAACCTCCAGGATAAGCACCCAGTGCCATCAATGCCTGCTGTTTTGTCGCTTCATAATATGGGCTGCCCACAGAATTCAGCAGGATCACATGCCCTTCTCTGATCTCTGCGTCGCGATAAAGCGCAGCATAATATACTGCATCTTGTCCAGCCACAAAATTTTCACTGGCCTGTTCTCCCTGATCCTGCAGACTTTCGCCCACTATCTGTTTTACCAGGCCGTTATGAATATCAATGCATGGTCTGAATTCCATTTTTTTCCTCATTTCTTTTCACACTTTATGAATAACTGAATTGGTAATCCACATACTAATGGCATCAGCTATGCAGAGCTTAGGCAGGATAGTCTGATTTTCTGAATATAGTCTTATGCAAACATCTGGTTATATGCAACAGAACAGATTGGAGGGATTTATGAAAAAAGACAGATTTACAGCGGGAACCCCACGTTTTCTGGCGCTGGTACTTGTGCTTGCCTTTATCTGTACGACGACTGCATGCAGCAACAGTGCAAAAAACAATGATGGTTCTGACAGTATGGCTGACAACAATTCGGTCAGCTCAGACGCCGCCAGTGGTATCTCCGGAACGAATGGAGAAAACAACACCGCTGGTAACACCGGCGCAGACAGAAATTCGACAGGAGGCCAAACCGGAAATAATATGGCCACAGGAAATCATAACGGGTTAGATGCCGGCGGCGCAACCCGGGGAGATAACGATTCTCTTCTGGATGAGGCCAATGACGCACTGCACAATGTAGTAGATGATGTAGAAGACGGCATCAATGATCTCACAGACGATGTAACAGGGCGCAGAATAAACACTGCAGGACAAATCAATAATACTACAGGCAGAACCGGAAATGCAGACACAATCAACAGCAATACCGCTGCAGGCAGTACTGTCAGATAACTGACTGCAGGCAAGATACCTCAGGCGCATATTTTTCCCCTCTCCTGGAAGAAAACTGCGCCTGAGTTCTGCCGAATAGGTTCGCAATCGGAAAATTCTTTCTCCGCAGGCCACACAAGAAGGCCATAAGAAACCAGAACCCCTACATAGCCGCATCGATCACATCTCCCATATTGTATTTTCCTGCCGGCTTTCCAGCTAGATATTTAGCAGCCTGCACCGCTCCCTTTCCAAAAACAGCCCTGGAATATGCCGTATGGGAAAATGTGATAACCTCGTCCATGCCGGCAAATATGATCTCATGCTCTCCCACAATACTGCCTCCCCGAACCGCACTGATCCCGATTTCCTTTTCCGGACGTTTTTCTCTTCTGATGCTTCTGTCATATACATAAGTATAGCGATTGCCCAACTCTTCATTCAAAGAATCTGCCAACGCCAGAGCTGTGCCACTGGGCGCATCCAGTTTCTGATTGTGATGCCTCTCTACTATCTCCATATCGAAACCTGCCGGTGCCAAAGCAGCGGCAGCACCCTTTAACAATTTCAGAAGCAGATTGATCCCCAAAGACATATTGGCAGATCGCAACACTGCAATCCTTTCCGATGCCTTCTCAATTTTCTCCAACTGTGCCTCGCTCAAGCCGGTGGTGCACAGTACACAGGGGAGATTTTTCTCCACACAGTAATCCAGCATGTCATCCCATGCCGCTGCAGCGGAAAAATCAATCAAACAGTCCGCCTCCACATTACAATCTTTGATACTCTGATAGACGGGATAGGGATTCTGTCCGTTATCCACCAGATCCACACCTGCCACCAGCTGTGCCTCCCTGTCTTCTGCCAGCAACGCACTGACGACCCGTCCCATTCTTCCATTGCATCCACGCATGATCACTCTGACCATAGTGTTCCTCCTCGCATCTCCCTGGAATTTTACAGTATTCCGTATGTCTTCATCGCCTTCTCAAGACGCTCTGCATGGGAAGGTTCCATTCTGGTGAGCGGCATCCTCAGCCCACCGTTCACCATCCCCATCAACTCCAGGGCCTTCTTCACAGGAATGGGGTTCACTTCACAGAACAAAGCTTCACACAATTCCATCGCCTCCAGCTGTCCCTTACAGCTGCCTTCCCAGTCACCATCAAAAAATCTGCTGCAGATCTCATGCGTTTGACGGGGTGCCACATTGGCCAGCACCGAAATCACGCCTTTTCCGCCAAGAGACAAAATCGGAACAATCTGATCATCATTACCGGAATAAATATCTACAATTCCTTCTGCAATAGCAGCAAGGTGTGCAATCTGGCTGATATTGCTGCTTGCTTCCTTCACACCCACAATATTCTCCACATCCCGGCAGAGACGCACCACCGTCTCCGGCAGAATATTGCATCCGGTTCTGCTGGGAACATTGTACAGAATGATCGGCAGCTTTACAGAATCCGCAATTGTCTTAAAATGTATATACAGACCGTTCTGAGTTGCCTTGTTATAGTAAGGGCTTACCAGCAGGAGACCGTCAGCTCCTGCACTCTCTGCCTCTTTGGACAGATAGACTGCTGTTTCTGTACAGTTTGATCCAGTACCTGCAACCACCGGAATCCTTCCCGCCACAGTCTTCACACAATACCGGATTACATCCAGATGCTCCTCATGTGTCAATGTCGACGACTCTCCTGTGGTCCCGCAGACAATGATTGCATCAGTCCCATTGGCAATCTGGAATTCCAGCAGCTTTGCAAACTCTTCATAATTTACTTCCCCGCTGTCATGCATGGGTGTAACAACAGCTACACCAGAACCCTTGAAAATTGACATCTTTTTTCCTCCATTTCCATAATGCGGCTTTTCATATGAGCAGAAATAAGTAACATGGAATTACCCTGTTTTTAAGGCAGTGACCATATATAAACATCGCCGGCACAAAAGTGCCGGCGAATACGTATTTCTATTTCCCTTCTCATCCCCTGCACCTATTGCATAAAAAGTACTCTCGAAAACGCAGCCTCATCTCCTCAACATTATGTATATGTTAAAATCATAACATTTTACAAGAATGATGTCAACGGAATTATTCCCAAACCTTGAATTTCACGGTATCGATTTTGGAAACCTCATCTGCCAAAATACAAATCTCATCACTGAGCCGGACACCTGTAAGGATTATGTCAGTATCCTCTCTGCATTCCAGAATCGCTTTCAGCTCCTCCACCGGCACAATTCCTTTTTCTGTCAGCCGTAATACTTCATCGAGTATTAACAGGTCGCATTCCCTCGTGGCAAGAACCTTCCTGGCAAAATTTATCCCGTTTCTGATATTGGCATTCTCCTCCTGCTTCTTTGTCTCTGAAAGATCCTCATAGTTCTCATCAGATTTTTCAAAGGTAAACAGCTTGATCTCCGGCTCCATCCTGCGAAGAAAATCAGAGTTTTTGGCACTGCTCCCCTTTAAGAACTGAATAATCACTACATTCGCGCCTTCCATTGCTGCCTGCAGGGCTCTGCCGAGAGCTGCCGGTGATTTTCCACGCCCATCTCCCGCGTATATATATACCAATCCTTTTGCCATAACTGTACCTCTATACTCCCTAAGCAAATGCCACCTTTTGCAGCCGGGACTGCGTGGCAGCTAAAAGCATGTCAACAGAAACTATATATTCAGAATACCACACTTTGCATTATTTGGCAAATGTTAAAATGCTTTATCCTCTGAATCATCTATCAACTCCAGTTTACTGACAGAAACTTCGAATGCCACGCGTCTTTCGACATTTTCCTCATCCAGTTTTTTCATATATTCTCTGCTCTGTATCCTGCCCCAGACAGCACAGCGTTCTCCTACTTTAAAATTATTGGCGTAACGGGCATTTCTCCCCCAACAGATACAAGGTATGTAATCAGATTTTCCATAAGGACGGTTTACTGCCAGCAGGAGATCTGCAATCTCTCTTCCCAGAGGCGTCTTCCGATAAATCGGCTCTTTACAGATATAGCCATCCAGGAAGATCTGGTTCGTCTTGGAACTCTCCTCCATTTCGTCCACAAAACTCACCTCCCTGGCAAATACGGAAAGTACCAGCCTGTTCTTACGCTCCTCATGACGGTTGTAAGAGCGGAACTGACCATTCACACAAATCAGCTCTCCCGTATAATCCACACTCACATCCATCAGCCGCTCTGAAACCATGATGGGTATCGTGTCATAACTTTCGCTGAGACGTTTACATCTGACATCCATCATATAGAATCCTTCTCCAAAAATCTCATGACTGTAGCTGAAACCACTGATGATTTCCCCCATAACCGTTACCTGATTGTTTTCAATTACCTTATCTGTCATTGACGTTCTCCCTTCTTGTTTTAAGACTTTTTCCGGTAACATCCCCTGAAGAATATCATTCTGTTTCCATAAATTCACATAATGATATCCTATTCGGATGATATTACTATTTATACAATAGAAATCACACTTTTAGTACTGTTTCTCACCGCAAACTTCGACAATTGTACGAAATATGTATTCATTTCCATTCACATAAAAATGCTAAACAGTAAAAAATTTACCCGGACTTTCAATAAAACTTGCACCCGGCTGGAAATGGTGCTATACTATAACAGTTTGAATTTCTACCGAAAAAAATCATCGACAGAAATATCCAGGTATCGACAATTGTACCGAAATACAAACATTTTTATCTATTTTACCGATTACATCCTGCTCATGACCAGGCTGTGACCGCCTGGATAATTAGACGCAGAAAGAGGTTAAATTTATGAAGCAAAAAAGAGAAAATGTAAGGAATGTAGCCATCATTGCCCATGTTGACCACGGCAAGACAACACTTGTGGACGAGCTGTTAAAACAAAGCGGTGTATTTCGTGAAGGTCAGGCTGTAGCTGAACGGATTATGGACTCCAATGATATCGAGCGCGAACGGGGTATCACCATTTTATCCAAAAATACCGCCGTCATGTATAAAAACACTAAAATCAACATTGTAGATACTCCCGGCCATGCTGATTTCGGCGGTGAAGTGGAGCGTGTACTGAAAATGGTAAATGGTGTCATCCTGGTGGTAGATGCCTTTGAGGGTCCTATGCCTCAGACAAAATTTGTGCTCCGCAAAGCTCTGGAACTGAAGCTCCCCGTAGTCGTGTGTGTCAATAAAATTGACCGCCCTGAAGCTCGGCCTGACGAGGTGGTAGACGAAGTTCTGGAACTGTTTTTGGAACTGGATGCAGACGATTCTCAACTTGACTGCCCCTTCATCTTTGCTTCCGCCAAAACCGGCGTAGCCTCTTCTGATGCCTCTGCCCCCGGTGTAAGCATGGAGCCCTTATTCGAAACGATTCTGGACTACATTCCTGCTCCCGAAGGAGACAGTGACGCCGGTACTCAGGTCCTCATCAGTACCATTGATTATAATGAATATGTAGGCCGCATTGGTATCGGAAAAGTAGATAATGGTACCATACATGTGAACCAGGAAGTGGTCATCTGCAATCACCACGCCCCTGATAAACAGGTTCGGGTAAAAGTCAGTAAATTATACGAATTTGATGGTCTGAACAAAGCAGAGGTAAAGGAAGCCGGCGTTGGTTCCATTGTGGCTATCTCCGGAATCACAGCTATCCGCATCGGCGATACGCTTTGCTCTCCTGATGCCATCCTTCCCATTCCCTTTCAGAAAATCAGCGAACCCACTATCGCCATGCAGTTTATGGTCAACGATTCTCCTCTGGCCGGTATGGAAGGGAAATATGTCACAAGCCGCCACATTCGGGACAGATTGTTCCGGGAACTGAATACCGATGTGTCCTTGCGTGTGGAAGAAACAGATACCACCGAATGCTTCAAAGTATCTGGCCGCGGAGAGCTGCATCTCTCTGTCCTGATTGAAACTATGCGCAGGGAAGGTTATGAATTTGCTGTCAGCAAAGCCGAAGTCCTCTATCATACCGACGAAAATGGAAAACGCACCGAACCTATGGAACTGGCTTATATTGATGTGCCAAATGAATTTGCCGGAGTCGTCATTGAAAAACTGGGACAGCGCAAGGGGGAACTGAGGAATATGGGCAGCATATCCGGCGGCACATATACCCGTCTGGAATTCTCCATACCTGCCAGAGGCCTCATTGGCTATCGGGGCGATTTCCTGACAGATACCAAAGGTAATGGCATCATGAACACAATTTTTGACGGTTATGCCCCTTACAAAGGAGATATCCAATATAGAAGACAAGGGTCTCTCATCGCATTTGAAGCAGGGGAAGCTATTACCTATGGTCTATATAATGCGCAGGAACGAGGCACTCTTTTCATCAGTCCCGGCGAAAAGGTATATGCCGGAATGATAGTCGGCCAGACAGGGAGAAGCGAAGATATCGAAGTAAATGTCTGCAAGAAAAAGCAGCTTACTAACACACGTTCTTCCGGCGCCGATGAAGCTTTGCGCCTTGTACCGCCCAGAATCCTCTCTATGGAGCAGGCTTTGGATTTCATTGATACAGATGAGCTGTTGGAAGTCACACCCACCCACTTGAGAATCCGGAAGAAAATCCTGGACCCCACGCTGCGGAAGCGCGCTGCCATGCGAAAATAAAAATCAAAACCGATTTTTTTCGGCCGTTGAACACCTACATGGAAATTCAATGGAATAACATGTGATAACGAACCGGACGGCAGTTCAGCCTTAGATAAAAGATTTTCTGACTATAACACTGTCTGAACAAACTAAATGTACCAGAGATTACTTGATTAGTCAAGCTTTTTTGTAAATATTTTAAACCAATCCCTGAATGAATTTATTCAGAAATTTTTAAGCAGCCCCATCTTTTTCTGTTGTCGGAAATGCAAAAGGAGGTTTTTCGTATGAATACACAGCTTATCTTAAATTACCTTGCTGGTTTAAATGAGAATAACAACCGTGAATGGTATCATGCACATAAGACGGAAAACAACGCAGCAAACGCTGAATTTGAGGAGCTGATCGGAGCCCTGATCCTTCATATCGGTAGATTCGACAGCAGCGTGCTGCATAATGAACCGAAAAAGCTTACCTTTAAGCTGGTGAGAGATACCCGGTTCAGCCATGATAAATCGCCATATAACCCGGCATTTCGTGCACATATTTCTTCTCAGGGAAAACTGCCTGTCCCCGTTGGCTATTATCTGATGATAAAACCCGGCAATCAGTCCTTTTTAGGCGGCGGTCTGTTTGCAGATATGTTCAAAGATGCAACAACGATGGTACGGAACTATATTGTTCAAAATGGTAAAGAATTAGAATCCATCATCAATGAACCTGAATTTCAGAAATATTTTACCATACGGGGAACAGCACTCAAAAATATCCCAGCTGGATATGACAAGAGCCACCCACAGGCAGAATACTTAAAATTTAAAAGCTGGTATCTGGAATATCCGATCAAAGATGAAGACCTGTACAATACTGAAGCGTTTCTCACAATGGCAACCGAACTTTTTCGCATTATGAAACCCTTTAACGATTATTTGAACAGAGCACTTGCAAACTTTCAGATGCCAACAAGATAACAAACGCTATAACAGATAGGTAATAAATAGTAAGCCTTGGTACTCCACAATTCGATTGGGGAGTATCAGGGCTTTATACTACTGCTCTATTGAAACTTAATGCTCCAACATATTTTCAATAAATATTCCATACCCCTTCCGGGAATCCTGTACCAGCACATGGGTCACAGCGCCGATAAACTTTCCGTTCTGGATAATGGGGCTGCCGCTCATGCCCTGCACAATCCCTCCTGTGACTGCCAGCAGATCCGGATCAATCACCGTAAGCTCGATCCCGCGATTTACATTATCATGATCCAGATGTACCGCTGTAATCTCCACATCATAATATCTCGCAGTCCCGTCAACCGTACAGAGAATCTGGGCGATTCCTTCTTCGATCTCCTGCTTGAGTCCGATGGGAAGAGGCTCTCTTGCTCCCATTTCCAGCGCCTTCTGATTACAGACACCGAAGATTCCCTGCACACTGTTGTCCGTAATCTCCCCCAGGATACGGTCACTGGAATAGATGATCATCCCTGTCATCTCACCGGGATTTCCGGCGCTTCCCTTCTGGATATCCACTATATCCGTCTGATAAAGCGTACCTCCTTCCATGTGCATCAGCGTACTGGTATCCACATCTGTAATACCATGTCCCAACGCCCCGAAGTTTCCCCGGGAGTCTATATAGGTCATGGTTCCCACTCCCTGGGCATTATCCCTCACCCAGACACCAATCTTATACTCTCCGGCAGCGTTTTGAACAGGAGTAATCTCTACCTCCATGACCTCTCCATCCCGTTCCACCTCCAGAAGGATCTCACTGCCGCCGCTTTCCTCCACCAGTCTGATGAACTCATCCTTCTGGTTTACTGCTGTACCATTAACACTGCGAATGTAGTCACCGGATTTCAAAATATATTTACCCGGTGAATAGCTGACTCCGTCACTTCCCTGAAATTCACCGGTACCCACCACTAATACACCGTCGGTTTTCACATAAATACCGATGGGCGCCCCGACAGGGATCAGCTGCTGATCTTCGATCACCCGAATATCCACATCCTTCAGGGTAAGAAAACCAAACAGTTTCACACGCATCTGATAACTGGATTCCATTGCCCCCTTCAGGGTAACGCTCTTGCTTAAGTCAATATCGATGGCCTCACTGGGAATATTGCTGGAACCCCGGTCGCTGACACTGACAATCTCCCCCCTGGCGGGCAGCCCCAGCTGAAAAGAGTCCGCCTGCCCGGCACGAACATTGATCACGGAAGGTATACTGCTGTCTACATAATAATAGAGCAGACCAACCAAAGACATACAGCTGACAGCCAGCGTCATGCCCAAAAAAACACGGTAGACTTTATAACGTCTGGCCCGGCGCTTCCAATTCTCCATCAGAATCACCATATCGCTGCCGGCCTGTTCCTTCAATGCTTCCTGATTTCCGGAAGCACTCCCGCTGTTCCCGCATGCGAAAGCGTTCTCTGTCACTGTGCTGGCACATTCCATGCCCTCTGTACTGTCTTTTCTGGTTTTCCTGCCCCTGAACCATCCCATGTCCACATACTCCTAGTCGCTGCTGCAGATTTCCTGTAAGTTTCTCTCACACTAGTATGCGGATTTTTTCCGGTTTCATTCCAATCTTTCGAAAACTGGCATAAATTTAAAAATCAGATGTCTATGAACTTTTTTCTCCTACTTTTTTATGAGACGCCGCCTGAATACGCATCTCCCGGGCGTTGGACAGCGCTGCCTCTGTCAGGGCGTCGCTCCCCAGGAGCCTTGCCAGTTCACCCAGACTTTCTTCCTCTTCCAGCACACGGATATCCGTAATGGTATTATCCTGGCTGCTGCTTTTTTCAATCACAAAATGTCTGTCAGCCATGGCAGCAATCTGGGGAAGATGGGTAATACAGAGCACCTGGTGAGCATGAGCCACCGTATCCAGCTGTTCTGAAACTCTCCAGGCCGTCCGGCCGCTGATACCTGTATCAATCTCATCGAAAATCAGTGTATCGATATCGTCTCTTCCCGCCAGCACCGTCTTGATCGCCAGCATGACACGGGACAGCTCACCTCCGCTGGCAACCTGTCCCAGAGGTTTCAATGTTTCACCCGGATTGGTTGAAATCAGAAATTCCACGTCATCATAGCCTCTGGCAGTAATCCCGGAGGCACGGCGCACCTCAATTTTGAATTCCACCGTCAGAAAATTCAGATGTATCAGAGCCTCTTTCAGCAACTTTGTAAGTACTTCCGCATTTTTCCTGCGGATATCAGACAATATGGCACAGGCTTCTTCCAGCTTCTTCCTTGCAGCAGCAAGCTTTTCTTCCAGCTGCTTCATATAGGCATCATAATCGCTTATCTTCTCTAACAGCTTTGCCCGCTCTTCCCCATAGGCAAGTACCGCCTCTATAGAGGCTCCATATTTCTCTTTCAATCGGTTCAGGAGATTAAGCCGCTCCTCCACCGCATCAAAATCTTCGCTGTCAAATTCCAGATCAACCATATATGCAGCCAGATCCCGGTTATAATCAGCCAGAAGACTGTCAATCTCTGATAACTGCTCTTCCATATCTCCCAAAGTATCATCCAGAGTTGAAACACTGCGCAGTGCACGAAGGGCTCTGCTCAAAGCAATTCCCGCTCCGCCTTCAAAATCATTTCCGGTATACTGGTAGCTCTCTGTAAGATTTTCCGCAATCCTTTTTCCGTTAACCATCAGGCGGTAACGTTTCTCCAATTCCTCGTCCTCACCCGGAACCAGCCTGGCCTGTTCTATCTCCTGAAGTTCAAATTCTGCCAGTGCCTGCTCTCTGGCCTTCTCTTCTTCATCCATTGCCTCCTCTTCCAGAGTCCTGGTGATCTCTCTGCAAACCTTATAGGCTCCTTCCACCTCTTCCGCCGCCCTCAGAAATTCTTCCCCGGAATAAGCATCCAAAATCTCCATATGCTTTTTTTTATTCAATAGAGACTGGTGCTCATGCTGGCCGTGAATATCAATGAGAAGCTCCGCCAGTTCCTTTACCTGCCTGGCAGTAACCGTCTCCCCATTTACCTTGTAGACGCTTTTCCCCACCTGCATCTTGCGGCTGATAATTACTGTTCCGTCATCTTCTGATTCCAGCTCCAGCTGAAGAAGCTTACTGCGGACACGTTCATCACTGGTAGAAAACACAAGCTCCACCAACGCGCTCTCCTTGCCTTTCCGCAGCATCTCTCTCTCAAATTTCCCTCCCAGAGCCAGATTGACACTTCCGATCAACAGGGATTTCCCTGCGCCGGTCTCCCCGGTGAGGATGTTCAGACCTCTGCCGAACTCCACTTCCGTCTCTTCCATAAGAGCCAGATTTTTCACATGCAAACTCTGCAGCATTTCATCTCTCCTTCCCGGCTTTCGCCAGAATGTGCCTTCTCCGTCCCGCTGCCCATGGTGACGCTGTTCTTACTGTCCTGCATATTTATCTTCTCCGTGCCCTTTCATCATCTCTTCCCATACAATGACTGGACACGTTGTTGCCCATAATGATTTCCTATTCATTCCTCTGCAATGCTTCCCGTGCCTCTCCCTGCTCGACAGTGAGACGGATCTTCTCCCCCAGCGTCTGTGCATCCTTCGGCGTATGCACAGCCACAAATATCGTGTCATCCCCTGCTATACAACCCACAATCTCCGGAAATTTCAGAGCATCCAGAGCCGCCGCCACCGCCATTGCCATACCGGACACTGTTCTGACCACCAGTATATTCTGCGCCGCCTCCGCAGTAGCATATGCTTCTCTTAGCACATGGACATATTTGTTTTCCATCTCGCTGCCCTGTTCCCAGAGTACATATTTCTGCCCGCCTTTCTCCGCCGGCATTTTGGAAAGCTTCATCTCTCTGATATCTCTGGAAACAGTAGCCTGCGTCACGGCAAAGCCTTCCTCTTTCAGCTTCTCTGCCAGTTCTTCCTGCGTACCTACTTCATATTTCCGAATGATCTCGATTATCTTACCCTGTCTTCTCTTCTTCACTACTTCCACCATGCCTTTTCATAAGCTGATTCCCCTATGAATCGCCGAACTTTCCGCTCACATTTTCAGACATGCCCTCCTCGGCGTCAGTGCCATTGAAAGTAACACAAACAATCCGTGAGAAAAATGCTGCATTTGTGTTCGTCTCACACTTTCTCCTGCATCTTTCTGTGCAGCACTTCCAGAAAACTCACCTGATTCAGCCGGATAAACTCCGTCACCCTGTCTGACCTGGCAATCCGGATTTTTTCTCCCGTCGTCAGCGGAATCATATGACCACCGTCAAAATTTACTTCCACTGTCTGTTCTCTTCCCTCTCCGCACCTGGGTATCTCGATCTCGATGATATCCTCCGGAGACAAAATGATACTTCTCTGATTCAGAGAATGGGGACATATGGGAGTCAGCATAATCAGCTTCGCCCCAGGCTCCACCAGCGGTCCGCCTGCGGACAGATTATAGCCTGTGGAACCTGTAGGCGTGGTGACGATCATACCATCCGCCTTATAATGATTTAAAAACTGTCCGTTTACCTGAATATGAAACTGAATAATCTGCAGAGAACCGCTGCGGGAAAGCACTATGTCATTCAATGCCCAGTCCTCCCGGACACTTCCGTCCAAAAAATACGTTTTCCCGTTTAACATCATACGGCTTTCCTGAAAATAGTCCCCTGCCACCAGTCGTTCCAATGCCTCTTCCAAACTGCCGGGTTCGATTTCCGTCATATAACCCAGTGTGCCCAGATTTACGCCGATGATAGGAATCTGCTGTTGCTTTGTCTCTCTGGCAGCCTGCAGCACCGTACCGTCGCCGCCGAGAACAATGATACAATCTGTATCCGGTGAAACGGAATCTCCGCTCTGGTCCCCGCTGTTTCCCACTGTCTTCACCGTCACATGTTGTCCCTTCCGATTCAGGTAATCGCAGATACGCTTTGCAGTAAGCTGCTCTCTGTCCTTATATCGATTGACATACACCAGAAAATGCTTCATATCTCCTCCTGCCGCTACTTTGCCGAAAGCGCCGCCCGGGCTGTCACTTCAACAATCTGCTGCTTCCATTCCGCACAACTGGAAAGCCCTGTCCCCGTCGCAGCCAGGTCCCTCAGTGCCGCTTCCGCCTCATGTTCCGTCAATGACAACGTTTCCGGCAGCACATTCTCCCGCTTTTCCAGATGCAGCAGGTATTCGATATTTCCCTCAGGTCCTCTGATCGGAGAATATTCCAGATGCAGCACGGAAAATCCAATCCTGTCTGCATAATCAACTACCTTTGCAATGACTTCCCGATGGACTGCGCTTTCCCGTACCACCCCCTTCTTCCCCACTTTATCTCTGCCGGCCTCAAACTGGGGCTTGATCAGACATACCATTTGCCCGCCAGGTTTCAGCAGATTCCGTGCCGGAATCAAAATCTTCGTCAACGAAATAAAAGACACATCCACACTGGCAAAATCCAGCATATCCGGGATATCCTCCCTCTGCATATATCGAAAATTGGTCTGCTCCATACAGACAACTCTATCATCATTTCTCAGCGTCCATGCCAGCTGCCCATGCCCCACATCCACAGCATAGACTTTCGCCGCACCGTTTTGCAGCATACAGTCCGTGAAGCCCCCCGTAGAGGCCCCTATGTCCATTGCAGTCTTTCCCTCCAGAGAAAGTGCCCAGGTATCAATGGCTTTCTCCAGTTTGAGACCACCACGGCTCACATACTTCAAGGTACTTCCCCGAACTTCAATCACCTGCTTCTCCGGGTCAAACAATGCTCCCGCCTTATCCTCACGCTGTCCGTCCACATAAACATTACCGGACATGATAATGGCTTTCGCCTTCTCTCTGGACTGCGCGTCTCCCCGCACTGTCAAGATGACATCCAGTCGTTCTTTCATATTCTGTTGAAAACCTCACATATCCGCTTCACGATACTCCCGGCATCAATACCGATTTCCTGCTTCAGCAATTCTACATTTCCGTGTTCCACATAAGCGTCCGGAAGGGCTATCGTCAGCAGGGGGTTCCGGTATCCGCTTTGGTTCATATAATCCAGCACCTTCTCACCGTAACCGCCGCAGGCCACATTTTCTTCCATAGTCACCAGAAGCTTATGCGTACCGCATGCGTCTGCCACTGCTGCTTCATCAATAGGCTTCACAAATCTGGCATTGACCAGGCTGACTCCAAAGCCCTTCTCCTTCAGCGCTTCCCTCACCGCTTCTCCAACCTTCACCATACTGCCCACTGCCAGCAGTGCAATTTCCTGTTCCCGGTAAATCCATTCCGCCTTTCCCAATTCAATGCTTTGTCTGTAGTCTTTTAGTCCTGGATAAGCCGTGCCTCTCGGATAACGCACTGCTATAGGACATCCCAGCTCCACCGCAAATTTCATCATATCAGACAATTCCCATTTATTTTTGGGCGCACATACATGCATGTTTGGAATACCCGTCAGGTATGTATAATCAAAAATCCCCTGATGTGTCTCCCCGTCACTGCCCACCAGTCCGGCCCTGTCTATTGCAAATACCACCGGCAGGTTCTGAATGCAGACATCATGCAGGATCTGGTCGTAAGCCCTCTGCAAAAAAGAGGAATAGACCGCCACAATGGGTTTCATACCCCCTGCTGCCAATCCCGCTGCAAAGGTTACCGCATGTTCCTCCGCTATCCCCACATCAAAGAAGCGGTTAGGGTACATGTTATGAAAACGCTTTAATCCTGTTCCATCCGGCATGGCCGCCGTGATAGCCACAATTTTCTCATCCCTCTGTCCCAGCTTACACATCACAGTGGAAAAGATATCTGTATAATTCGCCGCTGTTCTTGGGCAGGAAGGAATACCTGTCTGGATATCAAAGGGTTCTGTCCCGTGAAACCTGGCCGGATGCCGTTCCGCTGGACGATACCCCTTCCCCTTCTGAGTAATGACGTGGATCATCACTGGCCCCTCCACCCGTTTTGCATCATTGATCACAGACACCATGGAAGAGATATTATGTCCGTCCACAGGTCCCAGATAGGTGATCCCCATATCTTCAAACAACATGCCAGGAATCACAAGCTGTTTAAAGCTGCTCTTTGCCCTGCGGATCCTGCTGATGGTACTGTTTCCTCTCTTGGTGCCCTGCAGTGCATTATAAATTCCTTTTTTCAGATCAAGATAGCCGGATGCGGTGCGGATATTATTCAGATATTTGGATACTCCGCCCACATTTTCAGAGATAGACATATTGTTGTCATTGAGGATAATGATAAAATTCGTCTCCTGTTTTGCTGCATTGTTCAGAGCCTCATAAGCCATGCCGCCCGTGAGGGAACCGTCCCCGATCACGGAGACCACCGTATGCTTTCCGCCCATAATATCTCTGGCTTTTACCAGTCCCAGCCCGGCGGAAATGGAGGTAGAGCTGTGTCCTGTATCAAAAACATCACAATCACTTTCTTTTCGTTTGGGAAAACCGCTTATGCCATGAAACTGACGCAGACATTCGAAACCGTTCTTCCGTCCGGTGAGAATTTTATGAGTGTAGGATTGATGCCCCACATCCCAGATGATCTTGTCCTCCGGCAGATTCAATGCCAGGTGCAGTGCCATTGTCAGCTCCACTGCTCCCAGATTGGAGCCCAAATGTCCTCCTGTAACACTGATGGTCCTGATCAGGAATTCACGGATTTCCTGTGCAAGCGCATTTAGATCTTCTTTTCTGATCTTCTTGATATCATTTGCCTGTTCTATGGTTTCCAGCAGCATACTACAACCATACCCTTTCCGATGTGTGCAAACCGTATTTTTACGGTATATACAGACAATCTTCCATCGTCTTCACATCATTTGCGTCTATCTATCAGATTCAAAATCAAATCCTTCAGAAATCCATGCTCTCCTTCAAATCCATCCAGAATATCTGCAGCTTCCCGGGACATAGCCTCAACATCCGCCTTGGCCTGTTCTACCCCTTTCATCGTTACATAGGTCTGTTTCTGATTCAACGCATCGCTGCCGGTGGACTTTCCAAGTTCTGTGCTGTTCCCCACCACATCCAGTATATCATCTTGTATCTGAAAAGCAATGCCGATATGATAGGCACATTTCTCAATCTTGGCAATCTGTTCCTCAGAAGCCCCGGCAAGGATCGCCCCCACCATCATGGCAGCCTGAATCAAAGCAGCCGTCTTATGTCCGTGTATGAAGAGGAGAAGTTCTTCGGCATTGCCGTCTTCCACCCCTGCCGTTCCTCCCCTTCCCTCTGCCAGGATATCTGCTGCCTGGCCCCCAATCATGCCGTATATACCCGCTTTCCCTGCCAGTACGGAAAGTGCCCTGCACACTCTTTCTGTCTGATAAAGCCTCTCATTATCCGTAATACCGCGCATTTCAGTGCATAATTTCGTCGCTTTCAGTGCTGTCTCAAATGCATAGTTCAGCAATCCGTCCCCTGCCAGAATCCCCATGGCATCACCATACACATACCAGGTGGTCTCTCTGCCTCTGCGGTAGCAGTCATTGTCCATGGCTGGCAGATCATCATGCACCAGAGAATAGGTGTGAATCATCTCTATGGCTGCCATAAAACAACCTGCCACTTCCTGATTTTCACCACCGCACATCCGGAATGTCTCCCACAGCAAAACAGGCCGCAGACGCTTTCCCCCTGCGGTAAGGCTGTAATTCATGGCCTCGATTACTTTCCTCTGTTCTCCTGTCTCCTCCGGCAGATGTTTCTTCAATATCTGTTCCGCCAGCTCTGTCGCTTCCTTCAGTTCCTCGTCAAATCTCTTCTCCATTCGCAAATTCCTCCAGCAGTCCTTCTGCGTCCAGCTTCAACACCTGCTTTTCCACTCTGTCGATCTGTTCATTACACTGCGCCAGCAGATGCATTCCCTCACAATATGTCTCAAAAGCCTTTTCCAAAGGGATATCTTCCTCTTCCAGCTTTCCGATAATTTCCTCCAGTCTGCCGAAATTCTCCTCCAGACTTTTTTTCTCTTCACCCATTGCCTGTCCCTTCCTCTGTCTGACCTTCCTGCCATGACGTGACCTTGACGTCAATCACGCCGTCCGACACCATAATATGCAAATTCTGCCCTGCCTTCACCTGCTTTACGGAACGGATATTCCTTCTCTCATCATCCTCCACATAAGAATAGCCGCCGTTCAGACGATCCAGCGGAGACAGCCCTTTCATCCGCTCCGCATAAATCTCCAGGGCATGACGACGCTTTTCCAACAGGCGCATCATCCCTTCCCGCAGACGTTCCTCCGCCGAGATCACCGCCAACTTATTTTGATTCAGACGATAATCCGGACTTACAATCCGCAGACGCAGACACATTTGCCGCAGAAAACTTTGCTTTTCCTCCAGTTTTCGCTCCATCTGCCTTCGTAACCTGTCCCGGTAAGCAGATATTTCCCCCAGTATCTCCCGAATATCCGTCACAGCCAGCTCCGCCGCCGCAGATGGCGTAGGCGCACGAAGATCCGCTACGAAGTCTGTGATGGTGGTATCTGTCTCATGACCCACTGCAGAAATAACGGGAACAGAACAATCAAAAACTGCCTGTGCCACTGCTCTCTCATTAAATGCCCACAGATCTTCAATAGAACCTCCGCCCCGGCCCACGATCATTACGTCCACTCCCATGGCTTCCAATGTCTGGATTCCCTTAACGATGGTGGCGGCCGCTCCGCTGCCCTGCACAACAGCCGGATAGAGAATCACCTGCACATAAGGATTCCTTCTGCCTGCGATCTGAATAATATCCCTCACAGCCGCTCCGGTATCCGCTGTCACCACCCCCAGCGTCCGAATGTATTTGGGAATGGGCTGTTTATACTCCTGAGCAAACATGCCGGATTCCCGCAGCTCCCGTTTCAGCTGTTCAAACTGCTCATAAAGTACGCCGTTTCCCGCCAGCTGTATTTCCCTGGCATAGAGCTGGTATTTCCCGTCCCGCTCATACACATCCACATTTCCGCCTACGATAACCTGCTGTCCTTCGGACATACGAAAAGAGAGACCCGCACGGCTGCCTGCAAACATAACGCAGCTTATGGTCCCCTTGGAATCCTTCAACGTAAAATAAATATGGCCGGAGGAGTGGTATTTGCAGTTGCTCACCTCTCCTCTGACAAAGAGGCCCCGCAACAGGTAATCCTGCACGAACATATTTCTGATATAAGAATTCAGTTGTCCAACCGTATAAATATTCCGAATGTCGATCACCTATTTCAATTTTACGATTTTGGCCAGAATGGCATTTACAAAACCGCCGGAACTCTCCTGGCCGTACTCTTTTGCGATCTCCACCGCCTCGTCAATAGCCACTCCCTCTGGAATGTCTTCATCAAAACGCATCTCATAGACAGCAAGGCGAAGCACTGTCAGCTCCACCTTTCCCATACGTGCTGTCTCCCACCCTACCGTATTGTCATCAAGAAGCCTGTCTATCTCCGGAATCTTCT
This sequence comes from uncultured Acetatifactor sp., assembly GCA_910580225.1. Lineage (GTDB taxonomy): Bacteria > Bacillota > Clostridia > Lachnospirales > Lachnospiraceae > Acetatifactor. The sequence goes on from CAJTXE010000009.1 coordinate 47,766, forward strand.
CCCTGACATTCTGACAGCGTGCTTCTATATAATCGGCCTCTTTCTGAGTGCCAATCTCCTCATTATCTTCCAGGTACAGTCTCATCTGTCTCGGCATCTCTTCCGGCGAATGAAATTCCACCTGGAACAAAAGCCGAAAAACCTGCTCTCTCTGCTCGTGTCGTCCCATTGTATCTTTTTACCTGACCTTTACCCCGGCTATTCGGATGTTCACATCACTGCACTTCAGACCTGTCATATTTTCAATAGCTGCCTTTACCTTTGCCTGTACCTGATGGCAGGTTGCAGGAATCCCGTAGCCATATTCCATCATCAGAGCCAGGTCCACCTTAACACGGCGCTCTGCTACTGTCACCCGCACGGATTTGGACAGTTTCTTCACACCGATCCTGCTGATTATTTCATTTGTAATATTCCCAGCCAGACAGCTCACACCTTCTACCTCCGTGGCAGCGAGAGATGCAATCATTGCCACCACATCGTCAGCAATCTGCACTACACCCACTTTCTCTTCTTCCCGCAGTACCGTGCTGTTACCTGTTTCCTTTTCCATGGTAAACCTCCTGTTCCAGTTCCGCATCCGCCCGCCTGGTACCTCCCGACAGAAAACTTCCGGCTACCAGATACCTGTGTCAGTAAATCCTCTGAACACCCATATGACGCATGCTGTCTTTAATTCAGTTCCGCAATTTCACATTTTCATAAATAATAGTTAGTATACCACATCTTCTACTCATTTGTCACCCAAAAAGTCAACGAGTGCTGTTTTTCATTCTGAGCATAGGCAACGCGGCTTTCTTCTCCGGCCAGATAATCAAATATTTCCTGTTCCTCGATCAACGCCGTCAGGACTTCTTTATAGCTGACAGCATCCACACATTTAATCGTAATGTCTCCCTGGCCGGTTTCAATGGCCTTCTGAAACAACGCCTCCATCTGCACTCTGTCATAACCTGTAAACAAAGCGCCCTCCCGGACGTAATAATTGGCAGTGTCGGCATCACACAGCGGCATGGGAATCTCTCCCCCAATAGAATGGGTACGCAGAAGCTCTTCCGTTGTTACATTGAGATAATCATAATTGATCTCCGGCATGAACAGCGTTTCGTCCTCCTCTCCCGGATAAAGCGTCTCCTCTGAAGACAGATCCTCTGTGCGGTAGGACACATCCCCCCAGGTAGTGTCCAGATAATAATACTCTCCGTCCACTTCCACCAGATTCCATGCATGCCCCTCCCCGGTTTCCACAGTGCCCAGCACCAGGGTACAGGGCACATTTAAACGATTGAGCAGATATTGAGTAGCCTTGGCATAGCCCTGGCAGACAGACAAATGCTGCACGAACACCGAATAGATATTTTGATTATCCGGAGCATCCAGATCATAATCTGTACTTCTTATCAATGTTTCATACACATATTTGACTTTGTCATAGTCAGCTGCATCTCTGGAGATTCCGGACAAAATCTCTTCTGATGCCGCCTCAATCTCTTCCTTCCTCGCCACTGCGGTGTCCAGGTCCACATTGTAGGTTCCCGAAAACTCCACTGCAGTGAGCTTCTCTCCCCGGGCGTATTTTACATAGGAATAACCTTCCACATAAAAAAGCTCCGGGTGGTCGCTGAGGACACACTGGAATATTTTGTTGATATCGGTGTCGCTTAACCCACCGGACAGCCCGGCCTGACTTAATCGAACCTGACTTCCGAAACTTCCCAGCACTTGTTCTATATCCCGGTACCAGATCTGCTCCGTCTCGTTCAATGTCTCATAGGCATAGGGGAAAGCCTCCTCCATCAGAAAACAAACTGCCGGAACCTGCTCTTCCTCCGCAGCCGGTACAGGAGATACGACAGCATCCACAACCTCCTCGGATGTCTCCCCGCCAAACACAAAGTCTCTGGGAATTTCATCCAAAAGCCCGTCTGCACACCCTGTCTGCCAGATGCAATAAAACATCATCCACAAAAAGCATGCAAAATAGCTCCTTCTTTTTTTCATTGTCGTTCCCCTCTACCTTCATACCGATTTTAATCCCCAATCAGCTTCTGCCCTGATCTGCGGCGGCCTCTCCCGCAACAAAGATCAGTTTCTGCTGAACTCCGTCAGCACAAGCCCTTTATTCCGATCAAGCGTCATGCCGATACTCCATGAATTTACAAACAAAAGCAGCGGATTCCCCTTCATATCCTTCACCTTCTTCATATCCGAGGTTCCGGTAAGTTTCGCGATATCCACTTCCTCCTTATTTTCAATCCAGCGGATATGCTCATAAGGAAGGCTGTCCAGCCGTATCTCCACATTATATTCATTTTCCAGCCGATATTTCAGTACATCAAACTGCAGCACCCCCACCACACCGACGATAATCTCCTCCAGCCCTGTATTATACTCCTGGAAAATCTGGATAGCACCTTCCTGGGCAATCTGCTGGATTCCTTTGACGAACTGCTTTCGTTTCATAGTGTCCATCTGACGTACCCTGGCAAAATGCTCCGGCGCAAAAGTAGGAATCCCTTCATAACAAAATTTCTCTTTTGGTACGCACAGCGTATCTCCGATGGAAAATACACCCGGATCAAACACACCAATGATATCTCCCGCATAGGCCTCACTCAAAACCTTCCGCTCATCTGCCATAATCTGCTGAGGCTGTGACAGCCGCATCACCCTGCCGCCCTGTACATGACGAACTTCCATCTGAGCGTCAAATTTTCCGGAACAGATCCGCATGAAAGCAATGCGGTCGCGGTGAGCTTTGTTCATATTCGCCTGAATCTTAAAAACAAAAGCGCTAAACTCGTTTTCCGTTGGCTCTATGACGCCCATGTCCGATTTTCTGGGAAGCGGGGTTGTAGTCATAGCCAGAAAATGTTTCAGAAAGATTTCCACGCCGAAATTCGTCAACGCCGAACCGAAGCAAACCGGTGTCAGCTCGCCGGCCCGCACCGACTCCAGGTCAAAATCAGCCCCTGCACCGTCCAAAAGCTCCATCTCTTCCAGAAGCCTGTCCACCGGTACATCACCGATGGCCTCCCGCAGTCTGTTTTCTTCCTTCAGGGGAATTTCTATAGCCGTTCCTTCCTTTGTCCCCTTCTCCGTATCAGAATAAGATATCACACATTTCTTTTCCCTGTCGTAAACCCCCCTGAACTCCTTCCCCGAACCAATGGGCCAGTTCAGAGGGCAGGTGGCAATGCCCAGTTCCTTCTCTATGTCGTCCAGCAGGTCAAATGTATCGTTGGCATCCCGGTCCAGCTTATTGATAAAAGTAAAAATCGGAATCTTACGCATCACACAAACCTTGAAAAGCTTCCTGGTCTGGGCCTCCACCCCCTTGGATGCATCAATGACCATTACCGCAGAATCTGCCGCCATCAGAGTGCGGTATGTGTCCTCCGAGAAATCCTGATGCCCGGGTGTGTCCAGGATATTAATACAATATCCTCCATATTCGAACTGCAGCACTGATGAGGTAACCGAGATACCTCTCTCTTTCTCGATCTCCATCCAGTCAGAAACTGCATGCCTGGCAGTGGCCTTACCCTTAACACTTCCCGCCAAATTGATAGCGCCGCCGTACAGCAGAAATTTCTCTGTCAGGGTAGTCTTTCCTGCGTCCGGGTGCGATATAATCGCAAAAGTACGGCGGCGGTTAATTTCTTCCGTAAACTCGTTCATTTTCTTATCATCCTCCGTTATTCAAATCCTCCGTCATGTTTCCCTTTGCCAATCCCTGGCAGTGTCATAAAACGTGAGGTGTCTGCCTGTTCTTTTAAATCATAGTATCTCCTGCAAAAACCGGCGTAATCCCAAAATAGTCCAAAACCGTGGCTCCAATGTCCGCAAAAGTCTCTCTGGTTCCCAAATTTACCGGTTTTATTTTCCGTCCGTACATCAGAAACGGCGTATACTCTCTGGTATGATCTGTGGTAGCTTTATATCCTGGATCACAGCCATGATCGGCCGTCATCATCAGAATATCATCTTCCCGCAGCTTTCCCATAATCTCCGGAAGCCTTCTGTCAAAAACGCTGAGAGCCCCTGCATATCCATCCACATCCCTGCGGTGTCCATAAAGCATATCATAATCAACCAGGTTAATAAAACACAGACCTTCGAAGGCTTTATCCAAATACTCCAGAGTTCTGTCTATCCCTTCCTCATTGCCGGAGGTATACACCGCCTCCGTAATTCCTTTTCCCGCGAAAATGTCCTTTATCTTCCCTACCGCGATCACATCCTTCCCGTTTTGCGACAGCTGATCCAGCATAGTATCTGCAGGCGGAAGAATGGAAAAGTCATGCCTGTGAGCTGTTCTTGTAAAACTGCCTCCCCGCGGACCAATGAAAGGACGGGCTATCACCCTGCCCACACCGTGTTCTCCCTGAAGAATCTCCCTTGCCATGCGGCAATATTCATATAACTGCTCCAAAGGCACTACTTCCTCATGGGCCGCAATCTGAAAGACACTGTCAGCGGAAGTATAGACGATCAAATCACCGGTCTTTAAATGTGCATCCCCGTACTCCTGAATGACTGTGGTACCGGAATACGGCAAATTGCAGAGAACCCCTCTTCCGGTCCTTGCGCGGAAGGGCTCCAGCACTTCCTCCGGAAATCCTTTCGGATAGGTGGGCAGAGGCTTCGGCGAACAAACCCCCGCGATCTCCCAGTGCCCAATAGTGGTGTCCTTGCCCCGGGAACGCTCTGTCATACGGGCGATGAGAGCACTGTGGCTTCCGGCAGCACGATTCCCTCCCAAAGCTTCCTTCACGCCATCTATCTGAAACAACCCCAGCTCCTCCATGTGCGGCATCCGGAATAGCGGGCTGGAGGATACGGTTTTCAGGGTATTCACACCGATATCACCATAAGAAGCCGAGTCCTCCATTGCACCGATTCCGAAACTGTCCAAAACGATCAAAAATACTCTTTTCATGGTCTTCTTCTGTCCTTTCCTGCCGTTTCCTGAATATGGGCATACCACCGTTCCAGAGAAATCATGGTATGATTATAGCACAACTCCTATGTAAAACAAACACAAATTTTCCGAAAAGCCGAATTATTCCGATTCCTGCGCAACCGTGCTGATAATAATATTCTCCGCCGGAATCTCAGTTTTGCGCTTGACAATATCTTCGATCTGTGCTCTCATAACGTCATCCAGGGCAGCAGCATTCACTACCACATCTACCGCATTGCCATTGATGCTGACTACTACATCCTGAAACCCCTTCGCCTCCAGAAGGATCTCCGCCGCTGCTTCTTTCTCGGCGATAGCCGTCATCTGTACCATACTGTCCACCGCTTCCTGTTTCTGCTCATCCGTAAGCCCCGCACTGTTGATGATCTCCAGAAGCGTCTCCTTGTTCTTAGCCCTGGTCTGCTCCTTTAAGAGCTTTGCATCCGAGAGAACTGTCACCCCCGGTGTGGAAGTGAAAACCGCTTCCCCGGGAATCTCTCCTTCTTCCGGTGTGTTTCCTTCCACCTCGCCTTCTGCTGTGCCCGATACATCCAGGAGATCCATATCTGTATCCAGATAATTATCCACGATACCGCTCTCATCGGTGTCCAGGCTCTCAATTTCCGTCATTCCTGCCATAAGATCTTCCTCCGACAGGTCCAGCAATCCGTCTGCAGTATAATTCTCTGTAACGATGCCTCCGGAATCTACAGGGCTGGCATTGTTTACATCCACATTACTGTCATCTGTTGCCAGTATTTCATCTTCCAGTCCGGTTCCCGCAAACTGCAGATAGCCTGCAATTGCAATCATGATTGCCAATGCGGTTATCATTAGCTGATTTTTCTTGATTAAGCTTTTCACATTCATTCCTCTCTTTGCATTTTACTACTTCATTGTATGAGCCTCCCAAAGGATATATGCGTGAAAAAACATCCTGTCACTGGGATTTGTCCGGAGACTGCACCTCCATCTTCACCACCTTCACTTTATGTGCCTCCACGCCGAACAGCGCCTGTACGGCTTCCACAATGGTGCGGTTGACAATGCCGCTTCCCGCCCCCTCCGCCACCACCAGTACACCTTCAATCTCCGGAGACAGCGTCTTGACAACATAGGGTTCGCTTGTGCCTCCTTCTGTGCGGTATACTGTACTTTCCCTGGAGTCCACCTGACTGATATTGCGGTTTCCTCCCTGAGAATCACTTTCACTTGTAGAAGAACGGCTTACCGGCTGTTCTTTTTCCACCACCAGTTCACGGGAAGATTTCAGGGTAATCATCACTTCCACTTTCCCCACACCTGCCATTTTTGACAAAAGCGCTGTCAGCCGCTCCTCCAGGTAAGCTGCATAGACCTCTTCCCCTGCCGCTTCCGTATTCTCATCTGTCTCCTGTCTCCCGCTGGCTGTACCGGAAAAGGAGACAATATTATCTGTCCCGCCGAACTCTCCTCCCTCCTTCTCCTTTTCGGTGCCCCCACCGGTGGGAAGCGCTATAATCACCAGCAGAATTCCCGTCAGCACAAGTACAATAAAATTATCTCTGCGGAACCATTTCCGGATCCCTTTTTCCTCCGCCCATTTTTTCCAGTCCCTGCCCATACTATCCCATGCCTTTCTGTCCTGCACTTCTTCTGTGCCTGTCTCTGCTCACTTTCCCATTTTTATGTGTCCGCTCTTTGCTCCATCCCCCTTCTATGCATTACACTATACTCTTTTTTCATCTTCAGCAAATTTCATTTATTCTATACGCCGCCTGTCCGCCTGCCTTCTTTCCCATGATACTGCCCCGGACAATCTTTTAATCCAAGTTTCCCTTTTCGTCTTCTGAAAAAGGTCTGATGGTAACCGGCTCAACCGGGTCCATATGAATTGTTATCCTGTCTTCTGCTTCCAATCCGGTTTCAGGAACGACCCCGGATTCCATTCTCTGTTTCGTTTCGATCTCCTGTCCCAGATCCTGCACTGTTTCGGCCTCCTGTTCAGCCCGGTCCGTTTCCGTCCCTTCTTCCTGCGGACTGCCATTCAAATCCACTCCTTCTGTGCTGTCACACTCTGCCTGTTCCTCCATACGGCGCTGTACCTCCTCCAGAGTCATCTGTTCCAACAGATCGTCGGCTGCCGCAGCACTTTCCACAGCCTCCTCCATCCCCTGTTCCAACTCCTGTCTGAACTGCTGCAATATTTCCGCCGCTTCCTGCCCGCCTCTTCCCAGCAAATATTTTCCTACGGGAAGGAGCAGTTGTATCAGAATCATAATTCCCGCCAAAAGCCTTAAATATTTCTCATAGGCCTCCTGCGGTCTGAAATGTATAATCGTTCTCACACAGATCAGAAAAATCCCCATGCGGCAGATTGCCTGAAACAGTGAATTCTGCATGGCAGCTCCCTCCTCTGTCTATTTCAACCCCGTTACAGCCACTGCAATTAAAAACAGCATCATCGCCGTTCCGGCAGCCCGAAACAACAGCATACAGGCATTCCCGATTCTGTCTACACAGGCTGTAACCCTCCTGTCACTGACAATCCCCATAAAGGCAGCCGCTGCCTTCAGCAAAATTGCCGATACTGCTATCTTCATCAATGGCATGATACAGAGCAAGATCAGCAGCAACAGCAGCACAACACCGATACTGTTTCTGATCACCATGGCTGACCCCAGAACCAGCTCTGTCACACCTCCCACAGCACTTCCCACCCCAGGTATGGCAGAAATCAGTTTCTGAAGAGCAGAATTTCTGGCAGAATCCACCACCGGAGCAATGAGCCTCTGAAAGATGCCCAGCCCCGTCACAATGCCCAAAGCCCCCTTTAATCCCCATCCGATGATACGTCCCAGCAGATCAATCAGAAAATCCAGTTTTTCTTCTATCCAGATACCGTTTACAATGGACAACATACTGAAACTGTAAATCAACGGCAGAATCAATGCGGACAACACCGATTCCACCCCATACACTGCCAGAAGCATCAGCTGTCTGGAAGCCCCTGCCGTCACTGCACCTGAGGAAACTCCGATGGAAAACAAATACGCAGGAATCAGAAGCTTCGCGAACAGAACCGTATTTTCCATAACACTTTTGGCTGTATCCGCAGCCTGTGCAAAGCATTTGAGAAGCACTGTGGTACAGAGCAGATACAGAAAATAAAATGCCATGTCTGCCACCTGCTGTCGATCAAAAATCTCCACAAAATGTGTCATCAGTGTAGAAACAATGCCCAAAACCAGCAGCCACACAAATACATTCCGCATACTGCCAAGCTGCCCCCCAATGTCCGCCACACTTCCCTGAAACAGTCCCTTTATAGCTCCAAAGATATCGCCCTCCAGTACCTGCGCAAAAAGCTGTTCCAGATTCAGATTCCGCTCCGGAAACAGTTTGGCAATTCCTTCTTCCAGATGGTCCAGCCCATAATCCTGCCATATGAGTTTCAGTTCCATACCCCCTCCTTCTGCCGATCCTCTCCATTCCTCTCTCAAGATTCCGGACCACTGTACGGTTGTCAGCGGATTTCACATCCCCTTTTGCTTACAGGAAACTCTGTATCTGCTCAATTACTGCAAACAAAACCGGCAGTCCGGCAAACATGACTGTCAGCTTCCCAAGCACTTCTATCTGCCCGGCCACGGTCTGATACCCTGCATCCCTGCAAATTCCGGAACTAAATTCACATATATATGTAATTCCGACTACCTTCAGCAAAATAGCCAGATAGGCTTCTGCTCCGTCAAGATAAGATCTAATTCTGTCCAGCTGGACCATCACGGCTTCCACCTGACGGATACAGAAGAAAAATATAATGATACTCACTGCCAACCCTATATATGCGGCATATTCTGACTTGTCCGCTTTGAACTGCATTGCCAGCAACACACCTGCTATCCCCAGAAAAGCAACTTTTATAAGCTCCGTCATATTTTACTCCCGGTCCTTCCGTCCCTTTCTCTGCTTCAAAGCGAAAACAGTGTCTCTATGGTCTGGAAAAGTTCATATATATAAGGTACAATCCATGTCAGCACCAGAATCAGCCCTGCCAAACTGATCAGGAAGGCATGCTCCTCCCTTCCGCTGTGTTTCAGGATCTGACTTAATATAGTTACCAAAATACCCACTGCCGCTATCTTAAATATCAGACTTACTCCCATAACGCCTCACATTCCGGATACAGAATTCCTGCTTTCCAAAGCCAACCAGGCCTGGTAAAGGGGGTTGATACGGAGCACTAACACAATACCAGAACCAACAGAAGACCGCCCATGACCCCCAGTCCAACAGCCATTCTGCATTTTTCGTCATTTTCCTTTTCCAGTTTTCTCTCTGTTGCGCCAAGCTGCTCCATGCCCTGTTCAATCGCACGCAGCTGCATCTGACTGTCCGCAAATCCTGTCTGTCGGGTAAAATTCAGGAAATCATCCCTGTCCCCGGGCTTCAGCGGCAATTCAGCTAATATGCTGTCTACGCCTTCACGGAACGCTTCTTCGAAAGTTATTCCGGTATTATCCTCCATTTTGCTGCCGATCCCAAGAAATGCTTCCTCAAATGGAGACGGCAGATATTTGGCAATGTGCCGGCAGCATTCCGGCAGGGTATCTCTTCCATACCGCACTTCCCCAGCCAGCAGCTCCAGAATATCCCGCAGGCTGTGCAGAGCCCTGACCCTACCGGTCAGCTGATTTCGATACCATATGCCCAGCCCCAGACATCCGCAGAAAATCATACAGCATCCCACACCCTTCAGCATATCCTCTGCCCCCTTTCCAGGATCTGTTTCACCACACATTTTCCTTCTTCTTTTCCCAGAATAAGAAACACTTCAAACATCCTGTCCCAAAAGTCCGTCTGCAGAGAAAACCTGTGCTCCACATCCTCCCTGTCTTCCCCATGTACCGTGGCAAGTATCCGGCATCCGCATGCAGAAGCCTGTCTAAGTGCCTTAAGTTCCCCCTCACTGCCCAATTCATCTATGGCAATAACCTCAGGTGACATTGAGCGTAGAAGCAGCAGCATCCCTGTCTCTTTTGGACAACCATCCAGTACATCCGTCCGCATGCCCACATCATTCTGAGGTCTGCCCAGAAAAGAACCTGCCAATTCGGAACGTTCATCCACCACCCCCACTGTCATTCCTCTGCCGTATCCATTACCGTCCGAAACCTGACGGATCAGATCCCGCAGCAACGTAGTCTTGCCGCAGCCCGGCGGAGAAATAATCAACGCATTCTTCAGACTGCCCTTCCTATACATCCGAGGCAGAACTTTGTCTGCTGCCCCCTTCTTCTGATGAGAAACTCTGATATTTAAAAAGGAAATATTTTTCAATGTCCGGATACTGCCGTCGGGTTCCAGCACTGCTTGTCCTGCCACTCCCACGCGATGCCCGCCTGCCACCGTGACAAAACCCCTTTTCAGATCCTCTTCAAATGCATAGGGTGAGTAGTGACAGATATGCTCCAAAATTTCCTCCAATACCCTTTCTGTCACTGTATATGCATCTGTACAGATATCAATAAATTTTCCGTCCCTGTCCAGAAAAACTTCACTGCCGTTCCTGTGCAGCACAACCGGTCTGCCCGCTCTTAAGCGAATTTCCTGGACAGAATCCTGAATTTTTGCTGTCCTCTGCCAAATGCCCCGATATTGCAGCGGAAACAGTTGTAAAATAGAGTTATCCATTGACCTGTCCTCCTTTCTCAAATATATGATAAAACAAGCGGAATATTCCTGCCTGCTGCAAGGGACCTTTCCATACCGACAAAAATATCTTGACAAAATTTTCCAAAAAAAGTCAGAGGAAATACTGTTTTCCAACAGCATTTCCTCTGACTTTACTAAAAAATCTCCTCAATATGTGTACACATTGTGATACAGTCTGTAATATCCGCCTCCCAGGCTTTGAGCCTGCAGATTGATAACAAACGACTCCGCCCCCATCTCCTTCAGCGCACCTTCCACATATCCTTTCCAATACTCTCCGCTGTTGTATGCCTGCTCAACGGAATTCCATAAATCCTCTGGGATAACATTGATAAACTGTTTGTCTCCGATTCCCGCTTCCTGCAGCAATTTGCCGCAATCCTCGTAGTATTCCTTTATCGTAGCCCGGATATCTTCCTCCGTGATGCCCGCTGTTTCCAGTGCCTCCTGCCGCTTTTCCTCTTCGCTCATTTCCACATCAAGATCTGCTCCTGTCTTGCTCTTCCAGGTCAAAGGTTCCATAGGGGTCGGGTTAATCAACTCCGCCATACCACCTTGAACATCTTCTGTCTCCTGGCCATCTCCGGTATCCGGAGTATCTCCGTTTTCTCCTGCACCGGAAGAACTGTCGTTATTCTGGTCTGAGAAGCCTTCACGATCCGACACACAGGCCGGCAGATAGACAGCAAGTCCCGTCCGCATATGAGTCATACCGAATTGCCTGTCTGACCGATTAAAATAATCGTAGGTAGAAGGCTCTGTGTCATCCCAGGTAACATCCACATTGTGGTACCCACCGCCCAGTTTAATAATATTCCATGCGTGATCTTCTCCTGCAAAGCCGGTACAATAATAACAGGGAATCCCAAGCTGCTGCATCAGGTACTGAAACGCCCGGGCATAACCGGCACAGACGCTCTGGCCCTTGACCAATGCACTGTAGGCACTCTGATTCATGGGCGCATTTATAACATACTCTACCGACTGCATCAGCCTGTCATGAACATATTGTTCTTTTTCCGTTTCACTGCCCAATGCTCTGGCACCTGCCAGAATTTCCTCTGCCCGACCCTCAAATTCTCCTCTGGTCTGCTCCAGATTTTCTGCCGTCTCATTATATTTCAAAGTGATCTCCACACATCTGCCATCGCGCAAATATTTGCAGTAATATCCTGTTTCCAGCCAGAACAGCTCCGGATGATCATTGTAAACCGCCTCAAATACAGTCTTCAGCTGATTTACATTCACCTCTGCCACCGGTGCAAAACTTTGCACCATATCCATCGCGTTTGCATAAATCTGACTGTACAGCGCCTGCATATCTGTTTCCAGCATGGCGTAATAAGGATAAAATTCCGCATCAAAACTTAGCTCACTGCCGATATTTCCCGCAGAGTCTGTCAGATTATCCGCCTCTTCCGGAAGAATCTGCTCCCCTTCATCCTGAACCGGCTCATAACCAGTCCGGCCGCTGACAGAAGCCGGTGTCTTGATCGCCTGGCTGTCAGGAGGCTCATATCCCACCTGATCTCCGTCCCGTATCCAGTCCGCATTAATTCCAGGCTGGGCTATACCGCCCTGTTCACCATTGGATCCAACCTCCGGAGAATTTCCATCTGCACCGCCCTGTCCGTCTGTCATTCCGGCCAAACCGGGAATCTTCTCCCCGCCGATACCGTCAGGCTGTTCCGGCACTTCTTCCCTGCCGCCGATGACAGCGGGCGTCTGTTCCTCCCCAAATGACAAGTCTCCTCCAGCATGGTCATTTCCTCCCGCCTGGGATGATGTAAGATTCTCCACCTTCTCTGCCAACATTTCAGTCAAAGAAGGTGTCAGGGCACATACAAGCACACCGATACACAGTATCATAATCAACGACATAAGAAAGAAAAAAATGGTTTTTAATATTTTCATAGCAATCACACATTCTGCCGGAAACGCCAGCCTGTTATTTTATATTCTGAAATACGCTCTTCTTTTATTCTGCCAGAACATCTCCGCTTCGGAACCCTTTCTGCCGGAATCTGGTCATATTATATCAAAAACAGCAAAATCTGTAAATCACTCTGTGTTATTTTCATTGTCCTGTCATATATTTTCTGATAGCCTTCCGGATATCCTCCATGTATTAACAGTAAAAATCCGTCCCGGCCTTTATGAATAAAGCCCCTGGACGGATCCTGTTTTTTCTTATCTGTTCTCCATCGGTATATATTCTTCCTGCTTCTGCATGACACTTTTGTAGGCAGGTCGTATGATCTTGTCCATGTTAATCAGTTCTTCGATTCTATGGGCGCTCCAGCCCACAATCCTGGCAATGGCGAAAATAGGAGTAAACATTTCCAACGGAATCTCCAACATGCTGTATACAAATCCACTGTAAAAGTCTACATTAGCGCTTACACCCTTATAAATACGTGCCTTCTCCGCGATAACCTGGGGAGCCATCCGTTCAATCATGGAATACAGAGCAAAATCCTTCTGCCTGCCCTTAGCGGATGCCAGCATTTCCACAAAGCCCTTGAACACCTGTGCTCTGGGGTCGGAAAGTGAATACACCGCATGGCCCATACCGTAGATCAACCCTTTTCTGTCGAAGGCTTCCCTGTTCAGGATTTTCTTCAGATAAGCCCGGACAGCATCCTCGTCCGCCCAGTCGGACACATTGCTCTCGATATCCCGCATCATCTCCACTACCTTAATGTTGGCGCCGCCATGCTTCGGTCCCTTCAAAGAAGACAGAGCCGCTGCAATCACGGAATAGGTATCGGAACCGGAAGACGTGACCACACGGGTGGTAAAGGTAGAGTTGTTGCCGCCGCCGTGCTCCATGTGCAGAACCAGAGCAATATCCAGTACCTTGGCCTCCAGCTCCGTATACTCCTTGTCGGGCCGCAGCATCATCAACAAATTTTCCGCCGTGGACAGCTTCTTGGAAGGACGGTGTATGTACATGCTCTCGTCATTCTGATAATGATTATACGCATGGTAGGCATAGACAGCCAGCATGGGGAATACCCCAATGAGGCTCATGCACTGCCGCAGCACATTCTCAATTGTAGTATCACTGCAGTTTCTGTCATAGGAAGCCAGCGTCAGCACACTTCTGGTCAGGGAATTCATGATATCGTTGCTGGGGGCCTTCATAATGACATCCCTGGTAAAATTGGTGGGCAGTGTCCTGTTGGCTGCCAGGATTTCACGGAACTGCTTCAGCGCCTTTGCATCCGGCAGCTTTCCAAATAACAGCAGATAGGATATCTCCTCGAATCCAAATCCTGTCTCCCGGAACCCCTTTACCAGTTCGATGCAGTCATAACCCCGGTACCACAATTTACCCTCGCAGGGCGTCTTCACACCATCTACCATCTGAAAAGCGTCTATTCTGGAAACATTGGTCAGTCCTGTGACCACACCGTTTCCGTTCTTGTCACGCAGCCCTCTCTGAACCTCATATTTGTCGAACATCTCCGGCTCCAAATGGTCGGCCTCTCTGCATAACTGTGCATAATCATTCAAAAACAACTCTTTTTTCTTCAATAAACAGTCCTCCTAACTTCTTGTAACCCATTTCCTACAGATACCATTTTGTCAAATCAAAATAAGTCTTAATGGTATTCTATCGTTTTTCCATGCTTTCTGTCAATAAAAATTACAGAAAACTTTTCCTGGCTTCCCAAAGATTTGTGGAATTGCACCAAAACTTCACCTTTTGGAGCTGAAAAACTTACCCCGGATGCCATACATAAAGGCATGCCCCTGAGGACACGCCTGTCGAATACTCTGTATAAAGAGTGTTATCTATACACTTCCGCCCCTCATTCATCTTCGCTCCCACGACTTTCAAAAGCAAAACTGCATCCCTGATAAAACATATGCCAATAAGATTACAAGAGATAAGTCGGAAGTTGCTGTCCAATTCTGTAAGTTTTACAGCTGCCCGTATCTTTTCCCTTTTGATCAGAGCACTTATCGGCGGCTTTTCCCGAATCTGCTTTTTCCGTTCTATCTGCTGCTTCCGTCTCTGATTCTGCACTTTTGGGCGTCATTCGTGTCCTCGACCTGCCTGGCGCTGTCTTTGTCACAGACGCTGCCTCTTGTGACATTCCCTCTGCCTGCGCTGCCGTCTCGCTCCCGGCTTCCGGCTCCGCCTTTACGGACCCGTTCTCCTCTGCCTTGGGAAGCGCCGTCTTATTTTCCTTCTTTCCGGCCGTCCTGGCTGCTCTTTTAATGCTGCCTGCTCCTACGGACATATTTCTCTACCTCCTTTGCCAGTTCCCTGTATTCTCCGGCGCTTCTGGCCGATTTCTTATATGCCCCGACGGGCCTGGAATTGTCCTGCGCCCATTCGATCTCGCTGTCCACCCGGATAATGGTATCAAAAACCCTTACTTCCTGAAACTCCTGCAGAACTCCCAATGTCTGCCTGCCGTAATTTTTTCTGGCATCCATCTTGGTGATCACCACCCCCAGAAGGGTCAGGGTAGGCGCCTGTTCCTTCATGTCTTCCAGAAAATCAAACATATTTGCCACACCGAAGAGTCCCCAGGGACTAGCCTCCACGGGTATCACACAGAAGTCCGACGCGCAAAGGATGTTCATCACCCAACCTCCCAGGGTGGGCGGCGCATCTATCAGAATATAGTCATATTCTGCACTGTTTTTCAGTTTTTCCAGGCATTTTGTAAGAATCTGTTCCCGCTGAAGACGTGCATAAAGCTCGTATTCCACCCCGCTCATCAGCATGGAGGAAGGTACCAGGTCCAGGTTTTCATAGGCGGTAGAGACTACATAGTCCGTCAGGTCCGCCTCCTGCCGAAGGGCCGTATATATGTTTTTGTCTCCGGAGGCAAAATCCAGAACCTTGTCTTCCGCAAAATAAGAAAGGGTCAGGTTCATCTGCATATCGCCGTCCAGAAGCAATACCTTTCTGCCAAGGCAGGAAAGGGAATAGCCCACGTTG
Organism: uncultured Acetatifactor sp.; assembly: GCA_910580225.1. GTDB lineage: Bacteria > Bacillota > Clostridia > Lachnospirales > Lachnospiraceae > Acetatifactor. The sequence continues at coordinate 63,392 of CAJTXE010000009.1, forward strand.
GCACAGGTAGTTGTCTTGCCGCTGCCGCCCTTGTTGTTCACAAAAGCGATGGTTTTTGTCTGTTTTTCAGATTTCTTCCCTGCCATAGAGACACTCTATCCCCTTTTCTTCAAAATAGTCCATCCATTCCCGGCCGGGCCGCACATCCGTCACCACCATGTCCACCGCATACAGTTCACAGATCCGGGAAAAAGCCACATTTCCGAATTTGGTATGGTCCGCTGCAACAATCCGCTGCTTGGCAGACCGCAGCATTGCCTGCTTCACCTGGGAAAGCGCCTCGTTGGCGTCGGTTACTCCCTTATTCAGGTCAATGCCCTTGCAGGATATAATGGCCTTGTCCGCATAGAAGGAGCTGATCATATCCGCCGCTCGGGAACCCACCAGAGTCAGGTAATTTTCCCGAAGCACGCCTCCGGTGCAGATGATATCCCATCCGCTGACATCGGAAAGCTCGATCAGTACTTCAATGGAACTGGTGATCACAGTCAGCTTTTTCCGGGTTTTCAGGGCTTTCACAATGGCCACCGCCGTGGTACTGGGATCTACGATGATATGTTCGTCTTCCTTCACCAGGCTGCCGATGAGGTCCGCAATCTCCTGCTTCCCCTTGATATTGCGGTTTTTGCGGACATTAAAGGGCATGTCCAGGGCCGAATTCTCGTTCAGCACAGCCCCGCCGTAGCTCTTGATTGCCAGGCCCTGCCGGTCCAGTTTATCCAGGTCCCGGCGGATCGTTTCCTCTGACACGTCAAAAAGGGCGCTCAACTCGCTGACCACCACCTTGCGCTCATCCTGCAGTTTTTCCAAAATCATATTTCTGCGCTCTACTGCCAGCATACCCGTCTCACTCCCCGCCTCTTTTCTCTTTAGCAATCCGTTTTAATTATTAAAATCCAGGTCCTTTCGTTTGCCGTCCACGCGTCCCCTGCGCCGCCTTTACATATACCCTTCCCTACAAAATCGACTTGCAGATCTGGGGATCCGGATGGGCTATCACCGTGGAATCAAGGAACATGCCGCTTTCGGACACACTGGCTCTCGCTTTCGAAATGGCAGCCTCCACAGCGGATACCTCGCCGCACAGGAACACATAGGATTTTCCGCACATGCCTTTGGCGATCCGCAGCTCGATCAGCTCCACATCCGCCGTCTTGGCCGCCACATCCGCCGCAACGATGATAGCCGCAGCGTCAAAGGTCTCCAAAATCCCCAGGGAACTGATATGCTCCACATGGGTGGTTCCGTAGATTGCGGGGAAAATGCCCTCGTGGGGGTTTCCCAGAACAAAGCTGTCAATCAGGTTCTCCCCATATCGTACCTTTGCCGTCTCCACGGCGGCATCCACCGCGCTCAAATCTCCGGTGATCAGAGCGATGTATTTGCCGGGGCATACGGTCTGGGCTTCCACCAGTTCCACAGCCGCCGTTTTTACCATGGCATCCGCCGCCGTCACTCCGGCAGATACCGTCTTAAATTCTATCATGCCCAAAGCCTTGCCCATGGGTGTACCTCCTATTCCAGTTCCGCATAAATTCCCTTCCGTACCTATAACTTCAGAGAATATACGCCCGCAAAGGCAACGTCCGTATATTCTCTGGGCACGGACGGGAACTTATGCTGTTATTCCAGTTCCGCATAAATTCCCTTCCGTACCTATAACTATGCTGTTATTCCAGTTCCGCAGATGTTACGGCCCTGCATACGTTTCCTTACTTCCTTTTCGGAAAGATGTTCCTACTGCATCATCCGTTGTTTTCTATCTATATACAGCTTATAAAAAGTACAAATTATGTTGATAGTCAAACATATTCCCAACATGACTGCTTCTATTATCATGTTATCCGGATTCATATGTCCATGCACTTCAAATCCTAACAAAACCACAACAAAGAATTCAACGATAAGCACAAGAATTTGAATCCATAAGACAGCTTTTTTCATTTCTTACCTCCAAAATTTGTGCATTACGTGGCATCATTCCAGAAACATCATTCTGAAAAGGTATTTTTCCTACCAATTTCACCAGGGAATCCTCAAACATAATATATCATCCGTATATCCTACGGATATGTGCGGGGACTCATGCCGTATTCCAGTTCCGCAGGTGTTACGGTCCTGCATGCGTTTCCTTACTTAAACGTATATACAGAAAGAATTCAAAAAAGCGTCTGTCTACTGCCGCACAATCGTAATATATTTCTCCGTCACTTCCTGTACAATGCCGTCCACGGAGGCATGAATGCCTACGCTCAATCCTTCCGCCGGCCGGGCAATGCAGTCTCCCTTTCTGACTTCTGCCCCCTTTTCCACCACAGGAACCGCCGGGGCGCCGATATGCTGACTTAGAAGCAGTTTCACTTTATGAATCAGATTTTCTTTTTCCCAGTAACCGTCCTCCTGCAGTGGCGCGTCCACATTGTATTTGGAGAGTCCCAGCCGTGCCTCCAGTCTCTCCTCCGGAGCCTTGCGGTAATCCCTGCCCTTGTTCACGGGAGCAGGCTTTACGTCCTGCGGCACCTTTACCCCTGCCTTGCGCAGTCCCAGTTTGTAATCGGCGATCAGGCTTCTGGGCGCCAGTCCCTGGGGACAGGAGAAATTCTCGCACAAACCGCATGAGCTGCAGAAAAAGGTGTTCAAAAATACATTGGTATCCTGAAAATCTTTGTTGGCCGCGCTGCGCATAAATTTATGGGGTTCGATGGGGTGCCCCAGGGCATGGCGGGGGCAGAGACTGGTGCAGGTCTCGCACTGGCAGCAGGCGGAGGCCGCACGTTTCAGGTCAATGGCCGCGTTCCTGTTTTTGCGCTGAATCAGGCTGTGGCTTTTGTCCAGGACAATCACCGCATTGGTAGTCTTGGTCACCACGTCAGTCTCCTCCTGCAGGTTTCCCATCATGGGACCGCCCACAAGGTAGGCCGGATTTTTCACCAGGATCTCTCCTGCATGAGCCACCACATCCCGAATGGAGGCGCCGATTGGCACCCGCACCGTTACGGGATGGGATACTTCCCCTACCACGCTCACCAGTTTGTCTGCCACAGGAATCTGTTTTTCCAGGGCACGGCAGACATTATAGACCGTCTCCACATTGAAAACGGCTACCCCTTCCTCTATGGGAAGCCCGCCGGGCCGGATAACCCTTCCCGTGGCTTCGTAGATCAGCACCACTTCATCCCCCATGGGATAGGCACTGTCCAACAGCTGCACCCGCATATGGGGGTATCTGTCTATGTATCGTTCAATCGCCTTTACGGCGGACTTGTATTCTCTCTTAATGCCGATGACGGCTTCCCCTGCTCCCACAGCCCGGGCCATTCCGTCAAAGGTTCTCAAAATCTCTTCCGCGCACTGTTCCATCAGCTGCCGGTGAAGCTTCAGCAGCGGTTCGCACTCTGCGCAGTTCATCAATATAACTTCCGCTCTCTCATCCAGTTTCGCATAAGTGGGAAAGCCTGCGCCTCCCGCGCCGACTATGCCGCTTTCCCGCAAAACCTGCTTCAATGCCTGCATCTCCATATCATATTCTCCAAAATGATCATTTCGGCAGCCGCTCTGTCCATTGATACTGCCGGGCAGCTGTCCCGATTGGCAGCCCGGAATTACCTTTCTGTCATATAATAAAGGCCGGAATGCCGTCTATACCCTCACTCGTCAACAATTCCCACAATGGCTGCGTCCACAGGCGCCTTTTCCATCCCAACCCGGGCGGCGCTTCCCGTAGCCACCAGAACAGTCTCGCCGATTCCCGCGCCGATATTGTCAATGGCAACAAAACGGGCGCCTCCGACGGACATTTCTTCCAGGGGTTCAATAATCATAAATTTATTTCCAACCAGATTCTCGCATTTGCGGGTGGAAACGATGCTTCCCACTACTTTTCCCACAATCATGGTATGTATCTCCTATCAGTGTACTGCCTCTCTTTAACTCCGGGCCTCCCGGAAACTGCCGCAGGCTAAGCCTGTGCGCCGGGCACGCCCCCGGTATTTTGAGACAGATCGGCGGGCAGTCCAAAGCTGTCTGCCCATGATGTCAAATTTCCGCCCGCCGTCCGCCCCGGAACCGCCGCAAATATGCCGGATTCAGCGCTTACCCTGTTTTACAGGGCTTTGCGGACAGCTCCTATTGCAATGTTTTATCGTTGCAATCCGATTCAGCTGCAGCCTGATTCTGCAGATATGCTTATTCCTCTGCGGACCTTTTTGCCTGACGTCCGCAAAGCTATTTGATAATCGTCGCCCTGTCGCCTGTCTTGATCTTACCGGCATTGGCTTCGTCGGTATCAATATGCATCTCCAGGGTAAAGCTCTCGTCTACACGGATTTTCACCTGATTATACACGGTTCCCCGCTCATTATCCACTTTCACAGACACGATATCGCCGTCCCTGACTCCCGCCGCATTTGCATCCGCCGGAGACATATGAATATGGCGCATGGCCACAATGCAGCCTTCCTCCAGATAGATAACGCCCTTGGGTCCTGCCACTGCGATGGGGGCGCTGCCTTTTACATTGCCGGATTCCCGAATGGGAGCCGCTACGCCCAGTTTCATGGCATCCGTTGCGGATATCTCCAGTTGGGAGGCCTTCCGCACCGGTCCCAGAACTCTTACGTTTTCGATGGCCCGAAGTTTCAGGCCCACAATGGTCACCGTCTCGTTGCAGGCATACTGACCGCCCATGAGATCTTTTTTCTTCGTCAGATGATAGCCGGTTCCGAACAGGATTTCCACATGCTCCTGTGTCAGGTGGATATGTCTTGCGGATACCCCTACCGGTACCTGAAATCCGTCGGCCTTCTCCTCCGTTCCGCGAATGGCCTGAAGCACCATCCGGGTAATCATTTCCACTGTCTGTTGTTCCATGTTCTTCCTCCATTGCCGCTTCCCGCCCCGGGCGGAAAACGAGCCTCCGCTCTTCCGGACCGTGAAGTTCCTTCCCTGCACCACTTATCGCCCTGTCCTTCTCCCTGCGCCTGTACCCAGGGAAGCGGGTTTGGCGCACTGCTGTCTTGCCGAATAAGCAAGGGAGCTTATTCGGACTGCGCGTTTTCCGCAAGGCAAGCAGCAGGACTTTCACAGTAACTACGCCTTTACTGCGGGAAGAATCATCTCAACATCGCTGTGAGGCCTGGGAATTACATGGGTAGCTACCAGTTCTCCCAGTTTGGATGCGCTGGATGCGCCGGCTTCCACAGAGGACTTCACTGCGCCTACATCGCCGCGTACCATTACGGTTACCAGTCCGGAACCGATTTTCTCCGTGCCTACCAGGCTGACATTCGCAGCCTTACACATAGCGTCCGCAGCTTCGATCGCCGCAACCAGACCTCTTGTTTCCACCATTCCTAATGCTTCCTGTGCCATTTTATTCTCCTCCTGTTAATCGTTCCATAACCCTCTTCCGCCGTTTGGAATACCGGGAATCCCGGCACGGCCAGGGGGTGCTGTCTCTGTTCCGGTTACCCTTTTCTACACTTCCTGGATGGTTCTTTCGTCCAGGCCGGGCTGCGTGTCTTTATTCATGAAACGGCTTGCGCTTAAGTTCACCAGTCTCACGATCTCTTCGTGGGGGTTCGCCAGGACGCCTTTTGCCACAGGCTTTTTGATGGCCTTTGCAGCGGCGGTCTCCACGGCTTCCGTGACAGACGCCACGTCACCCTTTACCACAATGGTGACAAGCCTTCCCCCCAGTTTTCTCTCCCAGGTGGCCAGCTCCACGCCGGATGTCTTGCACATAATGTCCAGGGCATCCACGGCGGCAACCACACCTGTAATTTCAATAAAGCCCAATGATGTATTGCTCATTTGCCGGCTCCTTTACTGATATTGCAATCTCTTCCCTGTCTGCAGCAGTTTGTCAGGAGGCGGTCAGCCGCCGCGCCCTGCTGTCCTGTCAGATCTTCGGAAGAATCTTCTCCACGTCGGAATGGGGTCTGGGAATCACATGGGCCGCCACCAGTTCGCCAAGCCTGCCTGCGGCTGCGGAACCGCTTTCCACAGCTGCCTTTACGGCGCCTACATCTCCCCGCACCATTACGGTTACCAGTCCGGAACCGATTTTCTCGGTGCCCACCAGAGATACCTCCGCGGACTTGGTCATTGCATCCGCTGCCTCAATGGCTGCCGTAAGACCTCTTGTTTCTACCATTCCCAATGCTTCCTGTGCCATAGTGCTCTCCTTTCCTGCCTATACGCTCTTTCTGATTTCTTTCGTTACCGTTCACGGCTTCCCACGGCTCTGCCGCTCCTACCGGCGCCTGCAGTCCCGGGATTGTTCATGCAGAGTGCCCACGAAAAACATCCGGAGGAACTGCCTGTAAACCGCAACGTTCTTACTCCCTATCAATTTTTGTCAAATGCGCTGATTTTCAGCATTTTGCCGGTGTCCCCGGTGGGTCTGGGGATAATGTGCCTCTGGACTACGCCGGTGAGGGATTTTGCCACCGCCTCTCCCGCTTCCATGGCCGCTTCCACAGCCGCCACGCTTCCCCTGAATTTCACCGTCACCAGTAAGGGTACCGGCAGCGCGTCCGCATTTGCCGGTTTGTTTTTATCAAAAGTCTCCAGTGTGACATCTGCGGCCTTACAGCCTGCGTCGGCCGCAAGGAACGCGCAGGTCAGTCCGAATACCTCCAACAATCCCACCGCTTCTTCCGCGGAATTTGTTCCTTCCTTCTTTTCTTCCATAGACTTACTCTCTTCCATTGATTTCTTTTCTTCCATAGACTTTTTTATTACTGTTTACAGGTACCTCCGCGAGGTGTTTTCGTGCGCATTTTGCACGGAAACCCGAGACAGCAAGCGCCAAAATGAACGCACTTTGTTCATTTTGTGTGCATCATGTTGCTGTGAACGGCGAAGCCGTGAACAGTAACATTTTTTCTCTCCTGGAAAGCTGTCTTCCTTGAAAAGAGTTGATTCCCGCATCTTTATATTATTTATTGATAATCGCAATCTTCAGTCCTGTCATGGCCAGATTGGTCTTCAGCGCCTCATTGATTTCCTCCAGGGGATATGTATGGGTAATCAGCTTATCCATGGGAAGGCCCATTTTCTTGGCGCTCTTGAGGAAATCAAAGGTGGTGGCATAATCCCGCAGGGTATAAACCCAGGAACCCACCGTGGTAATCTCCTTGGAGCAGATATCAAAGTGCGGATTGATGGTGGCGTCGCCGCCGTTGATGAAGAATCCCAGTTCGCAAAGTCCGCCGCCGTTGCGGATGAACTTATAGATATTGGAATGTCCTGCAGGAGAGCCTGTGCACTGGAAGGCGAAATCCGCCAGATGTCCTTCGCATTTCTCCTCCACGGCCGCTGTCAGGGCCTCAATCCCCTTGTGTTCCTTAAAGTTCACGGAATCGGAAGCTCCCAGTTCCTTTGCGAAATCCAGACGCTTCTGTTCTCCGTCCACAGCCACAATCCTGTTGATACCCATGGTGCGCAGGATGGCAATGCAGATCAGCCCGATGGGTCCGCAGCCCTGTACCACCACTCTGCTGTTGAACCGCAGTATTCCCGTACTCTTGGCCCGCTCCACAGCATGGATCAGCACTGCGCAGGGTTCAATGAGCACTCTGGAATACAGGTCCAGATCGCTTACGTTAAACACGGTGGAGCCTTTCCGTATCAGGATATAATCGGAAAACCATCCGTTCAGGTGAATATCGTCGTCCGGAAGCAGGCCGTACACATCGGCGCCGCCCACATTCTGCTTATTCAGGTCAAACATGGTGATATCCGGGTTATCCTTGAAAATCATGCAGGTAACCACTTTGTCGCCAAGCTTTAAATCCTTGCCCGCGCTGTCCTTCTTTACATTTTTCCCCATCTTCACGATCTCGCCGGTTCCCTCGTGTCCCAGGGCCACGGGAATCAGGCCGAAGGGGTCTCTCTTGAATTCATGGGCGTCCGTACCGCAGACGCCGCAGCCTTCCACCTTTACCAGAATGTCGTCGTCGCCCACTTCCGGCATGGGAAATTCCTTTACGTCAAAATGCTCCAGACCGGTGAGCATTGCCACATGGGCCGTCCCCGGAATCTCTGCGCCTGCCGCCCCGCTGCCTGTAGCGGAAGCCGCGGCTGCGGTTCCCGAAATACTGGCCAGCACCTGTTTCACAATCTCTTCTATCTGTGCCGTATCTGCCATTCTATAATCTCCTTTCAGTTTGTCGCTTCTGCCTTCCGCACTGCTGCCGCGCATTACCGGATGCAGAGGCTGTCGGACATGACGCAGCGCCTGCTCTTGGTGAAGGATTTGGTACTGGTCAGGCCCTCGCCTGTGCGGCTGGCTATGGTAAAGGTACAGTAGCCTTCTCCGCCGAAGCCAAGCGCCGCGTAGGAAGGCGCATTTTTCACCAGGATGGCCGTATCAATGGCTCTCGCGTACTTTGTAATATTGTCTATATTCTTGGAGTGAATATGAGCGGAGTGACGGTTTCCATGCTCAAGCCACACGGCCTGCTCTATGGCGTCGTCGATATCCTTCGCCCGGACCATGCCCAAAATAGGCATCATCAGCTCCTCGGCAATCAGAGGATGCTCCTTGGGTCCTTCAAAAACAATGCAGCGGATATTGTCGGGCACAGTCACCCCAATCATGCCAAGCAGGGTTTTGGCATCCCGGCCCACACAATTGCGGTTCAGCCCCTTGGGGGTGAGCACCGTTGCCGTAAGCCTTTCCTGCTCCTCCCTGGAAATCAGGTAACAGCCCTGTTCGGCTATCATGTAGTGCATCAATTCGTCCGCAATGGATTCCACTGCCACGATCTCCTTCTCCGCGATGCAGGGAAGGTTGTTGTCAAAGGTACAGCCGTTGACGATATCCGCTGCTGCCTTTCTCACATCCGCCGTCTCGTCCACCACTGCGGGGGGATTGCCCGCCCCTGCGCCGATGCCCCTCTTTCCCGAGGAAAGCACTGCCGTCACCACACCCGGCCCTCCGGTGGCCACCAGAAGCGGGATATCCTTGTGCTTCATCATCACATTACTGGTGTCCAGGGTGGGCTGTTCCACGGTGCAGGCCACATTGTCCGGCCCTCCTGCCTCCAGGGAAGCCTCATTGATCATGTTGATGGCAAAGATGGTGGTCCTCACCGCCTGGGGATGGGGATTGAACACCACCGTATTTCCTGCGGCAATCATGCCGATGGAATTGCAGATGACCGTCTCGCTTGGATTGGTGCAGGGGGTGATGGCTCCGATAACCCCGAAGGGTCCCATTTCAATCAATGTCAGTCCCCTGTCTCCGGACCACGCCGTCGTCCTCAAGTCTTCCGTGCCGGGGGTTTTGTCCGCCACCAGCCGATGCTTTAATATCTTATGTCCCACATTGCCCATTCCTGTCTCGTTTACGCCCATTCTGGCAATGAGTTCCGCATTTTCATGGGTTCGTCTGCGGATATTTCCGATGATCTGCTCTCTCTGGTCAAGGGACATTCTGCGGACTTTCTCCTGGGATGCCTTTGCGGCCGCAATGGCTTCGTTCATGTCCTTAAAAATGCCGTGCTTGCCGCCTGGAGATTCCGCAATCTGCATCTTCGCCACGACTTCCTGTACAATGTCCTGTACCAGATTCTCATTTATAAGCACTTTGCTACCTCCTATTTTAGTCGCTGCGCGACGGCTCTTTTAGGCAAAGTATTCTCGGCGTTCTCTCATGAGACAAAGTTTCATTCGATAGATCCCTCATGAAACTTTCTCTCCTACGCCTTCAATACTTTGCTTTTGTCGCTGCGCGACGGCTCTTTTAGGCAAAGTATTCTCGGCGTTCTCCCATGAGACAAAGTTTCATTCGATAGATCCCTCATGAAACTTTCTCTCCTACGCCTTCAATACTTTGCTTTTGTCGCTGCGCGACGGCTCTTTTAGGCAAAGTATTCTCGGCGTTCTCTCCCACGCCTTCAATACTTTGCTTTTGCCGCTGCGCGACGGCTCTTAATTGGAAAGTCCCTCTAAATTTTCAAAAACTGATTTTCCGTAAGCAGCCAACGCTGTGTCCTGTTCGGCGCTGCCGCCGCTGACACCCAGGGCGCCCACAATCGCATCGCCCCGCTTCAGCACCTCCCCGCCTCCAAAAATAACGATTCTGCCCTCATTGGTAAACTGTATGCCGTACAGACTCTCCCCCGGCCGGCTTAAAGTCCCCAACTGCGCAGTGGACATCTGAAAGGCAATGGATGTATATGTCTTGTTCAGCGCCACGTCAAAGCTTCCTATGTAGGCTCCGTCCATACAGTGAACGGCTACGGGCCTGGCGGACGCATCGGAGACGGCGGTAACCACCCGCATGCCCCATTCCGCAGCCTTTGCCTCAATGCTCTCGATGAGCTTCACCGCAAGGGCCAGGGGCATGGTCACGGGAACCAGACCGCCGTTTGCCGCCGCAAGTTTTCCGGACCCGGGAATTACCTTCCTGCTCCCTGTCCAGGCGGCTGTCCCCGAAATCTCCCCGGCTTCGGCAGATGTTTTCTGTTCTGTCGGGAATGTCTCCCCTGGCTGACGGAATACCGCCCCGTTTCCGCCCTCTGCTGCTTTCAGGACCTCACGGACGATTGCTTCTATCTCTCTGTTTTCCATGGAATGCCCTTCTTCCATATGATACGATGACTCTCCTGAAATGCCTGTCCTATAGACATTTCCTCAATGGGAGATCTGGAATCCTTATTTTCCTAACTGCTCCAACACCTTCCTGGTGATCTCCGCCACCATATCGGCAGAAACGGCTCCGCTCTCCTTGCCGCTGTGGCATCCGCCTCCGCAGGTATGGCAGCTGGGCTTGCCTTCCTTTGCGTTGGGGCAGAGATTGGCGGGATGACGTCCCTTCATGCCGAACTGTCTTCTGATTTCGTACAGATCTTCCACCTGCTGCGGGGTAAATTCCTTGGGTCCGCCCAGTACTCTGGACTGGTACAGGAGCTGCGCGTAGAATTCCACGGATTCCATCTTCAGGTATGCCGCAAGCAGGGAATCGGAATAGGTCAGCGCGCCGTGGTTCTCCAACAGCACGGCGTCAAAATGCTGCACATACTCGGAAACCGCATCGGGAATCTCCATGGTGGAAGGTCTGCCGTATTTTGCAATGGGAACGCAGCCCAGTGCGATAACCGCCTCGGGCATGATAGGCTGGGTCAGGGGAATGCCTGCAATGGCAAAACTGGTGGCATATACGGGATGGGCATGTACCACGCTCTTTACGTCAGGTCTCTCCTGATACACTCTCATATGCATCTTGATCTCGGATGAAGGCCGGAAATTGCCGTTGGCCTGAATGACATTGCCCTGGGCGTCCACTTTACAGATGTATTCGGGGGTCATGAAGCCCTTGGACACGCCGGTAGGGGTACACAGAAATTCGTTGTCGCTGATCTTCACGGAAATATTGCCGTCGTTTGCCGCAACCATGTTCCTGTTGTAAATTCTCCTGCCAATGTCACAAATCTCTTTTTTTACTTCGTACTCGTTCTGCATTTTGCTTCCTCCTGATTCGTTTTTGGTTTCTATGGAAATGCTTTTCCTTCATTATAAGCCTATCCACCATACAAGTCAATAAATAATTGTTGGATTGTGTCGTTTTTGTTTTATTTTTGTGGTTTCTATATCCGTCTTTTCCGGCATGGGGCGGAAACAGACCAATCTTTGGACAACTCCGGTTCAGCGTAGTCTCCCCGCTTCCCCACAGACCATGCCGGAAGCCGCTACTCCCGGAAGGCCCGGAGCATGTTCTCTATCCGCTCTAAATCCCGGGCTTCCTCCGCGGAATCATAGGTATAATTTTCCGGCACGGAGGAAAACAGTTCAACACGGCTCATTTCGCTCTCCGGCAGCTCCCCCATGGAATGAACCTCTGCATAGAAGACTCTGCCGTTATTCTTTCCCACGCCGTCCTCCCACTTCTGTTCATAATCCCACAGCGGCGTCAGATGACAGTCCGTAATCCCCGATTCCTCGTACAGCTCCCGTCTCGCCGCCTGCAGGGGCGTCTCTCCCCGCTCCACATGACCGCCCGGATGCTCAAAGCTTCCCCGGCGCTTATGCAGACAGTAAACCCATTTCCCTTGGTAATTTGCAAAAATCACCACAAAGCTGATGTCAGACAGCCATCCCGGCGGATAATTTGTCTTTTGTATGGGAGGCTGCTGCGGAAAGGCCCGGAGAAAGACAGTATTTCCATCCGGGTCATAAAAGCTCATATTCACTGCTCCCCAGGGACGCGCTGCAGGCGGTTCTATGATTTTGGCCCCCAGTTCCCTGAGCCTGTCATACTCCCGCTGAATATCCTCCACGGTAAATGCCAGGCAAATATTCTGATTCCGGTTATTTTTCTCTGTGCCGTCATGATATATGGTCAGCATGGTTTCTTCCGCGATCAGGGTCTGGTGTACCCTGTCATTGCTTCCGTTATCGATCTGCAGCAGCTTTTTATAAAAGTCCGCCAGTCTTATCACATCATTGGTCAGCAATCCGACTTCGCCTATTTTCATGCCGCTTCCTCCCATATTTTGTTATGCCTCCACAGCCCCCACGCTTCTATAGGCGCCTTACTCCACCCTTTCGATCACGCAGCTGTGCATTTTCTCACTGCTGTCCTTATCATAATTCACGCCCACCAACAGAATCTCGCCGGAATACCCCTCCAGAGCCCGGGTATACTGTCGTTCCCTGATCTGCGCAAGAGCTGCCGACGCGGATTTATCAAATTTTAATTCCACCACAATAGCCGGTTTCCTGCGGCCGGGCAGGGGCAGGAATACCACATCGGCAAACCCCCGGCCGGTGGGAAACTCCCGTATCATTCGATAATCCCTTCTGGCACTATAATATGCCAGGCTGACGGCCGCCCCCAGGCAGCTCTCGTCATTGTAGGTCAGAATGGAAGCCACCTCCCTGTGGGCCCTGTCCAAACCTTCCGCGACTCGTTTTTCATCCCCCCGAAGGGTATCCTCCAACAGCCGTTCCGATGCCCTCAACACATTCATGACTTCTGCCCAACCGCCCACACTCATGGCGTTCTCAAATTCCTCGCTGATTTCCTTATTGGGAATAAAAGCCTCTCTCTCCACAGAGTCATATCCCAGATATCCCAGGTGAATCAGCAGGGTCAGTACATCATCCTTTGTCCGGAAGGTACACATGTCATTCTGGAAGCTTCTGGTGTTTACCCGGACGCGCTCCCCGCCCAACATCCCAATGACATCTGCCCGCAGTCCGTCGAAATCCATATCCATGTATATCTTCAATGCATCATAGGTCTCTGTAGACGTCCAATAGTTTGAAAATCTCCGGCGAAGCATAGATTCCACTACGGATTTGGGATTGTATACATGCTTGAATTCCGTCAATTGATATCCGTCATACCAGGCCTTTGTCTCCTCATAATTCATGGAAAACCGCTGACACAGCCCCCTGACCTCCTCTTCCGTAAATCCGGTATATTCCTCCAAGAAAGCCTGATCCGTCATGGAATATTCCCAGAACATATTCAGCGCTGAATGTTGACCGTATTTTTTTACCGGGAGAATCCCTGTCATGTAAGCAAGCGCCACATAAGCCTGGTCCTTCAGCAGATTCCTCAAAAAATCAAGATACTCCTTCTGTAGCGCCTCCGAATCCTGCCGCTCTCTCATTACACAGTCCCATTCGTCAATCAGGAAAACAAACTGCTTTCCGGTTTTGGCGTAAATTCTTTCAAGCGCCTCCGCCAAAACAATTGTATCCTGCGGAAGCAAATCTCCATATATTTCCCGAATATCTTCAAGCACCACCCGCTCCAGGTATTCTATCATCCCAGAATCCCTAGCGCGTATCACAAACTGCTGCATATTCAGCAGAATCACGTCAAACCGGTTCAGATATTCGGAATAGGATTTGTTTTCTTCTATCTTCAGCCCTGCAAACAGCTCTTTGGAATCACAGCTGCTGCTGTAATAAGCCGCAAGCATCTTAAGCGCCATAGACTTTCCGAAGCGCCTGGGCCTGCTGACGCAGAAATATTTCTGTTCCGTATTCAAATACCGGTTCGTACAGGCAAGCAGTCCTGTCTTGTCCACATAGATCTCCGAGCGAACTGCTGTCCAAAAGCCTTCATTTGTCGGATTTAAATAAATACCCATATGGAGTCTCCTTTCTGTCCACATTGTTTCCACCTGCGGCTCCCGCTTAAATTGTTCTGTATCTTTCCCAACCTTTCCCACAATTAACTCATCATTGACTTCCCAGACCGTTTACAGACAGGGCCTGCATATGATATAATGCAAAAGGAAATCATTCTGTATGCTTCTTCCAACCTCATATGCCTGCCACAGGTATACGACAGGTTTTCCACCAGTTCCTATGCAGTTCCGCAGCTGACATACTACGATTAACAGCACCTTAATAATTGAATAAAGGCTTTACATCTTTTCTCAAATCCGCTATACTGATTCTATCAGAAAGGCGGTGATAGGATGGCTACAGATATGGGAATGACAAATAAACAGTTTCAGGGATTTATCCGGCTCGCTTTGGAATTTATCAATAACGCTCTAATGAAAACACCCGATAACGAGGATTTACAAAAGTTAAAAGATATCTTTCAATCAATGTTGGAAGACGGCAATTAACCATACATAAATCGTAACTCATAACAGAAGGTGTAAAGTCTTTATTGAATGATTAAGGCTTTACACTTTTCTTTTTACATTCTGCCACTCCGGCGTAAGCTCCGGAGTAAACTGTGTCCCCAGACGTTTCAATTCCCCCAGGACCTTCTCCTGCCCCCGTTTTGTCCGATACCAGTTTTCCCTGGTCACATCCACATAAACCGGCGCAATGAGAAATTCCGTTTCGGGAAAATTCAACTGGTAATACATCAGGCACCTTCTGGAATGGTATCCCTTACAGCAGAGAATGGCTTTTTTTGGGTGAATGCCTTTCGCGTCCAGGATTTTTCTGGAAAATCTGGCGTTTTCCGCGGTAAACTGTGCCTCCGCCTCCGGAAAAATGCCGTCCAGGGCGACTCCCTTGGACAGAAGTACATCCGTATAAAATTCGCATTCCGTAGCATAATCCTTTCCGTAGACATCCGCCTTTGACTTCGCGCCCGTGAATTTTCCCACTGTTACGGAATATCTGCCCGACGGCACAATGTAGGGCGCATATCCCGCTTTCCACAATTCCGCCGCCCGCTCCGGCAGTTCCGGATAAGAGCCGCCCGGAATGAAAATAACATCGGAGTGCTTTTCTTCCATTGAAATTCCATCCCCGGGAGGAATATCTTCCAGAAAAATAAAATCGGTAATATCGTCTATCATCCTCATCCTTTTCTCTCCTATCCAGGCCCTGTCAGCTGTGCCGTCCACTCCTCTGCCCCTGAAACACTTCCCCCTTAAAGCATCCCGAAGTCAGGCTTCCCTTCTATAATAAAGCGAGATAAAGCAATCCTGTTTTGGCTTTTTCACACAGTTTCAAGGGCATTATATGGTACAGCATCTTTCGTTCGATTTTCCTTGCGAAAGCCTCTGTGCTGCCATCAAGCTTTGTCCTTTCCCAGTCTTACATCAAATCCACCCTTCTCCGAAAAAGAAAGGTCAACCGCCTATATGGCACTTTAATTTGGTGCAGTTCTCCACTTCCCTCTTCAGCTGCTCCATATGGAACTGCTCCGGCGGCAGGATATCCGGCAGTTCATAGGTCCGCCCAAGTCCCGCATACTTATCCTGCCCAAGCCTGTGGTAGGGAAGCAGGTAGATCTCCTCCACCCCGGGCAGGGCATCCGCGAACCGTGCAATGGCTTTCACTTCCCCGCTTGTATCATTGAAGGTGGGAATAACGGGCACCCGTATGCTTAGATACGTCTGGCCGGAAGCTGCAATCTTCTTCGCATTCTCCAACATCAGCTCATTGCCCTTGCCCGTAAACTGTCTGTGTTTGCCGCTGTCCATATGCTTGATATCCATAAGATAATGATCAAGATATGGCAGAATCTCCCGGATAACCTCCCATTTGGCGCAGCCCATGCTCTCCATGGCCGTGTTAATTCCCACCGCCTTTGCCGCACGGAGCAAATCCCGGGCAAACTCCGGCTGACAGAGACTCTCCCCGCCGGAAAGGGTCAGTCCCCCGCCGGAGCGGTTGTAATAGGGCCTGTCCTTCTCCACGGTCTCCATGACCTCCGCCACCGTCACGTCCCGGCCGATGGTTTTCGCCTTTCCCTGGACAATCATCTCCTGGATGGGGTACTCCTGGGATTCCGGGTTACAGCACCATTTGCACCGCAGTACACAGCCTTTCAAAAAGCATATAGTGCGGATTCCCGTTCCGTCATGTATGGAATAACGCTGTATATCAAAGATTCTTCCTTTTGTCTGTAAATAATCTGCTGCCATTTTCTACCACCTTCGCTCCGCTGCCGCAGGCCTTCCGATCACAAATGAACCCGGAACCGCCCCGGCCCTTATCGCCTTATCATGATCCCCTTCATATACTGTGTTTCATTATGCGCCTGATACACAACCATTTTTTCTTCTTCCGTACAGCCAATCAAAATCTTGATTTCAGAGTCCCTCTTCCTGAAATCCACAGTACATATGACTGCATCCACCTGTTTTTCGCCGGAACCCACCCACACGTCAATGCCTGCGCCGTCCATGGATGAAGTATGCTTCAAATATCCGTAATCCACCTGATAAACAAACTCCGGATACCTGGGATGGACCGTTCCCTTTGGCCTATCTATGACGATTTCCGAGGCATGAACCAAGGCATCCAACATCTCCCAGAATTCCTTGTCATAACGTTTCATCTGCATTCCTCCGGTATACACAGCCTCTCCTTTCTCACAGCATGCACAGAGCCTCCAGGGCAAGGGCAAACAGCCTCTCCCTGGCGGAAACATTATTGTTCCAATCCCTGTCGTCATAGTCTTCCGCACCGCCGATGAGAATATCCCCGCTGTAAAGCAGCTGTCCGAAGGTCTTTCCCCGAAACTCCGCAATAGCCGCCATGGCTGCGCATTCCATCTCCACTACTTTGCAGCCCTCTTCCCTCCGGTAGGCCACCATCTCCCGGGTTTCCCGGTAAAAGCCGTCAGTGGACCAGGTGGCGCACTCTATGTAGGGAATGTCATGTCTCTCCAGGACTTTCCGGAAGCTCTCTATGGGACCGGGCTGCAGCTCGATAAACCGGGCAGGGGGCAGGTATTTATAGGAAGCCCCCTCGTCCCGCAGAGCACGCACCGGAATAATCACATCCCCCTCCGGAATATCATCCAGTACGCCGCAGCCCCCGCAGCAGACGATCACCTCCACCCCGCAGCCATAGAGCATATCCGTCATCATGGCAATGGAGCCGGAGGCCACCACCGCCTGTACGGCACAGATTTCCGTTCCGTTTACAGCAAAACGGTACACATGAAAATCCTTCATTTCGGACACATAAGTCCCTATCTTTTCGCCTCCATACCGCTCCACTGCCGCGGCAAGAACCTCCTCAAAAAATGTCACCAGGCAGAGCCTTGGAAACCGCCGGAATCCACCCTCCCCCTGTCCGTCCCTGTCCGGTTTGGATGCCTCTCTGTCCGGATTGATCACAGCGATTTTATCCGTACTGTACTCCAGAATCGGAAATTGGTTTTTTACGATCATCTACTGTCCCTTTCTCGACTTTCCCATATAAAAAATGTGATATTCTCTTACGGTAATTCTCCAACCGATGAAATATCCCGACTACATTCACCTTATCTGTTGCAATATTGAAGACGACAGAGGACTGTTCCGGCATCCTATGTCTGTCCGTTTTCTATCTGCTGCTCTGTAAAAAGGCTTCCACCTCTTTATTGAATGCGGCATATTTCTTATTTGCAATAAAATGAGTGCCCTTAACAATTGCCAATTCAGCACCGGGTACATTTTCCGCAATCTTTTTTGTATGGGATTCCTTAATCATATCGCGGCTTCCGCAAATCACCAGTGTGGGAGCTGTTATTTTTGCCAATTCTTTCGGCTCAATATTCGGCTCATTCACCATCAGGCCGAGCATTTC
The DNA here is from genome assembly GCA_910580225.1 of uncultured Acetatifactor sp. GTDB lineage: Bacteria > Bacillota > Clostridia > Lachnospirales > Lachnospiraceae > Acetatifactor. The sequence goes on from CAJTXE010000009.1 coordinate 81,413, forward strand.
GGCACTCCTTTTTGCACCCGGCGACTTGGAGGCAAATCGTTTTGCTATTTTATATCCTATTTCAATCGGAATCTGTGTCGTCCTTTTCACACCATCCGGATTCAGGTTTCCTCCGTTTAAGATCAATGCCTTTACCTTATCCGGATGCTTTATCGCAAACTGCATGGCGATATTTGCCCCGTCTGAAAATCCCAAAATGACTGCGGCAGGAATTTCCAAATCTGTCATGAAATCATACAAATCCCGGGAAAACTGCGCAATCGTAAAAGGAGCCGTACCCCTTGGCGACTTACCATGCCCTCGTGTGTCTAAGGCAATCACTCTGTATCTGCGGCTAAAATATTCTATTTGGTGCCTGAAATAAGTGCCGTCCTCTCCGTTCCCATGCAACAGGATAAAGGGTTCCTGATTTCCTTTTTCCTGATAGTATAAAGCGATATCCATAAAGCTTCCTCACAAACCAGAATGCTTCCCTCATCGGGTATAATCCTTCAATTCCTCCAGAAATTCCTGATATTCATCATCAGACCAGTAAAATGTCAGCTCTTCTTCCGTAAAATCTTCCGGCTTGTAACGCATGAAATGATCTCCGATATCATATGCAAACCTTCGCAGAACAGCTTCCGCAAATTCCCGGAAAAACATCCCGATACCCGTTATCACATTTCCGTCTTCCACGACTCCCTTGTGCAGGAAGTTTTGCTTTTCCACAAAATCAAAAACGTCCGCCATCTGCATAAAATAACCCGAAGTAAATTTCCTGCCGCCAAGAATTCCCGCTTTGGACAGCAAAATCGGAGCGGAAGAAATCGCCGCAAAGACAACATCCGAATGCATTCCGCTTCTGATAAAGTCAATCAATGCATCATCGAACAGCGCAGGCAATGGATGGATTGTTCCCGGCAATATCACGCAGCTGTAATCGGTTATCTTTGCTTCTGCCGTTGTCTTTGTGGGAAGGATACGGAAGCCTTCCTCGCTCACATATTCTCTGTTTTCACCGGCAATAAAATCAATCTTCTCACCAAACCAGACTGTGAGCGCAGATGTAAGACAGGTGATCTCCTGCAAAGAAAAGTCCGGATATAATAAGACCGCAAACTTCCTCATTCCTTTTACCTCCCTATATTTTCCTCCCTGATTTATACTCGTGAACGCATTTAATTGCCGCTTTCAGCTCTGGATTGCCGATGCGTTCACTCGTTATACTGTGCAGACGGCAATTAATTTCGTTTGTGGGTATAAATCGCTGCGCCATGGCACGAAAGGGTAAAGTCAAGGCCATTCTTAAACCGGGGATTCCGCTACGCCAGTTCCTCAATTAAAAAGTCCTTGTAGTCCGTTCCCGACTGCACACCTTTCAGTTCAATGGCAACCGAACACCAGACATTCGCTCTGTCAGCCACTGTAAAATGAAAGTCTTTTTGCAGCCAGGTATCATTCACCACATCCTCCAGAAAATCTTCTTCCCCATCATATTCCAGAAACATTTCCACCTCAAATAAGCTGTCTGTTTCCGTAATAAAATCATCTAAGATTTCGTCAGGAACAGCAATGCCTTCCCCGCAGATGAGTCCGTCATAACCATGCAGCGCAAAATCGTACAGCAGATAATCTGTCCCGCAATCCCCGCAAACTGCACGTACCGCCTGTGCATATTTGTTCTCATATTCATGGACTGACATTTTGTACCTGCCATAAAACTCGCCAAAGCACCGTATTTTAAATGCTTTGCATCCGCACTGGCAAATAATCCTGCCCTCATATCCTTCTTCATCTGTAGGATGGTATATTTTTTCAAGATGCTTCGGCTTGATCATCCTATTCTTTCCCCTCCGGCTCCTGTTCTCTCCATAACCGAAGAAAATCAGCCCTGCAGAAATCCGCAGGCCCCTTCTCCCCAGACTATCTAAACTCCCTTTTCGAAAAAGTGTTTTTCGACAACTTAACAGTTCTATAAACTGGAAATTACTTATCTTCCTTCAAGGCTTTGGCTGCGACAACTATTCCTATAACGGCGAGAACATAGAAAAAAAGAATAATATAACATTCAATGCCACCAAAATCAAATACATTTAAAACTGTTGACCACGCTCCTTCCTGAATGACAGATGCGCTTGCGATCAGCCAACCAGTTCCGCCAATAATTCCACATAGCATTAAGGCACAACCAAAAATCAGCTTTTTCATGCAGTCACACTCCTTTATGAAATTCCAGTTTATATAGTTAATTATAAAATCTTTATCTTCCATTTACAATGTATATTAATAAGTCATTTTCCAATGGGTACACAATTCCGAAAAGGAAGTATCTAAATACCCTTCTTGTTTCCGCATGGAAAGCCCTGCTTCTCCTGATACCTTACACCTGGGAAGCCCCGCTTCTCCGGCAGCCGCAAAACAGGCAGGGCAGACCGCGGCGGCTTTGTGAAAACACTGGGCGCGTTGTGGAGAGGAGACTTTCGGCGATGCGCGTCCTATGGCGCGCATTGCCGATGCCAAGGCTCCTCGGAACGCCCTTAGCGCCGATGAGCAAAGCCGCCGCGGGCTGCCCGCCGTCCCCCGGGACCCCGGCAGGCAGCTTCCCCATCCCAAGCATCCCGGCGCCCCCGGCAGGCAGCTTCCCCCATCCTTAGAACCCCTGCTCCGTCCTGCGGATAATATCATCCTGCAGCGACTTTGACAACGTGGTAAACAGCGCGCTGTACCCTGCCACACGCACCACCAGATGGGCATATTTCTCCGGATGAGCCTGGGCATCCAACAATGTCTGCCTGTCCACCACATTGAACTGCATATGACTGCCCTTCTGGTCAAAATAAGAACGGATTAACGCCACAAAATTCTCCAGTCCCTTCTCCCCGCTTAGAGCCGTGGGATGAAATTTCTGATTAAACAAAGTGCCGTTGGAAGCGATTCCATGGTCTAACTTGGACACGGAATTTGCCGCAGCAGTGGGGCCCAACACATCCTTGCCCGCGGAAGGCGAAACCCCGTCCGCCACAGGCGTATGGGCCAGCCTGCCGTCAGGAGTCGCCCCGGTCTGGGCGCCCAGAGGCACATTGGCGGATACGGGATACAGTCCCGCCTGGAACTGGCCCCCTCTGGGATTGCGGTATTTCAGCAGTGGCCTGGTATAGGTATATGCTACATCCCGTGCAAACATATCCACTTCTTCGTTATCATTTCCGAACTTGGGCACCTCATCAATCATGGCCCGCAGCTCCTCATAGCGCTTCTTCTCTTCCGGCGAAACCTCCGTATTCATCACCGCCGCAATCATGCCCGCCACCTGGTCCTCGTCCACGGACATGCCGTTCCTGCTCATCTCCCTAAGGATTTCCGTAACAATCTCCCCTGCGCTGACAGCGTCAAAGCCCTGTCCGTAATTCATGGCAAGAGCACGCTTGTACTCCGCCAGAGTCACCTTTTTCTCGTCAAATACCAGTTTCTTAATGGCATACAGCGAGTCCGCCATATTTGCAATGCCGAAGCCCTGTGGCCCGGTGAAATTGTAGACCGCGCCGCCCTCCTGAACGGTTTTGCCCCGCTTAATGCAGTCCTCCACCATGCAGGACAGGAAAGGCAGGGGACATCTGACGGCATGAGCCACGTCAATGGCATTGTCCGCATTTACCAACAGAGATATATTGTATTCCATCTGCTTTTTATAAGCATCGTAAAATTCTTCAAACGTGGACATATTTTCCACGTCCCCGGTCTCTATGCTGATCTTCTCCCCCTTATCCCATCCGTTGGAAAATACCAGTTCCAGAGGACGGCACATATTGTAGAAGGCCGCGTCATGCCACCCTTCCGTTTTGCCTGCCTTCTGTGGCTCCACACAGCCGATGATATTGTACTCCCTGGCGTCCTCCAAGGTCAGGCCCCGGCTCAACAGGGAGGGGATAATCACCTCGTCATTATAATAGGCAGGAAGCCCGATTCCCGTGCGGGTCAGGTCCGCCGCCTTCATCAGCAGATCATGGGGAGACTTGTTCCACACCCGGATAGACAGAGATGGCTGGGGCAGGAACACATGCTTGGAGGCGCTGATACACATAAAGGACAGATCGTTGGTCACGTCTAACCCTTCCTTGTCCTGCCCCCCTACGATCAGATTCTGGAACAGGCTGTAGCCCGCAAAGCCCTCTGCACTGGCAGCATCACGGCATTTGTTCAAATCGTTTAATTTTACCCAGATACAGTCGATAAGCTCCTGGGCAAACTCCCTGGACAGCTTTCCTGCCTCCAGATCCTTCTTATAATAAGGATACATATACTGGTCAAAGCGTCCCGGCGAAATCGAATGCCCACTGGACTCCAGCTGAATCAGCTGCTGCACAAACCAGAAGCTCTGGCAGGCTTCGTGGAACGTGGAAGCCCCGTATTCCGGCACCCGGGCGCAGTTGGCCGCTATCTGCAGCAGCTCCTGCTTCCTGGCCGAATCCCTGCAGGACGCCCCCTCTTTCTCCGCCAGTTCCGCATACCTGCGGGCATACCGGATCACGGCCTCACAGCTCAAGATGGCCGCCTTCAAAAACTGGCTCTTGGTACAGTAGTCCGCATCCCCCGGATTGCACTTGTCCAGTTCCGCCTCCATCTCCTGAATCAGTCCCCTGTAGCCAATGGCCAGGACCTTGTCATATTGCACGGTCACATGCCCCACGCCGTTATAAAAATAATTGCCCGGAGTGAAAATATTGTGCTCCATGGCCTTCTTCGTCTCCTCGGTCATGAGGGCGGTGGCCAGTTCACTGGTGGTTTTCCCTTTCCAGTAGGCGTCCGCCTCCAGAAGGTCTTTCTTGGTCTGCTCCGCTATGTAGAAAGGGTCCGCTTTCCGCGTGGCCACGGTGTCGAACTCCGCCTCCAGCCATTGATAGGAAAATTCCGGATAGGTCTGGCAGCCCCGGGGTGCAATGGTACTGCTGCCCACCACCAGTTCGTCCTCCCTGATAATAATGGGAATGTTGTCAAGTATATGGGCAAAAGCCAGAGCGCGCCGCATGACAATGGGCCTGTCCTCCGTCGCTTTATAAGATTCCGTGATCAGCTTCGCCCTGGCGGACTCGATCTCCGGCATTTTGGCGTAAAGATGAGCTACCAGTTTGGGGATTCGCTCCGTTTTGGGAATTTCTTCTGTGTAATACTTTGCCATTGCTGCTCCTTTCCATATCCAGTACTGTGTGCTGCTTTTCCTTTATCTGCTTTCCTTCTTTTATTCTGTATATAGGTAAATTTGTCTGCCTGCATCAGGCTAAATGATCTCCACCAGTTCCCTGCACAGCATAACCAAATCATGCCGGATTCCCTCCCGGGTGTTCCATCCTCTTCCGGACCATTCTTCTCCGGAAACATCATCCCCGCCATAGATCAGCGCGCCATAGGCAAAGTTCCGAAACCGGGCAACGGCAATGCACCCGGCCTGTTCCATTTCCACAATCTTCGCGCCTTCCTCTTTTCTCCTGCTGATTCTCTGGGCTGTCTCCCGGAAAAGAGCGTCCGTGGTCCAGGTCAGGCCGTTCAGATAAGGTATGCTGCGGCCGTTAAGATAATTTTTGATTTTACCGGTAACCTCCGGATCTGTATAAATCACTCTTGAGGGCGCTATGTACTGATAGGAGAAGCCCTCGTCCCTGATGGCTCCGTCTACCACCAGAATCTCACCCACCGCAATGTTCCGGTCCAGAACGCCCCCGCCGCCGCAGAACATGACTTTCTCAATTCCCATTGCATGAAATTCGTCCAGATTTCCCCCGCAGGCGGGACAGCCCACCTGTCCCAAGGTCAGCAGCACGTCAGGATGTTCTGTAAAATGATAAATCATAAACGGGTTTTCGCCCGCCATAAGCCGCTCTTCCCTGATCTGTCCCTGCGCCGCCAGTTTGTTCACCACTTCCGGAAAAAAGGTGATTACCATCTTGTCCGTCCCGAACTTCTCATGCCCAAAACTGCCGGGATTTAATTTGGCTGTGGGATTGTCATCAAATTCCAATACCGGAAAGTCATTTCTGCTAAGCATACTGCGCTCCTCCTCTACAGAATCCGGCCTGTCTCTCCTGCCGGATTGTCAAAGTAGTCCATATTGTTCAGTATATGCTTATATGAAAGGGATGTCAATAAATCTGGCACTATTTTTATTGATATTTTTGTGGATTTATTTTGTTTTATGTTGTTTCTTAAACATCGCAGCAAATTTCCCGCAAAGCTTTCTGTTTCGTTTGCGCCCCATCCCGCTATGACTGCCCGGAAGCCTCTCGTTTCGGAATCGTCTTTACGCCAAGCATAAAATAAAAGACATGGAACACCCACACGCAGGCAAGGACAATCCTCCCCACGGGAACCTGATCCATCATGATAAATCCCACTGACATCAAAAGCGTAACCGTCACCATAATCTTAACTTTCGTTTTCCGCGTCATGCCCCTGCCTTTCACGTAGCTTTCCAGATTGTTTTTATACAGCTTTGTCCCGGTAAACCAGTGATTCAGCCTTTCCGAACTTCTGGCAAAGCAGAACGCCGCCAGCAGAAGAAACGGGAAAGAAGGCAGAAGCGGAAGAACCGCGCCTAAAGCGCCCAACCCTGCACCGATGCATCCTAAAACCACGTATAAAATCTTTTTAAGCCTCATTATATTACTTAAGCCTCCTTCTCTTTTTCTTTGTTTCCAACACATTGCATGCCGCTCCGTATGGAGGAAGATCATCCTGCCCGGAACAGGCGCCGGATATCCGCACAGGCGCGGCTACCTGGTCTGTTGCCCGCAAAAATACACCATATCCGCAATCCTCATGGTGGACTGCCTGTGTGACACCAACAGCACCGTTTTTCCATCCTGCCCTTCCCGCAGGGATTTCAGGATGACCGCCTCATTTAAGCTGTCCAGGTTACTGGTAGGCTCGTCAAGGAGCAGGAAAGGCGCGTCATGCAGAAATGCCCTTGCCAGCCCAAGCCGCTGCCTCTCCCCGCCCGAAAGAGTATCCCCAAGTTCCCCTACAGGCGTATCATACCCCTGGGGCAGCCCCATGATAAAATCATGAATGGAAGCTTTCCGGCAGGCCGCTTCCATTTCAGCGTCCGTGGCGTCCGGCTTCGCAATCCGCAGATTGCTTCTGATGCTGTCACGGAACAGATGGGTTTCCTGGGTCATGAAGCTCTCCATATCTCTCAAATCCGCCGTGTTTATTTCGGCAATGTTCCTGCCGGAAATCTCCACCCTTCCGTTTTCCGCATCCCAGAAACGCATGAACAGCTTTAACAGCGTGGATTTCCCGCTTCCGCTTTTCCCGACAATCCCGGTGATCTTTCCTTCCTGAATCTCCAAAGACACACCGTCAAGAATGTTTTCCGCCCCATAGGAAAAGCTGACGTTTTTTGCGGCAGCGCCTTCAAAGGCCGTTTTTCGGCCCGTCTTTTTTTCCCGGCCCGTCTCCTCCACTGCGGGCGTTTCGTCTAAAATGTCCAACACGCGGCTGCCCGCGGCGAAGGTATTCTGCAGCGTGCTTCCCAGATTTGCCAATGCCACGGTGGGGCCAAAAGAAGAAAACAGGGCAATGACCGGAACGAGTACCCCGTCAAAATCCACTTCCGCCTTTTGGTACAGCATTACGGAGACGAACAGCATACACAGATCAGATATCAGGATTGCCGTATTCGTGACCGCCATATTCCTCCCCGCGGCACGCTTCATCCGTTGTTCGATCTCCGAAAGAGCCTCCGTCCTTTCATTCATCTGCATCAGGCGTTCCCTGCCCCGTCCATACTGTATGATTTCGGACAGCCCCCGCAGACTGTCCAGGACAAACCCGCTTAAAGCTCCGGAACCGGCCCGGAACTCCGCAGCGGCAGACGCCTCTGTTCGTCCGCCGCCGCTTAACTTTGAAGTGACAGCCGGTATTGCAATCCCCACTGCCAGATATGCCAGAAGCGCCAGAATCCCCAGTGCCGGGTGGAAGGCGCCGATAAACAGACACATAACGACGGTATACAAAAATGCGATTGCCGCCGGAGAAATGGTGTGCGCATAGAAAACCTCCAACAGCTCGATATCCGACGTAATGACCGAGATCAGATCCCCTTTGTCCCTGCCCTCCAGTTTTGCAGGGCAGAGTTTCCGTAATGCAAGGAACACCTTATCCCGGATCAGCGCCAGCAGCTTAAACGCGATAAAATGGTTGCAGGACTGTTCCGCGTACCGAAGACCCGCCCGCAGCACAGCAAACACAAGTACACAGGCAAATATGCATTTCAGGCTCAACGGCGTATCAATGCCAAGCAGCCCAAGCACGGCGTATCCGCCGAAAACCGTGATAAACGATGCGCACAAATGACCTGCAAGCCCCATGACCACCGCCAGGACCATAAATCCCGCAAGGGGCTTCACAAGGCATGCCAGCCTTGCCATAACCGCAAATCCGCTCCGCCTTTTCATATATCCGTACCGTCCTTTCCAAAATTTTCAAGACTCTGCTGCGTGTTCCACAGCTTTGCATAAATGCCGCCCCGCGCCAACAGTTGCTCATGGCTGCCGCTTTCTGCCACGTTCCCCCCATCCATCACATAGATATTGTCTGATTCCGTCACATTGGCAAGGCGGTGGGAAATAAGGATTACCGTTTTATGCCCCGCCAACCCATGGATTTCCCGCATAATGTCATTCTCACTCTCCACATCAATATTGGAGGCAGCCTCGTCAAAAATATACACGGGACTGTCATGGAGCAGCGCCCTTGCCAACGCAAGCCTCTGGCGCTGCCCGCCCGACAGGTTAGAGGCTTTTTCCGTAAGAAATGTATCAAGCCCGCCTCGGGACCTCGAAAAGCCTGCCATGTTCACCCGCTCCAAAACCTCCCACAGCTCCGGGTCAGAGGCGTCCGGCTTCCCCATCCGAAGATTCTCTCTCACCGTGCCCTTGAACAGGTAACTCTGGTGGCTGACATAAGTAATGTTTTTCATCAGTTCCGATTCCCTTATGTCTGCCAGTGCCCTGCCTCCGATTTCCACCGAACCGCCAAAGCCCCTGTTTCTCCCCATTAAAACTGCCGCCACAGTGGACTTTCCGCAGCCGCTCTCCCCCACAATGGAAACAAATCTCCCTTTCGGAAACTCCATGTCAATTCCGCACAGAATTTCCCTTCCTCCATTGTCAAAATCGCCCCCACCTGAAGAATTGCCGTCATAGGAAAACCGCAGTCCGGTACAGACAATATCGCAGTCCGGCGGAAAGCATCCTGTCTTCTCTTCTGTTTCAGGCAGATCCAGCAGGCGGAAAATCTTGTCGCCTGCCGCCATGCCGTTCATCGCCACATGGAAGAAACTGCCAAGCTGCCGCATGGGGATAAAGAAATCCGCCGAAAGAAGGATAAGCAAAAGACATCCCGAAAGCGTCACATTCCCTGCACGGAACTGCGTTGCCGCCATAATCACCCCTAATGCCGCGCCCCCATAGGCAATCAGGTCCATGATGGTAATCGAATTAAGCTGCATTGTCAGAACTTTCATGGTTATTCTACGGAATTTTTCCGCCTCGCGATTCATCTCCTCATTCTTAAAACCGTCCGCCTGGTAGATTTTAAGTGTGGTAAGTCCCTGCAGGTTTTCCAGAAAGGTATCTCCCAAAGCCGTGTACTGCCCCCAGTATTTAGACAGCAGCTTTTTCGCCCATGTCTGCACCGCCGCTATGGAAACGGGTATCAGGGGCACACATACAAGCAGGACAACCGCGGAAGGCACATTGACAAAGCACAAACAGGCAAACAATGTAAGCGGGGCAAGCATCGCATAGAAGAACTGGGGAAGATATGACCCGAAGTAGGTTTCAAGCTGCTCCACCCCCTCTACCGCCACCTGCACCACTTCCGATGTCTTCACCTGCCCATTGTAAGAAGCGCCCAGCCGCAGAAGTTTTTCATATATTTTTTCACGCAGTACTTTTTTTACCGTTTTTGATGAGAGATATCCCAAACGGCTTGAAAGGAGTGTACAGGCAAAACGGACCGTAACCGCTGTCCCTGCTGCCGCAGCCGTAAAGAACCAGCTGTTTTTATCTGCCGTTTTATGGAAAAGAGAGGCAAGCAGGCCTGTCACTGCCGTCATCAGGGCGATATTCGCCGCAAGGGAACACCACTGGGCCGCCACGTTGCCCGCTATATATTTTTTGCTCTCGCTGACAGTCCCGATCAGCCTTTTATTGATCATCATAAATTTACCTCCTATTTATACTGCAGACCGCCAGGATTTACAGTAATGCCTACGGGAAAATACCTGGCTGGCGGTCTGCAGTCGGGTTGTACTGCAAATTCAACCGGTGTGCAGTATAAATCGCTGCGGATGCAGCCCTATTTGGTTAGCAAAAACTAACCCATGTCCTTAAAAAATGCGGCCGCTTTGTGTTAGTGGCCGCTAACTTTTTAAGTATACCTCTTATTTCCTGTTTTTGTCAATAGGGAAAATTCTGTTCGTCTGCCAGTACCGCCTGCCCTTCCTCCGGCAGAAACTCCGCAAGCATATCGTTTTTGAAGGTCCGTCCCGGCAGGAAGCAGGCCACATGGGCAGTCTCCCTGTTCACCGCAAACTGGGCGCCGTGGAGAATCATGGGGTCCAGTCTCACAAAGGTCCCCTGGGGTACATGGAAGGCTTCCACCGTATCCACGCTGAATTTTCTGCCCGGCAGGGGCGTGCCCACAAAAATGACAACATCGTCATCTAATGGCAGCAGTCCCTCGCAGGTAAACTGATGGGCCTCCAACATGGTAATCCGCTTCTCCTCCTGCTTTTTGGCCTGGCACACGGACACCGTGGGCAGTGTGGTACTTCCCAAATCCAGTTTTACCACATCCGCAAAAAAACCGTAGGGAAATATGGACCGGGCCGCCAATGCCTCATCGTCCAACAGATTCTGGAACTGCCCGTATTTTGCAAATGCTTTTTCGTCCAGTTTCTTAATTCTGATTACTTTCGTTTTTATCTCATTTTCTTTCACAGACATTTCGCTCCCTCCTCTTCCACAGTGTCAAACTTCAGTCCAAGGTATCTCGCCGCCTCCCGCAGCACCGGATACAGGGAAGCATATCCCCCGCCCAGATGATGGATGTAGGGACCGAACATCAGTTTTTCCTCCCAGGCCTTCCAGTCCTTTACCTCCACCCATACATAGGTGCCGGTAGTGGCAGGCCCTGTGGTGGTCTCCGCCTCTCCCGCAAAGAGATAATAGTCGTCCTCCCCGTCGTCGAATCTGCAGAGCGTGAGATGTCCCTGCTTCAGCTCAAACTGCTGCTGTCCCCCTGCCAGGCAGGCTTTCGACTCCGGAGACTTCAGGGAATAGGGAAAGGGACCGCAGTGCCACAAAAGCTCCCCGTTGTCATTTTCCGGATGGCGTATGGTCAGATCTGCCAGGAACTGCGCACCCTCCCCCAACATGGCGGCCCGAAGGATTGCCAGGGTAATGGCTCCGTTGATATCCGTCTCACAGGCCACCGGAATCCCCATATCCGTCAGCTCTCCGATCATGGCGCAGGAGGGAAGCTGCATCAGCGCTCCGCTTGGCCAGCACTCAATGGCCGCCACGGTACAGCTGCTTTTCTCCATCTGTGCCAGCATGGCCAGTTTCAGCGCTGCCAGTCGTTCCAACTGCTCCTCCTTCAGGGCGGAGCAGTCCATCCTGCCGCGGATATCTTCCATCTGTCTCTTCAGTTCCCCGCCGCCCTCTGAAACAATCTTCTGCACTGCCATCTGCAGCATCACAGGGGCCACTGCCACAGTCTGAATTCCGAAACGCTGCATCAGTCTGGCTTCGTTGGTCATCACGCTGCGGAAAGGGGAGGGACGTTCGCCTATCTTGGCAATCCGCAGCCCTCTCACGTCCTTCACCACACAGGCCACTCTTAAAAAACGGTCAAACCCTTTCCTGAACTCTTCCGAATCCGCGGGCACATTGTAAATATAGCTGTAGGTAACGCCGTATCGCCGCAGCACCTTTGTAGCCGCGAACATACCGCACTGGGTATCCCTCCCCCGCTTCTCCGGCGAGTTGGGGGCTTCGTCCCTGCTGCCCCAGATCAGCACGGGCACCCGGAATTTGCTGACCACATCCGCCACGGCTCCCTCCTCGCCGAAGTCGCAGAAGGGCACGAATATGGCGTCCACCTTCTCCCCGGCGAATTTATCCGCAACCGCAGGCGCATGGCTCTCCGATTCTATGATTCCCCTGACGCAGATATCGTCTATATCCACCAGTCTCACCTTGTCCGGATGGATTTCCCGGATGACGGCCATGCATTTTTCCTTCTCCGCAGCCGCCGTTTCCAAATCCAACATTCCTCTCCTTGTAGGCATCACGCCCAAAGTAATCTCCGCTTTATACATGTTCCAGTGCCCTCCTGTAATATTCTACTCTCCGGTCAATTTCCTCATAATCAATCTCCCCCGTCTCCAGGAAACGCTCCAGTACGGACTCGTCCGGAATTCCCGCCCTGCCTCCGATTCTGGTGCATTTGATGGCCGACACGGCACTGGCGTACCTGGCGCACTCCCTGTGGCTTTTTCCCTTCAGCAGCGCCGCCAGAAAGGCTCCGTGGAACACATCTCCTGCGCCCACCGTGTCCTTCACCTCCACGGAAAAGGCCGGCAGGGTGAAGAATCCTTCCCCGCTGACTCCCACGCATCCCTTCTCCCCGAAGGTAAACACGCACAGCTTCGGACCCCTGCCCAGAATTTCCCTGCAGGCCTCCTCCAGGGCCTGGTCTCCCTGCTCCTTCTTCCCCGGGAAAAGCCCGTCAAACACAAATTCCGAGCCAACAAACACGTCAATGAGGGGAATCATCTCCCGCAGCGCCTCCGTGTAATAATCCGCGTCAATGAACACCTCCGTTCCCGCTGCCCGGGCCGCCTCCGCCGCTTTTCGGGCGAGGGGTCCGGCGTCGGCCAGAAACAGGTATCGGGAATCCGCCACCGCGCTCATGTCTAACTCGTTTTCCTCCAGGGGCCTCACGGAACCTGCCCGGAACAGTATGGTCCGGGTCCTGGTCTTTCTGTCGCTAAGTACCACGGACAGGTGGGAAGTCTCCCCCCTGCGGATCAATACCTGGTCTACATTGATTCCGTGCGCTACAAAATCCCCACGGCAGAATTTTCCGTAGATATCGTCCCCCAGGGCTGCCGCCATGGCGCATTTCGCTCCCAGTCTGGCTGCCGCCACCATACCGCTGGACACCTTGCCGCCCCCCTGCCAGCTCATTTCCTGAATTCTTGTCCCATGATTCGGTTCCGGCATACCGTCAATATTTACATTTAAATCCATACACGGAAAATCCAGTCCAAATATGTCATATTTTTTCATCTTCGTACTCCTGCGCGCCTGGGCGCGCCTCTGTCCAATCCTGCCTCCGCCGAAACACGCATTTCGGCAGGAACGCATTACCGCTTACATGGTATATTTATTGGGGTTCAGCAGGCGGATTTTATTCACCACGAATTCCGTCATGCCCTTTGCCGCCCCCAACATCAGCCGGATACCGTCCGCCTTATGTTCGGTGGCCTGTATCACCTCATCCAGGGAACGGTACATGGCCGCAAAATACTCCGTGGCGATATTGAATTTGCTCATGCCCAGGTTCACCGCCCGCTGCATCTGCCAGTCCGGGATTCCGGAGCATCCGTGGAGCACCAGGGGCACGGACACCGCCTGTCTGATTTTGGCGATTCGGTCAAAATCCAGGTTCGGCTCCTGTATGTAATCTCCGTGGGCATTGCCCACCGCAATCGCCAGGGAGCCGCATCCCGTCCGCTCCACGAACTCTGCCGCCTGGTCCGCGTCGGTGAACAGATCACTGTTGGAGATATCCTCCAGTTTCATTCCGATCCCCACATGTCCCAGTTCCGCTTCCACGTCCACCCCGAACACGCCTGCGGCTCTGGCCACCTCTTTTGTCAGCGCCACATTCTCCTCAAAGGGAAGAGCGGAGCCGTCCACCATGACGGAGGGAAAGCCGTCCCGTATTCCGCCCAGGGCAATCTCGTAGGAGGCGGAATGGTCCAGATGCACGGCCACAGGCACCGATGCCTTCCGGGCCATATCCACGGCCATGTCCGCGATATATTTCAGGGGAATGTACTTGTCCAGTCCCGGAAAAAACTGCAGAATCACCGGTACCCGTTCCGCCTCGGCGGCCGCCACCGCGCATTTGATTGTCTCGTAATTCAGTGTATTTATCGCCGCCACGCCGTATTTGTGTTTCCAGGCATGCTGCAGAATCTCGTTTACTTTTACCAAAGACATATTTATTCTCCTTTTACTTTTGAATCAAAAAACAATTGATACTCCGGCATTTTCTCACAGAATGCCCGGCTCACCCGGTCTATCCGCAGGTATTCCTCCGGCTCCAGTTCCAGTTCTATGGCCCGGATATTTTCCAGGGCGTGTTCCCTGTCTGCCCCGCCCACTATGGGGGCCGTGAGGCTGTCGTTGTGCACCAGCCAGTTGACGCAGATCTGCGCGGCGCTCCGGCCGTATTTTTCTCCTATCCCGGTCAGCTCCTCCGTAACCTCAAGGCATTGCTCATAAACCCCCGGCTGAAACAGCGCCGCTTTTGCCCGGCCTCCCGTTATGGGCGTATCTTTTTTAAATTTTCCCGTCAAGAGCCCCTGGGCCAGGGTGCTGTAGGGGATCACGCTGATTCCCTGTTCCCTGCAGTAGGGCAGCAAATCTCTGTCCGCATAGCGCCACAGCAGATTATAGCAGGGCTGAATCACATCCACCGGCCCGCTCTGCACGGCTTCCCGGAGCTGTTCCGCGGAAAAATTGGACACGCCGATGCTGCGTATTTTCCCCTTCTCCTTCAGACGCCCCATATTTTCCATGGCCTGTCCCACGGACATTCCCTGGGGCGGATAATGCAGGAAATACACATCCAGATAGTCCGTTCCGAGCCGCTCCAGGGACGCATCGCAGGCTTTTTCCATGTCCTCCGGGGCATAATGGGAGGGCCATACCTTGGAGATTATCGTGCATTCTTCTCTCTTCCGTCCCTTCAGCGCCTGCCCCAGTACTTTCTCCGCCCGGCCCATGCCGTAGATCTCCGCCGTGTCAAAGGTCTGGATTCCATGTTCCAGATAAGTCTCAATGCAGGCGATGCTGTCCCGGTCCTCCACACTGCCGAAGTAATCGCCTCCCATGGACCAGCAACCCAGAACCACCGGCGACACTTTCACCCCGCTTTTTCCCAGTTTATGATATTCCATTCTCTTCCTCTCCCTTTCTTCTGTATTCATTGGGGCTCATCCCCACAAATTTTTTGAATTGTTTTGAAAAATGGGCAAAACTCGGGTATCCCGTCTCCTCCGCAATCCTGCTGATACTCATTTTGTTCTGCTTGAGCAGGCGCTTTGCCTTCCCCATTCTCTCCTGCTGAATAAATTTGCTTAAGGAGTCCCCTGTCTCTTTTCGAAACAGCTTGGACAGATAATTCGGTGACAGGAAAAAAACTTCCGCCAGCTGGCTCCTGGAGACATCGTCCAGATGCTCCCTGATATATTTCTGAATCTCCTGAATCAGCTGTTTTTCCTGTCCCTCCTGCTCCTGCCCTTCCTTCTCTCCCTCTGTCTCCTTTTCTCCCTCCGTCTCCTCCCCGTCCCGGCGCAGCAGACAGTGATTTCCGTACTCCATGAGCCGGCGGTCCCGTTCCCTCTGGTTTCTCCGCTCCACCAGTTTCTCCATGACTTCCCTGATAACCGCTGTCTCCACAGGCTTTAAGAGGTATTCAAAGCACTGGAAGCTCACTGC
The DNA here is from genome assembly GCA_910580225.1 of uncultured Acetatifactor sp. Lineage (GTDB taxonomy): Bacteria > Bacillota > Clostridia > Lachnospirales > Lachnospiraceae > Acetatifactor. The sequence continues at coordinate 97,192 of CAJTXE010000009.1, forward strand.
CGCCCGAGCATAGGAAAAATCCGCATAACTGGTGAGAAGGACCGTGTCCACCTCCATTTCGCGCTCCCGGAGCCATTTGAGCAGCTCGAATCCGTCCTGCCCAGGCATCTCAATGTCCGTAATCAGAAAGTCAATGACATGCTCCTTCAGGATTTCCACGGCCTGGGGGACACTGTAGCATCCATAGACACAGTCTATTCCCAGTTCTTCCCAGTCCAACTGTCTTTTTATCCCCTCCACCACATATTTGTTGTCGTCCACCACCAGTAATTTCATCCGCTATTTTACCTCTCGTGGAATATAGATCTCCACGCATGCGCCGCCTTCCTCCGGGTTGGAAAACAGAACCCTTGCCTCCTCATTGTAAATCAGTTTCAGTCTCTGGAGCACGTTGCTGATGCCGATATGCCGTCCCTCCTGTTCCATATCCCAGGTTCCGCTGTTCAGTCTCCGGAGCATTTCCCCGGGAAAGCCCTCCCCGTTGTCCGTAATCTTCAGATAAAGCGTCTCTTTTCCCGCCTGTGTCTCTCTGCGCGCAGTCAGCCGGATTGCCAGGGTCCCGCCCGGTCCCACCGCATGCTTCAGAGAATTTTCCAGAAAAGTGCTGACCATCAGCACGGGAATCTCCCATTCTCTCACCGCGTCCTCCATGTCATAGTCAAAGGAAAGCCCCTGGCTGTTCCACTCGAAATTGACCCGGATAATGGTCTCCATATGGTGGATTTCCCTCCACAGCGGCATCATATCCATGCAGTCGTGAAGCAGGTAGCGGTAATACTCCGACAGGCACACTGTCACCTCCTGTATTTTCCCTGTGTCCTGCACCTGCGCCATGCCGAAAATCATGGCCAGACAGTTGACAAAGAAATGGGGTCTGATCTGGAACTGGCGGAAGTTGATTTCCAATTGTTTTTTTGCCAGTTCCGTTTCATACAGCTCCACGGAGAGTTTTTCCGCCTTTTTGCCCAGTCTGTCCAGGATTTCATAGGCGTCCTCCACAGCCGCGGGGATCCTGCTCCCGGCGTGCTCCTCCTCTTCTTCCGCCAGGCTGCCCCGGTACCTGTCCAGTACCCGGGAGAGATTTTTCACCGGCACAATCAGCCTGCGTCTCACCTGACGGATAAGCAGAAGCATCATCACCATAAGCTGGGAGGTGAGAAGAAACTGCGCGATCTGCAGCAGCATAATCTGGTAGATTTCACCCTGGCCAGACACAGCCACACGTATCTCAAAATCCGCCTCTATATTCTCCAGGCGATACCACAGCACACTGGTTCCAAACCCCGCCCCTGCGTCCCTGTCAACCGCCTCCCTGCGGACTAAGCTGATTCCGCCGCCCGGTCCGCAGTCCAGCATGCTCATGCCCGAGAGAAAGCTTTCCTCACCGATCCACGAGCCAACCACGAAGTCCCCGTAAATCCAGGCAGTGGCCAATATCCGCTGTTCGGGCGTATCCAGAAGATGCAGGCTTCCGTTCCGGGGTTCCTCCCACAGCCAGTCTATGATGCACGGCCTGATTTGGCGGTAGCTTGAGAAAGAGAGATGGACGGCTGTGAGTTCCACGAACTTTTCGTCGTTTCTGTCAAAGATAAAGAAATTATACTCGCTCTCCGAGAGCGCACTGAGCAGTTTATACATTTTCTGCAGCTCTTCAATCCTGTTCACCAGTTCCAGACTGGACTGTTCGAACATTGTCCTGTAGTCTTTCACCAGTACGGTATTCTGGCTCATATAAGTGTTGTTTCTGTTTAAATCAGCCTCCACCCGCTCCACATACCGGTCCGCATACTGCCGGATATTGTTCTGCGCCACCCTGGATATCCTGGTGTGGGCATAGATCAGCAGGCAGACACAGAGTATCTGCACCCAAATACTGCCAAACAGAATCCATCTCATATTTCCCTTATATAAGCTGCGCTGCATACCGTTCCCCGTTACCCCTTCACCGCTCCCAGGGTAATGCCTTTCTCAAAATATTTCTGGAGAAAGGGATACAATATCAGAACCGGGACCATGGCCACAAAGGCAATGGCCATCCGCAGGCTGATACTGGGAATTCCCTCCCCCGCCACACTCTTGCCGTACTGTGTGAGATACTGGATATTCTTTACCATCACATTCAGCAGCTGCTGAATGGAGTATTTTGATGATTCACTCACATAGTATAACCCATTCATCCAGTCATTCCAATATCCCAGTCCGGAGAAGATTCCGATGGTCACAAATATGGATTTTCCCAGGGGTAGCACCAGTTTTCTGAAAATACACAGTTCGGAGGCCCCGTCTATCCTGGCCGATTCGTACAGCTCCTGCGGAATATTGCAGCGCAGGTAGGTTCTCACAATGATGGCATTAAAGGCGCTGAAAAGCAGATTGGGCATCAGCAAGGCAAAGTAAGTATTCTTGATATGCAGTACCGTGGTATAAACCATATAAGTGGGCACCAGGCCGCCGTTGAACAGCATGGTAAACAGCAGCAGGAAGGAAAAAATCTTTTTCCCCGGCAGATAGTCCAGAGAGAGGGGATACGCCACCAGTGCGGTGATCAGTACATTCAGGCAGGTCCCCGCCGCCGTAATACATATGGTGGTAATATATGCCCGGAATATGGTATCTCTGGACTGCCAGATATAGGAATATGCCCCCAGACTGAATTCTTTCGGAAAAATGGAGTAACCGTTGATAAGCAGGGAGCTCTCCTCCGTAATGGAGGACATGAACAGCAATAGGAACGGGAACAGCACCAGAATCATCACAACCGTCATAATGATGCAGGCCGCGGCTTCAAAATATTTGTCCTGTTTTGATCTGATCATAATCTGTACCTCCTAAAACAGCGCATTTTCTTTGCTTAGCTTTCTTGTCACGGTATTAAAGAGCAATATCAGTGTAAAACCGATTACCGATTGAAAAAAACTTGCCGCTGCCGACATGCCGATATTGCTCTGGCTCGTCAGCGCCTTATATACGAATGTGTCTATGGTCTGTGTGGCATTGGTAATCAGCCCGGATCCCTGGGGCACCTGATAGAATAATCCAAAGTCGCTGTTGAAGATTCTTCCCACCGCCAGCAGCACCACCGTGATCATGGTGGGCTTCAAAAAGGGGAGGGTGATGTAACGTATCTTCTGAAATTTTCCTGCGCCGTCCAGGGAAGCCGACTCGTAGAGCGACATGTCAATCCCCATGATCGCGGATATATACAGAATGCATCCGTATCCCACGCTCTTCCAGGTGTTCACAAAGATCAGAATAAAGGGCCAGTACTGCTCCCTGTCATACCAGGAAATCCGCTTTCCCCCGAAGCTCTGCAGCAGATGGTTCAGAAGCCCCGCCTCCGGGTCCAGGAATCCCCTCACCATGTAGGATACGATAATAATGGATACCACAAAGGGAAACAGGACGCTGCTCTGTGCCAGTTTGCGGAATCTCTGACTGCGGATCTCCGTGATCAGAATGGCCAGAGTCACTCCCAGAACCAGATTCACCAAAATGAAACAGATATTATACCCCAAAGTATTGCGGAACAGTATGGGAAGTTCCCTGTTCTTCAGCAGAAAAGTGAAGTTTGACATTCCCGCCCAGTCGCTGCCCCATATCCCGTCCTGGACATTGTATTTCTTAAACGCCAGTACCAGACCGCTCATGGGAAGGTAGTTATTGATAAGCAGATATAGAAACGCAGGCACCATCATGAGATACAGCGGCAGAAAGCGCTTCAGTCCGGCCCGCTTTTTCTTTCTCTTTGATCCTTCCGCCATAAACCCTCTCCTCTCTCCGGGCGCGGTACGGACACCGCACCCGGTCAATCTTTCCTGTCTCTTTACTGTTCAGCCAGCCAGGCGTCCACCTGCCTCTGCATCTCCGCAATCACTTCCGCGGAACCGGCATCTTCCATCTCCTGAAGCAGAAGGGGAATGTATTCCTCCGGGTCCACCGCCCCGGTAATCAGGGCCTTGTAATATTTGGAGCGCACATTGCTCACCGCGCTGATCTGATCCTGCACGGGGGAAGGTTCAAAGGTGAATCCCATGGTTTTGGAAATAATGGAGGAGGCATTGTAATCCTCTATCTTCTGGTAAATATCTGCGCCGTCTGTGGCCCAGGGTGTGCATACAAACTGATTGGGCAGAATCCATCCGGCTCCCAGGTGGTATCCTACGGTGGAAGCATCCTTCCCTTCGGGGAAGTCCAGAAGTCCCTCTCCATTCACCACATAGTCCTCGCCTTCTATCCCCCAGTTCAGCAGGTTCATGGCTTCCGTGCTGCTCATCAGGAAATTCAGCATCTTCATGGCCTTCACCGGGTCTTCACTGCCGCTGCCGATGGAGTAGCAGAACACGGCACTGGTGGCTGTGGTGGCCAGGGGCTCGGTCAGATGTACCATGGTCAGCTCCACACCGCCGCAGTTATTCTGCTGATCCACCACAGAGAGGGGATGGCCGTAATCGCTGAAGAAGGAGAATGCCTGACCGGATTTAATGTAGGAATAATAGGATTCCGTATCGGAAGCTGCTCCGCTGTTCACCCATCCGTTCTCAAACCATTTATGAATATAGGTACACCACTTTTTGAAAGGCTCCGTGTCAAAAAAATTCTCCACCGTGGTATTGTTTTCAGGATCCAAAATGGCGTAGGTCTCCAATCCGCCCACATAGTCCAGTGGAGTAAGCTCCGGCATGCCCAGGTTGTCCGGCGCAATCATCCACATTCCCGGTTCCAGGGCCGCCACCTTTTCATACAGGGCATCCACATCCTCGATGGTCTTGATGCCGCTGACGTCAAGACCGTGTTTCTCCAGAATATCCGTGCGGAAGAATACGGAAGCCTGCTGGGAGATCTCTTTATGCACCGGCACCCCGTATACATAGCCGTTGAGACTGGGCGCCGTGGCCACCTCCGGGGAAGCGTAGCTGTTCAGCACATCCTGTCCGTGCTCTTCCAACAAGGGTCCCAAATCCGCCACATAACCCGCATTTACCCAGCTTGGGCCATAGGCAGACACGGAAATAAAGATGTCCAGTTTGCTCTTGGAGCTAAGCTCCAGCTGTATCTGCTCCATATATGCCGCAAAGGGCAGAATCTGCAGGTCCAATGTCATATTCAGCTTTTCCAGGGTAAGTTCATTGAGCTTTCCCAGTACTCTGTCCACTTCCCCCTCACTGGGAGAGGCTGCCGGCAGCGCAATAATCATACGCACCTGGTAGGGATCCTCTCCTGCAGGCGCTTCCTCGCCGGAAGCATTGTCCGCTTCTGACGTCTGGCTTTCGCCGCTGTTTTCTACTGTTGACTGGGAGTCCTGATTGTCGTTTCCTGTGTCTCCGCAGCCTGCAAGCAGGCCTGCAGTCATTGCCGCTGTCAAAAATAATGCAATTTTCTTTTTCAGTTTCATTTTTTCCTCCTAATTTATGTCGCTGCGCGACAGCTCTGAAGTGTAAGGGCACTCGGCACACCTACTTGAGAGAAAATTCTTCTCGTAAGGGCTCTCGCTTCATTTTCTCTCGTGTGCCTTCGTGTCCTTATTTGAGTCGCTGCGCGACAGCTCTGAAGTGTAAGGGCTACTCGGCACACTCATTTGAGA
>CAJTXE010000009.1:102872-118426 GCA_910580225.1 uncultured Acetatifactor sp.
ATTCTTCTCGTAAGGGCTCTCGCTTCATTTTCTCTCGTGTGCCTTCGTGTCCTTACTTAAGTCGCTGCGCGACAGCTCTGAAGTGTAAGGGCACTCGGCACACCTACTTGAGAGAAAATTCTTCTCGTAAGGGCTCTCGCTTCATTTTCTCTCGTGTGCCTTCGTGTCCTTATTTGAGTCGCTGCGGGCAGATTAGATAAGTATTTGCTTCTTTGCGCAGTGTCCATGTCTCTCCGTTCACCCGGGCCTGGGTGAGTTCCTGTGGCACGTAGGCCTTGATTTCTTCCACATCCATGCCCTGTGTCTCCACGGTCATGACGCCGTCCTGCAGGCGGGCTTCCATATAGCCTTCCACACCGTCATCGAAATAAACCTGCTTCATGGCGTCCGTGAGGTTGACCGCTACCTGGAGGCGGGAGAAGTTCTCGTCCGCAATATGCATGGGCGCTTCCTTCAGCATGGGCAGCATATGGTTTTCTCTGAGGTAGAGCGGAATCCTGTCAATCTCTTTTCCCGAAACAATCCATCTGTCTCCCTGAAGCCGCTCTCCTGTATGGAGATCCACAAAGCTGCCTTTGGGCAGATAGATATGATGCACCTTCTGATCGAACACCGGAGCTACCAGCAGGGATTCTCCCAGCATGTACTGTGTGGACAGGCTTCTCACGTTCAGGTCCTCCGGGTATTCCAATACCATGGCCCGCATCATGGGAAGTCCTTCCGCGCAGGTTTCGCAGGCGGTGCTGTACAGATACGGCGTCATGCGGTATCTGAGCTTATTGATTTTCAGGAAGGCGTCCTGGGCTTCCCGGGAGTAGAACCAGGGTTCCCTGGGTGTTGACTGTCCATGGCTTCTGCTCAAAGGCGCCATCAATCCCATCTGCACGGAGCGGATGTATTCCTCATCCCCCGGGATGGCTCTCCTGCCTTCGTAGTCACAGTTGTAGAAGCCTCCGATATCAAAGCCCCAGAAGGACACGCCGCTGAGTCCCATGCTGAGTCCTCCCCTTAAGATTGCCGCCAGATTGTTCTCCGATGCAGAGGAATCTCCCGCCCAGTGAGCCGGATATTTCTGGCTCCCGGCGTAACCGCTCCTGCACCAGATCAGCGCTTTCTCTCCCATCTCTTTCTTGATCTCCGCCGAGGCCTCGTAGATGGTTTTGGAATACAGGTATGTGTATTTATTATGCCCCTCCACACCTGTCAGTCCGTCATAGTACACGGCGGTTTCCGGCAGTTCCTCCGAGAAGTCTGTCTTAATCACGCCCACGCCCATGCGCATCAGGCGTTTTACCCGTTCCTTTACATAGGCTGCGCATTCTGGGTTGGAGAAGTCCAGTGCAGCCATCATGGCGCTTCCCGTATCTCCGCCCTCTCCCAGTTGGAAGAGACATACGTCCCCGTTTCTGTCCTTTACCAGGTAACCCCGCTCCTTCATGAGTTCAAACTGCGCGGAATTCTCTTCGCCCCTTCCCCATCTGCCCTTCAGGGACACATAGGGGAACATCCACAGCGAGAGATGGAAGCCCTTGTCACGGAGTTTTCGAATCATATCCTCCGGCTCCGGAAATCTCTTCTCGTCAAAAGCCAGGATCTCTGTACTGCCCTGGGGAGACATCATGTCAAGCCAGCCGTCGATATGTACCACGTCCGCCGACATGCCGAATTCTTCCATCCGGCTGACGATTTCCTCCACCTCCGCCCTGTTCATATAGCTCATGCGGGACATCCAGAATCCGAAGGCCCATCTGGGAATCATGGGAGATCTGCCTGTATACGCGGTATACTCCCGGAGAAGCCCCTTGTAATCCCTGTTGCAGAACATGTAATAATCCAGGTACGGGTCCTCCGTTTCCATGGTGTATGCCACGCCGGAAGAGGCTCCCATATTAAAATGGGTTCTGGTGTATGTGTTCATCAGAATGAAATAGCCCGAAGAGCTCATAAAGCAGGGCATTCCCTTGTAGGAAATATCGGAATTGGTGGACTGGGCGTCCCGCTGCCATACCGTGATGCGCTGTCCCCTCTTGTTGAAATCCGTGAATTTTTCTCCGAATCCATAGAAAGACTCGTCACAGTACATATACATGGTTTCAAAGGTATCCGTAACCTGTCCGTCCGCTCCCACTGTGAATCCCAGGGGAATGGATTTGTATTTCTGGCCCACGTCGAAATCCTTAATCTGTTCTTGCGTAAGCACCTCGCCGTCCAGCAGAACCGTCATTTCCCAGGGACATTTCCGGAAACGGAGAAGCACTCTGTCCGTGGCCGCAGTGATGTACTCCGCTTCCTCCACCACCTTTACTCTTTCGTAAGTGTCAAAGCCGAAAACCTGGTTCGGACGCGCCGGCTCCCTGCCCTCCGGAAACATCTGCAGCCGAAATACCGTCTCCCCGGAGAAGGTCACCTTTACCAGGGCGCTTCTCTCATGATAAGTGTCCGCCGCCAGTAAAATGCCGTCCTGCCGGGTCTCATAACCGGTGACCTTCCTGAGAAAATCTTTTTCTCCGTTTCTGGCAAAATGGGCATATCCCAACTCTACGTCCAGGGGATGCTCTTTTTTGTCTAAATTGTATCCAACCTTCCCCTGATGTTCCAATAAAACCATCTTATCGCCTCCTTTTCCTATATTTTTTCTTTATCTCCCGTCAACATAACCGCCGTCATTACTCTTTCGGTTGTATTTATAGTACAATATGCACATGCAGCTTTCTATAATTTATATACCTCTGATTATAACTTTTGTATCCTGATGTCCTTTTACAGGGATTCCGCGGCATTCACTTCCAGTTCAATTCTCTCATGGCTGAAAAGCCTGATCAGCACCGTGCCGTCAGATTCCTCATACCATCCTTCTTCAAAATACAGGCTGTGTCCGGCATGGGTTTCCTTCAGGGGGCGGCGGTTGAGTAAAATCCCGGAAGGCTTCCCGGAGAGTCCCTTCAGGATCAGATACGGTATCTCCCCCATGCCGTCGCAGAACAGCTCAAACCCATCCTCCCTGTGCCGAAAATGATACCGGGATGCGTCTGCGGCAGAGCGATACCAACAATCTCCGCCGTCTTCCTCCGGCGGCGTCAGCAGCAGCGCGTTTTTCCGGCTTACCGTCATACTCTGTCCCGGCTCCAGGGAACCGTTCAGCTGCAGAGGAATCAGAGCGCCGGAACGCAGATAGACGGGGATGGAGGACAGGGGAACCTGCCGCTCCACACTCACAGGCCCTTCCACCGTCTCCCGGTTGTCCCAGAAACTGACCCATTTTCCCCGGGGAAAATAGATTCGGCGCGTATTGTCCTCATTGTGCACAGGCGCCACCAATAGATATTTCCCATAGAGGTACTGATCCTCACAGCCCATGGTTTCCCCCTGTTCCGGGAAGGCCATGGCCATGGGCAGCATCATGGGAATTCCCGTCAGATGGGCATGCACGGCCCAGTCGTAGGAATAGGGCAGCAGATTCTCCCGAAGCCACGCATAGAATCGATAGAGTTCCACCGTGCCCGGGCTGTATTCCCAGGGTTCCCGGGGCTCTGTCCCGTGATAGCGCATCAGCGGGCAGAAACAGGCATATTCCGTCCAACGGATATAGGTTTCCTCGTCCCCGAATCCTCCGTATCCTCCCGCATCCACTCCCCAGAAGGGCAGTCCGGAAGCGGCAGCGGACAATCCCCCATGGATAGAGTAGGTCATTCCCAGGAAATTGGACTGCTGATCGCCGCCGAACTGACAGGCAAAGTGCTGAGAACCTGCCGCAGCGCTTCTGGTAAACAGCACATGATCGTCCCCGTAGCGTTCTTCAAAGAGTTCCCTGTAGCTTCTGGCGTACTCATAGGCATATCCGTTGTGCATCTCCGCGCCGCGTCTGCCGTCATAAAACAGGGCTTCGTCCGGCACCACGTCGCCGAAATCCACCATGCTTCCCCGGATACCGGCGTCCAATCTCTCCGCCCACTGGGCCTTCAGCAGTTCCATTCCTCTCGGGTGCGTAAAGTCAATCACCTTAGGCAGGGGATGTTCCGGGAAAACGGCGTCGGTGAGATTTTCCGTCACCGGCAGTTCTTCCCCGGGAACTCCCGGAAGCAGCGCCGCGGCGGTCTCCGGGGACATATCCGGATACTGCCAGGAAAAGACGCGAATCCCCTTCCTGCCTGCAAAGTCCACGATTTTATACAGTTCTTCCTTTCCCCCTCTGCCGATCCACCCCGCCCCGGCGCCCTCCGCATAAAAACCGGAATGAGGAATGTCCAGTTCTTCAAATCGCTCCAGTACCGCCATCTGCTCCCTGCACAGATCTTCCAACGGCCCGTGATACCACCGGCCCGCGCCTCCTCCTGCCCAGGGTTCGAACACCCATTTGGGCGGCAGCAGCGGAGCCCCTGTAAGTCTGGCGTAATCTCCCATCACCTGTTTCGGTTCCCCCAGCCATACAAAGAAATCCAGGCAGGGGCCTATTCCCGTAATCCGCATTCTGTCAGGAACTTCCTGTCCCACATCCGCCCGGATGCGGTAATGGGTATTGAAAAACAGGGAATATCCCCGGGAATCATGCAGCAGGGGAATGTTTTTGTAGGATTGGTTGCCTATGGAAGCAAGACATCCCTCACAGGCGTCCCTCTGCCACAGTGTCAGTATCCGGCCCCGCTGATGAAGTCCGTCAAATCGTTCGCCGAATCCGTAGATTACGCTCTCCTCCGCCAGATTCATGTACAGGTCAAAGCCCTGGAGTTCCTCCTGTTCTTCTGCCTGCAGCAGCAACAGGTCTCCTGCGCCGAACAGCCGTTTTCCTCTCTGCTGCCGGGTCTTGTCCTGGATTTTGTTTTCGTACAGGGGTTCCCGGCCTGCTTCCGGGAATCCGGACACAACAGAAATTTCCCATGTCTCTCCCATGCGGATTTCCAGTCGCCCTGCCCCGGAAAATACTTCCCATATTCCTGTTTTTCCCTTTCTGCAGGTAAGTTTACCCCTTTCTCCGGCAAAGAAGCCTCTTCCTCCTGCCCGGAACCGGTAGGCCTTCCCGTCTGCTGTGCATACCAGTTCCTGTGCGCCCCCCTGTTGGGTCTCAAAACAAAGAATAATGCTGTCTTCTTCCTCTCTGCATTCCTTCAGCTTTCCCAGTGCCGTCCATTTTTCTCTCCGGCGGTTGCCCAGGGAATGGTCTGCATACCACCATTCCGTCACTCTGCGCAGAAAGTTCAGATATTCGTCCAGTATTCTGCAGGCTTCCTCCGTATCTCCTTTGGCCAGAGCCTCGTTGCACAGCCTTCTGTCCACCCAGGGTTCCCTGGGTTCCCATGGATTGGCCCTCACCTGGTTAAAGAAAAAGTCCATTCCTTCCAACATCAGGGTATCCTGCCAGCGCTGCGCCAGACAGATTCTCCTTCCCAGATTGTCCGGTCCCGTGGGCTGCTTCGAATCCTGCAGAGCCAGTATTTCCGCCCTCTCATCCTCATCCGGCCAACATAAAAATCCCGGTCTCTGCCACAGCCTTCTTCCCCCGGGCAGGGTAAAAAATACTTCCTTCCCCCGTCCTGTCCCGGCCCTTCCGCCCAGTCTCGTCTCCAGAAAGGTGAGGGGGTCATATTCAAAGCGGTCCGAAAAGTTTACGTTTAAATCCAGGGGAAAGGGTGTCAGCACTTCTCCGGTCTGCTTTTTCTTCCGATACACCATAAGGCCGAAGCTCTCCCCTGGAAAGCCCCCCAAAAGGGTCCAGGGAAGCTCAAGATATGCCTTCCAACAGCCCTTCTCCTGCGCTGCCCGGCTTACATAGCTTCCCTCCTCCACAGGCAGGATGCGCGCCCGGTTGTCCAGTCTCTGCCGGCCTCCCCTGTACGCCTGCTCTCCTCCGATATAGGTCATTCCAAATTGCTGCTCCCCATGGCTCTTTCCGTCCCGGTCCACGCTGAACACCGCAAAATCCCTGGGTCCGAAGCTTCCGCTCTGCACCGCAATCTCCACCTGATCTTCTCTGTGGAGAAATACCTCCCTGCCCTCCTTTTCCGGTTCCGGAGCCTCCTTACAGCAAAACAGGATGTACAGGCAGGAAGCATCCCACAGGAAACGGCATTCCGTGGCAGATATCTGCCAGCAGGTTCCCTCCGGGGACAGTGTGCCTCCCGCCCTGTAAAAGCTGTCAATCACCGCTCCGTTCCACTGCTCCGGGTTCATTTCCTTACGGGGCAGCTGCTTTACGTCGGGCCCCAGACACAGGGACGAAATTCCGAATTCTAATTTTGCCATAATTTTCATATACCTCCTTTGATTTCTTTTGCAACACTTCCTGATTTCCATGATAATTTACCCCTGGAGTCCCGGGCTATAATAATTGTAGCCATTCCATATCGTTTTTTACGCAAAAAAATTTCTAACGCCGCAGAAAACACAGCGAAAGAAATTTTTTATCGGCAGTTCTCCCACTGCCCCATTCTGTTCCTTTCCTCCAAAAATGATGAATTAGATAAAATCCTGGGCCTGGCTGTGGGCGGCGACGATTATGTTACCAAGCCGTTCAGCCAGGATCCGGAAGGGATGAGCCTCGCCCATTGGCCGCAGACTTTTACAGACAATTTTTCTTCCTGGACAAGCTATGAAGGCGGGGAACTCTCCATAGAACAGATCGGGCTTGACCGTCTGGACGAATATGGTCTGTGGATTCAGTTTTTGGATGAATCCGGGCATGAGATTTTTTCCCATAACAAACCTGCCGGGTATCCTTTAAAATATTCTGCTGACCAACTGCTGGCTCTTAGCTCCAGCGACTATCAAAACGGATATACGGTATTTGTAAACAGTCTGGAAGATTCCGAAGAGGCCTGCAGCTATGTCATAGGATTTCCTTATGATATAGGAAAGTATATGCTGCATTACAACGGCGACAGAGTTGCATGGCTATCTCCCGTAGGATTATTGTATGCAGTTACAATTAAAAAACTTATGTAAGCAGTACGGAACAAAATGTGCTGTGAATCATGTAAATGCAAGCCTTTCACCCGGAGTATACGGACTGCTCGGAGCAAACGGCGCCGGTAAAACAACACTTATGAGAATGATATGCGGTGTTTTAAAGCCCTCTTCCGGCAGCATCCGCCTAAACGGCAAAAGCATTGAAGAATTAGGCGAACGGTACTATTCCCATTTAGGGTACATGCCACAGGATTTCGGCTTTTATCCCGATTTCACAGCCCGTGAATTTATGCTGTATATGGCGGCGGTAAAAGGGCTTGACGCCAAAACGGCAAAACAGCGGACAGAGCATCTGCTTCATATGGTAAACCTGCAGGATGTGGCAAACAAAAAAGTCAAATCCTATTCCGGCGGAATGAAGCAGCGTTTGGGCATCGCCCAGGCGGAGCTGAACCATCCCTCGATTTTGATACTGGATGAACCCACTGCCGGGCTTGATCCCAAGGAGCGGGTACGTTTCCGCAACCTCATATCCGATTTTGCAAAAGAGAAAATTGTTATCCTGTCCACGCACATCGTATCGGATGTTTCCCAGGGAAAAACAGCTTAGCATAATCGCCTCTGCATATGATTCCCCCGGTGAAAATTCCGGTTTTAATAAACTGCCCGAACTGGATCTGGCAAACGGGGCTAATTTTTATCAGGCAAGGGATGAAAAAGTAGAATCGCTCCTGAACACACCATCCAGGGATCTTTCAACGGAGCAAAAAGAATACTGGAGCAATATGAGCAGCAAGGTGGAGACGCCCCTGCAATATGGATATCACGAAGGCTGGGAAATCATCATGAGCAGCTTTGAACTGCTGATGTTCGCCCTGCTGGCTGTCTGCATTGTGATAGCGCCTGTCTTTTCCGGTGAATACCAGGCTGGCACAGATGCCGTCATCCTGTCCGGCAAATATGGCAAGACCAAACTGGTAACAGCAAAAATTATATCGTCTATACTGTTTGGCGTCCTTGTATTCACGCTGCATGTTATCGTCGCTTTCGGTCTGCCCCTTGCGGCTTTCGGGGCAGATGGATGGAACCTGCCTTTACAGGTTGCGTGTTTGTTTTTCATGCTCTGCCTGGGCAGAGAGGATGGCGGCAAGCTCATTGTTCCTGTGGAACAGGCTGTACCAGTCCCCGGTTTCCTCACTGTCGATCCTCTGGCAGAGCAGTTTATATTCCACCAATGTCAGTGGCAGTTCTGTTTCTCCCTTCCAGCAGACCCGCTCCGACATATCAATCCTAATCCCATTCGATTCTAAAATCATGTCACTCTTATTAAATTGTGCAAAGCGGCGCAGCAATGCGTTGATCCTCGAAAGAACCTCTCCCAATTTAAACGGTTTGGTAATGTAGTCATCCCCACCCATGTCCAGCCCTCTTATAATACTGATCTCTTCATCCGAAGCTGTCAGGTAAATAATCGGGACAGCAGAAGTCTTCCGTACTTCTTTACAAATATCAAAGCCTGTCCCATCCGGCAGCGTGACATCCAGCAGTAAAAGGTCATACCGGCCTGACCGGAAGAATTGATACGCTTCCTTTACGGTACGGGCGTTATCCACCTGAAAACCATTCTTCTCCAGTGTATATTTCAGGCCTTCAATCAGGCTTAAATCATCTTCAACATATAATATCTTTTTGTCTTTCATTTTCGTACGTTTTCTTTTACAATACATCTTTGTTTTCCACATTGCAGATTGACAATAAGGCGAACCCGAAAGAAACAGCCGTCAGGACAAGGGGAAATACTGCGTTATCTGCCATGGTAAAATCACCCACATTTGCCTGTGTAAGAAATATCAGCAAAAATGAAGTAATAATGGCCGCTTTCGAGGATTTCACCGCCATCCCTACAAACAGTGCAATAAAACTCATGCTTACAATGACGAAAGATTTCAGGATCAGCTGGATATAAAAGGATAAACTACCTATATCAAAATCAATTGCAAAAGATGAACGCATATATTTTGAACCCATAAATATACACAGATATATTACCAGCTTTGACAATACCAATGCCGCGAAGTTAAAACTCCACACCGCCATCATCTGGGATACCAGTATTTTCCGGCGTTTCACCGGATAAGTAAACATCAGGTTCATGGTTTTATTTTTATAAGCGCTCACGATAAAGGATGCCAGCATGACACTTGTAAAAATGAGAAAAGCCATGCCTGTAAACAATTCAATGGGAGAGGAAATGGTATCCATCCCCGGTGCGGCATCCAGCGTCCCATCCGGGTCATCTGCAATTCCCAGGAAAGCAAGGGCAAACAGGAACAGGCACAGGAGTGCCGTCAGGATAACTGCAGTACGGATATACTTCCCGATATTGTTTTTCTTCCATTCCAGTTTCATCAATTTTATCATATTGCTGCCTCCATAGTGTGAAGCTTGAAATCACTTAGCGAGGTACTTTCGAACTTAGTGATTTCCTTCACACTCCTCCCCTGTCAGTTTCAGGAAATAATCCTCCAATGATTCCGTATGTTTCGTGATAGATATCATTTCCACGCCGTTTAAAAGCAGCTCTTTTGAAACGCTCTGTGTTGCAGCGGAAGGCTCGTAGATACGGATTCTCGAATCATCCATAATCTTAAAATTTCCCAGATTCAGTTTTTCCGGAAGAATATAGGCGGCTTTCTGCGTATTTTCCACAACAAGCTCTATATAGGCCGTATTCATTTCGGAGATTTCCTGCATGGAAATTTCCCTTAACAATTTTCCATGGCTGATGATGCCGATGGTATCTGCAATGCTCTCAATTTCTGAAAGAAGATGGCTGGATATCAAAAACGTCATGCCGTACTCTTCTTTCAGCATCCGGAACAGCTCCCTGATCTGCTTCATTCCTGCCGGGTCCAGTCCGTTGGTCGGCTCGTCGAGTATGACCAGCTCCGGCCTGCAGAGAGTGGCACGGGCAATTCCCAGACGTTGCTTCATCCCTAACGAATACCTTTTCACCGGCTTATCCGCAGCCTCCAAAAGCCCCAGCATATTCAGCGATTCGTCCATGCCGTCCCTGCTGTAATACCCCATGTATTCACAATGGAGCTTCAGATTGTCCCTGCCGCTCATATGTTCATAAAATGTAGGGAATTCAATGACGCTCCCCATGCGCTTGAACACTTCATACGATGTGTTTTCAAGGGTTTCCCAAAAAAGCTCCACCGTCCCTTCCGTCGGCTTCCACAGATTCGTGGCCATCTTCATCACCGTAGTTTTCCCGGCTCCGTTCGGCCCTAAGAATCCATAGATTTCTCCCTTTTTTACATGGATATTTACATCCTTTATCAGTTTTTTGCCATCCATTTTTTTCGTAAGATGGTTTGTTTGTAAAACATAAGACATATTCACTGCCTCCTTTCTGAATACCATTGTAGCAGCAGCAGTTTTCAAAACTCTTGACCAGTTCTTACGAATTTCTTTCGCGGCGTATTTAGTAATTTATTTTTTTCAGCCTGACCGTAAATGTGGTTCTGATACCAGGTATGCTTTCTACACAAAGGTCGCCGCCCAACTGGACGGCAAGATTTTTTGCAATCGTAAGCCCCAGGCCGTTCCCCTGGACCTCCCGGTTTCTGGAATCCTCCATGGTATACAGCCGTTCAAAAATACGGTCCGCAAACTCTTTCTGGATTCCTTTCCCCCTGTCAGTTACATCAAGCGACACACTGTTTTTCTCCTCGTGCAAAAATATCCCCAGATATTTTCCATCACTGCCATATCTGACTGCGTTGGACAGCAGATTAAACAGAATCCTCTGCAATGCGTCTTTATTCCCCTGGGCATAGACTGCCCTCTCCGGTATCGACAGCTCCACTTCAAAATCCTTCTGTGATAAAATCTCATAGAAACCAAGGGCGCTTTCCCTGCATATTTCACTCACATTGATTCTGGAAAGGGTGATATTGGCATCGCCTGCTTCAAGCTTGGCCAGAGTGAAAAACTGGTTGATCAGATCCACCACCTGTTTTGCTTTTGCTTCCACCTTCTTCAGCATTTCATCGTCTGCACCTGTAAGGCGCATGATTTCCAGATAGCCCAATATCACAGTCAGGGGCGTTTTAATATCATGGGATATATTCGCCAGCATTTTCTTTGAAGCAATTTCACCCCTCTTAAATTCAGCCTTCACCTTTTGACGGTCAAGCAGCAGACGGTTAATCTCGCCTGTGAGTTCCATCAGGACGGGTTCGTCTGTAAATACCATTACTTTTTCATCGCTGTCAGATTTTAGAATCTCTTCTAACTTCCGGCTGATCTGCATTAATTTGGTCTGGATTCCTCTCCTGAAAGCGAACCGCTGATACAGGACGACAAGGACCAGAACGGCAATCACAATCAAAAGGAAAAAGAAAATTGTCTGGCCGCTCATGTCACAAATCTCCTGCCTTATATCCAATCCCCCAGACTGTGACGATATATCCGGGATTACGGGGATCCTCCTCTATCTTCGTCCTCAGCCTGCTGATATGGACATTCACGGCATTTTCGTCCCCCAGGTATGCATCGTTCCAGACAAGGGAATAGATCTGTTCCTTTGTGTATACCTTCTTTGGATTCTGTAACAGTAATTTCAGGATTTCAAACTCTTTTGCCGTAAGTTCGATCTCTTTGCCATCTTTTTTCACGGAGTAAGCATTCAGATCCATTGTCAGGGCGCCTTTTATAAGAACCGGCTGCTGCATGAAAGTTCCGGAAGCATACTGGGTGGTCCTTCTGATATTGGCTTTTATGCGCGCCAGCACTTCCGTCACGGAAAAAGGTTTTGTAATATAATCATCTGCCCCCAGCCCAAGTCCCAGGGTTTTGTCAGAATCCGTATCTTTTGCCGATATGATAATAATGGGAACCGTACTGGATTCCCTGATTTTCCCCATGACCTCCATACCGTTCCTTTTTGGTATCATCAGATCAAGCAAAACGAGACCAAAATCATCGGAAATGAACTTCTCACAGGCGCTTTCCCCGTCTGATACAGCGATGACTTCATAATTTTCTGTCATCAAAAAGCTTTTTAACATGGCGCTGATTTCCATATCATCTTCCACCAATAAGATTTTCATGGCACGCTACCTCCAACATAGAAAAAGAAAAACTACAGCTTCTGCAGCCAGCAAACCCAACAGCAAAGGCAGCAGCACCGGACAGGAAGAGACTACCACTGCGAGCAGGAGCATTACCACTGGAACCACATATTTCCGTGGATGGTGCCACAGGTCGCTTTCAATTTTCCAGCCCCGGATGGGATAAAACCACTCCAGCAGCACAGACAGGACCGCACTCTGCAGGGCAAAGAAAACAGCACAGTCCCATACTCTTTATAGCCCGAAATCTGCTGGTACAGATATTCCGTACTCTAAAAATCCAGACCATTGACCATGAATACAAGCCCCTCGTCCAGCCTGTCTTTCAGCCAGTTCTTTTTGGACATGACCTGAATATCCCTGTTATTGGAGATTGCGCAGCAGATGTGTTCCCTATCAAGATTTTCGTATGTCAGTGTTACAAGTTCCATATTCTATTGCCTCCCTTTGATCTGTATTTCGATATAATGTTGACCCGGAAAGGCACCGTGTCAATTTCTGATTCCATGTGCGCCGGAGCGCACACAATTATCGTATGATAAAAGAATCAGCCCAATCAGCACCAATGTGACAGCCGCCGCTATGGTGGAGCTGACACGCATAACGGGGAACTGCTCATATTTCAATATGTAAGTAACAAAAGCATTCGGCAGGTTCACAAAGAAGGATACAATCAGGTTATTACCGGATAGCTTGTATGCCGCCGCAAATCCAACCCCTACTGCAAACAGCAGAAGAATGTCCTCCCAGGTGCGGAATCCCGGATAGCCTAAATGGTAAAGGGAGAACATTGTCCCGGAAACCAGAATTGCCGGTACCCACCCAAATTGCCGTTCAATCCGGCTCTGTACAAATCCCCGGAATAAAAATTCCTCAAAAAACGTGGTCATAATCAGCGGCACAATTCCCATAGGCAGCAAGCGCCAGGGGATCTGCTCGCCGGCCGCCATCTTCGGGATAAGCTGCCCTCCAACGGAAAATACCACAAAGACCACCAAAACACCCCATTGCCGTATACCCGGCTTTTTGAAACCGACTTCTGCCAACACGCTTCCGGAAACCGATTCTCCATTTTCCTTATACAAACAGTACAGCGGAATGAAAAGGCTGAATACCAGCCCATACAGGAAATTGTAAAATATAAAATATAGTATGGGCGTTGGATTTACATTCGCTGCCGTAATGCAGATAATCAGCATGATTTCCATGCCGGCTGAAATCAGGAACGTTTTTCCTTGTCCCCTCTTTGCTGCTTCCTTCATCCTAACCACCCCTGGTAAAACGCAACCGCTCCCAAAATTGCGCCTACAGCCATCGCCGCCAATGTTACAACAATCATGACAGGATGCTCTTTCATCAGTTTCCCTAACTCTTTTAAATCGTTCATCGAATTTCTCCTCCTTGTTTTACAATCAAAAATTTATCGTTTTATTTAACTCAGTGATAAATTTCTTTTCATCATTCAAATCTCCTCGTATTAGTAAATTTTAATTATCAGTTTCCGTTTCTGTTCTTGTAATAATAAACCATTAACACAATAACGAAAGAAATTATTTGTGCAGCCATAATCCGGACGATCTGTAATTCGTCCGCGCCATTTTGCGAAACGACATGAAGCATGTTTGTGGCAATGGTATTATTGAATAAATGGTCGCCAAGCCCTGCCCATAGATTTCCCGTAATGCGGTAAAGAAGCCCCCATTTGATTCCCATAATTCCGGCAAGGATAATATAACCGATACCCATCAGAACCATTGCCGCAAACGACATTTCGCCATTCACATAGCTTCTGATCGGCATTACAATGTGCCAGATACCAAATAAAAATGCTGCAATAAAATTTGACTGCATAAATGGCTTTGTTTTAGAGAGCATTTTAAGAAACAGACCGCGAAAAACACCTTCCTCCATCCATACATTGACGATATTGAATAATACGCATAACAAAAAGAAAACGAAGTCTGTATTTTTCATCTGCGAGTCAGTTAAAGAAAAACTGCTGATATAGATTTCCAAATGTGCAGGATTGCCCTGCAGAACTGAAATTGCCAATTCCAACCCAAACGAAACGGCAAAGCACACGCTTCCCAATAACAAGCCTTTCAAAATACCGCTTACAAAACCGTTTTTTTGAAATCCGATATCACGCCATGTAAGATCTGTCTTTTTCAATGCCAGCGCCAATAAGATAATCCCAACAACTTTATGGAGCACATTTTCTCCAATAGCTGTTTTGTCTGTTTCAATTAGAAAGTATTCCACAAACCTTACAGACAGGCAAAACGTGAAGATTATCATGCATAAATTATTCGATTTGCCTTTTATGTTTCTTTCCATATATAGCCTAGCCCTCCAATCAGCATCATTTTCTTTTTCATATGCGTCTTCTCGACAAATGAGATGTTATCAAGTAAAAAATTTTTTGTCTGATTTTTTATACAATAGAGTACCAACAAAAATTATGGTCGCTAACACAACAATGTTATATTGTATCGGTGCTAAATATAATTTCTCCTTGCAGTACGAAAATCTTACAGCAATTCCGATTTCTCATTCTCGGCAAATTCCCGATAAACTGAAATTTAATGCACTCTCTCAGTATTTGTATTACAAAAATCCAAACTTTCTGAATCTATACCCCGCTTTACAAAACCTGAAAAAACACGGTTATGAACATAATGATTCCTACCATAATGGCCGCTATGCCAAAGAAACAGCTTCTTTTGTTTCCCTTTTTTCCGTCAACAATCCAAAATAGGCCGCGAAGTATAAGAAGCAGCCCTACGAAAATCGGGATGAATTTTTCAGCAGCTTCTGTCATTTTTTTCCCCTTTCTGCCCTCTCTTTTTCTTAAAAACATAAATGACCGTATTGATGATACATAACAGCACAAAAAGGCTCGTAAAGTTAATCCAGATATCCCTGTACGCTGTTTTCGCCAAGGGTTCCCGCAATCCGCTGAACCAGACATAGGCAAACGCCAACAGCTGAGAAAGGCTGCAGCCTGACGCATTGATCCCTATACCGAAACAGAAAGATTCGCACCGGATTCCGGTTTCAATGCTTCTCCGGTTTTCGTATAGATTACAGGCTCTGTCTTAACAGCATCCGCTGTTTCTTCGATAGAAATGCCGTTGTCTGCACCAGTCTGAACAGAATCGGTCTTCCCGTCCAATGCGGCCTTCCCGCTTTCGCTGATGCTGACAGTATCCGTATCCCCATTCCGGCTTTCCGCTATCCTCTTTTCCAGCTCCTCGCGCTCTTCCCTGCGCTTCCTGATGGCGTTTTCCTGCTCCGTTTTCGCCTTTTCCCTTGCTTCCTTTGCCTCCTCCTTCATTCCCTTTTCGGTTGTCTTCCGGTAATCCTCTGCCTTATCCGCAAAGTCACCGGTATACCCCATTGCCCGTTCCATGACGGCTGTATCTCCTCGGCGCTCCGCTTCCTTATAGACACGCATGGGTGTATTCAGTAACTTCATATTCGTACTTGCCCCCGCAAGGCCTTCCATTGTTT
>CAJTXE010000010.1:0-83709 GCA_910580225.1 uncultured Acetatifactor sp.
CAGGCTTCTCCGTTTCTGCAGGCTTCTCCGTTTCTGCAGGCTTCTCCGTTTCTGCGGGCTTCTCCGTTTCTGCAGGCTTCTCCGTTTCTGCAGGCTTTTCCGTTTCTGCAGGCTTCTCCGTTTCTGCAGGCTTCTCCGTTTCTATAGGTTTCTCCGTCCCGCCGGGATTCTCCTCTTCAGGATGTTCATCCAGCACTTCAAATCTACCGGAAACCTCACCGTCCTGATAAAGAACCGTCAGTCTGTGAGATCCTACAGAAAGACTGCTTAAAGCACCCTCCCTGATAAAAATAACTGTACTACCCTCTCTTACGTCATAAAATTCCTGTTTTACTGATATATTATCAATCCGAATCCCCGTAAATTTACTGACCAGACCATTTACCCTGAATAAAATGCCTCCCTCAGTTCCTTTTCTCCATTGGCTTCCGTCCCCTTCCATGATCCGATAATCCCTCAGTACTTCCAGAAGCCGATTCAATCTGTCTGCGTCAACCAACGTTTTCTCATGCTCTGTCAGATCATCCCATAGCTGTTTTGCCTGTTTCGCAGCCTCCGCAGCAACTTTATTATCCGGATAGATTCCTTCCGTATCAGCATCAGGCAGTGCGCTGATAATTCCTGCTACCGTCTGCACTCTCTGAATACATTCCAATGCCTCTCTCACCCGGAACATATCTGCCTCAATCAACTGCCTTTCTTCTTCCGTATAGTTTCTCCCATATTCCTGAAGCAGAGCATCCAATGCCTTCTCCGCCTTTTCCAAAACATCCTGATCCGATAGTTTCACTGTATCTTTGGATATTCCCTCTGCTTCCAGGATCTCCTCCCCTTCCGCAGCAGTCCCGGCCGCCAGAATTCTGACCACCATTGTGACCATAGAAGTACTTAACTCCTCCAGTTCCTTTCTCTCCTGTTCTGTGAGATTCTCAGTATCCGCGAGCGAATTCCCTGCACGCAAAAGCGCCTCCAAAGCCGCTTTGTCTGCAGCTGTAACAGTAAGCACATCATACTGTCCTGCTTCTGTCCGGATCCTGTCCAGTTCCTGCCTGACAGATTCAATCCTATCCAAAAGCGCTCCGCAATTCCTCAATTCGGACAACAAAGCTTCCCTATCCTCCTCAGAGACATTTCCCTTCAGCAAATCCTGTACAGCCTTCTCAACCTGACAGACAAGCTCCTCCTCCCCAGAAGTCACCGTATCCTGATCAATCCCGCTTATACTGTCCGCCAGGACGCTGACGGGCTTCATGGTAACGGTCACCAGAGTCTCATTTCCGGCCTGATCCACTGCGTGGATGCGGTAAATCTCGTCCCGGTTTCCCGGAAGCACAAAGTCCCCGGAAACCTCCTTTCCGTTCAGGGTGATTCTTCCCGGATGCTCCTCCGTCACAGTCACGGTCTGGGTTACATAATAGGTGCCGCCGTCAGCAACCCCCCCCGACAACGGGCGCCTTCAGGTCAAATTCCCCGCCCTCCGAGGCAAAGTACAGGATATTTCCTGCCCTGTCCTGCGCTTTTACATATAGAATGAATTTCACTCCGTCCCGGGCGTTGACTCTGAAGCTGCCCTCCTCTGTCCATTGCTCCTGCTTCCACCGGGTAAAAGCTTCCAGTTCCTCCCGGGACAGCGCCCTTTCCGACTGATGCCAGGCAATGCTGCGGATTCCGCTTAAACTGTCCTTTACACGGATCCCAACCGGTATATCCGCGCCGAACAAATGCCAGGACGCCGCCTCCTCCGGAAGTTTCTTCACGGATATTCCGTCAAAAGTAATATCCCACTCCTCCGGCCGGGTTCTGTCCAGTTTGTAGGATTCGGCAACTGCCTGGGAAATCAGCCCTGTCTGCGTATTTTTCACATAAAAAACCACAGTTCCCTCCCCGGTTTCCTCTGTACGGCTAAGGGACAAAACCCATTCATCCGCCAGGGTATTTCCCAGGGAAAGCAGATATCCCTCATTTGCACGGATCACGAAATCTTCCTTTGCCCAGCCCTCCTCATTCAGCTGCGCAAGATAATCCCTTCCATTCGCCGCCTCATACTCATTCACAATCCAAAAAGTCCGGCTTCCGTTTACCTCATATTTCCCCCCGGGCTTATCCGTAATGATCACCCTTGCCGAACCTGCCGATGTATTCTCTTCGTAGGTTACGCCGTATTCTTCCTCCGGGATAACCGCCTCCCCGTACTTCACTGTCACGGAAGGCGTCTTGGGATGTCCGTCGTAATGAAAAACTTCTTCCGAAAGCCCTATTACCGGATCTTTCACCTCGATCACAGGCACAATCTCAATAGTAAAGAAATAGTCATAAGAGCTGTACCCCCCTTCCTCATTCTGAAAGGGCACCCGAAAGGAAAACTCGTGTCCTCCCATTTCCAAGGATTCCAGATATGCTTTTTTCACCTGAAAAGTCAGACGGTTCCCTTCCTCTGTTACGGAATAGCAATCACTGTCCACATACTGATGCCCGGAATTGTCCCACAGATACGCCCTGGAACCCCCTCCTTCAAATATGAGCCCCTCAAACGGGACAGACAGATCTTCCTCCATTCCCCTGGTAATACTGTAGGCATCCTTTTCCGGAACCCCCAAAAACCGAACATATTTATCATACTCAACAGATTTTCCGTTCAGAGATTCGGTGATATGTACATGGACAGTTCCCGGCCCGGCAGTTGTGAGACGGCTTCCTTCAATGAACGCCTCGGAAGCTGTGGTTCCCTCCTGCAGCACTCTGTAGGAAAAATCAGGCGCCTTTCCCCTGTGCGAAGTTACTCTGCAGTTTTGCGAGGGGCCGGTGTCCCCTGTGAGATAGGTTGCCAGAGTAACGGCCGGCTGATCCTCTTCCCCCCGCAGGAGAAACATGTCCTCCCGCAAAGACGATTCGGATACACTGCATCTACAAAGTGCTTCCGGCTTTCCTGCATACCAGCCCAGTCCCTCCCAGAAAATGCCTTCTCCCGAAACTCCCGCCTGTACGTTTTCCGTCTTGATCACATAATCGGGATGTCCGGATACAAAGCAATTGTCCGGCGTCCCATGGGGCGTAAGGGCAAATGGAGCCGTAGACATGGGATCCGGAACGCCTGTTCCCTCCTCATTCAGCCACTGAAATCCGGCGCTTCCTTCCGGTATTTCCTCAAAATTCAGCGCCGAAGACGGACTGGTGCGCAAAATCAGCGGATGATTGCGAAATTCCGTGGGCGGCATGTTGGACTCGATCAGTCCGATCACCCGCAGTGCGCCGCCGTCCACAATCAGTTTCTCCGTGCAGGTTCTCAGTCCGGTATCGTCATTGGAATAGGAATCGTCGTCAAAATTTATATAACTGTTCTTGAACTCAATGGTCTGAAATCGGTTCTTCCCCATGTAGGAACCCTTCAGGCCGGGATTGCTCTTCCAACTGCCCTCTTCTCCGCAGTTAATATAGGAAAGAACTGCGCCCTCTGCATTTCCAAGCACATTCCCCCGGAACCTCAGATTGGTTACATCCGCCTCTTCCAGGGTGACAGACAGATTCCCCGATATGGGAGCAGCAAGCGCGAGCTCCGGCCACTTTCCGTTTTTCAGCGAGATATTCACATCCTGCAGCTGCCCCAAACCTGTTCCTGCGTCATAATTTCCGTTCTCGTTGACCTGCCCGAATACCATGGGACTGTTTCCCATGCTTCCTCCTGACAGCTCAAAGGACAGGGAACCGGAAATCCCTACATTACTGCCTGTGCCGTTGTCATGTCTTTCCTTAAATGCCCAGAAGCTGTCAACAGTACCTCCCTGGATGCGGATATCCACATTTTCCACCAGAGCTTCCGTGCCGTTATAGCCTGCACCGGATGCATAAATTCTGTCTACATACCCGCCGTTTACCGTAACCCTTGAGGTTCCGGCCACATAAGAGGTTTCTTCTCCTCCCGCATACATTTCATAGTGCACGGTTCCTCCGTTTACCGTAATATTGCTTCCCCCTACCCAAGCTCCCCGCCAGGCTCCGCCTCCGTAGACATTCTTCCAGAACTCTCCGCCGTTAATGATGATATTGGCGCTGCCCAGGACTTCCGTCCGGTTTGTATCATCAAAACCGGCTCCGCCGCCATAGACCCATCCGTTTACCTGGGCGCCCTCCCCGAATACAAGCTTGGTATTGCCTGTGACGGTACCGGAATACTCATTGCCGCCAAAAACCGAATTAACAATGGCATTCTCTATCCGCAGGGAAGTATCCCCGTTAATCCGCCCGAAAATGCCTCCCCCGTATATTTTTCTCTCCACACGCCCTCCGGTTATATGCACAGATGTATTTCCGTTTGTTTCCGCCCGTTCTCCTCCGCCTGTGACAAATCCCACATTTCCGCCGGATATATTTACCTCGGCACTGCCTGTCAGAGTTCCCTCTTCGCTGCCTCCATATACCAGCCATGCATTTCCGCCGGACACATGTATATTGGCGCTGCCCGTCAGGTTCCCCTTCGCATTTCCGCCGAAAATCTGCAAAACGGTTATAAAATTGCCGTCATATATATCGTCATAAGAAGTGAAACCTCCGGTAAGCCTTACGCTTGTATCATATTGAGCCTCCCCATCTGCCCCGCCGCCATATATAGTGGAATTTACCAGAAAATATCCATACCCCTCTGCGTAATAAATACCGTTGCCAGTAAGTTCGCCATCCCCTCTAAACCCGGTTATTTCCTCCTCCGGATCACCCACACCGTTATTATTCAAATCCACATACAGCTCTGCATACCTTGCATCCTTTGAAGACGCACTTATAATTAATGGCTGTCCGTTGGCATATATCCTATGCTTATAATCGGATACAGTTTCATATGTCACTGAAAATGTCTGCCCTGTACCCAGGGCTGCACTCTCCGCCGTCCTGTCCGAAAGTCCCTCCGCAGGCAGCGTTCCATCCTCCCTTGCGGCTTCGTCCCCCGGGGGTGTGCTGCCGCAGATCATGTCCGAGGAATCCGCATCCTGTTCCGGCTGACCTGGGTCTCCCGGCTCTTCCTGCGCCGGTTCTTCAGGCTGACCTGAGGCTTCTGACTGTTCTGAGCCTTCAGGCTCCCCTTCTGCTTCCGAACCTTCCGGCTGTTCTGGTTCTCTCGGTTCCTCCGGCTGCCCTCCTGCTTCCGAGACTTCCGGCCCTTCAGGCTGCCCTCCTGTTTCCGCTCCTTCAGGCTGTTCCTTAACCAGATTCCCGTCTGCACCCGCTTCCTCAGAAATCTCCGCTTCTAAAGCCGCCGCTTCACTGTCCGCACCACTGCCCCCTGACACGCCATTTCCAGCCGTTTTCTCCGGAACCATCACCTCCAAAACAGACTCTGCTGACGGCCTTTCCTGCGCACTGCCTCCGGAATCAGTCTCCTGCTGCCCTGATTCCGTACCCTCCACAGCACCCGCCCAGGCCGTCTCTTCTACAGAAAACAACGAAAATACTATTGCCGCCGCCAACAGGATTCCCGTTCCCCGCCGCACCGCTTTGTATCCCAATCCTTTCTTCCTCACTGACTTTCCCGCACCTTCTTTTCTTTTTCCCATACTGATTCTCCTCTTCTCCATATCTCTGATCCTCCCCTTCACCCTTCCCGTCATTCTGTCGGCAGCTGTCCGTCTCCGCTCCTGTTTTGGATCATCCAATTACAGCCTGCACGAACAATTTTCGGGAAAATACCTGCCCTCTCCATTATTACTCTTTACAAATTGTAGCAAAATATGGACGCAAAAAAAGCCTTCTGGCAGGAACGTCAGTTTTCTGGCAGAAAAGACATCTAATTTGCCCCAAATCGGGATGTCCCGAATTTGATAAATCTATCTTTTTATGATAAAATGTTGACTCGGAAGGACATTGAGTCAACTTCTGATTCCATTTGCGCTGGTGCGCATGTAATTATAAATGACCTTATTCAAGGCAGACAACGGCCGTATGGCCATCTGCCTTGAGCGATGCTTTGCTCAATAAGCAATGTTTTGCTCATGGTAAAATCAAATTGGATTTCAGTATGAATTGAGGTGAGTCAAATTATAAAGATAGCAATTGTCGACGATGATCCGGAATGCCTGACCGAGATAGCCGCACTTTGTACGGATTTCGGCACACACTCCCGCTGCCCGGCGAAAACAGTCTCCTTTTTAAACGGCCGGGCTTTTCTTGACGCTTTTGAAGCAGGAAGCTTTTCCATTGTCTTTATGGATATCTACATGAGGGAAATGGACGGAATTTCCGCCGCCCTGAAGCTGCGAAACCTGGACAGCAGCTGCCTCCTTATCTTCCTGACCTCCAGCCGGGAATTCATGCCCGATGCCTTTTCCTGCCACGCTTTTGAATATATCACCAAGCCCTTCACCCGACAGCGTGTCTTTGATGTGCTGACAGACGCCCTGAAAGCACTCCCCCCGGCGCCAAAATATCTGGAACTGACAGAGCGCCGGAAAACGGTCTGCATCCTGCCTGACAAAATACGTTCGATTGTCACGGATGCCCATTACCTTGACATAGTGCTGACAAACGGCGAAAAAATACGATGCCGCATGACCATGTCGGAATTCCTGAGAAAAGCTGATTTTGATACCCGTTTTCTCTCCGTCAACAAAGGAATAACGGTAAATGCCGACTACATTGTTGCCTTTGAAAATAATTGCTGCATCCTGGAAGGCGGTGCCCGATTCCCGATCCGTGTACGGGACAGAGCGCGAATTGAACAGGCTGCCCAGGATTATGTCTTTGAAAAAATGCGTCGGCATCATTTGCCCTTTGGATGATGCTGTATTCCGAAGGAATTTTATCCAATTGCCGTGAATGGCAATTGGTGCCGCCTGCACAGCGACACTAATAGGAGGACCAATTATGGACAATAGATTCAAGTGGCTGTCAATCCTGCTTCAGCTTCTGGTTTTCATCCCCGGTGCGGCATCCTGCTACCTTTCCGCTAAAAAACAGATGAAATTCACGCCGGGAAAAACCGCCGTCCTGTGCGCCGCCCTGCTCCTGCCCTATTCCCTGGTTTTCGCTGCACTCCATGTTCTGCTAGACATTGACACATATGTCATGTTTCTCCCGTCGCTGATTCTGTTCTTTTTTCTATACCGCCGTACGGTATCCCTTGACCTCCCCCGGGCCCTGGCCATCTTTACAGGTGTCTGCGCCATAGGGACTTTCCCCGCCCAGTTCGCCTATTCTCTGGATGCCGCCCTCCACCCTGCCTCCGGCGCGGCAAACCTCTCTCCAGAAGGGGCTCTCTTTCAGCTGGTTCTTTCCTTTCTGCTGCTGACGACTTTCTTCTATCCTGCCACACGCCATTTTTCACGGGCTGTAGACACGCTTGACGTTCCCAAGGTATGGCACTCCACAACAATATTATCTTCCCTGTTCCTCATCTTCAATATCCTTGCCGTTCCGCGCTCCTACAGCACTTTATACGCAGGCCGGATGAAATGGCTTTTTCCTGTATTCGAAGGTGTGGCGTTGGCTGTGCTTGTAGCAATTTATCTGCTCTTTTACCAGGGATCCATCGTTATATTGGAACATACGGCGCTGAAAGAACGCGCCCGGCTTCTGGAAATACAGTCCCATCAATACCATGCCCTGCAGGAGCATATGCGTCAGACTGCAAGGCTCCGCCATGATTTCCGCCATTCCGTCCGCCTGCTGGCTTCCCTTGCGGAACACGACGACATAGACAGCATCCGAAAACATCTGGCAGAATATCAGGTCAGCATAGACGATAATATTATAGTTAATTACTCTAAAAATGCAGCCTTGAACGCTTTGTTCGGCTATTATCAGGAAATGGCGTCTTCTGCGGACATAGAAACCGACTGGCGCATTGTACTTCCGGATCCCCTGCCTTTTCCGGAGCTTGACATGGCGGCATTGTTCGGAAATCTTTTGGAGAACGCCATCGCAGGATGCCGGACCCTTCCGTCAGGCCCCCGCTACTTCTGCCTTACCGCAGAAATCCGCCACGGAAACAGACTTTATGTTGTTTCCACCAACAACTTTGACGGAAACGTGAAAAAAGACAAAGCCGGATACCGTTCCACCAGGCACAACGGAGTAGGCACCGGCCTTGCCTCTATTGCTGCGGTTGCCGAAAAATACGGCGGAGCAGCCAAAGCATCCAACAATGACAGAGAATTTTTTGTGGATGTGGTTCTGAAATTATAACATTCCCGTTTCCGCACTTTCCCAATGTCTGTCAGCAGCCTTTGTTCTCTGCCATATAATATTTCGCCTGGGTACTTGAATCGGGAGGTTCTGGTGCCGGCAAACGGCAAAGATATCTAGTTCCTGCCCCAAGCCGCAGCGAAACAGAAATCTTCCCTTCTTACCGACGCCCGCCATATAAGACTTTACTGTCTGCATCGTCTGCAAAATCAATACATACCCGGCCAGAGACAAAAATATTGTCTCCGGTTGCCAGCCGCTTCCCACCAGATAAATCACTGCACTGAGCAGTGCCATAGCTGCAAAGGGCTGCAGGACGGACACTGCGATACTTCCGCCCATGACAACCAAGTACCCCGCTCCCATTTTCCGGGTATATCCGGCAAAAGCTGCTCTGTAATTGTCCCAGATGGGGTAACATTTGTACAAAAAGGCCATAGTACCATGAACAGAATTCATGGTACTATGGCCTTCACAAAGGCAGAGTCACTTCTGCGGCAAATATCCCCGGTTCATTGGCCAGGGTCAGATACCCCTCATACTTATCCGCCAGGGACAGTTTACTGTTTAAAATTGCATCCGCCATAAGATTTCCGGACTTTACATAAGTATTCACCCTATCCCGATTTTCCTCCAGATCATCCAGATACTGTTTCATCTCCTCCAGCTGTCCTGCAGCAATCCGGGCCTTCATCACCTGTAAGTGATTATGATAATCATGTTGCATTCCCGTTCCCGATCCGGAAATATCCCTTTGCATATGCTGCCGTCTCTTTCCCGCTTGATTCTCTCCTCCTGTACCCCTTCCCTATATCAACCGCTCACCACCACCGGCAACATCATCCCGTTCTGGTCAAAGGTCAGGGGCGCCAGGCATAATTCCCGATGCCATCCTTTTCCCTCCGGATACTGCTCCGGAGGCGTAGCAAACCGGTGATAGGCAATCAGGTACCTGTCCTCCCCCGGCATCTTCAGGATACTGTGATGCCCGGTGCCGAAGATTCCCCGGGAAGCGTCTTTCCGCAGGATCGTCCCCTGAAAAACAACCGGACCTCCCAGCACTTCGGACACGCCGTAATTCACATGGTAGTCCTCACTGCCCGTATCATCGCAGGACCAGGTGAAGTGATACAGCCCGCCCCGCTTGAGCAGGATAACGGATTCACGGAAATCCGTCAGCCCATCTATGGTCTGCAACGTATCTTCACGGATCCCCAGCATATCTTCCCGCAGCCTGGCCATGGCCGCATGTCCATTGCCGAACAGCAGATACCAGACTCCGTCCTCTTCATAGACGGAAGGATCAATGGTCTGTCCCATGACAATCCCGTTACGCCCCATCATCTCCATGGTCACAATGGGTTCCGCCGCGGCACGAAAAGGACCTGCAGGCGAGTCTGCCTCCGCCACGCCGATGCAGGAAGTACCTCCCGCATCCTTCGCACAGAAGTAATAGTAATACTTCCCGCCCCTTTTGGCAATGCAGGGCGCCCAGGCACTGCCCACGGCCCAGGGCACCTGATCCGACGCCACATCCAGGATTTTCTCCCTCCGCTCAAAATGCCGCCCGTCCCGGGAAGTAAATACATAGAAGGAATTTCCTGACCAGTGGGGAAAGCCGTCCGTGGTGGGATACAGATAATATGTGCCATCCTCATAATACAGGTCCGGGTCCGCGTACAGCCCCTCAGCCACCGGGTTAGCCGTGCCGAACTGCTGCCACAGTCTCTCGTATTCCTCCTCCGTTATGGTCAAAACACCTCCGTGGCGCTTCTTTGCCAATCCCAGATCATACTGGTCCGGCTCCAGAATTCGGAACTCTCCAGAAGACAAATCTTCCGTCACCATAGGCAGATATCCCTTACCCTCCGCAAACCGATCCGCAATCAGGCACCAGGTCTTCCTGTCCGGCAGCAGATATCCTTCCGGCCCTTCCACTCCTTTGAGGGCATCCAGCACAGGGGATTGTATTCTGGTAAAATTTCCCAACAGGGAGTCAGCCTGCTCCAGAAGCAATACTTTCTCCGTCTCGTACTTGGAAATGCGGTAGTATTTTCCTCCGCTCTCCAGTATGGTGGTATCAATCACATGGTTTTCCCGCTCCATGTACAGGAAGGTATCGGAAAATTCTCTGAAATCCCCGGTATAGGCGGCATAAATCCGCTGCTTTCCCTTCGTCTCTCCTTTTTCCTTCACCATGGATGCGAAAAAGACCAGAAAGGCCTCCTTCTCCCTGTCATATATTGCCTCAGGCGCCCAGACACACCCGGCTTCCGGCAGGCCCACCCGGCAGGCACGCTGTTCACTCCAGTGAATCAGATCCATGGATTCCCACACCATCAGATCCCGGCTTCCCTGCTCCTGAGCCGCCGTCCATCCCTTGCCCGCCTGGATCCGCAGATCCGTGGCGATCAGATAGCATTTTCCGTCTACAGGGTTCCTGACCGGATAAGGATCCCGGACGCCCAATTCACCTTTTCGTGAATAAAGTATGGGTTTCCCGCCATTCAAATCCGTCCAGTGAAGTCCGTCTCTGCTTATGGAGAAATAGATCTGTTCTCCGTCTTCCTGCTCTCCGATAAAATGTACAAATAAATATCCTGCCATGTCACTTACATCTCCCGCTTCTTTCCTCTTCCAATCATTCCTGTTGTTGCAGTATACCTTCTCATTCTCTTCCCCCCATACTGCCGTTCCCTCATCCTGCAATCTCTGCTGCCTCCGGGACACCAGACTCTCGCCCATCCTCCTGCTGCTTCCATGCACCTGATCAATCCTCTCTGACACTGATCAACCACACAAAACACGAAATACGGCTCCCGGTTTCCGCCGCTCCTCTTCAGTCCTCCTGCAGCACAAACAGTCGGGCTCCGTGAGCAGGCACCCAATCCGTCAGCACCCCCTCTGTAACCTCCCTGTCTGCTCCGCTCCAAAGCTCCGCAGCTTTGCGGATTCCTGACGTTCTCCCGGCAAACTGCTCCACTTCTTCCACAGAACAGAAAATCTGCAGGGGCTCCTCCCTGAAATTAAAAAAGGCAAGATACCGTTCCTCTGTACAGGCATTCAGACAGCTCCAAATGGCATAATCCCTGTTTTTCTCATACTGTCTTCCCACATAATCATTGGAAACCAATTTCAGGATGTCCTTCCGGGTCAGCAGCCACAGTGTCCAGTCATCCAGTTTTGTCAGCTCCGCCCCTGCCATCAGCGGTGAACCGAACACACACCACAAAGTCATCATGGTGATCTGTTCCTCTTTTGTAAAATGGGTATCCCACTCTCCGTTCCCGAAGCCGCCTCCCAGTTTCCCCAGGGGGAGCATGTCACAGTCCGGATAGGCGCCCGGCGCCACATGGTTCTGCCATAGCTCACACCTGTCAAACATATTCCGCAGCAGATCCCAGCGATCCCAGAAATCATCGGTAATCCGCCACATATTTGCGTACTTTTCGTAGTGCCATGCCTTCTCTATGAGTGCCGGCCCCGGAGAGAGGGAGAGTACAATGTCCCTGCCGGACTTTTGAATGGCTGTATACAGCATCTCCACCTCATGGGCCCCAGAGTAGGGATTGTTTGGATACAGGTTGGTATTGCAGATGTCATCGCATTTGATGTAATCCACACCCCAGTCGGCGTACATATTAATTATAGAATCGTAGTATTTCTGACTGCCCTCCATATCCTTCCGCAGCCCATACATATCCGGGTTCCATCCGCAGATAGAGGAAGGGTCTGCCGCCTGATCCGCCGTCACTTCGCTCCCCAAAATAGGCAGATGCCTATGGGCCGCACTCCTGGGGATCCCCCGCATGATATGGATACCGAACTTCAGCCCCAGGCCATGGACATAGTCTGCCAGGGGGCCAAACCCCCTTCCTCCTGCCGAGGAGGGAAAACGTTTTACATCCGGCAGCAGCCGTCCATACCCGTCCATCTCAGTCTCCCCGAAAGGAATGTACTGGTATCTGTCCCGCATAGTGCCTGCATCCCCGGCATACCACTGGATATCCACCACCACATACTCCCATCCTGCATCTTTTAAATGCGCCGCCATGTAATCGGCATTGGCTTTGACTTGTGCCTCATTGACCGTCGTGTCATAGTAATCGTAACTGTTCCAGCCCATGGGTGCTTTATTCTGGTGAAGTTTCATCTTCTTTTCCTTCATGACACAATTCCCTTCCTTCACGATTTATTGTTTTGCCGGGTACTTTGTCCCTTCCTATCCGATATCCGGTTCTGCGCAAAGACAGATTTCTCCGGAAGCACGCCCCTCCGTCTCAAACACAATCACTTCATTGTCTCCCTTCCGAAGCAGTGGAGCGGGTATATACAAACGCTTCTGAGGACCGATTTCCCAGAACCTTCCAATATTAAATCCATTTACAAAAACGCAGCCCTTGCTCCAGCCCTCAAAATCCAGGAAGGTATCTCCCACTTCCTCCGCATGAAAGGCAAATCGGTAAAACGCCGGTGTTCCCGGTAAATAGTCCCCGGAGAAATCCACCTTTTCCACGTTATCCAAAGGCAGCGGATACTGTTCCCAGTGATTGTGCATATGCCCGTTAATCTGCACGCACTGACCGATTCCCTTGCGTTGTCTCTCCATCAGCGGACCGAAATTCACCCGCCCCATATTTTCCATCAGAATGTCCAGCCGGGCTCCCTTCTCAATGGGCAGATTCAGTTCCCGCTCCTCCAGAAGCTCCCTGTCATACAGGGTCAGCACCAATTTGTTCTCCAGCAGGATATCCGCTCTGTCATTAGCGCCCCAAAGCCTGATTTTTCCCAGGTTTTCCTCGCTGTGCAGCCTGGTGCGGTAGAGAATATAGCCGTAATTCTGTCCCAGGCACTCCATGGATTGGGGATAAACGGAGGGCACACCGCTGCTGATGGATTCCAGCGTGGAAACCAGGCTGACCTGTTCCTTCGCTTTCAATTTACCGTAATCTTTTCTCTTGATTTTCGTGGATAACGGCAGGTTTGGAAGCGCGGCATATTTACCGATTACTTCCTGGTACCTGCGGTATTTTTCCGTAATCTGCCCATCTTCCGTAAGCACGCCGTCGTAGTCATAGGAAGTCACATCCGGGGTCAGTTCGTCGTAATAGTTGGAGCCGTTCATAAAACCGAAATTGGTGCCGCCCTCGAACATATAGATGTTCACATGGCCCAGTTCCAGCATTTTGTCCAAATCTTTCACACTCTCCTCCAAATGCCCCCTCATATGACCGCCGTTGCCCCAGTGGTCAAACCAGCCCACCCAGAATTCCGTACACATCAGCGGACCGCCGTCAGTGTATTTTTTCAATGTCTCAAAACGCTCCTCTGTCCTGGAGCCGAAATTTCCCGTGGGCAGTGCCCCCTGCAGCCTGCCTGCATTAAGGCTCTCCGGGAAAGGACCGTCTGAGGTCACCAGGGGCACCTCCACTCCCCCGTCTGTCATCAGTTTCCTGACAGCCTTCAGATAACCTGTGTCATTGGCATAATAACCGTACTCATTTTCCACCTGCATCAGAATTACCGGTCCTCCATGGGTACACTGCATCGGTACAAGCTTCGGAAGCAGCACTCTGTAATATTCCTCCACATGCTTTAAAAACGGCGGGTAGTTCACCCGCAGCTTCATCCCGTCCTCCCGCAGCAGCCAGGCGGGCAGACCGCCAAACTCCCACTCAGCGCAGATATAGGGCGAAGGCCGCAGAATGACATACAGTCCCAGTTCCCCGGCAAGATTCACAAACCGTTCAATGTCCAGCAGCCCGTCAAAGCGAAACTTCCCTTTCTCCGGCTCATGCATATTCCAGGGGATATAGGTTTCCACCGTATTGCAGCCCATATTCCGAAGCTTCTCCAGTCTGTCCCTCCAGTACTCCGGAACCGTCCGGAAATAGTGGAATGCGCCGGAAATGATTTTCACCGGCTTTCCGTCCATGTAAAAATTATCTTTGATTTCAAAATGTCCCATAATTTCTCTCTTTCTAAATTGGTATGGTATTCCGCCTTTTTGTCTTTTAACCTGACGGCATATTCATTTCCCGTTTTTCATGACCGCATGATATAGAATGCCGCAGTTTCTCATCCGCCCAGTGCAACGGTTGTGTTACAGTCCTCGGCAGAAATTCTCACATAAATTTTACCCGGTTCCCTGCGGCGGACAAAGGCAAGCAGCCTGCCCCGGAAAGTGGAACGACCAGGCACACGGTACGGGGTAATATCCGTCAGGCTGCCGTTTTCCAGTCCGGCCAATTCCCCTGTCCCCTCCACTTCCACGGATAACTGTCGCTCCTGCCAGCATACCGGATTTCCTGCAGCGTCCTCCAATCCCAGCTCCAGCTGATACAGATAGCCCGGCTCTTCGCTGGCCTCCGCCCAGGTTTTGCCCGTCAGCACATCCGGCGCCTGCCATACCCGGCAGGATAGTTTCTCCGCTGGTCCTGTTGTAATCAGGCTGCAGACGGCAGAGGATGCCAGGAGTGTCTCATGCTCGGAATCTGTTCCTGCGTATGGCAGCCTCACAGTCTCATAAATTTCCGTTGATGACAGTTTTTTAGCCTTAAGAGTTTCTGAAGAGAACGCTGTTGGTTCCCGAAATCCCTCCGCGCTCAGCACCCCGGGCCTGTACTCCACCTGGAAGCAATACTCCCCGTCCCCATTATATTGATCTAACCGCCCAATCTCCTCTCCATTCAGTATAAGTCTTACCTTCGGAAGATTGGAGTAAACCTTTACCAACACCTTCTCCCCTTCCCGGTAATTCCAATGGCTCTCCATGAAATGCTGCCCATCCGTCCCTTCTGTAAGACTCCTGGTTGCCATGGCCAGCACCGGCTCTCGTCCCCAAAAAGATTTCCGGCGGTAAAACTCGGGTTTCTTCTCCCCGGAACAGGTGAGAAGCCCTGCGCCGGAACCATGGCAGGGCCATCCCCTCGTCTCTCCAAGGTAATCAATCCCTGTCCACAGAAACTGCCCGCTGATATAGGAATGCTCCCGCACAGCAAGCCATGCCCCATAGCCATGCCCGTTTTCACTGCCAAGGATGGGTTTATCCGGAAACCTTTCATGATCTCTTTCGTACAGATGTTCCTTATAATTATACCCGACCACATCAAGCCCCCGAAACAATCCTGTCTCTGCAGATAATTCAGGAAAAGCCGCCGCTAACGTGACAGGACGGGACGCATCTTCCTCCCTCACAATCCTTTCCAGCTCTTCCGCAATGGTTACCAGGCGCAGGGCATTTGGCTTACATGAATCATACTGCCGCTCCGCCGCAGGCTTATCTGCATCGTTATTCCCTGTCATGGAGGCAAAGGACGGATGGCAGTAGGGATCGTTTGGATAGTCGATTTCATTGCCGATGCTCCAGAGAATAACAGACGGATGGTTCCTGTCTCTGCACACCATGGCACGCAGATCCGCTTCATGCCATTGGGGAAATTCCTCAAAATATCCCTGATGTACCGGCGGATAGACATTATGTCCTGTGGACCATTTATTCTTGGCATTCTCCCACTCATCGAATGCTTCGTCCATCACCAGAAAGCCCATTTTATCGCATAGGTCATAAAGCTCCGGCATGTGAGGGTTATGGCTGCACCGTATGGCATTGCAGCCGCACTCCTTCAGTGCGGCAAGCCGCCTCTGCCAGACCTCCGGTTCCATGGCGGCTCCCAATGCACCGCCGTCATGATGGACACAGACTCCCTTCAGCTTGGTTTCGATTCCGTTTAAAAAGAAGCCTTCCTCCGGACAAAATGCAGTCTGCCGGATTCCTACTGCTGTCTCGTCTGCCAGGTAGGCCGCCCTGTCTTCTCCAGGCAAGGTATACCAGGTACGAAGCGTATAGAGATAAGGCTGTTCCGGAGACCACAGCCTGGCTCCTTCCAATGTACCGGACAAGGTACACTCCCCGCCGACTGTGGTCTCTCCCTCCACAGTCAGAACTGTTTCTCCCTCTCTGTCCAGCAGGGAAGATCGGATCCTGACCATATCATGCTCTGCCCCGCAGGACAATCCCTTTGTCTTCTCCGTGCGGTGCCTTATGATAATCTGCGCCCTGGGGGGAATCGGCTCCACCCGCTCCGCCCGAAAAAAGACACCGTAATCCGCAGGATGAACCGGCTCCTCCAATAGCAGAGTCACCTTTCTTGTAATGCCGCTTCCTGTAAACCACCTGGAATCCGCAATATCCCTGTGGTCTACTTTGATGCAGAGTACATTCTCCGTATCACCGAAAGCCGCCGCATATGTAATATCATAAGAAAATGTGCTGTACCCGTAAGGCCGCCTTCCCAAATAATAACTGTTGCACCATACCTGGCTGTTCCTGTATATTCCGTCAAAGACTACCTTCACGCTTTTATCCCGGCAGCTTTCCGGCAGTGAAAAATGCAGCCGATACCAGCCCACTCCCCCTGCCAGATACCCTGTGCCGCTGGAATACCGCTGCGAAAAAGGCAGTTCCACAGACCAGTCATGGGGTACGGTAACATCCCTCCAACCGCTGTCGTCAAATCCCTTGTACCACGCCGCCCATTCTTCTTTCCTAGGGTATTCTGCTGTCTGGCTGTCCCACACCTCCTGCGGCTCCTCCAGATGAAACTTCCAGTTCTCACGCAAAACAATCTGCTTCCTGTCCATATGCTGCCCGCCTTTCCATATCCTGACAAGATTTCACCGGATTCCTTATAAACCGGTTTTGAAACCGATTTCATTCAACATTTTAATCATACGTGATTCTGCTGAACATGTCAAGAATAAAGTCACAGCGAAAAAGCCGGGGCAGCATAACTCCCCGGCTCTCAACTTTCATCGGCAAATTTCCGCCCCATCATGTCATTCTATCCTCTTCGCCGCTCCCGTACTCTCCCTGACCACCAGTTCCGGTGTCTGCAGCTGAATTCTCGGTATGTTTTTCCCTTCAATGGCGGCCAGAGCAGTTTCCACCAGCCTGTCGGCAAATTCCTTGTATCGGTAGTCCACACTGGTCATCCTGGGCGTCAGCAGCTGCGCCACCTCCGTGTTGTCATAGCTCACCACCGAGAAATCATCCGGCACCCGACAGTCATGCTCTGTTATGCTGCGCACTACCCCGGCTGCTGCATAATCGTTGATGGCAATCACAGCTGTAGGCATCTGACTGCAGTGAAACAGCTCATTCATCTGCTCGTATCCTGTCTTGTAGTCATATCCGCCGGTCCTGATGTACTGATCATTGTAGTCCAACTGATAATTCTTCAGAATTTGCTTATAACGCTGCAGTTTCTCAAAGGTGGACAACACATCCATGCGTCCTCCCACCAACGCGATCCGCTTATGTCCCAGGTCGATCAGATGCTCCATTGCCAGATCAATGGCCTTCATGGCGTCAATCTGTACCTGATAGCACATGGTTCCATCCAGTTTGCCCGTGACTACCAGGGGAATACTGTTGATCATCAGATTTACCCGCTCCACATATTCCGCATCACTGGTCAGGTCATCCGCCCGGCCGCCCAACTGGATAATGGCATCCACCCGCTGGGCGTAGAGCATCTCCAGCTGCTGCTTTTCCCTCTCGATTTCCCCCAGGGAATTGCACAGCAGTACGGCATACCCCGCTTTCTTTGCCGCATCTTCACATGCCACAAAGATATTGGCATAGTAAACATTCCGCACATCGGCAGCGATAATGCCGATGACCTTGCTTCTGGTATCTGACAGCCCTCTGGCCATGGCATTGGGACGAAAGTTATATTTGTTGATAAGCAGCTGCACCTTCTCCTTTTTCTCCGGCCGGACATTGGCATTGTTGGTCAGTACCCGGGATACAGTAGCCACAGAGACACCCGCCTCCCGGGCTATGTCATAGATAGTGATAACTTTGCTTTCGCCAGACTTGCGATTATCCATAGATTTTATGATCCTTCTGTCAAAATTTACATTCCGGCTGTTTTCCGGAACGTGTAAGAAAATTGCCTTTCTTCAGGTGTGACTTCCACTTTGTGTGAGATTTCGGCCCGGAAGAACTCTTCTCTCATTATACCTGACTTATGGGAAAATGCAACCCGCGCTCCAAAGTGCCTGTCCGGAACGCTTCTCACCGCTGCAAAGACATGTAAACGCATTTCCCGGGTCTGACCCGAAACAGATATCACATGCCTTCCTCTTCATCCAACCGCAGCCGCAGCCGCAATACAGTAAGCCAAAATACACCACGGCTTTCCCAGCAGAATAATGGCTACAAATTTACCGGCTCTCATCTTTGTAATTCCGGTAAAATAGCAGAAATAATCATCCGGGAACAGCGGCAGCACCATACCCAGAAACAGGATCACCGTATAAAATCTGCTGTCAGCTGCCCACCTGGCCCATTTTTCATACTTTTCTCCGGGAAACATCCTGCCCACCAGGTCTCTTCCATACTTCCGCGCCAGCCAGAAGGCCAGGATGGAGCCTGCAGAAATCCCGATATAGTTACACCAGAAACCGCCGGAAGCACCGAACATAAGCGCTCCTGCCACACAGCCCAGCAACCCCGGCAGTACCGGCAGCACCACCTGGGCTGCCTGAAACGCCGCCAGAAACAAAGGCGCTGCCAATCCGAAACCCGCCATATATTTCTGAAACGTATCCACCGTATCAAAGCAACCGTCCAGATACGCTTTCACCAGGACTGCCGCAAATATGATACACAGACCTGTCAGCCCAAAAGCGGCCCCTTTCTTCCATTTTTCTGTCTGCTTTTCAATTGCCGCCTGCCTTACAATTGTATCCATAGTCTCTCTCCATTCATCACAGAATCAATCAGGCTTTTACGCCGCTGTCATATTCTTCGTTTAGTATAACCCGGGGTTCTTAACAAATCGTCCTGATAATTCTTAACAAATCCGAAATAAATCCGAAAAAACTATGATATTCAGAAAATGAACGGAAAATGCCGGGAAGACCTGTCAAAACAGATACTTCCCGGCACATGACCCATGAGCAGGACGATAAGCCGGGTTATGTCGCGAATGATCATCTATCTAGCACATCCGTTGCCGGATGCATCCAGCGACCTACCTGAAAGCAGGCCGGGCCAGCCTGTCGCCTTCGTTCTGGTCTTGCTTCGGATGGGGTTTACATGGCTCCGCCCGTTACCGGACGGACGGTAGTCTCTTACACTGCCTTTCCACCATTACAGGGTCCGCTTTCCGCCGCAGACACGGCATCTGCAGCACCCTGCTGTATATTTCTGTTGCACTGGCCTTGGAGTCACCTCCACCGGACGTTATCCGGCATCCCGCCCTGTGAAGCCCGGACTTTCCTCACCCGTATACAGCCCCCGAAACACAGTTCCGGATCACAGTTACGGCCGCGATCATTTATCCTACTCACTTTTCCCATTATAATGGCAAAAAAGCAAAAATACAAGGGTTTCGAAAAATTGTTTTGGTTGCATTTTCCCTCAAACTACGTTATCATAAAAACAGGCGGATATTTCATGTAACCGTACACTCACGTCAACCAGATATACAGGAATTGTCTTGATATAGCCTGTGCAGTTTCCTGCAGATCAACGCATTCTTTTTTCCAGGATGCAGGGTTATCTCCGGACTTCCTGAAAAGAGGATCAATAACTATGAATTCATTCGACATCATCGGCCCCATCATGGTAGGCCCATCCAGCTCCCACACCGCAGGAGCAGCGAAAATCGGAAACATCTCAAGAAAGCTCCTGGGCACCCCGGTACAAAATGCAGATATCTATTTCCACGGCTCTTTTCTTGCCACCGGCAAAGGACATGGAACAGACAGGGCATTGATCGCAGGTCTCCTGGGATTTCCCGTGGATGACTCCAGAATTGCGGACAGTTTTCAATATGCCGAAGATGCCGGTATGCAATACCGCATGTCCGGAATCGATTTGGGAGAAGTCCATCCCAATTCGGTAAAACTTATCTTAACCGGGACAGACGGCAGAAAAATGGAGATTGTTGCCGCCTCCGTAGGCGGCGGTGCCATCCGGGTTACCGAAATCGACGGGCTGCCCGCCAATTTCTCCGGAGACTATCCTACTCTGGTAGTCAGCAACGTAGATCAGCCAGGACATGTAACCGAAATTACATCTATGCTGAGCCATAAGTCCATCAATATTGCCACCATGCAGCTGTACCGCTCCTCCAAGGGCGGAAATGCCGTCATTGTGCTGGAGTGTGACCAGGAGGTACCCGAGACGGCCATACGCTGGCTGGCCCATCTGGAAGGCATATTAAAAGTAACTTATCTGGGCCTGGCGGAAACTCCGTAAGCGCCTGAAAAATATCCAAATGGAGGAATCATATGTACCAATCGTTTCAGGAAATCATCGAAATAGAAAAAAATACCGGCAAAAGCTTCTGGGAAATCGTCCGGGAGAACGACTGCAAAGAGATGGAGATCACACCGGAGGAGGCATTCCGGCGAATGCAGAATATGTATGAGGCAATGGAAAACGCAGATATCTCCTATGACCCCACTCTCTCCTCCGCCAGCGGCCTGGTGGGAAAGGACGGAGGAAAACTTGCCTCCGCCCGTGAGGAAGGCACGCTTCTGTGCGGCTCCTTCCTGGGCCTGGTTATGGAAAAAGCCATCAAAATGGGTGAATCCAACGCCTGCATGAAACGTATTGTAGCGGCTCCCACAGCCGGCTCCTGCGGTGTACTGCCTGCAGTCTTCCTCTCTCTGGAAGAAGAAAAACACTATCCCCGGGATGAAATGATAAAAGCACTTTATGTCTGTGCAGGTATCGGCGGCATCATCGCACAGCGGGCTTCCGTGTCCGGCGCTGCAGGAGGATGTCAGGCCGAGATCGGCGCTGCCTCTGCCATGGCTGCCGGAGGCGTGGCCTATTTATTGGGCGGAGACGGAGAAACAATTGCCCACGCGGCTGCCATGGCCATGAAGAATCTTCTGGGGCTTGCCTGCGATCCAGTGGCAGGCCTGGTTGAGGTCCCCTGTGTAAAACGCAATGTCATCGGCGCCGTCAATGCCCTGACCTCCGCTGACCTGGCCAATGCCGGAATCCGCAGCAGGATTCCGCCGGATGAGGTGTTCGACGCCATGCGGAACGTAGGACGGATGCTGCCGGAAGATCTGAAGGAAACCGGCAAGGGCGGTCTCGCCGCAACCCCCACCGGCATCGCCTTCCGGGATAATTTGAAAACTTTCTGATTGCCTGAAGGAGTTCAAAGGACTGTGCCATTTTAAATCCGGAATACTGAATGGATTCCGGATGAATTGGCACAGTCCCTGTTTTTTCTCACTGACAGAGCGGCTTCCTCTCTCCGCCGGACCTTCCCCGACACCCGCCGACTCTGCCGCTCTCATTCACTTCCTCCCGCAGACTCTACTCTGGTATAAAATTCTGGTACAATGCCACCTGATCGGCAATACAGTTCCCACTGCTGGTAGAATTTGCCGTAACGCAGAGATACTCTCTGCCGTTATTCCCAACGGCCAGACTGGCGGCACAGCTGCCGGACTGATCCACGAAACCGGTTTTACCGCAAAGCACTTCTCCATGGGTATCCTTATCTTCGATCCTGCGCAGAAACCAGTTGGAGATCACCAGTCCTTCCGGATGCTCTTCCGTAGCCGTAGTAACATAAGTGCGGGCTGACAAAATCTCCCTGCAAAATGCATTGTCTGCCGCCGCTTTCAGTATCACAGCC
This sequence comes from uncultured Acetatifactor sp., assembly GCA_910580225.1. Taxonomy (GTDB): domain Bacteria; phylum Bacillota; class Clostridia; order Lachnospirales; family Lachnospiraceae; genus Acetatifactor. Next base: position 21,846 of record CAJTXE010000010.1, read on the forward strand.
ATGTCATAAGCTGTGGTATAGTGTGCTTCATCATACAGCCCCACACAATTGGTAAAGTGAGTGTTTTCCGCCAATCCAAGTTCTGCCACCTTCTCATTCATCAGCTCTACAAAAGCTTCCTGAGAACCTGCCACATAATTGGCAAGCGCCAGGGAAGAGTCGGCCCCTGAAGGCAGAATGGTTCCATAAAGCAAATCCTTTACCGGTACGACTTCATCCAGTTCATATCCGGTAACGCTGCATTCGTTTACAAAACAGTAGTCAGTAATCTCTATGGTAATCTGTACTGTAGCCTCCAGATCCTCCTCTGTCAGGTGCTCTGCTGCTACAAGCAGAGTCAGGATCTTGGTCATGGACGCCGGATTCATACGTTCATGGGCCCCTTTCTGCGCCAGTACGATACCGTCTTCCACATCAATCAGCACACCATACTGACTGATAATCGTCTCATCAAACCCCATCGTATTTTCGCTGTCATGGGCCTCAAAAAAGGGAGTTTTTCCTGCCAGTACAGCAGAAGTCAAATCACCTTCACCGCCGGCTATCTCCGCCGGCCCGCTTATGGGAATTGTCTCTGTCCCTTCGGAGAAAACAGGGGAGTCCATTCGGTTGCCCTTTCGCCCCCTTGATACCGCAATGCTGCCTTCTCCGCTCTCTGCCCCAAAATCTGATACTGTTCCGGAATTGCCTTTATCCTGTCTTCCGGCCTCTCCCGGATCACCTGTATTCCCTCCTGCCCCATGCGGCTCATCCGATACGATATCCTGTATTGTTACGCCCTGTGGTCCGTCCAACCCGCCTTCCTGATTCTCTCCGTTCCCTCCTTTGGGTGAAAACACTGCCGGGCCGAGCCAAATACCAACCGCCGCCAGTACCGCCAGAGAGACCGCCGGTATCCCCCATGTCTGCAGCAATTCTGCTTTCCGCTTCTCCTTCTTCATTTCTTCGATCCGTTTTTTCCGACGAATCTGACGTTCTTCTTCCGTCTCCATCTATGTTATCATTTCCCTTCTTGTCCAATTCTGCAAAAAAATGCCTGCTAATTTGTGTCTGATTTCTTCCATCCAATTCTGCTGTCCCAGGCAGCAAACGATAGACCTTTACATAGTATACTGATACTTAGCCCTCTTTATTCACTGATAAATTCTCTGTACTGCAGCCCTGGGATGTCTGCAGAAGCAAGAATCTGCATGTTCCCAATTCGACGGGACATTCAGCCCATTCCGCCCATGGTCTCAAAACCAACTGCCCTCTTCTCAAACTGCTCATAGAAATCCGCTTCCGTCTCATAAATCTCCATATAAAAAATCTGCAGCATCGCCAGATTCAGCTGTTTCGCCTGCTCACTGTCCTCCTGTCCTGCCACAATTTCCTCCATGCGGTTCAGCAGTCCATGCCATCTGCACAGAAAGTCATGATTTCTGTTCTGGTCCGGCGTGTCAATCCATTTCGCCACCTTCACTTTGGAGCGGTTGGGAGCCGGACATTCCCTGATCTGCAGAAAATACCGGAAATCATTGTCTTCATAATACCGTCCAAGGGGAAACAGTCTGCAGATACCCGGACGGACATTATGTATGCTGCATCGTCCCTCTTTGTTCAGAAAAACGCATCTTTCCGCTCTGCCCGCCATCTTCAGATTGGGCAGAATCACTCCGTCCACCACATTCAGCTCTGCCGCTCCCTCTGACAGCAGCTGAGGCAGTCCCTTTCCAATCCCCTGCTGCAGGCGATATACATCCCAGGGATCCAGTATCACCGAGTTGCCCATCCCCGTACAGCACTTGAAACACCCCCTGCAGCCATGACAATCGGCCTTTACCATATCATTGCTCCTGTAGAGCCGTCCGTCAGAAATCTCCGCAAGCGAAACATTTCGTTTCATTTTACTCCCACCTCTGTCCTGTTTTCCGGCACCCCGCTGTTTTGTTCCTCCGGAAAAGATACTCATTGAATCTGCCTGTATCCTGCAGCAAATCATTCTCCGGCAAGAAACCTCTACCATTGTACAAGAAACCTCTCCAAATGACAACAAACAAGATGTATCAATTTTGTAAAAATAAAAACTCCCACAAATCTCACAAATTATTTTGTTTGATCCATGGGAGTTCTCCCCAACAGATTTTGTATATTCATACCTCATCTGCTGCTCATATTCTATAAACCATCTATTTTTATTCGTTCAATCGTATTCAGTTCTTGGCAGCCATCTCTGCGCGAAGCTTCTCTGTCAGAGCAGGAACAATCTTGTTCAGATCACCAACCAGACCAAAGTCAGCCACATCAAAAATAGGAGCCGTATCATCCTTGTTGATAGCGATGATAATATCGGATTCTTCCATACCTGCCAGATGCTGAATGGCACCGGAAATACCAATGGCAAAATAGACATTGGGCCGAACGGTTTTACCGGTCTGTCCCACCTGCAGATCCTTTGGCTTCCAGCCTGCATCCACTACCGCACGGGAACAGCTTACGGTACCGCCGATAACCTCCGCCAGCTCCTCCAGCATCTTGAAGTTTTCAGCATTGCCCATTCCGCGGCCGCCGGATACCAGGATCTTTGCATCCATAATGTCAACGGTCTCGGACACTGCCTTAACCACTTCCAAAATCTCCACATAATTCTGGTTGGGAGTAAATCCGGGATTAAACTCAATCACATTGGCCTTCACCCCTGCCTGTCTCTCCTTCTTCTGCATAACGCCGGGACGAACAGTAGCCATCTGGGGGCGGAAATCAGGGCAGGCAATGGTAGCGATGGTATTGCCGCCGAAAGCCGGACGAGTCATCAGCAGCTGATTGTGCTTCTGCTCCTTGCCGGGAACAGGATTCAGCGGGAAATCGCCGATATCCAGCTGAGTACAGTCTGCCGTCAGACCTGTATGAATCCTTGCTGAGACACGAGGTCCCAGGTCACGTCCGATAGCAGTAGCGCCTACCAGAAAGATCTCCGGCTTGTACTCGTTGATCACGGATGCCAGTGCATGAGCATACGGCTCGGTCCTGTATTCCTTCAGTTCCGGATCATCCACTACGATAACCTTGTCTGCACCATACTCGGCAAGTTCGTCAGCCAGTCCCTTTACATCACTTCCTACCAATACAGCAGTCACCTCGGTGCCAAGATCCGCTGCCAGATCCTTGCCCTTGCCGATCAATTCAAAAGCAATGCTGTTGACGATATTGTCCACCTGCTGCGCGAAGACATATACGCCCTTATATTCTTCTAAATTCATTGTTTTTCCTCCTAATTAAAGTCGCTGCGCGACGGCACTAAAGGATGAAGTCTCTCCTGCGCCTTCGATACTTCATCTTCCGACGCTGCTGATTTTCTATCCATGATTAAATCACATGCTTCACTTTCAGCTTGTCAACAATGTAGTCAACGGCTTCTGCAGGGTCCAGGGTAACCTTCTCGCCGGCACCCTTCCTTACCTTATCGGAAGCTTTTGCAATCTGGGTAGGTGAACCCTTCAGACCCAGGTTGGAATCTTCCACATCCTTCAGATCTGCTCTGCCCCATACGGTGATCTCTGCCTTGCAGGCGTCGAAGATTCCGCCGGGAGTCATATATCTGGGCTCATTGAGCTCTGCCAGCGCAGTGATCAGGCAGGGCATCTTTGCTTTCAGCACATGATACCTGTCGTCATACTGGCGCTCTACGATAACGCTGTCGCCCTCGATCTTTAAATTCTGTGCATAGGAAATGACCGGAATATTCAAATGCTCGGAAATCTGGGGGCCTACCTGTGCAGTATCGCCGTCGATTGCCTGACGTCCGGTAATGATCAGATCATACTCCATATTGCGCAGCGCGCCTGCCAGTGTCTGAGAAGTGGCCCAGGTATCTGCACCGCCCAGCACTCTGTCCGTTACCAGAACGCCCTTATCTGCGCCCATGGCCATTGCCTCCCGAAGCACATCCTCTGCCTTGGGAAGACCCATGGTCAGAACCGTTACTTCCGCACCGTACTGATCCTTCAGGCGAAGTGCCGCCTCCAGGCCTGCCTTGTCGTCAGGGTTCATAATGGTCATCATCGCAGCTCTGTCCAGCGTACCGTCGGGATTGAACTTTACGCCGCCCTTGGTATCGGGAACCTGCTTAATACAAACAACAACTTTCATTGTATTTTCACTCCTTATTTTCTATTTTCATGTGAATTCATTGCTTTTTACAATTTCATGCTGCCGAAGGCTCTACTGGAAAAACACCGCCTGACAATTGTTCTGCCAGAGAAAACTTTTCTCCTCCGGAACATGAATCGTCAGCAATACTACTTCAACAATGCAGCACTGATAACCATGCGCTGTACTTCGCTGGTGCCCTCATAAATCTCGGTAATCTTGGCATCGCGCATCATGCGCTCCACATCGTACTCTCTTGTGTAGCCGTAGCCGCCATGAAGCTGAACTGCCTTAGTGGTCACTTCCATGGCAACTTCTGCCGCGTAAAGTTTTGCCTGCGCAGCCTCGAAACCGTAATCCTTCTGAGTCGCCTTAGCCATGGCAGCCTTGTAAACCAGAAGCTGTGCAGCCTGTATCTTGGTAGCCATGTCTGCCAGCTGGAACTGGGTATTCTGCAGCGCTGCGATTGGCTTGCCGAACTGCTTTCTCTCCTTGGTATATGCAATGGTTCTCTCCAGAGCACCCTCTGCAATGCCAAGAGCCTGTGCAGCGATACCGATACGTCCGCCGTCCAGAGTATGCATGGCAATCTTGAAGCCCTGTCCCAGTTTGCCCAGCATATTCTCCTTGGGAACGCGGCAGTCCGTGAAGATCAGCTCGTATGTAGAAGATCCGCGGATACCCATCTTCTTCTCCTTGGTTCCGAAGGTAAATCCGGGAGTTCCCTTTTCCACAATAAAGGAGGTGATCTCTTTGATCTTTCTGCCTCTCTTCTCAATCACGCCGGTCACTGCAAAAATGACATATACGTCAGCTTCCTTACCGTTGGTAATGAAGATTTTGGAGCCATTGATGATGTAGTCGTCTCCATCTGCCACAGCCTTGGTCTGCTGTCCCTGAGCATCCGTACCGGCGCCGGGCTCCGTGAGACCGAAAGCTCCCAGTTTCTCACCCTTTGCAAGCGGTACCAGATATTTCTGCTTCTGCTCTTCCGTACCAAAGGTCATAATCGGGTCACAGCACAGGGAAGTATGCGCGGATACGATAACACCTGTGGTACCGCAGACCTTGGAAAGCTCTTCCACACACATGGCGTAAGTCAGAGGATCACAGCCCTGTCCGCCGTACTCCTTGGGAACCGGAATGCCCAGGAAGCCGTTCTTTGCCATCTTCTCCACTGTTCCTCTGGGGAATTCCTCTGTCTCATCCACCTCCTGTGCCAGAGGCTTTACTTCGTTTTCGGCAAACTCCCTGAACAGGGTGCGTGCCATTTCATGTTCTTTTCGTAACATAAAATCCATGATTACCATTCCTCCATCTATCTTTGTCTAAGTCCGGCAGACAGACCATTCCTGTCTGCTGCTGCTTTATTCTTTTCTCTGTCCTGCCGAAAAGCCCCTGGAAAGATACTTTCTGACAACAACAAAAAAATCACAACACACGGAACCACCGCACTTTTTCATACAGTGATTCCGTATTTTCTGAACCTAACTGCCGCAGTCACATCCTACCTGGCAGTCACACCCGAAATAACGCTTGAAAACGCCAGGTTTCCGCAGGGCTTTGGCCAAGCTCTCTGACTACATTCATTTCTTACTGTAGTCATAGAATCCCACACCTGTCTTCTTGCCCAGTTTGCCCGCGCGAACCATCTTGCGAAGAAGGGGATGAGGACGATACTTGGGATCGCCGGTCTCATTCTGCAGCACTTCCATAATGGCAAGTACAATATCCAGGCCAACCAGATCTCCCAGAGCCAGAGGCCCCATGGGATGGGATGCACCCAGTTTCATTGCGGTATCGATATCTTCCACACTGGCAATGCCCTCTGCGTAAATGCCGATGGCTTCATTGATCATGGGGATCAGGATCCTGTTTACCACGAATCCGGGAGCTTCTTTTACTTCCACGGGAGTCTTTCCGATCTCTGTGGAAATGGTCTTGATTTTCTCCACCAGTTCTGCCGGGGTATTGGCGCCTGCAATGACTTCAACCAGCTTCATTCTGTCAGCAGGATTGAAGAAATGCATGCCGATCATGGGTCTGTCAAGTCCTGCACCAATCTCGGTGATGGACAGGGATGATGTATTGGTGGCAAAAATACATTCGGGCTTCACGATCTCCTGCAGCTCCTTGAAGGTGGTCTTCTTGATCTGCATGTTCTCGGGAGCAACCTCGATCACCAGGTCACAATCTGTGCAGATATCCTTCAAGCCTGTAGCGATCTTGGCGGAAATGGCGTCTGCTTTCTCCTGAGTGATCTTCTCCTTGCTTACCAGGAAGTTCAGATTCTTCAGAATCCTGGCCTTGCCGCCATCGGCAAACTCCTGCTTAATGTCGCATAAACATACCTCATAACCATCAGTCATGGCAAATGCCTGTGCGATTCCGGCTCCCATGGTGCCTGCACCGATAATACCTACTTTCATTGAAAGTTCCTCCTTATTCTGTTTTCTTATTCTATGACATCCTGTTGCCTGTCAATTACGCGTTCTTAAAGGGCTCCTTTACTTTCTCCTTGTTCTTGTCAAGGAAAAACGCCATACCATACTTCTGGTCCTCTGTCTCAAAGCAGTCGCCGAACAGTTTCTCCTCAACGACAATAGCCTCATCCATATTGACATCCAGACCGTCATTGATGGCCTTTTTGCAGTTGCGCACTGCAATGGGTGCGTTCTTTGCAATACCTGCAGCCATCTTCTCCGCAGCGGGAAGCAGTTCCTCCTGAGGATAGACCGCATTCACCAGGCCAATCCGGTAAGCCTCGTCAGCCTTGATATTGCGTGCGGTGTAGATCATTTGCTTGGCCATACCTGCGCCTACCAGGCGGGCCAGTCTCTGGGTGCCGCCGAAACCGGGTGTGATTCCCAGGCCCACCTCCGGCTGTCCGAATACAGCGTTTTCGGAACAGATTCTAATATCACAGCTCATGGAAATCTCACAGCCGCCGCCCAGTGCAAAGCCGTTCACCGCGGCGATCACAGGGATGGGGAAAGTTTCCAGCTTACGGAATACGTCGTTGCCCTTCTTGCCGAAAGCCTCTCCCTCGGCCTTGGTCAGGGTGCTCATCTCTCCGATGTCCGCTCCGGCCACAAAAGATTTCTGTCCTGCACCGGTAAGAATCAGACAGCGCACCGTGTTCAGATCTACTGCGTCCAGAGTCTGATCCAGCTCCTCCAGTACGGTGGAATTCAGGGCATTCAGGGCCTTCTCACGGTTGATGGTGACAATGGCATATGCCCCCTTCTGTTCATACAATACAAATTCCATTGTTTTTTCTCCTATTCCAGTTCCGCATGCATACACATGCTGTTTCATGTAAATCCTTATCTCCATCAAAGAAAGAATGCCTCAAATGCAAGAGCCATTCTTTCTTTATTCAGCTTCCGGAAAACAGCACCTTCCGAAAGCATCCTTCCTGAAACTAAAACCTTAGTCCTCGATCTTCACGATGGTGGAGCAGCCCATGCCGCCGCCGATACACAGGGTAGCAAGGCCGGTCTTCGCACCCTTCGCCTGCATCTCATGGAGCAGAGTTACCAGGATGCGGCATCCGGAAGCGCCCACGGGATGTCCCAGAGCGATAGCGCCGCCATTGGGATTCAGCTGCCTGTCAACATCGATGCCAAGATCTTTGCCCACTGCCACAGACTGCGCTGCAAAGGCTTCATTGGCCTCAATGATGTCAAAGTCTTCTATCTTCATACCGGTCTTGGCCATAACCTTCCTGGTTGCAGCAACGGGGCCGATTCCCATCACCTCGGGACGAACACCTGCCAGGGCGCCTGCTACGAAAGTAGCCATGGGCTTCACACCCAGTTCCTTTGCCTTCTCTTCGCTCATCACAACAATGGCAGCGGCACCGTCGTTGATACCGGAAGCATTGCCGGCAGTTACGAAGCCGTCCTTATTGATGGCACGAAGCTTAGCCAGGCCTTCGATAGTGGAGCCTGCCCGGGGACCTTCGTCTACCTTGAACTCAACCATTTCCTTCTTTTTCTTCACCATGACAGGCACAATCTCTGCCTCAAATGCACCGGACTTCTGTGCTGCTTCCGCCTTCTGCTGGCTCTTCAGTGCGAACTCATCCAGCTCTTCCCGGGTCAGTCCCCACTCGCGGCAGATATTGTCAGCCGTAGTAATCATATGATAATCATTGAAGGCATCCCAAAGGGCGTCTTTAATCATGGTATCAACCAGGGTGCCGTTATTCATTCTGTAACCGTAACGGGCCTGGGGCACTGCATAGGGAGCCATTGACATGTTCTCCATACCGCCTGCCACAACGATGTCCGCATCGCCTGCCATAATCATCTGTGCAGCCTGGTTCACGCAGTTCAGACCGGAACCACAGACTACGTTCATGGTGACTGCAGGTACTTCAATGGGAAGGCCTGCTTTAATGGATGCCTGACGAGCCACATTCTGTCCCTGACCGGCCTGGATAACGCAGCCCATGTAAACCTGGTCCACATCCTCGGGCTTAACACCCGCCCTGTTCAGAGCTTCCTTGATCACGATTGCGCCGAGTTCAACCACAGGAGTGGTGCTCAGTGTGCCGCCCATGGTACCGATTGCAGTACGGCATGCACCGGCTAAAACTACTTTTTTTGCCATTTGTTTTCCCTCCAATAATGATTTGTATTGATTGTTATTTTTTTATCATACCGAATACATTCAGTTTAACATAGTCCTTGTCTATTTGCAATCACTTTCCCATTAAAATTTGATAAAGATACTGTCATGACAACACTCTGTCCAATGTTTCAAACAGATTGTTCACATCAATCGGCTTTGCTATATGGCCGTTCATCCCGCTGGCAAGAGCCTCCTTTTTGTCTTCCTCAAACGCATTGGCAGTCATGGCAATGATCGGAATTTCCGCCAGCCTGCGATTTTCCAGGCTGCGGATCGCTTTTGCCGCCTCATAGCCATTCATAACAGGCATCTGTACATCCATCAGCACCAGCTGATAATACCCCGGTTCTGAACGACTCAGCATTTCCACCGCCACTTTTCCGTTTTCCGCTACTTCCGTGTTAAATCCTGCATCTCCCAGGATCGCAACCGCAATCTCCTGATTCAGGTCCACATCCTCCGCCAGCAGAATACGCCCCGTATGACGTCGTACCGGTACGGATTCTCTACCCCGGTCCGGCTCTTCCTCCGCATTGATCACGGACTGCAGACAGCTGCGCAGCTCCGAGAAAAACAGCGGCTTGCTGCAAAATGCGGTAACACCGGCCTCCTTTGCCTCATCCTCAATATCGGCCCAGTCATAGGCTGTCAACACGATCACCGGCACTTCGTCTCCCATTTCCTTCCGTATCCGCCGGGTAACCTCCACGCCGTTCATATCGGGCAGCAGCCAGTCAATAATGTACACACAATAACTGTCCCCGCGCATCTGAGCCTGACGGGTACGCAGCACCGCTTCCTTGCCGGACAGCGTCCACTCTGCACGCATCCCGATCTGCTGCAGCATATAGGAGACACTGTCACAGGTATTGAAATCATCGTCCACCACCAGAGCCCGGCAGTTTCTCAGCTCGGCTATTGTATGAGACTGTTTTTCAGTCGCATGCAATTTAAAGGTAAACATTGCACGGAACTCCGTTCCCACTCCCTGCTCGCTCTTCACCTCGATTGTACCGTTCATCATGTCCACAATATTTTTCGTGATGGCCATGCCCAATCCGGTTCCCTGAATTCCACTTATCGTAGAATTTTCTTCCCGTTCAAAGGGCTCAAAAATATGCGCCACAAATTCCTCGCTCATGCCGATACCGTTATCCTTGATCAGGAACTCATAATTGGCATACCCTGCAGGCGCACCGGGCTTTTCCGCAACCCGCATACTGACAATCCCGCCGGCCCCCGTGTATTTGACGGAATTACTCAGCAGATTCAGCAGCACCTGATTCAAACGCAGCTTATCACAACAGATTTCCTCATCCCACACATCCATCGCATCCATGTATAGCTCCAGCTGCTTGGCACGAACGTCCGCCTGGAGAATATTCCGCAGTTCATGCAGAATATCCGGCAGACAGCAGGGTTTCTCCTCCAGCCGGATCTTACCGCTTTCAATGCGGCTCATATCCAGCACATCATTGATCAGACTCAAAAGATGGTTTCCTGATGTCATGATCTTCTTCAGATATTCCTCCACCTGCTCTCTGTGATCAATGTGTGTAATGGCAAGAGCCGTAAACCCTACAATGGCATTCATCGGTGTGCGGATATCATGAGACATATTGGAGAGAAACACGCTCTTGGCCTTGCTGGCCCGATTTGCCTGCATCAGAGCATCTTCCAGAAGCCGTTTCTTCTCCATTTCATTGCGTATTTCATCATCCACACTGCGGAATCCCAGCACAATGCCATGATTCTCCTCCCAAGTGCCGGCCCGCACCGCCTTCACCTGAAAATACCGCATTCCTTCTTTGTCCAGGGCACGGTAATTCACATAATGCTGCAGCTTCTCTTCCAGTTCCTGCCGGATTCTGCCCGGAGAAGAAGCATCACGCACCATCTCCCGATCTTCCTCATGGACAAATTCCGCTATATAACACCCCATGCTTTCTTCCAGGGAGATATCTCCCTCAAAGATATCTCCAAACATGTATTCGCTGTCATCATCACGGAGCAGCTGGCCTTTCCCTGTATCCAGATCAAAATAGCAGGCAAGATTGTAATCAATACTCAGCGCCCGCACCAGCTCCATCTGCCGTCTTTCATTCTGCTTTTCCTGCAGCTTCTGTGCCGTACAGTCCAGCAGAAAACGCTGATAAAATAATTCTCCGTTCTCTCTGATCAGCTTGACATTGCCCATAATATGCCGGATATCCCCGCTTTTATGCCGGATCCGATACTCTATACTGACACTGTCCCCCTCTTTCTGCAAATCCTCGATACACTCCTGAAGGGCTTCCCTGTCCTCCTCCACAACAGAGGCGGCAACCAGGTCAAACCCCGCCTCCAGAAGCTTTTCCTTGCTCTCAAATCCCAGAATCTGAAGCGCTGCCCTGTTGATGCTGATAATCTCGGCACCATCCAGCGTATGACAGATCACGCCGCAGTCAATGGTGGTAAACAGCGTCTCCAAAGTACGGTTCTTGCTGACAATCTCCTGTTCATAAGCACGCTCCTGCGTCACATCGATTGCCACTCCCACCGTTCCCATCACACTTCCGTCGATATCATACAGCGGGGACTTATAGGTAGTTAAGGTGCGCATGCCCTCCCCTGTGGTAATGACCTCCTCGGACACACAGGTCTCCCGCTTCTCCATAACCTCCCGTTCGGACTCAATACAGGCCGGATCATCCTGCTCTACATCCCATATATAGGCATGTCCCTGTCCTTCCACCTGTTCTTTTGTCTTATTGACTGTCCTGCAGAAGCTGTCATTTACCTTCTCATGGATGCCGTTTTTATCCTTGTACCAAATCAGATTGGGAACATGATTGATCGTCGCCTCAAAGAAATGATTCGTCTGCCATGCATCCTTTTCCGCCTTATAGTCCTGCTGCCATCTGAAAAAGCGAAATCTGATCTCTCCGTCGCTCATGGGCAGCATCCAGATATCCTTCACCTGAGCCAGCGGCAATTCCGTGGACTCCGTTACCTGATTCTTCTGATTTCTTAGCCCTTCTGCCCCTTCCTCACTACGCAGACAGGACACGCCGCTCCACGGAAATTCCTCCGCCAAAAGCACCGCATCCTCCCTGCCGGCCAGCAAAATCAGCTGCGCATCCTTCCGTTTCATCAAAACAAGCGCCCGCAAAGTCTCCTCCGCTTCCGTCCCCTGCAAATTAGCCAGGATAACGTCCGCTTTTGATGCCGGCGCCTGCTCCGGACAGCAGCTCTCTGTAAATGTATGTGTAAAATGATCTAACGGAACACACTCTTTTATCATCTCAAATGTCCTGCAGGAATGACCTGCAAGATAAAAATGAATCTGGCAATGATACATGTCCGTTTCCTCCCGGTAGGATACATATTCTTCCTCTTCTCCCTATTCTAACAAGACATGGAATTTATGTCAATATTTTGAACGCAGTATCGCAAATTCAAAATACATTATAACGTTTTTGCGTAAACCACCCACATTTTGTGCATTCTGCAGCATGAAAAACAACTCAATTTAGTCGGAAGCCGTACTGCACTTCCGACTAAAGCTGTGTCTCTTTGCGCCGTTTTAGGCGAAAGGAAGGAAGTTGTTTTTACCGTCTATCTGCTGACAATACGGTAATAAGTTCTGGCTGTCCAAACATAAACCAGTATATACAAGACTGCAAATACCAGAATGCAGAATATCACACATATGACATACAGCCCCACCTCGTACAGATTCAACAGCGCCAACAGCCTTGCAATCAGCGGAGAAGCTGCCGTTACATGGATTCCCGCCACGACCAGAGGCAGAAAGAATACCATCAGCACCTGGGAATGGATGGAAGCCTTCACCTCCTCCTGACTCATACCAACCTTCTGTAAGATTACAAAACGATTTCTGTCATCATATCCTTCGGAAATCTGCTTGTAATAAATGATCAGCACCGTCGCCATGACAAAGAGGCTGCCCAGGAAAATTCCGATGAAAAACAGTCCTCCGTTGATCTCCAGGAAAGCATCTCTGCCGTCCGTCCGCGCTTCCAGACAGTACTCCTCTCCCAATGCGATTGTTTCCTTCATCTTTTTATAAAATCGCCTTTGTGCTTCCTCCCCGTCACCGGTGTCAAATCCATAGACCCATCCCACTTCACCAGCCAGATCCGTCAGGATTTCCTTCTGGTTTTTAAAGATATTCTGAAACGTCTCCAGGTCCGGAACCACGATATAATGGGTAGCACACATCAGCGCCTCATACCGGCCGTTTCTCATAAAGCTGTCCAGCCTCTCTGCCACCCGGTATTCCGTTCCAAACAATTTCAGAACCGGGTAGTCAAATTGCTGACGGTTGGAATACAGCAAAATCTCCCCCGGATCCAATTTCCTGTCTTCTCCAGTCACAGCATTGTAATCATCCAGCGTTATAAAGAATAAAGCATTTGTGTCATCCTCCACCGAACGGGCCCGCTCCCGTAAGACATGATACTCATCTCCACTGCGAATCGCCTGAAATGCCAGATACCCATACGACCATTCCCTTTCCACGGACAGTCCCTGTTCCCGGCACAGCTGCCGTACTGTCTCCTGTTCCGACTCCCTCTCCTGTCCGCCGTCCTCACAGTATAGAACAAAATCTCCAGGATATCGGTTCCTGATGATATCCTCCATCCCCACTATCATTGCAGTGGTGGTAGATACCATCACCAATACCATTGTAGACAAAATACAGATATTTGCCAGTCCCACCGCATTCTGTTTCATACGGTAGAGCATTCCTGACACACTGATAAAATGCTTTGTCTGATAGTAAAACCTTTTGTTCTTCCGGAGCGCTTTCAAAAATGCGATACTGCCTGCTGTAAACAACAGATAGGTTCCCCCAATCACCAGAAGCACCGCCACAAAAAAAATTATTACAGAAGCAATCGGGTTCTCGGTGGTAACAGCCAGATAATATCCGCTTCCCACCGTCACAAATCCCAAGATTGCCAGCAGCCAGTTTGCCTTCGGCTCCTTCTCCCCTGCACTTTGGGCATGAATCAGTTCCACAGGATTCGCCCCATGAATCTGTCTGACCGTATTGGCATAAATCAAAACAAAAACAATTGTAAAATAGGTGACTACTTCTATAACGGCGCTTCCGGAAAAAAAGAAGCCAAGGGGAACATCCGTCCGAATCAGCCTGACCACTGCCAGAAACAGCACCTTATCCAGAGCAATCCCGATTCCCAGCCCCAAAATAAGACTGATCAGCATCACATAAAGTGTCTCCCAGCCCACAACTCCGGAAAGATGCCTTTTCTCCATGCCCAATACATTGAACACGCCGAATTCCTTCTTACGGCGTTTAACCAGGAAACTGTTTGTATAAAAGAGAAAAATAAAGGAAAAAACCGATACCACACCGCTTCCCAATCCCATAATGGTTCTTACGAAATTCCCTCCTGCCATACTCTCTAACCCGGGATTCAGGGAAAGCGATTTCACAACGTAAAACATAGCCACTGTCACAACGCAGGTCAAAATATATGGCAGATATGTCTTTGCGTTTTTTCTGATATTACCTGCCGCCAGCCTGGCGAAAAAACCTTTTCTCACGAATGACCACCTCCCGTCGTCAGAAGTGTCAGCGTATCCGAAATCTTCTGATAGAGTTGTTCGTTGGTGCTGTTTCCCCTGTAAATCTGATGAAAAACTTCCCCGTCTTTGATAAACATCACACGTCCTGCCCGACTGGCCGCCTTGGTGGAATGAGTCACCATGAGAATCGTCTGTCCATCCAGATTGATCTCATTGAAAATGTCCAGAAGCCCGTCTGCCGCCCTGGAATCCAATGCACCGGTAGGTTCATCCGCCAGTACCAGCTGCGGATTCGTGATCAGCGCCCTGGCCACCGCAGCCCGCTGCTTCTGCCCGCCGGAAACCTCGTAGGGAAACTTTTCCAGGATGCCGCTGATTCCCAGTCTCCTGGCTATAGGCTCCAGTCTCCGGTTCATCTCCTCGTAACGCTTTCCCCCCAGCACCATGGGCAGAAAAATATTGTCCTTCAGGGTAAATGTATCCAGCAGGTTAAAATCCTGGAAAACAAACCCCAGATTATTGCGCCGGAACGCTGCCAGTTCTTTCTCCCTCACCCCTGCAAGACTCTTTCCCCCAAGGATCACCTGGCCGCCTGTAGGTCTGTCCAGGGCCGCCAAAATATTCAGCAGCGTGGTCTTCCCCGATCCGGACTCGCCCATGATGGCCACATATTCGCCCTGTTCCACCGAAAAAGATACTTTGGAAAGGGCCTGCACCTGATTGCCGCCGAAGCGGGTGGTATAAATTTTTTTCAGGCTTTGCGCCTCCAATAATGCCATATCAATTATCCTCCTGTTCTATTTCCTGTTTACAGTCCCATTATACAAAACAGCGGAATGCCCCGACATCGATTCAGGTGACAATTCCGCTGCTTTCTGTGACATTTTTGTAAGATCCCCAGGCCTGGCTTCCTCTATTCCACCTCCAGCGGATCTGTCCGCATATCCAGGAAAAACGTCGTACCCTCTCCTGGTTCCGACTGCACCCTGATCCTGTGGGACAGTTTCCCGGCTGTCAAACGGCACAGATAAAGTCCCAGGCCGGTGGATTTTTTATCCGCCCTGCCATTGTATCCGGTAAATCCCTTCTCAAATATCCTGGGCACGTCTTCTGGAGCAATCCCAATACCCGTGTCGGAAATCCGTAGTATTTTATCCGGCGTAACATCGATCGAAACAGAACCCTCCAGCGTATATTTCACTGCGTTGGACAGCAGCTGTTCAATCACGAAAAGCAGCCACTTTTCATCCGTAAGCACGGTTATGTCCGTCGGCTCATAACACAGACAGATTCTCTTTCGAATAAACTGGGAGGCATATTTGCGGACTGCCTGCCGGATGATTCCATCCAGGGCATATTCCTGAAACATAAAATCTGTGGAATCGCTTCCCAGCCGCAGCCAGTTTAAAGCCATCTCCACATACTGTTCGATCCGAAACAGTTCTGCCAAAAGCACCCTGTTTTCTTCACAGTCCTCTCCCTGCAGGTTCATACGCATGACCGAAATGGGCGTCTTGATCTGATGTACCCATGTAGTGTAGTAATCCATACTTTCTCTGCGCTCATTCTGCCATGCTGTCATGTTGACCTCAAATATGGTTCCCAGCTTCCGGAGCATGTCCTGATAATCCGTTTCAGCCAGTGTCCCGGGTTTGGGCAGCTCATTCAGAAGGAGCTCCACATTCTCCCCTATCCTGCTCCGCTCCTGATGCTCTTTTTTATAGGAAAAGAAGCTGACAGCTAAAGCAGGCACCGTACACAGCAGACACAGTCCCCCTGCATACAGCACAGCTTCTGTCTCCAGCCGGTACAGAGAAAAGACAATCGTAAAAACCGCAATATATACCCCAAACATCAATGCTGTCCACCTGTGCTCCCACAGAAACATCCTCAAAACCGAATACCATTTCTCCTTTTCCATAACGCCTCCTCACTGGATGATATAGCCGCTGCCCACTTTGGTGGTAATAAAGTTATCCAGCCCGGCACTCTCCAGCTTTTTCCGCAGTCTGGTAACATTTACGGTCAATGTGTTCTCCTCCACATAGGCATCCATCTGCCACAGCCTTGTCATCAGCGTATCACGGCTGACTACTTTTCCCTTACTTTCAAGAAGCGTCTGCAAGATACGAAATTCGTTTTTGGTCAGATCCACCTGCTCACCATTGTAAGCCAGGGATGCATTATTCAGATTCAGCACGGCACCTCTGTGCTCCAACACCGGAACCTTGCCCGCCAGATCGTATGTCCTGCGCAGCACCGCCTGTACCTTTGCCATCAGCACATCCAGATCCACCGGCTTCGGAATAAAGTCATCTCCTCCCATCCCCATGGCCATGACGATATTCATATTATCAGATGCGGAAGAAATAAAGACCACCGGCACATTGGAAATCTTTCGAATCTCGCTGCACCAGTGATAACCGTTAAAGAAAGGCAACATGATATCCATCAAAATCAGATGCGGATCATATTGCGTAAAGGCAGAGAGGATATCCTGAAAATCCCGGACGCACTCTGCCTCGTTTCCCCATGCCTCCATCTGCTTTTTCATCACATCCGCCATAGCCTGGTCATCCTCAATAATCATAATACGGTACATTTTTTATCTCCCTGCCATTTGTTTTTGCCAGGCCTTATCCGATTCGGCCTGAATCCTTGCGGTTCCTAAATCTTTCTCCTTACTATAGCACTTTACCATACGAAACACAACCCGCACTTTGTCCCTGACCTTTCTTGTCTTTTTCCAGGCTGCCGCTGCAAATATAATTGTATCTCCATAAGAACATTAAGAATTCTTAATAACTCAAAAAAGGGATTGAAAATCCCAAAAAAGGTGCTATAATCTATTTTGTTCACTGATAACAGTGAAACTACATAAAAGGAATTAAAGGAGAGATGTAACATGAAAAAAAGTGTATGGGCAAAAATGTTGAGCTTTGCATTGGTGCTTGTATGTGTGGTGGGTCTTGCAGCCTGCGGCGGCGGCGGAGATACCAGCGCAGCAGGAACTTACAAGCTGCAGACCATCGAGATGGCTGGTATGACAATGGATTTGCCTCAGCTGGCTGAAGCCGCCGGAGTGTCCGAAGATGAGCTGAAGCTCAATCTGGAACTGAAGGAAGACGGCACCTTTGTTTTGGATATGGCTGCTCTTCAGCAGGCCGATATGTCCATGGAAGGAACCTGGGAGCAGAGCGGCAGCAATATCAAGCTGACTGCAGAAGGTTCCACCACCTCCGCTACCTTGAAAGACGGCGTAATCACAATTGCTGACGACAGCGCAGGCATTTCCATGACTTTCAAGAAATAAGCTTTTGAATGTATGGTACAAAGAAGAACCATTATAGGGAAACCTGTAATGGTTCTTTTTCTGTCCAGCTCAGCGGGTTCTGCCTTCCGTTAAATTACGAATAGCGTCAATTTTTGGCCCTTCTTCCCCATAAGAAATAAAGCTATATTCTACAAAACTATAATTCCTCAACTTTATTTTTAATAACTTACTAAAATTATGGTCATGCGTACTTATAATATAGTTCTTATTTATATGCCTTGATCGAATTAGGGCTCGCACCAAGTCAATAAAAGACACAACATTAATATCATCGAGGCTTTGCACAGGATCATCCAAAAAAATTTGTTCAAAATTATAGTTCTTAATAGATAGAATTAACCCCAGAAAAATACTTAATGACAAGACATTCATTTGTGCTTCGCTGAAAATATTATCCAAATAAATATCATTATCTTCTGCTGCTAAAATACTGGTTTCCTCTTTTAAAATTTTTAAGTTTAACTCGCGAAAATATGGATGGGGATTAATCTTTCCATAAATCCAATTTATCATCTGGTTATTTTCAATCATGGTTTCTAAAAAATTATTTTTTAATTCTTTACTATTCTCATTAATAATTTTGCGAAAACCAATTGCATCCTCGAGCAATAGAACTTTATTTTTCAATTTCTCTTGTTTTCTACACTTTTCCTCATATTGTAATAAAATATACTGATTTTCTGTACCAATATCATACTCCAAAATTGTACTTATGCATCCTAATATTTTGTATAAAAGATTTCGTTTCCTAAAAAAAGACATAATTTGTTTCTTCTCATCCGCTCTTACAAAATCTTTAATACCGTCTGTTTGAAACTTCAAACGCAAAACACGCTCTATTTTTGATTTTTGGTTTTCTTTTTTCTTAATCAAATCATCAAGTTCTCCACTATCAAACTGATACATCCTTGCAAAATCATCAATAGTGTTTATTTTAGACGAAATCATCGACATCTGTGTTCCGCATTTGTAAAGCGCCTCTTCGTTACACCTTATTCTTACATCACATTCCTGAAAAATATAATCTTTTATTCGCTTTATCTCTTTCTTCAAATTTTCTAAATGCATCTGGTATTTATCCCTAATACTGATATTAACTTTCTCCTTAAAATAGAGCAAACGTTGTTCCTGCTTAACTAACTCATCATTTTTTTCCTTTAAATCAAGATTGCCATCTGCTATTTTTGCACTAAGCAGTGCAAGCAACTCATCTTTTCCCTTCTGCCCATCCTTTATAAATTCAGTTCCTCCACAAACAGGACAACTATCAATTTCACTTTGTTTATTTACAAAACTTTGAACCTGCAGCAACAATTCCTTTTGTTCTGTATAAATGCCTTGTACTTTTTTAATATACTGTTTTTTCATTATAAGCGCATTTTCATAATTTTTCAGGAATCCCACATATTTTTCGCTTCGGCGCATTTCTCTTTCAATATCATATTCATTGTAATCATAATTTCCTATATCTGAAAATTGATTTCCATCGATTTCTATTTTTTTGAGAATAGCTATATATGTCTCATATTGCCTTTTTTCATTATTCGTTATTCCAATCTCTGTATTATCTGAAATCGGCTTTGGTATCAACACATTTATTTCAGTATTTTGCTTTATTAATCTTAACTGGTCAATGCCTCTTCGATATGTATCCTGTAAGCTACCTAAATATTTTTTTTGCTCTTGTAATTGCTTTGAATCTGTTTCCTGTAACAAATTGGCACCATTTAAGAAGCGTTCTATTTGAAACAGCTCATACTGCAATCTATATTTAGCTGCTTCTGTAATGCAGTTCAATACTTCAGACTTTTGTTGTTCCAAATTCTCCTTAAGCAATTTTATCTTGCTGAAAGAATCAATCAATGAATTTAGTGTATCACTTGATAAAGGAAGGTTATGTCGCAAACCTGTGTGCACTAATGCTTCCTGAAAAGAATTTAATTCTAACATTAAAGATATAATCTTTTCTTCATATTGTTTAATTGTTCCCCATTTATTACTTTGAAATACGTTATCAATTCTTTCAATCTCTTTTATCAAATTATCATATTCATGCTGAAACAGCTCATACCTGGATTTTAGCTTTTTCCTGTTCTTTGAATCTGATTCCTTCACAATATCATCCAAAAATTTCAATCCCATGAATTCAAGTAATGAACTTGTCCTGTCCTTTGCTTTCGTTGATTTCACAAAATCTGTATTTTTATTTTGTCCGTTAAAACTTAATCTCAGAATTTGCTCCGGCGTTTGACCAGTCCCTTGTTTTAATATTATATCAATATCTTCTTGCTTTATTTCTTTTTCATTTAAATCCGTAGCAATATCGAAATAATTATGTACATCCAATGAATCACATTTTGTTCTCCTTATAATTCCCCAACCATTATCAAAAACAATGCAGACAACGATTTCCCTGTCCCGCTTTTGCTTAGTACTCTGAAATTTTAAATAAGAACTCTTTTTCATGGTATTTTTTTCATAAACTGTATTATGCAATCCTTTAATCTTTCCTGTAATACACCATTCGATTGCTTCAAAAAATCCTGTTTTTCCAAACCCATTATATCCGGAAAAAATCACGACTTCTGCATCATCCAGATGGTCAAATCGATACATTCCATCGTTTGTATTGTTTTCTCCATAGCCCCTAAAATTCTTTATATATACTTCCGCAATCCTCATCTGTACTATTCTCCATATTCATCCGCATTTATTTTATTCAAAAAATCCAAAATATCCTGACAAGTACGAATTTGGAAATTCTCTACAAATCTCTTTCCTTCATTCTCTGCATCGCATATTCTTTTGCAATTGTCTCCATCTGTAAATTTGTACTGTATTTTTGCAATTACACTATCAATATAGTGTTCTGGATATAAAAAACGAAAAATTGTTTCTGCTGCCTTTTCCACATTGTCTTCTTGAATCAAATATTTCTTGGAATATTTTTTATCTCTTTGCAGCATATAAACCTGTTCTTCATCAACAAATTTTTCTTTATCCGTCAACACATATAAAATATAAACGTCCCATAAAATTTGGCGCATGGTATATTGACCATACTTTTCCACTTTATTTTCCTCTGCCTCCATTCGCCGCTGATTGATCATTTCCATAATCTCATTATTAATCTGATCCGCCCTGGATGCAGAATAAGAATTTAAAGGTGCCAGTATTACAATACGATCGCTGTCTCTAATCCTAATTCTATCTTCACCCCATTGTTCCATCTCAATTCCTTTGCTTTTCAGTATATCGGCTAAATTTTTTTGCATAAATTTCCTCCTCCGTATTTAAATTTATTGTATCCCGTTTGATCATTAATATCTAAACATCTTGTGCATTTATAATTCATGCTGCAAAACAGTAGATAGTCATTATAATTCTCATCTGTCTGTGTAATATTATAGACTTCAGGATTCAAAACACCTTTACATGGTTCTCCATTATCTTTATATTCAGCATCTACTATAAAAACCTGATTCTCATTTATGTTGGCATTTCTCTGATACATCCTTATCAATTCTGCAACAATTCTATCCATCGTTCGATATGCACTGCTAAATGATTTTTTATACGAACACTCAATAAAATTACGCACTCTTATATTATTTATACTCTTCTGGCAAAGAATCTCTATGTCATTTATTTTTAAATGCTCTTTTGTCATTATAATTGACAAAGCGTATACTATTTTTATCAAAATTATACTGATATCTGCAACTGGATTGGCTTTCAGCTGATATGATTGTATAAAAGACATATACCCATCTGGACTTGCCATTTTTGTTAACATTATTTCTTGCACAAATTTATAATTTTCTTCTAACGCATCTCTTTCTGTAGATGATGCTCTATTCTTAATATCCTCTCTTATCTCCTCTTCTTCTCTCTGCATGGATTGTAAACAAGCAAATATTTGATATTTTGAAATATGTTTTTCTTCTATTTTTTGATAATTCTTTATTATATTGACATAATCTGCACTTGTAACTCTCTTACTGCTATTATTTTGACTATTTAATAAAATGACATCCAAAAAATAATCTATCATTTTATTAATCACAATATCACATTCTTCTGTTTCTAATGGCTTCAAGCCAATTTTACAAATTGTATCATTAATATTTTTCATAATGTCAGTTCGAATTTCTGATATATATGCCCGCTTTTTCTTGTGTGCAAAAGAAAAATTTAATAATTTTATAAAGTCTTTATAGGTAATCTTCGTATTTGTAACTGCATAGTCTTCATATTGATATTTACCAGTACCACTTAAGGTTTCTTCAACAAGCAAGTCAATATATTTCCTGTTATCCTTCTCTGCTCTCTTTTGTATATACAAATCAGCACAAAACTTTTCAAATGCTTTTTTATATGGTCCGTCCACACTTTTTCGCAATATGCATTCCTTTATGTAATTTTCTTCTGTGCCATTCGTACCCCAATTTTCAAAAAAAAGTTTACAGCTTTGTGTAGGTGCTGCATTTGTTGAAAAAACGAGTTTTTCAATATTTTTATCATCTGATTTGTAAAAATTATAAATTGTCTTAACTATGTCTTCTGCATATTTTCCAAAATTGTCTTGATGCAATTTCGCCTCAATGTTTACAACTCCTTTTGAAACAGTAATAACATTAACATCTGCACCGGTTTCTACACCTACTTCTTCAACTTCACCATACCTTGAAACTTCCTTACATGCCAAAAGAATTTGATAATAGAATCCGGCAATAGATCCCGGAACATCTGTACTTCGTTTTCTATCTAGTTCAGCCATTTAATACCTCCCTCGCTATATCAACTATTTTAGACGTCTTCCAGACCCTTGTCCCAAATTATTTTATAAAAATATTGCCTATGAGGATATCATAAGCATAATTGATGAAACAGTAATACAATGCCATATTTACAGCCGGAAGCATATGCACTTTTACCTTCCACTGTATCTTTCACTATTCTAAATGACAAACAGCCTTTCTTAAATCTATAATAAAGTGAATAAATTTGAAATCTTTACCAAATACAGATTAAAATATATTATTGATACAATCTACTTTTAAAGCCTATATGACCTTTAAGATGGTATGCCGCATTTGCCTATATTTTAGCTCGCCTCTTTTACTGTTCATAATCATCAGGGTCATACTTCTCCGGGAAGAACTCCGCGTATGCTTCTCTTGACGCGCTATCTTCATCCCACCCAAGTTCCAGGAGCTCATTTAGCCGGTCAAGATAGCTCATGCCGTGGCCTCCTTTCCAGCGAACATCTCGCACGGCTCGCTGTCATTCTTGCCGTAGAAACTCGTGTCATCATCGGCTGACACTTCAATGCCGAGCGCGTCACACAGACAGTCGCCATTGCACACATCATTTGGCTTACAGTGCCTACATTCTCCACATTTCATATTGTCGTCCTTTCTGCCCTGCCATTGTCAGCACCGGTGGGGCGGTTCCGGTGGACGGGCTGCTGCCCGTTTCGGCTATGTAATTTGTTCCCAGTTCTCATCGAATAAAACTGCAAACGGCTGATTAGTTGTGTAGTCCCTCCGTACTTCAGCGAAGCTCGCTCTGTCCTCGCAGGAAGAAAGCTCAATGTCTTTCATGTGCGCCCCGTCTGTAAATGTTTTTCTGATTGGGACGGAACCGAAATCAATCGTTTCGATGTAAGCTGTATACATTTTTCCCTCCTTGCTTTACCCTACGGTGAATGGTACGCACGGGTAACTCGGAACGTCATCATATTTGAATTCGCAGCCGTTCAGCTTTTCCGGTTCTTCAACCTGGCGGAGAAGCCATTCTGCATCATATGGATTTTCTGCTTTTGTATGGCTCTCTAAGAACCAGTCCCTGCAATCTTTGACGAGCTTTCTGAGGGCGATTACCTCATCCTTTGTTGTCGCATCTATCGCTGCTTCAAAGGGATGCTTTTTGCTTTCTTTCAGCCATCCGTTTACTGCACCCCACGGGGTCTTGTATGTTTTGTTTACGAGCATTTCCAATCCGTTTGTAACTGTCACTGTATACATTTTATTTCCTCCTTGACTGTCGGGCTTTTATTTTTCCTCACATTCTTATTTTAACACTTTTAGTCGTTTTTGTCAATATTTTTCGGAAAAATTTTCGGGAAAAAATTCCTATAGTAAAGAAACAGCGGCAGACCGTAAACCGGCTGCCGCTGCCTGTTACATCGCTCTCACGAGCTTGTCAATGAGCGCATCATACATTTTCTGTAGTATTTCACATCGTACTTCCGCGTCTGAATACTTTTCACCGGGAACGGGGGGGGGAGCACTCGATGCAAGTTTCAATCCGAGCGATATTCTCATGGCTGCGTCTATCCCATCCATCTCCGCATCCGTGACATGGCCGCAATAGTTTCCGAGCCTCTCTACAGAGACCGTGGTTATCTGCTCGCACAGAGTAGTGCTTGGGCTTCTCATCCCGGCGACTGCTGTATGCGTGGGCAGGTCCGCTTTCGGCTGCGTTGTGAGGTATACTATTTCCACGGTCGTGCTGTGCTGGTTGTTCATATCATTGGACACCACGACTGCCGGTCTGCCGCCCCTCTGCTCGCTGCCAACGGTATATCGGTTCTCGATGTAGTAGATGTCCCCGCGTCTGATGTCTTTCCGTAGCTGCCTCTTAATCTCGTCACTTATCTGCAATTTTTCACACCTCCCTCAAACAGCTGTATGATTACTTCCAATGGCTTCACTTCGCGTCCTAGTGCATCCGACAGGATTTTCAGGTAATCAGCTTCCGTCGGCTTGCAGATTCCTTTCCACGAACAGCGGGAGCATTCAGGGCAGAGCCGGTATCTGCCCCTCCCGTTGATGTCGTTATATGTAACGAAGTCTGTCTCCCGGTCAACTGTGTAGTGTATCAGCATACCACAGGGAGCGGTTTCCTTTAAGTCCTCAATCCTGTCCACGCTCGCCCTCCTTTCTGCTGAACCGGCAGCAGTCGTTCTCACTGTCGTAGTCGCAGCCCTTTCCATCTTCAAGGTGCGTACATTCGTCACAGAGCATCAGTCTCCCTCCGCATACAGGACAGAACGCTTGGAAGCCGCGCTTGTCTGTGTCCCAGGTCATTTCAATTTCATTCATACAGTGCGGGCACACCTCCACAACCGTATACGTGCGGTCATCCTTTACCAGTTCTGCCGTCGTGTCCGTAATCTCTGAATCATAAAAGTTGATTTCTTTCCCGGACGCTATCTCCTTTGCCTTTTCCTCGGATTCAGCCTCGACTTCGACCTCTCCGTACCTCATCTCGCTTATCCTCACTAAATATCTCACGGTCACGCTCCTTTCTGCCCGGTCAGATATGCCACTCCAATGCTGTGCTGTTCGTCAAACCAATGCCAGATGTCCATGCGGTTCGTACCGGCGGGGAAATGCAGGAAATCTTCCTCGATGCACTCCGTTTCCGGGTTCATCGGAATATCCCCGAACTGCCGCCACAGTTCCTCCAGCCGGATGTCCTTGTCGCTTTTTCTTCTGGATTCACCCGTGTCGAAATCAACCAGCAAAAGAGTGTCAGGAGTTACCGTTTCGTTGATATTAAGCGTCTCAATAATTGCGCTTTCGATACTCTGCATTTTATCTTCGACATCTTCTCCGTCAAACAACTGTACAATCGACGCGCAGTTTCCGCCGTAATAGTCAGACATAAGGACCAGCGCGTCACTGTCGAAGCCAGCTTCCACAGCCTTAATGCCGTACCATCCGTCGGCATTCTTTTTCAGCTTTGATAAATCAGACAGGCTTGAATCTCCGTCAATCACAGTAAAATCGCAGTCCGTGAAATGCCATATAGAATCTTCACGATACGCATTATCTGAGAGATGGTCTGCCAACTTTGATATGCTGCAAGCCATCAGGCTTCCCTGCTTTACAAGCTCACCCGCAAAATATTCGTCCACATACTGATGCTCGATTTTATCAGTGTAATCCTCAGACAGCGCATTTCCCCATACGCGGGTTACGAGTTCTTTGTCCTCACCGTAATATTCTACGAGCGCAAGAGACATACTTGCGTCGCTACCCGGACGGCACAGTTCAATCCATACGCCTGGATTCTCCTGGTCGGAGCAGGGCGTTGTCTTGATTATGCCAAGGGGCGTTTCAACCCCCGCCATTTTTATAGCCGCGTCTACTATAGATTTTTGTGTTTTACATCCATCCCCGCGGTCTACGAGAAAATTATAATCCACGCATATCTTTGAGAACGGGCAGTTCATTGACACGCAAGTTTTCATTCGGATTCCCTCCTTGTTATCTTGATTCCATATTTTCTTACTTCATACACGGCGCTGATGATTTTTCCGTTGTAGTCCTCGCAACTTACGAATCCCTCTCCATACATCCCCGTGTTGATGTTTATGCTCCCGCACTGCTGGAGCTCATTTTCTGCTTCATTCCAGTAATACACCGGATATTTGCAGTTGTTCCCGATTCCGTGCGCATGGGTCACTGTGCTCCCTATGCTCATTCTATACTGCTCCAGAAAAAGATTAAGTTTTTCCCGCAGAATGTGCATCTGCACTCTGTCCGTACCCCATTCGTACCGGACTATTCTTTTTACATCGAGAGTTCCCATGAACTGGTCAACAGCCTTTATCATCTCATCCTGTGCCGTATCGTCATATACAATCCTCATCTGTGCCTCCTTTACCATGTTCTTCTCAATCCGGCAGCAGGTGTAAGTTCGATTCCGATTGAACCAAACTCTGAGCAGTCCGGCATACTGTGGTTCAGGACGTACACGAGCTGCTGATTGTTCTCGATAGCCTCGCGGTCCATCTCCCATTCTTCCTCATAGTCGCTGACATACAGATAGTTCTCCAGCTCGCCTATGTTCGTGAAGCCGTGGATTACGTGGTACACCAGTGCATCGTGCTCCCTCTCGAACTGCTCCACGCGCTTTTTCTGCTCCGCATCCAGCCAGAAGCACGCGCCGAACGGAGGGCGGCTTTCAGAAACCAGATTGTCTTTCTCAAACTGTTTTATGGTCTCTCCGTAGATTCCCCATTTCTTCATGCGGGCGATAGCCTCGATTTTCTTTTTCTCTCTGCTTACTTCCATTGTCCTTATCCTTTCTGCCATCGTTCCTCCGTGGCGGGTAAATTCTTATACATCCGGGCCGTCCTCATACCTGTCGATGACATCATCCACGTCTCCGTGTCCGCTGTCCCAGTTCCGCAGCAGGACTATTGCTCTTTCTCTGTCCATGCAGAGCCGGGCAGCAGCGCGGTCGATTTCATCATCCGAAAACCGGGTAGTGTTAATCTGCCTTCCGTTGATGTAGCCGTAGATGATGTCCCATCCTGCTCCAACCATAGCTTCTTCAAAACTGCTGCTTTCGCACAGCTTGCGGAGCTGCGCCACCAGCGCGTCCGTAGGCTCCACGTCATTTACCTCCAGGGCGTTTCTAAGGTCGTCCTCGTTCCAGCGTACCTCACCGAAATATTCCTCTGCCATCAGTCGGCCCTCCTTTTCTCAGCTTCAATGTCGTGCCACTGCAATCCACGCGCTTTGTACAGCGGAATCCAGTGCGCTTCATAAAAATCATAGCCACATCCGTCGATGCCGAAGAAATAACCGAATTCCTCGGATTCATAAACCCTGAACCCGCACTCGGACATAATCCTTATTCCGTCCATTTCTTCAAGCCAGTAATCATCCGCACTGTCACGGAAAGACCACATTGTTCCCCACATCGGGAGCCATTCATCGCGCTCCACCTCGAAATCGTCTGCTTTTACAAGGATGCTGTTTCCGTCGTCCATTTTCACGCGGTACGTCCCGTTATCGTAACAGTCCATAATCTCACCCGTGCTCGATGTTCCCACATAAGGCTTCCCGTCAGGCGTTTCCTCCGGCAGCTCGTAGACATACACCCGGTCAGTGTCGCGGGGTGTAGTTAGCTCGTGCCAGTCGTCGATGTCGTGCTTCATCAGTTTTTTAATAATGCCCTGCTGGATTGCATCCATTTCCCGGACCCATTCACGCGAGGCATCTGCCACAGTCATTCCCTTGCTCATTTCTGCCAACTCCTTTCGCTCATTTCTCTGTCTTGCCGCGAACCGGCTTCTTGCACTTTACAACATAAATTTTGTTTTCCACACGGTACACATCGAACACTTCCGCAAGCTCATTCTGCTTCTGATACCGTCTGATTGCGCCAAACTTATTCTTGCAGTCTTTCAGGTCGTCGTATTCGATGCACATATTCTTCTTCTGGCCGTTCGCAAGGAATGCAATGACCGCCAGTACTTCCTCGCTCTGCTTACCGCCAGAGCCTTTCTTTGCGGGCAAAAACTCAACATCATATGTAATCTTCATATTCGCTTACCTCCGTATATGGTATAAAATCTAAATTCTTGGCAGTTATCGTATCTCCGAATGTCATCCCGTCCGTTCCGGGTATCGCTTCTTCGAGGCTCACAGTCTTAATCCTCCGGCCCTGCTTTGTCCGCTCGTTGCAGACGGCGGATGCCATGTTGCGCCAGGCGATAGTGGTGAACCGGTATTTATACAGGTCTGGCCGCCGGAACCAGAGCTCTACGGCCCGCAGATACCTGAACACCACCACGTCGTACCACTCGTCCGGCGGCAGCTTCTTTGAAGCGAGGAACCTTTCGACGATGTAATGGTTTTCTGCCGCTACTGCCTGTTCAGCAGGGGTCAGGGGTTCCAGTTTCATGGCTCCCCCCCCATAGTATAGGTTTCCTCATTTGCCATTACCTCCTGTGCTTACTTTTGGTTCCTCCCCCCCCGTTTAGCCGGTTCCTCTTTCAGCTGCGGATGGATGTCGCTGAATTCTGTCTCAAAAAGTTGATGGATTACCGCATCGCCCATTTCCGTGCGGTATTCTTCAAGTTCTTCCACGGTATAGAAATCCAGCAGAGCCTCATATTCTTCCCGGATGTCCTCCGGCAGCTTTTTCAGGACTTTTTCCTCATCGTACCAGCTTAAATAACTGCGCCCCCAGCCCATGCCGCAATATCGGCTTGCTTCGATGTATTCGTACTGGGGAAATTCCGGCTTCACAGATTCCGCAATAATCTCCACAACCTTTCGCACTGTGTTCTCCAGCTGTTTCCGGTTGATGTACTCATGCAGCGTATGGGCATTGTAATACCCTGACGAAAGGTTTACAGCGGCGATTCCCAGCTCCGGGGCTATATACGAGATGTCGCTGAACGAACCGAACGCCGTCTTGAACCCCTTTCCTGTTATGTAATCCTCGAAGTCTCTGTTTCCGCAATCATAATAAACAGCATCATTCTTGCCTTTCCTATCAATCTCGATAATCAGTTTCAACTGGTCGAGTTCCTTTGGCAGAACACCCTTGCGGTACTTCGTGCAGAACGTGCTTGCCCCCACGCTGCCGACTTCCTCGTCGCAGGTGAACAGCAGCCAGGGCTTTACTTTCGACTGCTCATATGTCGCGTTCAGGGCATATACGCCACACCTATCGTCGCCGCCTATTCCCTGCGGGGACATCAGAATTTCTCCGTTGCCTGTCTTGCAAATCTGCTTTACAGGCTCGGGATGTACCGTATCGAGATGCGCCACCAGAAGTACCGGAGCCTCCCCCCTGACAAGGATGTAGCTGTTCTTGCACACATTTATGCGTCCCTTGTAAAACGCCCGCAGCCTTGCAAAAAGCTCTTTTTGTGTAGGTTTTAAGAAATCTTCCAAAGGTTTCATACCGCTTCCTCCTTTTCTTCATCATCATCTTCCTGCTCGATAAATGCTCCGCAATTCGGGCAGGTTCCATCTCCGCAAGCCTCAATCAGTTTTCCGCAGTGCGGGCAGGTTTCATAATCTCTTGAACAGCTAATGCAGATGTATTCCCGTTCTCCGTTTTCACGAACCAGTTCCACCATGACTTCCGCTGGATAATATTCGTCGCACTCATCACAGCAGGAATAATTTTCAAGACAACTTTCGCATACCGATACCGAATAACCGTTCCGGTCATGCGCGTCGTAAATATCCTCGTTTTTGTGCCAGCTCCCGCAGTCATCGCACTGCGTATAATATTCATTCAGGCAGTGGTTGCAGACATTCCGGCCATCGACATAATTCATGCTCTCATTGTCGTGGTATCTTCCGCAGACTTCGCAATACTGGAAATTATTTTCGAGACAGCTATCACAAACCTGAATCTCGTGCCCCTCATTGTCGTAAGCGGTGTTCAAATCGCTGCAAGGCTCTCCACAATCGTCACAGTATCTACCGCTTTTACAATCATCGCAGTACAGTTTCGTATCAATCTCATTACCGCAGCGGATGCAGAGGCCGTATGTGCCTACAGTCAGCGGTTCCCCGTTTTCCTCATCGAAATCATTTCTGAAGCTGATGTGACCATCAAATTCGCTATATGTCCAGTCCGCATACCCGCCGAAACCAATTCCCTCTCTTACCCAGTCTGCCTTATCTCCTGTAGAGCTTACCGTTTTCCAGAGGTTCGGAACATTTTCCAGCATGGAGATTTCACGCTGCACCAAATCACGGTAGAGCTTGGAATCGGCCTGCGCCCCGCGCGTACCCCCAGAAGTGTTGTACATCCTGCTCTGCAACAGCAGCCCGCTTCCCGGACGATATGCGAAAATCTGCCTCGTGGTCTTGCGGTTATTGAATGTCTCCGGGTCTCCGGGGTCTGCAACGGTGAACACAATAAAGCTGACATCATCCCGCGCGTAGCCGGAACATCCATTGTTGTACTGGTATTCTGTAGAGTTGAACGAATGGCAGCTTGTGAGCGTCTGCCCACGTTGGTCTCCTTTCGGGTTGCTCATCGTGATGAAGTGTGCCGGGTTTATTGAGACGTACAGCTTGAACCCTATCTTCTTCGAGTTCATCTCATCGGCGAACTGCGCGAAGAGCCTCTGAAACTCGCTGCCCGCTGTCTCATCGGCAACCCCCAGGGCTACGCAGAGCGCCTTGAACACCCTGCTCGGCTTCTTCGTAGGGGTGTATGCTTTCGGAGCGAGCACATTTATTGCCTTAATGCTCAATTCACGGTCTGTTTCAGACTGCTGCGGGCAGCAAAAAAGGTTCAGGGCCTGCAAAATGTTATAGTACCTGTCACCGCTACAGGCGAGTGCGTCACGCAGAATCTGCGTGCCGAGCTCTATAAGCCTGTTATAATCAGGGTCATGCGTCCGGGTCCCATTTATGACAAGAGCGTCAAGTTTCCCATCCCACACGGGGGATTTGCTGAAAAGCTCGCGCAGACCCTGCTTTGCGTAGGAGCTGTCCTCTGCGAGCTTACAAATAAAGCTGTCTGACACGTCATCAAGAACTTCCGTCATGCCCGTGTGCGCTCCGTAATCTTCGAGCGCCTGTCTGATATTCTGTTCAGCCTGTTCAATTATTTCCTGCATTTCCATCTTTGGAATCCTCCTTTAACAACATTCCATCGTTTATATAGTTCGCAAATATCCAGTTCCGGCAGGTGCGCTGCCTTTTCGTGAAGTACCCCGGCGGGTTCGGCTTGTAGTCCTGGAACTTTATCTCCCTTGCGTCTGTAATTTCCAGCCGGATGTTCGCGTTGTCCACGAGAACTTTCTCTCCGGCAGCAGGAACGAACGCGACGTGCGTGTTCTGCCACCAGTTGAACCCTGCGCTCAACCCGCAGAGGTAGTACGCCACCGCTTTCGGGTGCTCCTTGACCTCGATGTCGATATGCGCCGACGGCTGGTGAAGCGTCCCCCAGTATACGCGCCCGTCCCGGTCCCCTGTGAAGCACTCCGCACAGCATTTATAGATGTTCACTTTGCGGATGCTGCGCAGCCAAAAGAACTCGTGGTAACGCTTCACATCAAGAATTAGCCTCATCAGTAGCTGCCTCCTTTTTCCTGCGCCCGCCGCGCTTCTTCGTGGTCTTTTCTGCCGCAGGTTCCTCCTTGGCCTCCGCGCCTTTCTTTTTCTTAGGGGCTTTCTGCTTCTTTGTTACCGGCTCGCTCACTGTCCAGTTCAGCTGTACCTTGAAGCTGCCGTCGCCCATCTTCTCGATGACGCTGCTCCATCCCTCGCCGCTTGCGGAAACCTCATCGTCCTCACGGTTCGCGCTGTCGGCAGCAGCCTTAATCTGTTCCAGAATATCTGCGGCCACAATCTGCATCGCTTCGGCAGCTTTCAGGTATTCCTCCAGCCAGTAGGCCGCTTTCTTATAGCTGCGCACCGTGTAGGTCGCCTCGGCCTGGCATCTGCCTGTGCCGATTACAATGTCCATCACGTTCTCGCTCTCAACGTAGTTCGCCTGTCCAGGCTCGTGGACTTTTACCCATCTTCCCTGTTTCAGTTCTGCCATCTGTTTGTCCTCCTTTTGGCTTTTTTTTTTGGTTCCGCGCTCTGCATTTCCACGGGCTTGCGACCGTTCGCAGGGACTTATTTCTGTGATGTCCTGCGAGCTGCATTACGGCGGGCCGTAGCCCTTTATGCCGCCAACTTTAATTTCATCTGCCGAATGCGCTCGCGCTCGGCTGATATGTACTGGATGTCATCTTCGCTCAACCCATCTTCTGACTGGATAGCGTCCTCAATAAATCCTCTCAAAGCGTTCTCTGTTATCCTCAGCATCGTGTCGTTCATGGCTTGTCCTCCTTAATCCGACTTAAAGTGTTTTGCTCAAATGCAGCTAACTATTGATATGGACAGAATTAAAAGATTTTCTTCCATCGCCGCCATGACAGCTCTGTGTGTGACGCTGACTGCTTGCGGTGGAAAAGATGGAAAAGAAACCGAACCGAGCCCGGCGTACAACGTAGAGCTAAACCGGACGCTTGTGGTTGTTTTGGCAGAACCCGTGCCGACGGAACAGCCGTGGACGGATGAAGAAGTTGAGGCGATAGCCCTCGTTCTTGCGGGTGAGTGCTACGAGGATAAAAAGCAGGATAAAAGGCGCGTGTGCGAAGTAATCCTGAACCGTGTGAGCAGCGACGAGTTCGACGACACCGTAATCGGGGTGATAACAAAGTCGAGCCAATTCCACGGCTACTGGGCGCAGTCCAGGCCCGTATCTGACGATGACAGGGCGGTTGCGGAACAGGCGCTGAAAGACTGGTACAGCACGGGATGCGCCCCGTTATCTGAATACCTGTATTTTGAAGCAGGGGATAACAGAGAGAACGAATTCCGAAAGGAGTTCTCAAAATAAATTTCCATAAGGAGGACAAACAATGTTAGAAGTAAAAATCATCATCGAGGCTACAGAGCTGGCAAATGCAATCAACAATCTTGCCGCTGCGATGGGCGGCGCAAAGCACCCCATTTCCGCGCAGACAGCAGTACCTGCGGCGCAGACAACGGCTCCGACAGCACAGGCCGCCGCACCTGCGACACAGCAGACAGCGGCTCCAACCGCTCCGGCTCCTGCCTCTGCTGCTGCTCCCATGAATTATCCCGCTCCTGGCGTTCCGCTTGCACAGCCGCCAAAGTATACGGTGGACCAGATTATGGCTGCCGGGGCGATGCTGATGGACGCTGGCAAGGTGAATGAACTGATGAACCTGCTGCACTCATTCGGTGTCCAGGCAGTTATGGACCTGAAACCGGAACAGCTCGGTGCTTTTGCTACAGCACTTAGGGAATTGGGGGCGAAGATATGAGTAAACACGCACTCCTTTCCCCATCCAGTGCTCACCGCTGGCTGAACTGCCCCCTTGCTCCGAGGCTTGAAGCCAAGTTCCCGGAACAGACGAGCGAATATGCGATGGAGGGGACAATCGCACACAGCGTATGCGAGATTGCTGCGAAGAAGAAATTCAAGAAAGTAAAGGCCGCGGAGTACAACAAGGTCATCAAGAAGCTAAAAACCAACGAGCTGTGGGATGACGAAATGCTTCGGACGGCAGAGACCTATGTGGAACATCTTGCCGAAAGGCAAATGAGCTTCGAGAATGAACCGTACATCGCCTTTGAAGTAAAGGTAGACATTTCCGATTATGTGCCGGAGGCGTTCGGGCGGTGCGACTGCGTGATGTTCGGAGGGAACACGCTCATAATCACGGACTACAAGCACGGAAAGGGAGTTCCGGTAAGCGCGGACGAGAACCCGCAGCTCATGCTTTATGCCCTGGGCGCGCTGAAGCTGTACCAGCCGCTTTTCGGGAGCGCGTTGCAGAGAGTGGAAATTTACATCGACCAGCCCCGGCTCGATTCTTACGGCAGCTGGTCATGCACGACGGATGAGCTGCTGGCGTGGGGCGCAAGCGTGAAGCCGAAAGCCCAGGCAGCGTTCATGGGATTTGGAGAATACCATGCGGGCGACTGGTGCAGGTTCTGCCGTGCAAGCGGCTCCTGCAAGGCACAGGCCGAGCAGAACATGGGGGCATTCGATGACTTCAAAGACCTCGTGGATAAACAGGCAGAGGTTCTCACGCCTGACGGTGCGGAGCAGCTGAAAGCTATGGGGCGCGAATTAAATGAAAACGTAGCCATCCTTACGCCGGACGAGATAAGCTCCGTGCTGGAGCGGGGGAAGAACCTTGTCGAGTGGTATGAGAAAGTAAAGGCCAATGCGCTTGAAGCCATCCTCGGCGGGACACCTATACCTGGTTATAAGGCGGTCGAGGGAAGAAGCGCGAGGGCTTGGAGCAATCAGGATAAGGCACTCGAAAAACTTCTGGCATCCGGCATTGAGCGGGCAGTCATATACGACAGCGTTCCAAAGACGCTCGCGCAGCTTGAAAAAGTTCTTGGGACAAAGAAGTTCAAAGAGCTCGTGGGCGAGTTCGTGACAAAGCCGCAGAGTAAGCCGACCCTTGCCCCTGCGAGCGATTCGAGGAAAGAATTCAACAGCGCATCCGCAGACTTCGCGGAAGTCGCAGCAAAAGACAATGGCGAGAAATAAATACCCTGGGCGGTGCTATTGCTGCGGGGAGTGGGTGGAGCCAGGGTACGGCCATTTCGAGAGGCATGAGGGCCATTGGCGTATAAAGTGCGTAAAGTGCGCAAGCGGGAGGACCTTATCCCGGCAGGACCCAGGCGTAATATGGGCCAGTAAAAAGGCATCTGAAATTCAATCAAAACAAGGAGGAAAAATCATGTATAACAATATCCCGACAAAAGTTCTGACAGGCGAAGTACGTCTGTCCTATGTAAATCTCGTGGCTCCGAGGGTGAACGACAACGACCCTACGGCAAAGCCGAAGTATTCCGTGACGCTGCTCATCCCTAAGATGGATGCTGCCGTAAAGCAGAACATCGACATGAGTATCGAGGCCGCAGCTACGGACGCGCAGAGCAAGCTGTGGGGCGGCGTGCGCCCGCCGGTAATGCCCATCCCTATCCATGATGGAGACGGGGTTCGTGAGAACGG
Organism: uncultured Acetatifactor sp.; assembly: GCA_910580225.1. Lineage (GTDB taxonomy): Bacteria > Bacillota > Clostridia > Lachnospirales > Lachnospiraceae > Acetatifactor. The sequence goes on from CAJTXE010000010.1 coordinate 56,845, forward strand.
CACACCGTATGGTCCTGAGTGCAAAGGGTGCTGGGTAATAACGGCAAGCTCGCAGCAGAAGCCGCAGGTTGTTCACCAGAGCGACATCAATACCGAGCTGCTTCCGCAGGACATTTACAGTGGTATGTATGCCAGGGTGACAATCAATTTCTTCGGCTATAACCGTGCCGGAAAGCGTGGAATCGGGTGCGGGCTTGGGAACGTAATGAAAACAAGGGACGGCGAGGCACTTGCTGGCGGCGCGTCTGCTGCGGCTGACTTCGCGGGCGTTGGGCAGACCGTGGGCGGCGCTACGCCGGAGTACGGAGCGGCGATGCCCGCAACTCCGGGGCAGATGAGCTATGCCAATACTGGAACCAGCTATAACCCGCTGACGGGCCAGCCGATGCAGCAGACGGGGGCGGTCAACCCCCTTACCGGTCAGCCGATGCAGGGCTATAACAGCGAGCTGCCGTTCAACTAAGACGATAGGAAACGCGCGGCTGGGCCACAAGTACAGCCGCGCGTTTTTGTATCAGGAGGACGAGAACTATGAGCAAAAAAGCATTTCGCATAGATTATCCAAACGGACATCTGGAAGTAAATATCGGGGAATTCTTCGGTTCCGGGACGCAGAAGCAGTTTAACAAATGGCTCACGTTAGCCCGGCAGCATTGTACGGACGTGCAAAAAGAAGAACTGATTGCGGATATGGAGCACGAGCGCAAACAGCGGAAATATGTGCTGGATTCGATAGAAGCACTGGAAAATAACAGGGCTAAATTGTTGGGAGATTTCTTCAATTACAATACGAAAAGAGGTCCTGGAGCCCCTGAAAGGGAGCTTGAAAAGCAACGCGAGAAACTGAAAAAGAGAATGGCAGTATTGCAGAATGAGAGGTGGTCCTGATGCTTCATCATCTGTCTATTGACTTGGAAACATTCAGCAGTGTACCGATTGGAAAAGCAGGCGCGTACAAGTACATACAGAGCCCGGACTTCGAGATACTGCTGTTCGCATACAGCGTTGACGGGAGCCCGGTGGAAATCGTGGATTTGGCGCGGGGGGAAATCCTGCCGGAGTGGTTATATGCTGCCGTGAAAAGCCCCGAATACATCAAACACGCATACAATGCGGCTTTTGAGTGGTATTGCCTGTCAAAGTTCTACGGCTTCATGCTGCCTGTGAACCAATGGAGGGACACAATGCTGCACGGGCTGTACTGCGGGTTTACGGCAGGGCTGGACGCGACAGGCAAGGCGCTTGGGTTGCCGGCTGAAAAGCAGAAGCTGGCGGTCGGAAAATCCCTCATCCGATATTTCTGCGTTCCCTGCGCCCCTACGAAAACAAATGGCGGGAGGACAAGGAACTATCCGAAGCACGACCCGGATAAGTGGGAGCTGTTCAAGACCTACTGCATCGGGGACGTTGTGACGGAAATGGAGATTGACGCACGGCTGTCCGCTTTCCCTGTTCCTGATGACATAGAGAAACAGTGGCAGACGGACCTTACGATAAATGCGCGCGGCGTGTCTGTTGACATGGGAATGGTGCGGGGAGCGCTGGAGATTGACGCAGCATCCCGTGACAGCCTGATGGAAGAAGCCGTCAGGATAACAGGGCTTGAGAACCCGAATAGCATCGCGCAGCTGTCGCAATGGCTTGAAAAGGCAACGAACACTCCGGTGACTGACCTGCGCAAAGATACCGTGGCTGCGATGTTGGAAAGCCAGGCAGTGACGGGATATGCGGAAAGGATGCTGGAGATACGCCAGGAATTAGGAAAAACGAGCACGAAGAAATATGACGCGATTGAGGTTGCCGTGTGCGGGGACGGGCGCGTCCGGGGACTGCTCCAATTCTACGGGGCGAACCGTACTGGTCGTTGGGCTGGGAGGCTCGTGCAGGTGCAGAACCTGCCACGGACATATATCGGTCAGCTTCCCCTTGCAAGGGATGCTGTGAGAAATAAAGAATCCGACAAGCTGCGGGTTCTGTACGGTTCCGTGCCTGACACGCTCTCGCAGCTGATACGGACATCGTTCGTGGCATCCAGGGGGAACAAACTGGTGGACGCGGATTTCAGCGCGATAGAGGCGAGGGTAATATCATGGCTTGCCGGTGAGCAGTGGCGGCTGGAGGTGTTCAGGACGCACGGGAAGATTTATGAAGCATCGGCAAGCCAGATGTTCGGGGTCCCGATTGAGAAGATAAAAAAGGGGAACCCGGAATACGAGCTTCGGCAGAAAGGAAAGGTCGCTGAACTCGCGCTCGGCTATCAGGGGAGCTCCGGGGCGCTTATCTCGATGGGCGCTCTGAAAATGGGAATACCAGAAGAAGATTTGTCCGACATCGTTACGCGCTGGCGAGACGCAAACAAAATGATTGTTGACCTGTGGTATTCGCTGGAGAGCGCGGCAGTTTCTGTGATACAGACAGGGGCTCCGGCGGGGGTACGCGGTCTTATACTGGCAAGGGAGTTCGACATCGAGCACAACCTCGACTTCCTTACGATAACGCTCCCAAGCAAACGGAAACTGTATTATGCAAGCCCGGAGCTTGGAGCAAACCAGTGGGGCAGACCGTCAATCCTGTACAGGGGCGTGAACCAGACAACGAAGCAGTGGACGCAGCTGGAGACCTACGGCGGCAAGCTCGTCGAGAACGTGGTCCAGGCGATTGCGCGGGATTGCCTTGCAGCGGCGATAGAACATCTGGAAGAAGCCGGATTTCCGGTGGTATTCCATGTACACGACGAAGTGGTTATCGACTGCCCGGAAAGCAGAGCAGACCTTGATGCAGTCGTTCAAATTATGACGCAGCCTATCCCCTGGGCGGCAGACCTGCCGCTGAACGCAGACGGATGGGTGGGCGATTTCTTCAAAAAGGACTGATGATATGGCAAATGACTATAAAAACGCGGAGGGCTACAGTGACCCGACAGCCGGGGGCGCGTTCAGCAATATCGGTGCGGAGGCGCAGCGCAGGGAAGCGAAACGTCAGGCAGACATAAGCGCCCTGATACCGATAATCAGGAATACAGCCGCTCTTGTCGGCTTTGAGATTGCTGGCAGGATAACCCTCATAGACAAAGAAACAGGAAAGAAATATAAATGACGCGGAAAGGAGGACCTATGGAGAATAAATTGTGCTATGTGTGCAGCCCTTACCGGGGGAACACGGAACGCAACATTGAATATGCAAAGGAACTTACAAGGCTTGCACTGGACAGCGGCTACGTCCCTGTCACGCCCCATTTGTATCTGACGCAGGTTCTGGACGAGGATGAACCGGAGCAGCGTGAAAAAGGGATGGCCGCCGGGACAGAGCTTTTGAAGCATTGCAGATATATCCTCATCGGTAGCCGGTATGGGCTTTCGGAGGGGATGCTGGCAGAAATAGATACCGCTACGGAGAACGGACTGGCTGAACTCGCGGCAACAGTGCGCGGGCTGGAAGTGGTTTACGGAAAGCCCTGATGCTTATTAAAAATCGGGAAAGGAGGTAGGAGCTTGATATGGTATATGACCGCCAAATCATAATCACAGTCGGCAATAACCGAAAAAGCATTAACTGGCAGCCGCAGTCCATCATGCTGTCAGAGTTCTATGAAAAGCTCCGAATACCGAGCCGTTCGACAGAGACGATGCAGGAATACCTCGGATTAAAAAAGTCCGAGCAGGATGATAAAAAGGACATTGGCGGGTTCGTGGCTGGCAGCCTGTCAGGACCCCGGCGAAAGGCTGGGGCCGTGACGGGGCGAGACATAATAACCCTTGACTTCGACGCAATACCGCCGGGGGCGACAGATGACATCCTCAAACGGGTGGATGCCCTTGGGTGCGGGTACTGCATATATTCCACGCGGAAACACTCCCCCGCCAGTCCAAGGCTCCGTATACTGCTGCCCCTGGACAGGACGGCCACGGCTGATGAATATGAGCCTGTCGCAAGATACATGGCGGCAAGCATCGGGATAGAGTTCGCAGACCCGACCACGTTCGAGGCGACGCGGCTGATGTACTGGCCGAGCTGTTGCGTTGACAGTGAGTATGTGTTCTCCTGCGGAGATAAGCCCATGCTGTCCACGGACGGATTATTGCAGGTCCTGGACGAAAGGTACGGGGACTGGCGAGACGTATCAAAATGGCCGCAGGTCCCAGGAGCGGATAACGCATATAAGAAGATGGCGATGAAGCAGAGCGACCCCCTGAGCAAGAGCGGAATCGTGGGGGCGTTCTGCCGGACATACGACATATACGGGGCGATGGACACATTCCTCGACGGGATATACGCCCCTGTGGGCGGCTCGCATGGGCGATACACATACCTCGGCGGGAGCACGACGGGTGGGGCTGTTATTTATGACAACGGTATGTTTCTGTATTCCCACCACTCCACGGACCCGTGCTGCGGGAGGCTCGTGAATTCATTTGATTTGGTGCGTATGCACAAGTTCGGAGATTCGGACGATGGGGCTGACCCAAACACTCCCACGAATAGGCTTCCGTCATACACGGCCATGTGCCAGCTCGCGGTATCGGACGTGAGGGTGTCGCGTCAGCTGGCAAAGGAAAGGGCTGATTCAGCGATAAACGATTTCAGCAACCTTACTGGGGCTGATGCAGATGAGGACGAAAACCTGAACTGGACGCAGGACCTGGAGCTGAATAAGCAGACCGGCGCGATAAAGGCGACCATAGACAATGTATGGCTCATCCTTGAAAACGACCCGAACCTCAAAGGAAAGTTCGCCCTGAACGAGTTTGCGGGGCGCGGGGAAGTCCTGGGCGACCTGCCGTGGAGCAGATTCGAGAAGCGCAGGGCGTGGGCCGACAACGACAACCAGGGGCTGTACTGGTACTTTGAAAAGGTTTATAAGATTACGGGCAACGGGAAGATTGACGGAGCCCTCTCCCTGCACAGCGAGAAGCATAAGTTCAATGACGTGCGCAATTACCTCGCAAAGCTGCAATGGGACGGCCACCCGCGCCTTGACACTCTGCTGATAGAGTACCTTGGGGCCGCAGACAGCCCCTATGTGCGGGCGGTGACGAGGAAAGCGTTCACCGCTGCGGTAGCGAGGGCGATGGAGCCTGGGTGCAAATACGATACCATGCTCATCCTCTCCGGGCCGCAGGGCATCGGGAAATCGACGCTGCTCGATAAGATGAGCCGGGGCTGGTTCAATGACGGAATCAGGACGTTCGAGGGCAAGGAGGCAAGCGAGTTGATACAGGGCGTATGGCTCGTGGAAATCGGCGAGCTGGATGCGTTCCGGCAGACAGACGTTTCGAGGATAAAGCAGTTTTTGAGCCTACGGGCTGACCGATTCCGGGCGGCGTATGGGCGGCACGTCAAAGACCTCCCGCGCTGCTGCGTGTTCTTCGGAACCACCAATACGGCGGCGTTCCTGCGGGACAGGACGGGGAACCGCCGGTTCTGGCCGGTGGACGTGGGCGTTCAGACGCGGATAAAAACCGTGTGGGAATATCTCGATGCCGAGGTGGACCAGATTTGGGCCGAAGCCGTCATGCGGTGGAGGCTGGGCGAGAGCCTGTTCCTGACCGGGGAAATCGAAAATGCCGCGAAAGCAGAGCAGGAATCCCACAGGGAAGTCAGCAGCAAGGAGGGAATCATCATTGACTTCGTTGATAAGCCTGTGCCGGAGGACTGGCAGAAATGGACGCTGGATAAGCGCAGGATGTTCCTGAACGGCACAGTGGAGGGAAACGTGACGCTCGTGCCGAGGGACCGGATATGCGCCCTGGAGATATGGTGTGAAGCGTTTGGCGGCTCCCCAAAGGATTTCCGATATTCTGAATCAGCAGAGATAAACGACATCCTGCGGTCCCTGCCTGGCTGGGAAAAGACCCCAAATGGGCTGCGGTTCGGCTACTGCGGCTATCAGCGGGGGTTCGTGAGAAAAGATAGATGATGCGGAGGACACATAAATGGACATTACTGAAAAATTAAAAGCAGAGCAGCTCGGAAAGCTGAAAGAGCTGCAATCAAAGCTCGGAGAAGTGCTGGATTATGAGCCAGCCGACAGCGGGGATAAATATGAGAACAAAATCTGGGAAGAAGTATTCGACCTCAAAGAAAGCCTTGATGCTTTCCTTATGTGTCGGGAGCTTGCCTGATAAAAGCAAGGAGGACAAAACATGAATAAGCAGAGAAGAAAACGGCTGGAAGAAGCCAGTGACCTTATGAACCGTGCAAAAGACATTCTGGAGGAAGTAAAGGACGAGGAACAGGAAGCATACGACAATCTCCCGGAGAACTTCCAGAACGGTGAGCGTGGGGAAGAAATGCAGGGCTACATTGATGCGATGGAAGAAGCCTACGACGGTTTGGACACGGCCTGTTCAGCCATCGAGCAGATTTAGGAGGACGGCGTATGGGCAAAAAGCATAGCAAAAACTGGGCTGAAATACAGCAGGACTTCAACAGCATGGCTGAAATGTCCTGCATCCCATCTGGGATTAAGAAGCTGCGCGGCGACCATGTTATCGACATGGACCAGTCGGTGCGGTGGAATCAGGAACAGGTGCGGCTCAACAATGAAAAATATCAGGAGGAAGTGAAACGGCTTAACCGGGAAAAGAACAAGCGCCGCGATGCAATTTATGAAGATATTTACCAGAAGATTCAGGAGGAAGTAGGCTCCGGGCTGACAAGGGGCGGGGCTGTTGTTATCTGGAACTATGCCTGGGAGCTTGGCCACGCATACGGCATATCCGATGTTTTGAGCCACCTGAATGACCTGATGGATATGGTACAGAAGATTTTAACGGAGACAGGAGGCGGTTCCAAATGAGAAGTACCTGCGAGATTGTGGCTGATTTGAAAGACGGAAAAGAGGTTCCCTACGAAGAATTGAAAATGGCCTGTCTGGTGCAGTCAGGAATCATCCACTTCTTCCAGAACGATACAAAGCAGCTACTGGCGGGAAGCCTGGTGTCGGAAGTGATACGGAAGATGAACTACTCCGACCCGGAGACATCTTCCGCTGAAGCCGGAATACCGACCTGGTACTGGAAAGCAATCCATGCCGACCCCGTTGAATGGCTCGGACCCAAATGGATTCCGGGAACCCCGGAGTGGGAGCGGATGCACGCCGTACACCAAAAGATATATGAAAAGGTTTTGAGCGGAGAAAAGGAGATATGACATGAGTGAGATATTTATGACTATAAACCGTGACAGTAAGCTCTACGCGGATTATTTCGATTGGTGGAATGGTCGATGCGATATGCTTGCAGCTGCAAACAGTGTTTTTGAACAGTTTGGTATCGAAAGCAATCGGTTTTATTCAAAGAAAGACCGGCTCATCATAGAACCAACGGAATCAGATAAAAAGAAATTCGCCGATATGATGATGGCTGACGGCCAGAGCTTTAAGAAACGCTCTGCACCTAACAAAGCCTGGGTAGATGCTATGAAAAACGTCAAGCACATGAGGAAACCACAACTTTTTGGATATATGCCGACATCGCTTCTCGGATGCAGATGGAAAGAACAGCTTTTCCATGTAGGTGAAATCCTGTATTGCAAAATAGATTCCTCCGGCGAAAATACAGCGGTCCCTGACTTTGCAACAGCAATTAAAGGGAGCGAGTATTATGCTGCGATGGAGACAGAAACGGGGGTTTAAGTATGAAAGACAATGATTATGAAAAAGCCAAAAATCTGCTGTGGCAGATAGATTCCACCAGCTCCCAGGTAGACCTGATAAAGGAACAATGGAGCGAGCTGATGGACTATAACGGTAAGGCGAAGCTATTTGTCTACGCGAATGGCAAGTCGTATGAAACCGTTCTGACAGAAGATACGATAGCTGTCACGATGAATGCGATATTGAAGAACTACCGGGAAGCCATTAAAAATGCGCAGGATGAGCTGAATAAAATTATCGCGCAGGTTATGCCGGTGGAATAAGGAGGTACGGTATGTATTTATTGACAAAGGATGGAATTAAAAAAGTGCCGCAAAAAGGGTTCATAAGGCAGCTTTTCTGTATGCACCGAAACGAGATAAAGGGAGAGGATTGTTCAGAAAACGGGCTGGTCAGAATATCAGGCTGTGACAGTTATCTCGTGTGCGCGGACTGCGGGAAAATATTGGCTGAATCCCACGTCAACTACTGAAACATTGTTTGAAACAAACGACTGAAAAGCCTGATTTAGACACGAAAAGAAAGATTTAGGCACGATATTCAACCGTGATGTTTCGGCTTTGAATGTTTCATTGTATCGGCGATGTTTCACCCAATGTTTCAGTTGAAAACCGCATAAACACTGGCTTTATACCTATATTGAAACATTGAAACATTTAATCCCGTTAGAATTAAAAATAGGGAGATTAGGGAGTTTATAAGGAATTTGTGAAGCGCGTATGCTCCCTAATCCGCCTGATTTACGCATACATACGCGCGTGAGTTTTAGCAAGATGTTTCAGGAGGACAAAATGACTGAAAGTAGAATCGAAAGACACCTCGTTGACGGGGTAAAAAAGTTAGGCGGTATGTGCATCAAGTTCACGAGCCCTGGCACTCCCGGAGTACCAGACCGCATCATCATAACCGCGACCGGAAGAATCATATTCGCAGAGCTTAAAACGGAAACAGGCCGCCTTGCGAAAATTCAAAGGTACGTCATCGGCGAAATGCAGAAAAGGGGCGCAGATGTGCGCGTTGTCAAAGGGCTGGACGAAGTGAAACAGCTGCTTGCCGAGATTGGAGGTGCGTCAGAATGATATTCAACCCTTACCCATACCAGCAATACTGTATCGACAGCATAACCTACAATCGTGCCGTCGGGCTTTTCCTCGATATGGGCCTCGGAAAGACGGTCATTACACTGACCGCCGTGCATGAGCTGCGGTATAACCGTTGGGAGGTCTCAAAGCCCCTCATCATCGCGCCGAAGAAAGTCGCGGAGGCGACGTGGACGACGGAAGCCGCGAAGTGGGACCACCTTAAAATGATGAGGATTGTCCCGGTGCTCGGAACCGTGCAGCAGCGGCTACGCGCCCTGGCTACCCCGGCAGACGCATATGTGATTAACCGCGAAAACGTACAATGGCTCGTGGAGCACTTCAAGAACAGCTGGCCTTTCGACATGGTGATACTCGACGAAAGCTCCAGCTTCAAGAACCCGTCGAGCAAGCGGTTCAAGGCGATGAAGCTGGTGCGCAGCAGGATTAAGCGTATTGTGGAACTGACGGGTACGCCGTCGAGCAACGGACTGGAGGACCTGTGGGCGCAGATATATCTTCTTGATGAGGGCGCACGACTGGGAAAGACGATGGGCGCGTACCGTGACAGGTACTTCATCCCCGGAAAGCGGAACCGCACGACGATATTCAGCTACACGCCGAAAGACGGCAGCTTCGACATGATAAAACAGGCGATAAGCGACATCTGCATAAGCATGAAAGCGGAGGACTACCTGACCCTGCCGGATGTGATTTTCAACGACATACCCGTGGCCCTCGACGCTGCGGCGGCAAAGGCATATTCGCAGCTTGAAAACGACCTGCTCCTGCAAGTGGACGAGAACATGATTACGGCGCAGAGCGCGGGGGTCCTCACCGGCAAGCTCCTACAGTTATGCAACGGGGCGATTTATGATGAGGACCGAAACGCCGTGAAGATACACGACTGCAAGGTGGGCGCGTTCCTGGAGCTGGTCGAGCAGCTGAACGGGCAGCACGCCCTTGTGTTCTATAACTTCCAGCATGACCGAGACCGTCTGCTGGAAGCGCTGTCCAAGTACAGCCTCCGGGTCCGGGTCTATTCACAGGCAAAGGACGAGGTTGACTGGAACAACGGAGAAATCGACATCCTGCTTGCGCACCCCGCAAGCTGCGGCTACGGGCTGAACTTGCAGCAGGGCGGCTACAACGCAGTATGGTTCGGGCTGACATGGAGCCTGGAGCAGTACGAACAGGCGAACAAGCGTCTGCACCGCCAGGGGCAGGAGCATCCGGTCGTCATCCACCATCTTGTCGTGCAGTCCGGGATGGACGCTGCGGTGCTTGAAGCGCTTACCGGCAAGGCAGATATGCAGAACGCTCTGATGGATGCCCTGCGCGTCCGAATCAATAAATTGCGCAGTTAAAAAAGGGAGGTGACTTGCTGTGAAGAAAGAAGAAATTGCGGAGGTTGTCCGGCTGGCCGCTGCCGAGGTCCTTGCAAAGCGGGAGGAAATCATCGAAGATGAGTTCGATTCCCGTTACCATGACGTAGAGCTGCTGATGAAGAACTACCGGAAGCTGCGGGCGCACTACTCCCACGTTTCCCCCGAAACGCTGGAGGTCAGTGCGATATGCTCCATGCGCCGGAAAACCGGGCTTATGATGAGCCATGTTGACAAGATGCTGGCGGCGTATGAGGCCATTTGCCGGGATTCCGGGAACCCCGATGAGATACGCCGGTGGGAGGCCCTGTCCCTGCGGTACATAGACGAGGACCGGTTGAAAGTGGAGGATATTGCCGAACGGCTCTGCATTGACAAGAGGACGTTTTACCGTGACATCAACAAGGCGATGGAGGACATGGCCGTCCTGCTGTTCGGCATAGAGGCCATCGGCTCGTGGAGGCACAAACGGTGAGAAATCGGGAGCTTGCCGTACCCCTGGCAGGCTCCCGATTTTTTATGCCCCGTTGCTTTTTGCGAAAATTTTTCTGGAAAAATTTTTGAAAAATGATTGACAAAAACGACTGAAAGTGTTAAAATAAGAATGTAAGGAAAAATAAAAAGCCCGATAGTCAAGGAGGTAGAAAATATATGGCAAAAGCGATGGGAATAACAGAGCAGCAGTGCATCGAAGCTGAAATGGAATACAGAGAGTGGAAAGAGAATCCGCTTTGGTACTGCGTGAAAACGCTGTTCAACATGAGCACCGGCAAGATGGAAAGTGAAATCGTAAAGGACGAGAACACAAAACAGATAATCGCCATCCAGGGAATCGAGAAGCCGCAGGACGGGGTTTACGAGACGGCAGCCGGAACAATCTACTACACATACCACAGAGGTTACAGAGAAGCAGCCCGCCAGATGGCGATGGCGAACATATAGGCAAATGGAGCAGACCTTTTCAATCATTGCACTCACCTACTTCTTTACCACCGCCACCCGGCGGCTTTTTCTTTGCTTAAAGTCATACTGGCTTCGGAATACCTCACCGTTGAACTGCGTCTCTCTGTAATAGATGCCGTCCGCAAGCCACTCTCGCTGTATTCTTTCACCATCTTGCAGTTTCGGCAGACTGTCTTTTGCAGATTTCGCAAGCTCTGCGGCGACTGCAAGCAGGACCGCCGGGGCCGCCGTCATCTCGCAGAGGAATTGCCGTCAGCTAAAAGTTCCTCGATTGTACAGCCATACAGCTTTGCAATCATCGGCAGCTTATCGGCTCTCGGCTTTGCGATGCCGCGTTCCCATTTGCTCACAGCTGACGGCTGCACGCCAAGCGCTTTTGCCACTTCCTGCTGCGTTGGGATTGCCCCGCGAAGTCTGCGTTCTCTCATCACATTCATCGAAATACCTCCTTTCCTGCGTCCTGCGGGTTCTTTTTGTTCCTCACATTCTTATTATAGCACTTTCAGTCGTAAAAGTCAACTCGAAATCTCCATTTTTTCCGAAAAAATTTTTGTTTGACAATGTGAATTAAAAGACATATAATAGACTTTAAGGAAAGGTGGTGTATCTATGAGCGACTTTGGAGAACGACTGAAAAGATTACGGAAAGACAAGGACATCACACAGGGGCAGCTTGCGGAGGTAATAGGCGTAGTGCCGTCGGCCATAGGTAAGTACGAGAGGCTCGAAACGTCTTATCCCAGCATCGACGCACTCATAAAGCTGGCAGACTACTTCAACGTGAGCATCGACTATCTCCTGCGTGGGGTAAACACAGTACCAGCAGTGGAAAACAATATCAGCGGGCAGCTATCCAACAGCCCGTTTATTCAGGCGAACCACGGGGGCGTTATCTTTAACGGGGATAGCAACAGCGCCCTCTCTCCTGAAGCCGTGGAGCTGCTGCACATCTATGAGACGCTCGGAGGCCGCGACAGGCTCCGACTGCTTAACTACGCGATAGAATTGGAGGGTGGTACAAAATGAGAGTAACTTTAGAGATTAAGAAGAAATGCTCGTTCTTCTGGCTTCGGGGAATCCGTTCGGCCAGGATTGACAAATGCTGTGCCAAATGCTTCATTGGTACGGCATACCACGAGGTATATGAGGGTACAAAGTATAGGGACAAGGCACTCGTGGAGCTGGAGCTTAAACCGGATATGCGCATAAAAGCGTATTATCTCTGCGGGTTGAGCCGTGGGTTCAAGTATGAGGATAACACGCACGTCGCATTTGTTCCATGTGAGGGGCAGAACATTGAGATAGAGAATGATAAGATTCGGCTGGTAGTTACGGACGCTCGCCAGATTGACTTCCAAAGCTACCAGCCCAACCCGGAGGGAGAGTTCACGCACGAGCAGCGCACCTGCCGTAACTGGATATTCGCGAACTACCTCCTGGACGGTATGCCCCTGTGAAAAGGGCGGCACTTTACATCCGCGTTTCCACGCTGGAACAGGCGCAGGAGGGCTACTCTGTCGGCGAGCAAAAAGAGCGCCTTATTGCGTACTGCAAGGCAAAGGACTGGCTCATAGCTGACATCTATGTGGACGGCGGGTATACCGGCAGTAACCTTAAACGCCCTGGCATACAGAAGCTCATGGCCGAGACAGATAAGTTTGAGATGGTCCTCGTCTACAAGCTGGACAGGCTGTCACGCTCACAGAGGGACACCCTTTACCTGATTGAAGAAGTGTTCCGTCCGAATGACGTTGACTTCATATCCATGCAGGAGAGCTTCGACACATCCACGCCGTTCGGAAAAGCCATGATAGGCTTGCTCGCAGTATTTGCGCAGCTGGAGCGTGAACAAATTAAGGAACGCACCTGGATGGGGCGCGTGGCAAGGGCAAAGACCGGGCTGTACCACGGAGGAGGACACATTCCTATCGGGTATGAGTATTCAGACGGAAAGCTGGTCATAAATCCATATGAGGCAGAACAGGTAAAAAAGATATATGAGTGGTATCTGTCCGGCTCATCACTGAAAGCCATAACAGACCGCTTGCAGGACGAGGGCTATACGAATAAATACAGCAGCTACAATTCCTGGTCGAGCGTCAGGAACATCCTTGGCAATGAGACATATACAGGACGGCTGCATTTCGGGGACATAGTTGTCGAAAACGCTCACGAAGCGATAATAAGCGATGAGCAGTACAAAGCCGCGCAGGTCCTCCGTGGGAAAAAGCAGGAGCTGTATGGCCCGGCTTTCCAGTCAAAGCATATGCTGACCGGGCTCATGTTCTGCGGTAAATGCGGAGGCCGGTATTACCTGCGCAATTCAGGGAAGTATACATATTATGCCTGTTATTCCCGGACCAAACAGATGAAGAACATGATAAAGGACCCCAACTGCATGAACAAAATATGGAAAGCTCCAAAATTGGATGCCATTGTAGATTCAAAGATACGGGAGCTTCTGCAATCCCCTAAGATGGCTGCGGAGCTGGCTGCCAGCAGACCAAAGAAAACGCCATCAGTCAGCAGCAATGCTAACATCGAGAAGCGCATACGAGACATAGACAAGCAGATAAGCAAGCTGATGGAGCTGTACCAGATGGACGACATACCAGCAGAACTGCTGGGAGGGAAGATAAACAAGCTGTATGGCGAGAGGACGGCATTGCAGGAGACGCTCCTGCCTGATGAAGAACCGACTGCCATCCCATTCGACTTGGTAAAGGAACTTATAGCGGATGCGGCGCAGATTTGGGATTATGCGGACGAATCGCAGAAGCGGCGCATATTGCAGAGCCTCATATCGAAGATTGTGATAACCGAGGATGACGTGGAAATTGAATGGGCGTTCTGACAAATAAAAAAAAAGCCACGCAGCCTCCGGCATATTCCGGTGCTGCGTGGCCCTCTCCGTCATTCTTTTTTCTGCACGGGAGATTCCGCGTTAATCTGCTGGATGGCAGTCTGCGCGATTGTGGCTGCTGTAGCTGCTGCCGTGCTTGCCGCGACAGCCGTGGTGTCAACAGGGCTCTCCAGGACAGATACCGCGCTTAATTCCACAGGCGCTTCATTCTTCTGCTTTCGTACCTCTGCCTCAATCATCGTCAGCAGATACGCTTTCGCGTCGTCATATACGCTTTCGATAAATTCCGTGGCTGCGGGGCTTATAGATGCGAGGCAAGCTGTCATCGCTTTATTCGCCGCTTCCATCTGTGCCTCTGCATCGAATTTTCCAGCTTTCTTTAAGGAATCCACGTAGGTCTGGCTTGTGGCAGCTACCGCTCTGGTAATCGCCCCTGCGATTTCCCGTATGTAGCCCTGGACCTTTATGTCATCCGTTTTAGCCACGGCCTCGTCTTTCGCTTTGCTGATTAAGCCTACCGCATACGTCGTGATTACGGGAACTGCTGCCGTTATGACTGCAAGCAGCAGATTCAACAACATTTCTTTCATAGCTCTGTTCCTCCTTTAATTTGCGGGTTTGATATACTTCGCCGATGAGAAGCCGTACTTCCCGTTTTTATTCCTGATATAGTACCACAAGGAGCCGTTGGCAGCTTTTACCTCATCGCATACCCCGACAACTTCCCCATCTTTCAGCGGGCTGAAACTGCAAACAGGGTTCTCTGTTCCCGCCCATTTCCGAACTTTCAGGGCGGTTGTCGTCTTGCCGCTCCACTTTACGCTCCGGTTCAGCGTACCTCCAGAAGATACGGGCTTAGATGCCGGGGCAGAGCTTGCCTTGCTCGCATAGTTCGGTGTGATGAATCCACGGATGTACCGTCCATTCACTTTCAGTGTACGCCTCCCGACCATTCCTCCGTTCATGTTCCCCTCGATGACCGTGATGTCGTTTCCTACGACCTTTTCCACCATCCCAACGTGTTCAGGGTTTCCCTTGTTGTCCGTGGTGGCATAGTTCGGGCCGTCATCCCAGTCATAAAGGACTTCATCCGCAGGCTTCGGAACAAACGCATCGTTCTCCTGCCAAATCCCCATTTTCTTCGCCTGTTCGATGAGGTAATAGCAGGAACACTCCACGGGCATGATGTCCGTGAGCCCGGCCTTGATTGCCGCCGCGCTTACCGTCGTGGCGCAATATGCGTCGGAATATGTCACTCTGTAACCGCGCGGGAGGGGCTTATGCCCATTGTAAGTGTCGATGATGGGGGCGTGGCTCTTATTCGACCGTTTCAGGTTCACCCACCCCTGCATAAAGCCGAGAACTTTCTGTCTCACTTCTGCCTCTGTCATAGCATTTCCTCCTTTTCCGGGCTTTGCTGCGGCATACCTGTCATAATACACCTGCCCATAGCCAGCCCTCTTTTTCTTTGCTGCTTCGCTCTGGTCTGCGGGGCGCTCGAAATTAAGGAGAACGCTGTCGCTGGCAGCCCTTACGGATGCCGCCGATTTAAGGACGGACAGCACCGACTTATACCCGGTACTCAACTCCTTATATAAAAAATCGAGCTGCATTTCCAAGTCCCCAATAGACTTTCCTGCCGCCCGTGCAAACGCAAGCAAATTCTGTTTCCTGCTCCAATAGGTCCACTGCGCGATGCCATAGCCCGCGCTGTCCCTCACGAAGTTCCCATAATCCCCGCTGTCCACGGAAGCCGTGTATTCATCATCCGTGAGGCCGAGTTTCTTTTCGGAACTGTTCTGTAAGTTCTTCGGGTTCAGCCCGCTTTCTGCGTGGAGGTTTCCCATCAATCCCGCGATTCCGGCTTTGCTCAACCCTTTTCCCGTAAAATAGTTCCAGATGCGTTCCTCGTTATTATTTCCAGTAAGCATATCCGCTCCTTTCTACTGGTCCGGCGGCTCGCCGGTATCTGACGGCTTATCCGGCCAGTGGTTATTCCTGCTCAGGTTCTCAACCGCAGATTTGATGCAGTATGCCAGCACCACACCTATAATTTCCGTTACAGCCACCTGTGACAGGCTCTCCGCAATCTGCATCTTATCGAGATAGGCAAGGACATAGCTGCACCACACCCAAGCGAATCCGTTTGCCAGGCATACCCAAATCACGGATTTCGTGGTTTCTGCTTTTGGTTTTGGTTTCGCTCTGGCCTTGGATTTCTTCCTACGGCGGTTTGCAAAGCGCACCATGATTACAGCTAAAATCATGGAGCATAGAATGACCGCCAAAATGTTCAGAAAAATTTTCATGTTCGCTCATCCTCCGCAACGCTTTCCTGTAAAAAGTCACGCTTTTTCAGGCGGTCCTTATAAATCTCACGGATATTCTCAATGGCGAGAACGGCCCGGTTATTCGGGTAGTCCGGGTGCGCTTCACAGTATTTTTCGTATGCGTCGATTTTTGCAAGAACCTCGATAAATTCTTCTTTTGTATGGCTGATGGGACGAAGCAGCTCATTGTTGAAGTGCAAGATTTGGGCGCGATGCCCGTCTGCTGTCCGCTTGTCATCCATGTCAATGTGGCCGTCCAGCTTCTTCTCAATCTCTGATAAGCGAACCGATACGTCTGCATTGATGGCTTTTCCGATGGCCCTTGCGAGCCATGACCACGGATTAACTTTTACCGGTGCAATCTGTATCAGCGTCATCAGTATTAAAACCGTTCCACCCCCGCCTCCTAAAATCTGTTGAATATTCATCTGCTAATCCTCCCATTCAATAAACTGCGCCGCCTCTGTCGCGGGCGGCCTACGTTGCTTTTCCATCGGTGTGTGCCTCCTTTTCAAAATGTCCAAACGGCTCATCAGCTGCCGCGCGTCCGGCATTCTCCATTACCATTTTGTAGATACCGTTTAACCTTATCTTCAAACTGACGCTTTCTGTATGCTCCAGCAATCCCTTTATGCTCGCGATATGGCGCAGGAATTTCGCCCTGTCCATGTCAGCGGCATACCGTTCGCATATAGCCCTCGTTTCGCGCTTTATCCTACGAACTGTGCTCTTGCGAAGTTTCTTGTGCGTAGCCCATATCCTCACGCCGACAAATTCAACACCCTGCCTTACCGGTCGGATGCTGGTCTTGTCGTTCAGGCTTAATTTCAGCTCATCCCGCAGGAAAACCTCAATCTCATTTTTCCATCTGTGCAGAATCGTTTTATCCGGCGCAAGAACGATGATGTCATCCATATACCGGATATAGTAATGGATTTTAAGCTGATGTTTGCAGTATTGGTCCAGCTCATTCAGGTATATGTTCGCAAACAGCTGTGACGTAAGATTCCCTATGGGCATCCCCGCGTCATACACCCATTCTTCCGGCGGCGTATTGTGCGGTGTCCTGCCTGGGGGCAGTCCAAAAGGCTCGATACGGCTGTCAACGATTTCCCTGATTACTTCCATCATGTCCTCATCCTTGATTCGTCGGGCCAGTATCTCCAGCAGCTTTTCATGGTCCACCCGGTAGAAGTATTTGCTTATGTCCAGTTTCAGGTAATACCATCCAGGTCCCGGCTTCCGGCTGACCTGCCGCATCCAGTATTGCAACCTGTTAGCGGCTCTGTGGCTGCCCTTGTTCTTCCGGCAGGCATAAGAATCCTCAATGAACAGACGCTCATAGAATGGATTTAGGTACTGGTAAATGCTCCACTGCACAATCCTGTCCGGGTAAGGGAGCGCCATCACAAGGCGGCTTTTTGGAACGTACACCCACAGTTTCCGGTATGGTCCAAGGATGTATGACTTATTCAGCATCGCCTCCTGTATCAAAAACAGGTTATCCTCCAGATGCGCCGTAAAAGCCATCACCTCGCTCCTGTCCCTTTTGCCCCGGCGGGCATTTATGTTTGCGCACAAAAGCCACCCGAAACTGCATATCTGTTGCCATGCGTCCTGGATGACTGTCATCTGATTTTCATTATCCATAAAACACCTTTTAATTCGTCGCGTGTGACGTTCCCGCCTCCGCGACAATTTACATTTCTTCCCTACAGTGGGAAAGGAAACAGGCCCCTTTTAGTCTGCGCACCAGCCAAGCCCCGTAAGGCAAGGCTCACTTGTCCGGCGCAAAACCCGCCGCATAAAGCGAAGCAGACGAAAAGCGGAGCGCCCGCCGATGTTGCCGTTGGAATTCGACCGCGCATTGTTCAGGTTGGAATTGAACACACCAGCGTTACCGCCATTGTTCCAGTTGCCACCGCGAATCAGACACCACCAAAACGGCCTGTTCCCTAAAACGGGTCATCTGTCGAGAGATTTTATGTAGCCCCCTAAGATGCGCCCGATTTCATCATTATATCTCGCCCACACCTCATACTGGTGCAGGGACAGAGGCGGGGCGAATTTAACCCCGCAGCAATCCTTGTCTGCTGACAGCCGGACCAGATGCCGGAGCCATTCAAGTTCAATGTCAAGCTGCTGCGTGGTTGTCTTTCGGTAATACTTCTTTTCGATTTCCACGGCAAGATGGTACATCCTTGTCATAGTCGCCCGCAAATCATCGGCAAGGTCACGGTTACGTCTTGGAAACGTCATCGTGATTGGTCTACCGTATCGAATCATATCACCTATCCGCTCTTTAAGATGGAACGGCTCATAGCTGCTTTCCGCAGGAACGTCAAGCTGCATCGCGCATTCGCCTCCTTACTATTTACGGGTTCCAGCATTTAAGGAAATAGACCGCCTCGCTATCGCTCGGCGGTCAGTGTTTCCGTAAACAGTGAACAGTTACTCAACAAAAGCGGAGCGCCCGCCGAGGTGGCCGTTGGAACGCGACCGCGCATAGTACAGGTCGGAATTGAACACACCAGCGCCACCGCCATAGTACCAGTAGCCACCGCGAACCAGACAGCGTTCAGCTTCGGTGTTGTTCACCCAGAAATGGTCCCCGTTATAGTTCGCGGAGATTCCATCCCCGGTCAATGCCGCATCAGGTAGCATGGCGAGGGACTGCAAAAGCAGCTTCGCGGCATCGCCGATGCTCGCATCAGCCGTAACACTCGCAAAGGCACACCCGTTGGCAACCTTGGTGTGCGCAATCGTTGTGCTGTATGTCCATACGCCGTTGATGAAGTCCAGCTTTACTGTTCCCTGGGTGGTTCCGTTTCCGTCAGGCGCAACCAGAGAACCGTCGCTGGCCTTGATTGCTTTCCATGCCGCGCTGGTAGGGGAGAGGTCGCAGGTCGGGTCACTGGCATTGTTGTCGGCGATAATCTGGACTTCACCATGCACAAGCCTTAAACCGGTACACCACTCCCATACGTTCCCATTCAGGTCCCAGATGCCATCGAGCGTACCGTCATGGCTCCATGTGACCGGCCCAGTTCCAGTAGCCACTCGCTGAATTCTTCCCTCGCCGTCACGACCACAGCTCGGAATCGCCTTGTATAAGGTCTCCGTGCTGTCTTTGCCATAATTGTTGTTGCCTTTCGGCTCCGTGCCGTTCTTATGGCACCACAGCGCGATAGCTGCCCATTCCGCAGCGGTAATCTCGTGGAACTTGCCCCCTTTCGCACGGTTGTAGCCCACGCACATATCCAGCGTCACGTTTGTGGACGGGTCCTCGCGAGGGAGGCTGTATGCCCTGCCGTCATACTGATGCGACTGGTATTTCCCCACATAGAACCCGTCAATCTCAACCCCGTTTACACGGAAAGCCGGATGTATGGATGTGTTCGCCGTGGAAAGCACGTCGCGAAGCTGGAATTTCGGGATGTAGACCATCACCGTCGGCATCTCGCGGTCGTCATACAGAAGCGCATTGCTCGGACACACACTTTTCAAAGCCAGTTCTGCCATATCAAAATTTGACATCGTATTATTCCTCCTTATTTTTACTGAATGATGATTCCGTCGATTGCGAACAGGTAGAGCGTCACCTTATCCATGTCAAGCGGGAGAGGCGTGCGGATTACTGTTTCCCGTGTACCTCCCATGCCGGATTCAGATTCGGCATCGGCATCGTTGCTTTCCCCAGTTGGTTCCTCCGCAGGAATGATTTTCTCATCATACTCCATAGCCGGAATCTCCACCTGCGCGGCGTAATACTGCCCATGTCCCGTGGTAAGGCAGCCCTCGCTGTCAACCATGATGTCTTTCGTGACAACGCTGTCACGCTGGTAGCGGGCAAGGTCCAGGCGCAGAGCGCCATCTGCGAAGTCCAGCTTCGTCCCGGTAAGCTCGTATGCGATTTTCTTGCCGCTGTTCTTTTCAATAACTTTCACGTCATTATCCTCCTTATCCAATACTTGCCTGTACCACAGGCTCTGTCATGCCGCCGAATATTCTTACGCTTACCCGTACAGCGGTTGCGCTTCCGTCGTGTATCAGCTTGAAGCCGTTCAAAGCCCGGTCTTTCACGCGGATGTTTCCGAGGCGGCCGCCGCTGTATTCCAGCACGGTAACGTCTACACTGTAGTCAGTATTCTCGCGCAAGCCTTTCAGCGCAACCGTGGTCTCCTTGTTATTGAACGGCCATTTTGCGCTGTTCATCAAGAGATTCAGGTTCTGCACCTCGGTCCCATACTGGAAGTCATCCTGCGTCTGCTTGAACTGCATAAGAGCTACAGCGAGGCCCAGGTCGGAAATCCCAACTTCCATGTTGTTGAAATGCTGCTGGTCCAAAAGTGTTCCATACTGGATAACGTCCCCATGCTGGTCTGTAACATGGTCTACCCAAAACGAGCGTTTATACGCCATATCTGTTTTCCTCCTTTCATCAGCTTTCTACTTCTACGAGCGGGAATGTAAAGCGCAGCAGGGCAGTGTTCAGGCTCGTTCGCTTTAAGCTGACTTCCTGCTGGCCCGCCAGAGCGCCGTAGTTGTCGTATACCCTGACAGCCGTGATTGTGTCGTCCATGCCGGAACTCGGCGCATTCACAAAAACCACGACATCCGTGCCAATTATGCGCTTGCTGTTGATTTTTCCGTCATACCATGTTTTTTTGTTGAGCTGGTACTGGAAACGGTCAACGCTCCGCAGAAGCTCTGTACGGCGGTTGTGCAGAAAATTGTCGGTAAAAAATGCCATCTTCGCGTCCTCCTTTCATTTATTGTGCCGCCATGCCGCAGCGCCTTGTACCGCTCTGGTTTGGGCTTGCCTCGAACACCACGGCATCCTGCTTACTTTCGGCAGCATACTTGACGGCTGCTGCCTTGATGGAATAACCTGCCGCACATTGGTACATGAACAGCGGATTTCTTTTCCCATACTGGCCTAATCTGTTATTCTCCATGCCGTACCTCCTTTTTTACTGTCCCGGCCCGCATTGCGCCGCAAACTGCCACAGGTCTTGGAAGCGTTCCTGCAAATTCAGGAGAAATGAGTGCCGCATCGTGCTTCCCGTCAACAGCTACGCTCTCTGTCCTTGCGCTCCAGCCTAATTCAGAAGCCGTCCATACGGTTCCGCTGCGGGCATTCCCTGCGTGCTCCGGCGCGTCCATATGCAGCTCCGTGTTATCTTTCACCCCGATTACGTTTTGGATTCCTGTGTACCCAATGGTGGAGAAATCCGGCAGCGTACCGGTGAATTCCGGCATCACGGCGTATACATTCTGCTCGCTGTCCACCACGAGCATACTGCGCTCGCTCCAGCCGAGCATTGATGTCGTCCAGGCAGTTCCGCACCGTACTGTACCCGTGAATTCCAATCGGTCTGCGAACCCTTTTGCTTCTGCGAACAGATGTAGAGGGCCGCGCAATGAGTAACCCTTTGTGGCAATGTCCGGCAGCGTACCAGTGAATTCCGGCATTACAATAACCGGATCCTGGTTTACAGCATATCCCAGCTTATGGTTTTCACTCCATCCAAGCGTTGACGGCATCCACCATGTTCCGCACCGTATCGTGTTACACTCCGGTACGAAATAAGACCATGCGCTTATTTCATGGCTGATTGTCAAGCCGTTCTTCACCAGGCAGTACATCACAACATCTATGCTGACACCCGCCGCAATGATTCTTTTCAGCGCCCAAACGACGCGCTCTACGAGAGCCAGCTTCGCGGGCGGCATGAGCGTCTGGTCGATATAGATGCAGAGCTTGGCCGGGAAGATGTCCTCAATCTCAATGTCAGACAGCTCCAGCTCCATGAGTTCAGCCGCTGCGCGGATTACTGTGTCCGTGTCGCCACCTGACAGCTGAGACAGCACTTTTACCTTGATTGTGAGGCGGTAGTAGGAATCGTCCGCACCGTACCTCTGTACGCCGAAATTTGCCCCATACCGGTCAAGCACGGAGCCGTGTGCATTGTCGATGTTGTCCCACAGCAGAATCATATCTGCCTGTTCCTGAACCGTGTCCAGCCCCCAGGCAAATATGGAGAACAGCTTACCTATGTTTGTTTCAAGGGGGGACCCTCTCTGGCGGTTATCATAATCTTTCCGCGTGTATGCGCTCGTCAGGGCGTACAGCATTTCTGATAAAAAATCTCTCATTGCACACTCACCATACTTTCCCTCGTGACAGCTTTTTCACGAGCAGCGATTTCTATGTTATCCCAGCTGTAGCTCGTTCCGTTTTTACTGATTTGCAGCGTAAAGTCAACGACCCCGGAAACTTTCAGCACCTCTGTCGGGAGTGCAACGCAGATTACCGACTGCCCGATATTCAGGCCGCCCCGTGTGTCAGCGCCTATATAGGAAACGATGTTCCGCTTTATCTGCTCTATGCCGTCGAGCGGGAAATTGCTGTTCGTAGTCAGCTCCGTTATCTTTACCCACACATTCACGGGAGCCGGACGGCTGAAGCTCACGTCATAAAGCCTCCCGGATGCCATGACGACCGATACGGTTGTGTTTCCATAGGTTTGTATTCCGGCTGCTTTCCTCCGGTATATGGCTTTTGCCACATCCTCATCCAGGCCGCCATAGGCCACGATTTCAACGGAATGCGGAGGGAGGCCGTGGGCGTTCGTCTCATCCGTGTCGTTTTCCTCACCTGTCACGGCAATCACGGATTCCACATTTTCGTATACTTCCGCGATTATGGTGTCTATGTTCACGCCTCCAGCAAAATCCACGGACAGATAATACCTTTCCCTGAACTCTGCATCAGTTTCCGTATTCCTGCCACCCTCGAACGCGCTTTCGTTTATGACCTCCGTAATGCCTGACTGCGGATTCGTTATTATCCGAACTGTCTCTTTTGCTGTATTCCCATCTGGTCCTGGAACAACGGCAGAAGCGGGGAGCTTCACACTCCCGTTTGTGATGAGGCCCATCCGAAGTGTTATATACTGAATGCCTGCAACGGTCTCCGCAAGATAGCCCTCCGGCACGGTCGCCCCGTTATCTCCATAAAATGTGAGATAGCCGACTGCTTTCTGCGCCCCAAGGAGCCGAAGCCCGATAGCCCGGCCAAGGTTATAGAGGCTCGAACCTACGGCAGTGTCAATGAACCTGCTGTTGTACACATCTTCAAGCGTAGAAAACAGGAGATTCAGCATCCATGCGAATATGCGCAGAAATATCCCCAGCGGGGAGCGCACCGTAAGGTTCGCCTGTGAGCCGAACTGCTCACGCGCTTTGTATTCAAGGGCATCCAGAAGCTCCGCATAAGTCGGCCTCCTGAATCCGGCATCTGTAAGCCCCCAGTCTGTTGACTTCGCCATTAAGCAGTCACCTCCAGCGTTATTTTTTCTTCATCCATCAGTACGGCGAGAAGCTGCACTGTGATGTTCCTGTTCTCATAAGTTACATCAATCTTTTCTACCCGCGACACATACGGTTCCTGAAAAACAGCCTCCCGTATGACTTCCCTCACCTCATCATCATCCAGTTCATTTTGGTTTACACCCATGGTGCGGTCATAATCCGTCCCATGTTCATCGTCAGCAAAGAATTCATTCTTCCATGTAATCAGGGCGTGCCGCACGTTCTGTACAATCGTGTCAGTTTCATAAATCTTCTTGAATGACCCATCATCGTCAAACACTAAATCCCTCGTATCGGGGTCAATCAGAAATGTCATTTCATCCATGTCAACCCCCTATATTCACGCCGTTTCCTGCACCTTTTATTTTCACGTTCCCAGTAGCGTCAACCGTAAAATCTTTCGTCTTTACGTCTACGGATTCTTTGGCTATTTCCACGGTCGTGTCCTCATTCTTAAATTCTATTTTATCTTTCTCAACTGCCACATAAATCTTCCCATCTTCGGATGCGAGTGCAAGGCTCTCGTCAGGAATGCCTTTTACCGTATAACTTCCAGACACGATGGCTCCTACAAAAATGGCATCTGAGGAAGAATGGTTACGCTCTGTGATAGGCTCCGCTTCTTTCCCTCCGGCAACTGTGCTGTCACTGTCATGGTCGAGGTACACAACAACTCCCGTGTCACCCGATTTGAACCACGGACGGAATATAAAGCCGCCGGACCGTGTACAAGCTACAGGAACGCCGAGTATCGGCGGCTGGCTTTCATAACTGCCGTTTTCAAGATGCTTCGATAGCGGCTGTACATCGACCGTCATCTTCGCAGAATCGAAAGCCATGACCTGGACTACCGCAGCTACGCAGATGGATTCCGCAAGTTTCCGGTCGTGTATCTGCTGGTAGTTATATTCATTTACTTTTGGCATAGCCTATTCCCTCCTTACCGTGGCTCCAGCTTCATTGATGTTTCCCACTTGCCGGTCCTGCTGCCGCTGTGCTTTCCCTCCTTAACAACGAACTTTCCGTTCAAATCCTTGGACTGTATTTTTACCTGCTCTGCCGTTGCAATCCGGTAATTGAGTATGCAGGACCGAGAAATCCAGTCGTCCTCCCGGTCTTTTCCTTTCTTCTGCGAATTTTCCTTTGTCTCCAGTGGAATCGTAACCTTTTCCTCATCAGAACGGAGCAGTCCTGTGGCAGATGTAAGGACCACGCCGTTGTTTATCGCTCCGTTCGCAGCAGTTATGTATATCTGCCCGGTAGCACGGATGATAAACCGGCTCTTGCATTCGTTCACAATGATTTCAGTCAGCACCTGCTTCATTTTCCCCCGGCAAACCCGGCCTCTTGGATAAACCTTGTCTTTGGAAAGCTCGCACTTGGCGACTTCCACGCCGAAGATATTCAGCAGGTCACGGATAATCACCGAAGCCTTTGTATTCTTGGCATAGGTCTTGTTTATCCGGCTGCCGAGTATCTCATCGGCGCACGGCTGCACCGTAAACGTAGATACCCAATCCACATTTGACTGTTTATGCGTCAGCCCCACGACCTTGCCAACTAAAAGGCAGCCAACGTCACCCTCATACCCGGCATTAAGGATAACCGGGTCGTTCCGCTTGATGCCCGCGCGGGTACTGGCTGCCAAATTCGTCACTTTTATTGTTGCCACTGGTGGCTCGTCAGTGTCCTCGAACGGTATCTCAAAAGAAAAATCCATGTTTTCGAGGGAGTATTTATTGTGGCCGATTACGAGCGTTGCGGCCCTTATCCAGAATGCCATGTCAGTCCACCAGCCTTTCGTATAAATATAGTTTTACTTCTTTCCCGAAGTTGTCCTCCGTCACTTCTGAAATACCGTCCTCGGTAATGCAGTACGGGACGATGACCGGGATAGGGAAGTTTTCATTCTCAATCACATTAAAAAGAGGTCTGCCATATCGTACTATTTCCCCGAACGCAAGCACTTCCCCGTTAAGGTCAAACAGGTCAATCGTGTAGAACCCTCCGATTTCGTTATACTTGACCGTCATCTCGTAGGTGCGGTCCTCCAGCTTTATGCTGAATGAGTATGGTACGAGCGACGCATCAATGTCGATGTACTCAATCTCATCATTAAAATCAATCAGTTGCAGCGACATACGCCGTCCTCCTTTCCGCTACCTTATCCCGCTATACCCCCCAGTCTGCCTCGTCAGAGGGGCAAGGCTGCATTTTTTCAGGTTCACGGCTTTATATTTTTCCTTGCTCGCAGAGCTGACTGTCTGCGAGGACTTCATTTTTAAGCCGGCTTTTTTCGTCTTTTTAAGCTGCTTCTTTTTGCTCTTTCCTGAATCCTGGCTTGTCATGGACTTTTTTGTGTTCATAGGAACATATTCCGGCGATGTCGTCAGGATTTTTGTCAGCGTGGCAGAAAACGAAGCACCGTTTTTATTCTTGTATGAATAATCAAATTTCAGGCTTGTGAATACGAGGTTTCCCATGCGGACTTTTCCAGTATATGCTATTACGTCCCTTGAATCTCGCATGTCTTTCAGCGCGGTTATTGCCGCTTCTCCACCGATAATTGTGCCGGATATAGTCAGCTTTCCGGCAGCATTGTTCACATGGTCGTTTATGTCAGCTCCGCCCTCCACCGGGTTAGAGGTTACGGAGCTGCTATAACTTTCGCTTTCTTTTTCGACCACGCCATTTTGCATAGGCACAAAACGGACAGTGCCGCCCCTGCGCCCGGTAAGCGTATATGCCATTTCTGTACCTCCTGTCAGAACGCGTACTGGTTTTTTAGAGCCATGCGTTCAAGTTCCTGCTCCCTGAATTCTTCAAACAGCTCCTTTACTGTATCGCGGAGCTTCGAGCTCATGTTTTCAACAGTCTTTTCATCCACATCTCCCTTGACCTCAATCGTTATCACAGGAGCAAATGGCGCAGGGCTGCTCGTTTCAGAGGTGCTATTACCGTTGTTCTTATTATCAGCAGCCTCATTACTATAGACCGCTGATGCAGATGCGTCCGGCGGGTTAAATTCCCCGATAACCGGGTTCACGCCGTATGATACATCAGATACGGCAGGTGTGTTGACTTCCTCAACGATAGGCTTTACCCCATAGGAAATGTCTGATACCTGCGGCATCTGCACGTCCGTGACACCTATGCCGTCCGGCGGGTTAAATTCCCCGATAACCGGGTTCACGCCGTATGATACATCAGA
>CAJTXE010000010.1:83809-113317 GCA_910580225.1 uncultured Acetatifactor sp.
GCCGTCCGGCGGGTTAAATTCCCCGATAACCGGGTTCACGCCGTATGATACATCACCTGTTGGCATACCTGAGCTATCGGGGTCTATCTTCGGAATGTCAGGGTCCGGGACCTCAATTTCGGGCCCGTCGAGCTTCGTTGGGATGGAGCCCTCTATGTCTTTCGTCACGCCGCCTATCGTGCTCTCAAATCCTTTCCCAAGGCCGAGAGCCATGTTATCGCCGATGTCGGCAAATACGGTGGACGGGCTGTGTATTCCGAGAAGCCCCTTGATTCCATCCACGATGCCACTTGCAAAGCCTTTGACTTTATCCATTACCCAGCTTGCCATACCCGAAATACCATTCCACAAGCCCTCGACGATATTTTTGCCCACGTCAGCTATCTGTCCGAGCATTGAGCCAAGCCCGCTTACAATCGCTGATATGATTGCTGGCAGCTGTTCCACGAGCTGCGGTATCGCCTGTATGATGCCTCCGGCAAACTGTATCAGGAGGTTTATTCCCGTCTCGATTATGAGCGGCAAGTTCTCTGTTATGCACCCAACAAACCCCGTGATGATAGCCGGTATCTGCTCAATCAGTGATGGCAACGCTTCCAGAATGCCCACGGCAAGGTTTGTTATCATCTGTATGCCTTGCTCCAGTATGGCTGGCATATTCTCCACAAGGAATCCTACAATAGAATCTATGAGGATTGGCAGCTGTTCTACGAGCTGCGGTATCGAATCAACTATGCCCATCGCGAGGTTCGTAATCATCTGTACACCCTGTTCCAATATCACAGGGAGGTTCTCCGTTATGAACCCGGTTATGGATTCCAGCACGAGCGGCAGCTGTTCCACCAAAAGCGGAATCGAATCAATTATGCCCGTCACCAATGACATGAGTATCTGTACGCCCTGTTCCAATATCACGGGGAGGCTTTCTGTCAGGAATCCGAGAATTCCGTCAATGATAAGGGGGAGCCCCTCTATAAGCTGCGGTATCGCATTCGTTATTCCCTCTGCCAGGCCGTTCAGAAGCTGCATACCTGCATCCAGTATCAGCGGGAGGTTCTCAATCAGCGTGCTCACGACAAGCAGCAGGGTGTCCACCACAGCCGGTATCAGCGTAGGCAGAGCGTCACCTATGCCCGTAGCCAGCGTGACTATTATCTGTGCCGCAGCAGTTATGACTGTAGGCAGGTTATCCATTATCCCCTTGCCCAACGCTCCAATCAGCTGCATACCTGCATCCACCAGTGACGGCAGCATATCGACCACCATGCCGAGGCCATCGCTTAATATCTCCCCAAGCGCACCCATCGCGCCGGACAATCCTCCGGCCTCGAATGCTTCCGTGAGCTTGCCCATGCTGTCGGAGCCAAACTGTACGAATTCCCTGATGGTCGGTGTCAGCTCGTCAGAAAGGGCAATCTTAAACCCGTCAAGCGCACTGTTCCATATGTCGATGTCCCCCTGGAGGTTATCGGTCATGGTGTCGTACTGCCTGGATGCCTCTCCAGATGCTCCGGCAAGAGCCGCTGCCCATTCTTCCTGCTTCTCCGTGGACGTTACGGTCATTTTATTGAATGCCTGTAAGCCCTGAATTTGGAAAATGGTGGATTTATAAGCATTCGCTTCTTCATCGCTCATTCCCGACAGAGCACCGTTCAGCTCGTTTATTACCGTATTCATGTCGCGGGCTTTCCCGGATTGGTCGTATACGGAAATTCCTAATTCGGTGAGTGCTTTTTTAGCCTGTTCGGACGGAGTATATAGGTCTTTCATTGCCGCATTCAGCGCTGTCGAAGCTGCACTTCCGACCTCCCCTTGCTCCGCAAGCCGCAGGAGAGCAAGCGTCATTCCGTCTGCCGACTGCCCGTATGAAGCGGCAGTTGCAGCACCGCCCGACATCGCCTGGCCTAATTCAGCGACAGAAGTATTCGCGAGGGTCGCGCCTTTTGCCATCAGGTCTGCATAATACGCAGAATCCTTTGTCGAATCATTGAAGCCTTTCATTGAACCGGCTATGTAATCCGCGCTTTCTGCCATCTCCATGCCGCCAGCAGCCGCAAGGTGGAGTACATCCTCAATCATGTTCATCGAGGACGTGGCATCAAAGCCGGACATAGCCAGTATGTTCAGGCCCTCCGCAGCCTGGGTAGCGGAAAAGTTCGTTGCCGCGCCCATTTCTTTCGCTTTGTCACGGAGGGCATTGAACGTATCTCCAGCCCCGTTTACATTCCCGGCTATATCGGCAGTGGTCATCCCCATCGTTGCAGATACCTGTGACATGGCCGAATCGAATTCCATGCCGGTATTCACGGCAGAAACGCCGAACGCTCCGACGGCTCCTACAGCCACGCCAAGCGCAGCAACGAGGGCAAGCCCCGCCGTTTTCGCCATGCCGCCCAGCTTCTCGAACTTGCCCCCAGCAGAATCAGCCTCGTTTCCGAGGTCCTGGATGTCCTTTCCGGCATCCTGTGCTGCATCGCCCATATCATCAGCGCCATCGGCGGCCTGTTCAGCACCACGGACCATATCAATGAACTTATCTTTTGCATTCTGCACGGCATTCCCAAGGCCATTCTTTATGGTCTCTATGGGGTGCGTGAAGCTGTTCTTTATGTTTTCTGCGCCCTGTACGAAGTTATCCTTGAACTCTGTAGCCCTGCTCCCGACATAGGACAGAGCGCCCCCTACACCAGATTTCAGAGAAGAAGAAAGGCTCTGCCCGGTGTCAACTCCTTCGAGGAATGAACTGCGGAATGCAGAGCCTACGCTGCTTACCTGTGACTGCAAACCCCCAAGGTTTCCGGTCACGCTTCGTATATTTGATTCAGCACGGGAAGTGTCGGCCTCTATATTGAGCCTTGCGCCGCCGTTCTGCAAGCTGCCAAGGCTGCTCGTAAGGTTCCGTACATTCGATTCAGCCTGCGCTGTGTTCGCCTCCACGTTTATGCTGTATGTCAAGCTGCGAGCCTCGCCCACGGTTCATCCCTCCTTTCTGCTATTCTTTTTTGTTCCATTCAGTCTGCCACAAAAGACGGGCCTGTTCCGCTTCAGCGAATTCGTAAAGGTCCATTTCTTTAAGCTCCGTGTAGCTTATACCGCCCATGCAAAATGCCATACGCCACAGGCGCTCGTTCCTGCGGGCCCTTTTTTCTGCCGCTTTAGGACTTATTTCGCTCTGCAAGAAATATTTCAATCTCTCGCACCAGCTCTCCCGGTGTAGCAAGGTCATCCTGCTCATCGAAATATTTCAGTCCGGCTTTTGCCACCTCCGCGGGAGCCGTCACGCATCCCTTGATTAAGGAATCCGTGTATTTAGCCGTGTTCTTCCGGCCATTTGCCGGGTTTATATATAAATCTGTCAGATTCGAGTACCAGGAAAAGGTAACGCTCTGCAAACTGTAGTCCACTCCGTTTACGGTAACTGTCTTTGTCCGTGCCATATTATTTGTCCATCCTTTCTACTGAAACATTTGCTGTTTTCTTACGCGCGTATGTATGCGCAAATCAGGCAGATTAGGGATATATGCCCATACGGTCAATATCTCTTATATCCCTAATTCACCTATTTCTAATTCTAATAGTAATGAATGTTTCAATGTTCCATAATTGGTAAAGAGCCCATAGATACACGTGTTACAGCCGATACATTGCCGACACATCGCCCGATACATTGAAACATTGAGGGGCAAAACATTGGGTTGAATTATTTTCTCTAAAGTTTCTTTTCGTGCCTGAATAAAGATTTACGAGAATTTGTTTCATCCCAATGTTTCAGCCATTTACAGGTTGATGTCAGGAATCAGGAACACGATTGTGACATCTGCCGCGTCCTTTCCACGAGCCCTGTCAGGCAGCTTCTCCACTGCAACATTCTGTGCGAACAGCTGCGAGCCGCCGTCGTTCGCGTCCGTGATGGCAAGGTTTGCCAGCTTGAAGCTTTCCGCGCACTTTTCAAGGAACGCTATGTCAGGAGATTCCTGCTGGAGCGTGATGGTGAGCTTTCCAGCCTTGTTCGCATTGCGCACATAAACACTGTCCCCCTTTACGCCTTTTTTAAGCGTAAGGTTCGCCTCGTCACGGGCAAGGGTGAACACGCTTTCCCCGAACATACGGAGCTGCCTGTTGTTATAGGTAACATTGACTTTCATAGGGTCATAGGTTTTTAACATGATTCATCCCTCCTTTACAGTGACGCACGGAGCACGCCCTTAGTCTTGACCTGATGCACAGCACCAGCCAAAAGAGCTTCCCACGTTATATCGGGCATGGTGCGGCTGCGCCTCTGGTCCTCCGTGGAATCTGCATACTTCGGGATGTTCACCGTGAATATGCCGGTCCTGCTTTCCGCATCCCTTGCGACGATGTTCAAGTCAACAGCCTCTGCCAGGGCCTGCATGACAGCCGTAGCGATGAGGCCGAATCCGGCATCGTCATAATTGATGTTGGCGTTGGCAAGCAGGAGGTCGTAGAGCAGGTCGCGCATACGCTTCGCAATCCAGTCGCCGCCCAGCACCGTGTCGATAAACTCCCCATTGAGGCAGGTCCCGTTCTTTACATACTGGCGTTTGTATTCTTCTGTGAGGAAGTTTACATGATTTTCAAGCAGCTGGTCGCGCTCCCCATCCGTAAGCTGCGGGAGGGAAATGAGCTTTATCCCGTCGCTTGATGGCGCATTGCCGTCCTGCGGGCGCTTGAACTTCCATGTCACGTTGGTAGGGTAGAAAGGCCCTACGTTCCCGGTATAGGACGCATCCGGTTCCTCATTCAGATATTCCTCATCCGTATAGATGACTGCGGCCCTTGCCGTGCTGCAAGCAAAATTCTTGTTCCCAGTCTGGCCCATATAGAACTTGCGGTGGTCCTCAACCCCAGCACCCAATTCCGCTTCCGATGGCTCACTGGCTTCGGCAAATTTCGCCAGGGCTTTCACATAATCATCATCATCCTTATCAGACATCAGATAGTACCAGTCGTTGTCCACGTCCGTCTGGAACTTCTTGATGGTTTCGATGAGGCTGTCGGCGGCAGATACCGTGTCACGTCCATTCGTGAATTCTGCTTCGCTGGAAATCTCAACCGCTTCGCTTAAATTCTCGTCGCTGAAAAAATCAGCCCTCTGCGGAATCGTATCAGCCTCACCAGCTGCCGTCGCTGTGTATGACACCTCCGCGCCGTCAGATTTTGCCGAATATGTCTTTCCGCCTTTTTTGAACGTGGTTCCATCGAAAAGAGCTGCCAGCTGTGCCGCTGTAGTGACCTCGCTTTCGGCAGTGATTTCCACAAGCGCCTTGTCATCGCCACCTATTCTTACCCAAAGCGTAGTTCCTGCGGCGATGCTGATTTCCCCAGTCTCCGCAAAGGAGAGGGTAAAGACTGCGGCTTTTGCCGGTATTGCGCTCGGCGGGTCGAAGCTCACAATCTTGAATTTGCTTACGAGCGTTTCCGCAAGAGTGGTTTTTCCCTGATTGAGCAGGGTGGTCGCCTTGCGAACGACCTTGGAATTCGGGCATTTGCCGTTAGGCCCGTATACTGCCTCGACACTCGGAATGTCCCTGTACACGGCCACCGGATATTCGCCTGTGGTCGATACGAGCAAGATGTCGAGGTTCTCTTTTTCGTTAGGCAGCGCGTCCCGCTGCACAACGACGATTACATCTTTTGCCATAAGGCAGTTCCTCCTTTTTATGATTTTGCTGTCCCGACAGGATTCACTTTTTGTATAGTACCAGTCTGCATTTCGTCTGTACGAATATAAGCAAACTTAACATCAAACCCATACCTCCTTACGGAATCCTCCACGAGAAATCCAGTCCTGTTTGCGACGGTCCCCACGTCATTTATCACCACATCTCCAAACTCCGTGGGAATGTTGTGCGCATTCAGCAGAAAAAAGCCGTAGGCTTGTTCTGCCAGTGCCAGTGCCTCATCTTCACCGAGGATGTACCCATCGCCGTCTGCGCGGTTCATGCTGCAAAAGGTGAAAGACATGGTTGCCATTACCGGCTCCGACCGTATGAGCCTTGCCCCGTCCTCCGTGTCCAGCACTTCTCGCAATCCGAACGAATGCTTCGATATTCTCGGAGCCAGTACACTGTAATAGCAGTATGGGTATTCTGGCTGGTCAGCTATCTGTTCTGACAGGTTTACCTGATGCCCGATGTGTTTCTCCAGGCCGGACACGATTGCGTTTCGGGCTTGCTCAAAGGTCATTTCACCACTCCCTCCACTAAAAAACGCAGCATCGGGTGGATGGAGTTGTGCGACAGCTTTTGAGTTACTGTATACTGCTGCCCGTCGTAGGTATCACGGATGAGCTGCCCGGTCTTAATCTCCACCGGGTCATCCGTGTAGAGCTTCTGTGTGTTCTGCGTATACGAGCCCTCTGGAAGCTGCTTCCAGTCCATGTTTGTCAGCGGCAGGACAACGCCCCAAAAAGTAGTCACAGGCTCATCCACGGGCATAGACTGCCCGCCTGGGAGCCTTTTGAATGTCCGGTTCGTCACGGTGAGTATATGCAGCATAGCCCGTGGCAGCTTTGGTGTTGCGTACAGCATGAATCATCCCTCCACTTCATACGCTATACGGTCGCGGATATGAGTACCCGTTTCATACAGCGTGGTGTGCTGCGTTTTCTTTGAATAGTCTGATTTCGGCTTTACCCGGTTATCGTCTATGAAATTCTGTACCAGCTGGGCGGCTTGTGCGCCGATGGCGTTTGCTGCGGCATCTGCCGAGATTGCACCCGACAGGACTTTTTCAACCGAGCCTGTAATGATTCTGTCCAGCTTATCTTGGTCTGCGTCGAAGCTCGCCCGTATGAACGAACGCTCCGGCAGTTTTTCGGTTCCGTATTCATGCGCATGAGCGATTTTAAGGACTTCGGAATCTGCGCTTCCAACGATGCCGACGTAAATTTTTTTCCTGCTTAAATCGGAACAGGCAGCTTTCAGCTTTTCAAAGTCCGCTGATATGGTGTTCGTACCCATAATCAATACCTCCTATACAGGTTTATGAGCTGCATCCATTCAGGTCGCTGCGCTTTGTCGAACACCCACACGACATCGGAAATCGTAAAGGATGATAAACCCTGCGAGCCGTTCTGCAAGCTCGTGTATGCTTGCGAGACCATATCCCACAGAAGTCCCTCAAGGTCAGCGGGCAGCGTCTGCGGATTATCTTCGGTAGCGTCTTTGGGCAGGACATATCCGGCTTCATAGCTTACTTCGATTGCCCTTTTAGGAGCAACAATGTCGTATGCCAGCCCTCGTCGATACCCGGATTTCAGCCACCCCTCGTCGCGGTAGATGACACCCACGTTCCCGTTTTGCGTATAGTCATAGCGGCTTGGGTCTACTACATTTCCATCCTCTTTAACATACTCAACGCTCACTATGGGGTATTCCAGCGTGACGAGTTCCTGCTGCCCGTCCGCGTCATACCATTGATGGTACGAACGCTTTCCCAAATGCCTGCCGGTCTGACGCTCAATCCAGGCAGAAGCCTTGTTTATCAGCAGCGTGACTATCTCGTCCGTCCGTTCGTCCTCGACATCAGGCAAGCCCAGCATCAGCTTCATTCTGTGCAGCGTTGTCATTGCGTTTTCTGCAAGCATAAGGGCCTCCTTAACAGAGGCGGCAGCTTATTTGTCGCTGCCGCCGGTATCTTTCTTTCCTGCGTTTTTAGCTGTATTCTTGGCATCCTGCGCAGGGGTTTTGTTCTTAGTTTCAGCAGGACTGACAGCCTTGTTTTCTGTCGGCCCTGTGGATTCATAAATTCTTGGCATAGCAATACCTCCTATACAGGCTGTACGGCGCTGTCTCCAAGCGCGATGGCGGCGGTAGCGGTACAGGCTGCGGAAGTCCCCCCGGTGCATACCACCTCGACAGTAGCTTTGATGAACTGCTTGCATCCGGCAAGGTCCATGTCGAAATTCACCAAACCTCCCCCGTCTGCTGCGGTCTCTACAGAAATAGAGCCGTTTTCGTCAAGGGCCTTGTCGATGACCGCCTTTTTATCGGACACAGCAGCAAAGGTTCCGTCCTTGGTGTCGCTTTCCGTCAGTGTCAGCTTTACTGCAAGCCCAGTCGGGGAACCGGACGGGGTTCCCACCTTTACGGCAAGAACCCCGGACAGGAAGCCATAGCGGTCAATCACGTCCGCGCTGGTGTAGGGCTGCACTTTTACGTTCTGTAACAGTTCTCTTTTCATCTATGCTTACCTCCTTATACGGGAACGGCGACCTTGGTAGCCACCGCGAAGCTCTCGTCATGGCGCAGTCCGGTATCGACGTGGTTGATTGCACGGATAAGGGTCTGGTCATTCTCAAAAGCGGAAATCAGGTTGCCAGCATCATCGGTCCAGGACCCCTCGCGGCTGGTCTCAATCTCCAGCGCACCCTGCTCGCCGATTACGAGGTCGTTCCAGTTGCCGAAGATAATCTTCGTCTTGCCGCCGGTGGTCTCAATCAGGTTCGTGGTCTTATACGGATAACCGGCAAGAGTGCCATTCTTATTCATCTCGTCAGCAAAGATAAAGCCGCCCACGTTGTCACGCAGGGATTTGAAATACTGCTCCACGCTGGTGTTGAACGCGAATCCAAGGCCGTCCGCATACACATTGTTCTTCAATACGGCAGCGACCATGTAGTTCGGGAATGCTGCGGTGAGAGCACCGGCATTGCTGCTGTATTCCGTGCCAACGGATGTAGCGTCGATGGTCAGCACGCCCTTGTTGTTCGTAATGCCGAGGGGCTGGAATTCCCCGCCGGTTCCAAGCAAAGCGCCCCAGTCAACGCCGAGCGCCATCTGCTTCGTAACGTCCTGTCCGACGATGACGTCGTTGTCGAAGTTAGTTGAGCGCAGCAGGTCGTTGCTCATCGGAATGAGCGCGGTCAGCTTTTTGGCAGACAGTTTCAGGTTTCCGAACCCAGGTGCGCTTTTCGGAATCGCACGGGTCTCCCCTGTGAACAGTGCGCGGGAGCCGGTCTTAATCTTCGGGATATTCATGTTCCCGTTCGCCATGCCGAGCCGACGAGCGCCAAGGCTGTAGATGATGGTGGCGGGATAGAGCAGCTCGATGATTTCGTTCGCATATACCTCCGGCACGAGATAACCTCCGTCAGTAGGAGAAGTGCTGGACAGTGCCTTGAATTCGTGCGCCATTTCTGAATCCTTGAACAGATGCTCTGCTGTATATGCGGCTCTTTCCGTATCGCCGCCGGATGCGTTGATGCACTTTACGGCACGACCGAACATACCGTATGCAGCCCTGCGCCTTTCAGGGGCAGACATGGATTCCATGCGGGCCTTAAAGCTGCTCTGCGCTCCCGTATCGCGGGAAGCGCCTCTCGATATGAAAAGGCTTGCATATTTGCGCTGCGGTTCCCCTCTGCCTGTGCCGGTAGATGCAGGACCGCCAGACTTGACCTCTCTGCCTGTTTCTGCTGTTTTAATTTCTTCTGCGCCGTCGCCGGACTTCATGCCGCCGAGAGCTGCGATGACCTGCGCGATGAATTCAGGGTTTACAGCATTGCCCTCGCCAGTACCGTCCTCGGCTTTTTCGCCCTCAACGGGGTCAGCCTCGTCCTCACCGGGGTCGGTTTCACCGTCGCCCATTTCCTCCAAAATGGCAGATACTTCGGCGATAATCTCATCCGTGCTGATTTCGCCGTCCTCCTTGCACGCTTTGCGTTTTGCGTCGATATTCGCAAATACTTTTGCAATAAGCTCCGCAAGCTGTTCCTGTGTTAATTTCATAGTATTATTACCTCCTGTTTGGTGACGGGACGATTTCAAATATCATCCCCGACATTTTGGTCTGCTTTACCGGCGGCTTCTTTGATTTCTGCGCCGCCTGTTCTTCCGGCTCTGCCACCGGTTCCAAAAACGGGCTGAGGATGTCAGCAAGTTCCCGGACAACAGCGATAAACGGTTTCAGTGCATCCAGCCTTGTGCGGGACATTTTCCCGGCTTTAGCTTCGAGCTTCAGTTCTTCCGCTATTGACTTGGCTTCTTTGAGGGATTCAGTCAGCGATTTCACTTCGTCAATCTTAGCCTGGTCGTTCATCGCCCATGTAACGATGGAAACTTCCCACAGCCTGATTTCTTTCAGATGACGAGCACCTTCCTCGCTGTCAAAATCGAAGATAATGGCATCGTAACCGATTGACAGTTCGTTCAGAACCCCGTCTTTAAGAAGCGTCCGTATGTCACGCCCTTTTTGTGTGTCGCTGATTTTCCCCCGGATATAAAGCCCTTTTTCATCCTCGCGCAGTTCAAGCGGTTTGCCGATTGGCAGCTCGCAGTCATTGTGCTGGGAAAGAATCTTGATTCTGTCAAAATCTTCCCGTATCGTCTTGGAAAACGCGCCTTTTTCGATGATGTCGTCCCCGTTATCCCGGTTCCCGAAAACAGCTGCGTACCCGGAAAATTCTCCAGAATCCTCATCTACGTTTTCCACGTTAAATCTTACGGCCTTATATTCCCGTGTGACTTCGCCGGATTTTTTCTCTCTGGTGGCGTATTTTGTTCTTTCTCTCATGCGGTCTACCTCCTTTCTTTCAGATTTAGGGCAGCTTAAAAACCGCCGTATGTCAAATAACAGCGGCAGTTGATAACTTCTTCCGCTCGGCTGTCCTCCGGGTCCTTTGGGTATCGGAGACCATTGGAGAACCTCTCATCAATGCCAACCGTCTCGCCCTCCAGTATGACGTGGTTCGGCCCGCGAGTACCATCGCGCGGGTTTTTCTGTTCTCTGTGATGCCATGTTTTTGTCCGCGCTCCCGCAGCTTTCATCATGTCAAACTGCCCTGTAGCAAGCGTGGTCATGGTTTCCTGGCGGGCGATGGTCTTTACCCGCGCTTTCGAGGCATCTTTCAGTTCTGCCTGTATCTCTTTTTTCAGGGTAGACTGGCTTAACCCTGCGGAAATTCCATTTGCGATAATGTCTGCGATTTTATCCCTCGTGGTACTCTCAATCCCCACAATCCGCTTACCGCCGTTTATTATAGCAGGAGATACGAATTCCGGCCTTTCCACATGGTATAGCCCGTAATTCTCCCCGGCGATTTCCGTTCCTTTGTCATACGCCTTTTTCCATATCGGATAGAACAGTTTTGCCAGCTTTTCAGCTTCTGCATTCCAGTCTATAAGCCCCGAAGCTATACCGGCGGTAAGACGTTTCTGCTCCGTTTCAGGCAGCATATCCCAAAGCTCATGGTCGAATGTGCCATCCGGCAGCAGATATTTCGATAATATACCGAACGGCTCACTGTCTGCCTTTTTCGTAAGCCCAAGGGCTGCGTCTATGGCATTCCGCTGTTCTGCCAGATGCCTTGCGGCGGCAGATTCAAACAGCCTTACATTTTCCCGCACGGCCTGTTCTTCCCTGCGCAGCATGGCCTCCACATTCACGCGCCTTGACTTTTGCCCAGGCACGGCAGCTTCTTCCTGCAACAGTGACTGCGATAGTTCTGCCGGGTCATCCGATTCTTTCAGGAACAGGTCGTTTATGGAAACCTTGAATACATCGCCTCCATCCACGTCCGGCAGGTCCATGAGTCTGCGGGCCTCATTCTTAGTGATGAGCCCTTTGTCATAAGCGTCAAGAGCTTTCGATTTATCAAATTCCTTGTCATACGGGATTACCGGGTCGTATTTCCACACGAGGTTTCTTCCGAACAGGGGCAGGAGCTGTTTGTTCACGGCTTCTTCCCGCGCCCCGATTTTAGGTGTCAGCACGTTCTTGGCGTATATATACTGCGCTGCATCAGCGGTGGAGCGGTTGCTGTTCTCCGTGATTCCCATTATCTCACGGGGCATCCCGAAATGTTCCAGGACCGCATCGCGCATGGCTTCCCGGCTCTCTATGAAACCGAGATTCTTTCCGTCGCTGCTCCCAAGCTCCTTTACGTCAACATTGCCAGAGAGGGCTGCTGCCCGGTGGCTATTCTCCACACCTTTGTGTTTCTTGTTCCAGTTTGCCATGAATTCGTCGCGTTGCTCCCTCGAAGCGTCAGGCATGAGGAACACGACCGGAGGCGTTGCGTCATTGTAAAAGAACCGCTTCTGGAACTTCGCAGCATACTCATCAATCTCGACCTCATCAGCGATGCTTTCGGCTGTGCCGAGGCCGCGCATGAACGGGTCGTAAGGATTCAGCTGCTTCATCACGAACATATCATCGACAGGCACAGTCATTGTGATGCCGCCAGGTGACACAATCGTATATGTCGGGCTGCCAAGATGCGGTGTCATTTTTACCCAGTGCGGCGGCACTACCCATAATTCAACGGGCTTTCCTTTTTCATCGCGCTCGATGAGCATAAAGCTCTCGCCCACCAGCATCAGATAAATCTCATGCAGCCTCCACATTGCCGAACTTGACATTTCATACAGGGGGTTGGGCTGTGCCATAAAATCCAGAAACGGATGGTTCGTAAGTTCCGTTTCCGTCCCGTCGTCATTTACATAAAACAGTTTTCCCTCTATGCTTGCGAGGTCACTTGCTATTCGGTCAACGACAGCCAGCCTTGGGCTTTTTGAGAACATGACAAGCCATTCGGCTGTATTTCGTGAGGGCGGTCTGGCCCAGCGCGAGACAAAATTGCCGTCTGCGGGCCGCATATATTCATCCCGCACTTTTTTCCTCCCGATTTCGATATTAAATATTTTCATTCCATTACACCTCATCAAAACGAGTAGCCAAATTCCGGCTTCTCCTGTTCCAGTTCCAAATAGCCATTTGCTGATGCGTCAACCATATCTTTCAGCTTTCCTACTGGAAAGTTCTCCAGCTGGCTGAAATATTCATCGTTCCAGTCTGCCAGCAGCACATCCACGTTCCCGGCAAGCCACTGTGATGAGAACGGCTCTGCCCGTGTTACCTTATCGCCGCTTTCGAGAGCGACAGACACAGCGTAGCCGCCGAGCATACGGACAAAGCTCTGTGCCTGGTCCTTTCCTGCCTGGCCGGGGTCCTGCGGGAGCCTGATTGTTACGTTGCCGTACATCGCCCGGTCGATTGCTGCCGTATCTTTAATCAGCTTTCGGACATCTGCACCGTTTTCTCGCACATTTATTACATTCGCAACTATGACGCGCCCATTTTTCCTTTTTCCGAGCAGGACACCGGCAGTGTATGCGCTGTCATCCTTGCGGCTGTTCTTGCGCAGAGCCTGTGGCATACCGTCAGATTCATCCAGTTCATCAGGGGCAGTAGCGGCCAGGTCCCATGCCCGTACCCATTTCGTGACATCCGTAGGCAGGGCATTGAAAAGCTGGCCCACTTTCGAGCGCTTGAAGTAATGTCCGGCAGAGCGCCGGATTTTCCAGTTACCATTCAGCAGCTGTTCCTGGTCGAATTCTGACATGGCCCTCAACGCGCCCATATATCCGGGGTCGTGCTGCATCATGGCCTTGTTGTCAGTCAGCTTTGCACTGATGAATGATACCGATTTTACATCCTGCTGTTCCTCCGGCGTGTACAGATGGAATGTCTCGTACAGCTCCCACGGCGCATCAGCCCAATGGATTATGTTATTCCTGCGGACAAAGTACCGTATCTTCCCACACCTGCTTTCGTCAGCGTAGCCTGTTTCCGGGTCAATCCACCAGTCAATGAACCGCGCTACCCAGCTTTCCCCGTCGGGGTTGCAGGTCGCACGGATATAAGGCTTCACGCCACAGGTGGAACGGTTCCGGGAGAACATATAAAAGAACTGGCTCTCCGTAAAATGCACGAGCTCATCAAACATCAGGAGCGGAATCTGTGCGCCCTGCCAGTTATACTTTTCCTTTTCGTAAAACATATGGGCGAACGTGACTTTTGCGCCGCTTTGGAACCGCCACTGCACATTGGGCGTGAGCACGCTGTTCGCCCCAAGATACGGATAAATCTCCTGGCTTGTGGCATACAGACCGCCGGGGCTCATAATCTGCGGACGTGACTGCCTGAATATCAGGGCCTCGAAGCGCTTGTTGTCGATGTGCCGGAGACATTCCAGTAGCAGGGCAAAAGTCTTGCCGCCTCCAGCAGCTCCGCCATATATGCAGATGTCCGCAGGAGAACGCAGGAACAGCTCCTGCTTGCCTTTCTGCGGACGTATCTCAATAGGCTTGTTCTTTGCATCATTCTTCTTTCTCGCCATTCTCACCCACCTCCGTATCTCTTTCAGGCAGGTAAATCTGTACTTGCGGCTGGACGGACACAGGGGTTCCAGTAATCTTGGCTTCTACGGCCTTGCGGTCATTAAAGAAATCACCCCCGTATACTTTGAGCGCGTAGATGATGGCGGTGGTATCACCGCTTGCTACGCGCTCCATTAGTTTGTTCTGGCACATGGCTACGACAGACAGCCGCCCGGAACTTATTGCTTTTTTCAAAGCGGGGTGTTCTTTTTGAAGATTCTGCAAGGTACGCCTCGATATATCAAAAGCCTCCGCAATTTCTGCCATCGACTTCCCCTGCATGGACAGGGCTTGAATGATGGCGAGATTGTTCTCAACTTCACCAGATTCTACCCATCGTTCAAACAGGTCCTTTCTTTTCTTTTCATTCTCCATACCTCTCCGCTACCTTTGCTATGAGCGCCTCCATAAGCCCCCGGTGCTTATTATGCTTGAAGCCGCCAGGGTACTCGATGTTCAGTTCCTTTTCCAGATATTCCTCGTAAACTTCCGTAGGAAGCTGTTTCGGCTTTGTGCAAGCGCAGTAGATGTACCCGGCATTGCAGGCAAGAACGCCGACTTCCTCAAAGTAGTTTTCGAGCAACTCGATAAAGCTCTCCCGTGTGTGGAACTTCTGCTTGAACACGATTCCGTTCGTGACACCAAGCGTATAGTTCTTATCGTCGAGATACCAGAGGCAGTCACCGGCCCCGGCAGAGAGCTTCGTCTTTTCATAAGCCTTTTCCACATAGGCGATGTTTCTTGTGCAGGTAATCAGCGTCCCGGACGCTTTCAGGACAGCGTTGCAAGCAGTGAGGACAGCCTTTTCAAACTCATCATCCACTACTGAATTGATTACAGCCTCCAGAACGCAGTAGTCAAACAGCCCGTGCTGACGGACCTCTTTCTCCGCATTCAGGATGTTGGCTATGATGCCTTTCATGTCCAGCTTATTCGCCCCTTTCACCATCAGCGACGGCTCATAGGCGTGAATATTGTAGCCCTTGGATTTCAGCAGCTTCACATACGCCATGCGCCCGGCCCCTACATCAATGATGCTGTCGGACTTTTGCAGACGCGGTATCAGGTACTTCTCATACAGCACAGATGTATTCGACTGCCTCCCGTCCGTGCTCAACCGTTTCGGCTGCGCGAGGAACTGGTGGTAGGTATGGATTCCGAGGTTGTCAAAGTTGTACTTTCCATACTCGATGCCCATGCAGTCGAGGAACTCCTTTACGTCCTCGTTCGGGATGGCATAGCACAGAACGCCGTAGCCCAGCTTCTTCGCGCAGTACGCATACTCCGCGTTCAGGATGACATTGCCGTTCCCGTCCGTAACTACGCTTCCCCATTCGCCATACCTGGACATGAGCTTCGTAATCTCGGAGCAGATAAGCACATTCTGCGGCTCGCTCTCAATCCTGATTTTATCAGAGGGGCAGTAGTGGTAGCCTCCTACGGAATAATCCTCAATGCAGACGGACGTTTTACTGGTCTCAATCGAGTTGTGCATGAGGTTGAACAGGATTTCATCCTGCAAATTCGGTGTCTTGATTCTGATGCACGGCAGATATTCCAGCCCGATAGCCGTGGCTGCCTTTTTCCTCTGATGCCCCGCCGTTATGACATTGTTC
Source organism: uncultured Acetatifactor sp. (assembly GCA_910580225.1). Taxonomy (GTDB): domain Bacteria; phylum Bacillota; class Clostridia; order Lachnospirales; family Lachnospiraceae; genus Acetatifactor. Next base: position 99,609 of record CAJTXE010000010.1, read on the forward strand.
GTGGAGTTCACGATAAGCGGCTTCACCATGCCGAACCTGCGGATGCTGTGCTGTAACGCCTCCAGAGCCTCCGGCGTAATGGAGCGCGGGTTGTATTCCGAGCCTGTCACTTCGTCAATCGGGACTTTCTCTATGAAGTCAATCATTCTTTTCCACTCCTTTCAGCAGATAGTCAGCAAAGCTGCCGCCAAGAATCGCACCGGAATCAATGTACTCCGCGTACTTTTCATTCAGCCTGTCAAGCTCCACCTGGGAGATGTAGAACGCCACGTCCCCAAATCGGAACTGGTTGAACACAGGGGCTGCCTTGGATTCCTTTTTCTGCTCGCTGCCCGTCTGCGGTTCAGATGGTGCATCCCCCGCTACAGTAGCAGAGACAGGAGTAACAGGAGAGGGGGATTCAGGTGCGCCATCGGCTGCTGCCTCTGTATCAGGGTAGCTGTAGCTATCCGGTGTGTCTCCTGATTCATCTTCGCCATCATTTTCACCAACTTCGTCATTTGGCATATTCTTGACAGAGTTGCCGTCGATTGTCTTGACAGAGGGCTTCTTGGGCTTGTCATTCACGCCCATGAAGTTGAACGCCGGAATCTTGATTTCTGCCTGTTCCGCGTCGATGTCGAACACTTCCGCACTCAGCTCGAACCGGTCGAGCAGCAGCTGGTTCTTCTCCAGCGTCAGGTCCACAAGGGACAGTTCCTCTTTCAGCTTTTCAAAATCCCAGTCACTATACTCACTCGTCTTGTTGTCCACCAGACGGAACAGGTTAATCTGCTCATCAGTAAGCTCATCGGCCATGATGCACGGGATTACGAGGATTCCTAACTCCTTACAGGCGCGTACCCTCGTATGGCCGCACACAATGGTATAGTTCATGTCAATTACGACCGGGAACAGGAACCCGAACCTCTCGATGCTGTATTTCACCTTTTCAACGGCAAGGTCATTGTTCCTCGGATTATTTTCATACTCCCGCAACCGGGATGTAGATACGTCTCTGATTGTCATTCTTCCCCACCTCCTGTCAGGAACATAACAAATCCCATATAAGTCTTGTTCTTAGCGATATATTCATCGTAAACCGCCTTTAGCCGAGCGTATTCGTCCTCCGTAATAGGCAGCTCGTTGTTGCCGAAAATAAGGAACTTGTTATCGGTAAAGAATTTGCGGTCACGGTTCGGGGTGAAGAAAGTGGTCTTGAAGTCCATCCCGATACCATCCAGTTCCTGATGCAGCTTGCCGACATCCCATGTTGAGTATTCGTGGCTCTTGTTGTCGATGATACGCGCCAGCTTGGAATCTTCTTCGGAGAGATTCTGCACGATACATGGCACTTCTTCAAGCCCCAGTTGCTTTGCGGCTTTCAGCCTCGTGTGGCCGGAAATGATGACGTTTTTTGCGTCAATGGTGATTGGATTCAGGAATCCAAAGTTTTTGATGCTTTCAGCGACTTTTGCCACACCAGCATCATTCCTGCGGGCGTTCCCCTCATACTCGATGAGTTCGTCCACTCGTTTTGTGATGATTTCCATGTTGTCCTCCTTGTATGTGTGCTAAAATATATTCAGGATAAACACCGCTACCGCTGGGCATTTACGCCGAGGGTTTCAGCAATATCCTGTATCGTTTTTACGGAAAGCGGAATGCCTTTCTTACCGTAATCATGCTCCAGATAGTAAGCCACAATTTCTTTTGGCAGCGCACCCACAGGATTTCCTTCCTGTACCACTGCACCCGGCGGCGTTTCAAATCTGATGTTTGCATATTTCTTATCCATGAACATTCCTCTCTGTTTTGAGCATAAAAATGGGAGCCAAATCTAAACGAACGGCTCCCATTGTTTTTTCACATATTGAGTTGTCGTTTTGCCTTAGTAAAGGCCCCATTCAGCAAACGCCTCGAATCCTCCGACAGACCGGATGAACTGCCGGGCCTGCTCCACGATTTCTCCGTAAGGCTTTCCGTCAATCATGTCGTCTCCGATTGCACAGAACAGCTCCACGGGCTTGCCAGTTTTCTGCGCTTTCAGGAAAGCATATATGTTCACGGACACATCCGCTTTTGAGAGGTCTTTTCCGTGCAGCCCGCCGCCGGTTACTGAATCTGCCATGTCCGAACCCAACTTGCGGTTCGTGGCTCCTGTGTCAACGTCCGTGCCGCCAGTCCAGTCCCCGATGGGGTTGATTTCTGCGTCCGGGTATTCCTGTTTCAGCTCATCAGCCTTTGCATTGCTCTGGCAGATGATAAGACGCTTGCTCACGGAATCGAAGATATACTTTCCGTCACACGGGTATTTCTTATAAATGTTCCGTGCGATAGAGGAAAGCATCTTTTGCTCCCTCGTAATCGGCATTCCTTTGAAGATGCCGTTGTCGCCACACCGGAATCCCGCAGTCTGGTTTTCAGCAAGGTAGGCATCCTGCGGATGGATGTCAAGGTCTATATCAACCGGGCCTCCAGCGATTCGCTTTACAGCCTCGATTATCGACGCGACGCGCAAATCCTCTACAGATGTCTCGATGATGATGTGGCATATTTTATGCCCTATGAGAACCTCTACAGCTATCTTTGGGTCCTCCTGCTGCCCGTAGGCTAAATCGACGATTGCACCAGCTATCCGGTCTGCAATCTTGTCAGGGTGTGATGGATTTACTTTTTCTATCATAGCTTTCAATTCCTTTGCTTTATTTTTTCATTCCCTGTCAGGGGAGGCCCCAGCAGGTCACAGTCTGCGTCGGGCGCGTCCTGGACATACCCGTAGTGGTTGGCGTAGCAATACGCGCATCCGTTCCGGCAGGTGCTGTAGGAGCCGATGTCAACGCTCTCTACGCACTGGCACAGCCCACGCTGGTTCCTGTCTTTCGGCTTTTCAACCCCGAACATTCTGCCGTCAATGCAGCAGGAGTGGGGCAGCCCTATGTCCTCTGCACAGGATGCCAGCGTAATCCCGTGCGCGGCTGCGATTTCAAAAAGCTGCTGCGCGAGTTCTTTCTGCTGTTCCGGCGTAAGCGGCTGTATATTGAGTGGCCGCAGGTCAACAGTCCTATAGGCATCAACAAAGCTCATAACAGCCTTATGCGTATGCCCCTCCAGCGCCTGGGCGATTTTGGTGAATGCCCGGATGTGGTAATCCCAAGTATACCTGTCGTTTATGAAAACCGGGTCATACCGCCATATAGCTTTATTGGCTCCGATTTTCTTAAACGCCGGTATTACGACTTCATGCTTGTCGGGAATGTTCTTTTCAACATCTCGGCCATACGGAGTGATTGTATACTGGAAATAATATTTGAAGCCCTCCAGCTCGTGAATCCTTTCGAGCATTGGGGCCGCGTTCTTCGTCCAAAAAACAAACCCGTCTACCTTGTCGGGCGTGAGAGTGACACGCCCGACCTGGAGAGGGTTGTATGGGTTTCTAAGGAGGACAAATCCTTTCCCAACACGGTTGTAAAACCACTCGGAAAACAATGCAGGAATGTCCGTCCGTCTGCTCGCGCTTATAATCATAATGGCATCCCATCCTTTAAGTAATTTGCGAATATCCAGTTACGGCAGGTCCTCTGCGATTTGGTGAAGTTTCCCGGCGGGTTCGGCACATAATCCCAAAAATGGATGCGCCGAGCGTTCGTAATATCGAGCTTGATTCTGTCATTCTCGATGTGGATTTCCGAATTTCTGTCAGGCACGAACGCCACATGGGTGTTCAGCTCCCACACAAACCCCTCGCTCAATCCGCACAGATAATATGCTTTGGCAGCAGGGTTCTGTTTGACATCAATGTCCACGACTGCGCTTGACTTGTGCAGGGTTCCGTAATATACCCGGTTGTCCTTGCCGCCTATGAAGCACTTCGCGCAGCATTGCGTGATGTCCACATTGCATATGTCCCGGAGCCAGAAAAAGTTGCATTTCTTCAAAATCTCCAGGTGCAGGTGCATGGGAATTTGCCCGACCATAAATCTCGACGTTATCATTGTAGCACCTCCTATATGTCAAATCAATGACAGGTTTGTGACACGACAACGGAGACCTCGGAAATATCCGGGTTCTGCACCATGAACCAGTCGCCGAGGGACCGCAGCACATCTTCCTCGCTGCACGGGAGCGTAGGGAAAAACTCCACGCCGGTCTCGCACATCGCGCTGCGCACCGATATGAAGCCCATGTCGCTGCCGCTTACCCGCGTCCGAGCTACTTTCGCCCGCTCGCCGTGGTCTGTGTAGCTCTCAAACAGGGCGTGTGACAGTGGATTCCCCGCACTTATGGAGCTGCCCACCGCCAGCTTCGCCAGCGTTACATGGTAGCCTCCAGGAACAATTCCCACCAGTTCGTACCGGCTCACATTTGAAACATAGTCCGGGAGCGGATTGCCACCCTCGAACGGTTTTGGGTTGAAGTTCTTAATCATAATTCTTTCCTCCTGTTAATTCATACTGCCTTGCTATATCATCAGGGATGCTTTCTGCGAAGTCTATGTAACCCCACGCCTCCCTGCTGATTTCCTCGCAGAACGTCCTGCGGTCGAAGTTGTGGATTTCCTCCACTTTGTATCCTGTGGGGAACGTCCCCGGACCCACGGGCCGCTGTGTGCTGTAATATCTCATGTTACGCCTCCTTAAAGCTCATATTCTTTATTTGTGGTTCCTTTGCCCTTGTACCTTACGCTCGGTTTTACCCACACTGTCTTGCCAGATTTATACCGCCGCAGGAACCCTCTCACGTTCACTTCATGTTCCGGCTTTGTGTACGGGCGCTTTACCCCATCCGGCTTTTGGAGCGCGTCCTTATCGAAGCTCTGGATGAAGTAGAACTTCCTGATGACAGGTTTGGGCTTCCGGCTGCCTTTTTTCTGGTTCCTATTTCCATTCTTAGGCTCAAATGCCCTCCGCTCGTCAACCGTGACGATTTCCTGATAGTAGGTCATAAAGAGCATCAGGGTATGGTATTTAAGCGCTTCTTTCTTGTCCGTATTGTCGAACTCTATGACCAGCCGCAAAGCATCCTGCTTCGCTTTCGGCAGGTGCGGGGCAAATCTGTAATTGCTTGCTGTCCATGTTGCAGGGTCATAGTCGAACGTAACCACTGGCGGGAGATGCGTCAGCATTCCAGGGAACACGGACAGTTCCACGATGCCGCCTTTGCTCTCAAACGTAACTTCTATCTGCTCTTCCCGGAGTTCGATGATTCCTGATTCCAAAGGGGCGTGGAATTCTACTTTATCCAGCCAGCTTTTATTCTCAAAATACCAGTCCAGGACCATCTGCATCCGGGAGTTGCTCTTGACAATTATCCTGTCAGCCTGTTGACGGTTCATCTGCATCCCTCCTTTCTTATTTCGCTAAGTAATCGCGGAGCCCCTCTTTGCTGATTCCTTTTACGGAACTGCAATCATCCATGACACTTTCGTACCACTCTGCATCGGACGTGTCGGCTCCTTTTTTCTTTGCCCACGATTCTATTTCCAATTTCAGGCTATTTGCCTGTTCAAGGAGAGCATTCAATCGGTCTATCTTTTTGCTTATATATTCGGGAAAACCCCTTTCCATTTCCCACCCCTCCGGTCTCATAGGCATCCACCGCAGCAACCATATTCCACGTTGGAATTGAATATCTCATCTATTTCAGCAACATAGCATTTCAATTCTTCCGGAAGAAGCTGCGCATCAATTTTCCACTCTCCTGCGTGAACATAAGAGCCTGTGTAATTTCCGCTGAACCCGCATTCTCCACCGCTGCTCCAGAATTTTCCGTGCTGCCCGCTGTCATATCCGAATCTGTGCTCTACTCCATCTATCTCCAGGGTGAGGATTCCTCTGCACAAGTTCGGCCATTTCCCCGTATAGGAAACAAATCTGACGTGTCCTGCGTCTGCTTTATTAACAACGCTCATTTGGTCTCAGCCCCTCTCACCACAGATTCCATCTCATTCACAATCTCTTCTATCTTCTCCTGGTCTTTTTCAGCGAGCAGCTTCTCTCCCAGCTCTAATAGTCTCTCGGCTTCACTTGCCAGCCTGTCGAGCTCTGCCTCTTTCTTCGCCCTCGCCTCATAGAACGCGGAATCTTTCAAAGCATTCTCCCAGTTGTTGCAGAACTCCCGGACCTCTCTTACGTTACAGAATCCGGTTTCGGCTTCATAACCGTTACGTGCTGTGAATACCTCGTACTTATAATCACGCCTCTTGTCATCAATCGCGATACCGAAATACAGCTCGTCCCGCTTGCTGTCGTCCATCGGCTCGAACCTCACGTCATCATAGAGAGGATGCTCTGACGCAGGACAGTTATTCTTGAACCACACCCGGTAATTATCGAGCAGGTAATCGCTCGTGATGCCGTCAAGAATTTTCCATATCTTTGCCAGCCTTTTCGTGAGCTCGTCATCCTTACAGAACCAGTCGTACCATCCGGCCTCAATCTGGACGGTTCTATCAGGGCTTAAAAAATCACCCCGGCGGTACTTCTCACAAAACTCCCGTAACGTCATTTCCTTTTTAGCCATCAGCTTGCCCTCCTTATTTTCATTTCTGACAGCGCATCCGTTAATCCGTCCCATTCGCAGAAATGGTTCGGCCCGCCTGTCCAGTCTTTCTCATGTGCCATCGTGCGGTATAAAACCTCGCTATACCATCTGCTGCTGAACCGCACATCGCTTACGGATACATAAACAAATTTACCTGTTTCCTCATCCTGCAACACAGCAGAAAAGCAGTAGTGGTTCTTGTTGAACTGGAACAGCTGATATCCAGCCGCAGCAGCCTGTTTTCTGAGGTCTGCCCTTGCTTCCCGCTGGAACGTGAGATAATCATTCCCCGCATATACGCCGGATGGGAATTCGTGCTTCGTCCATTTCTTTAATTTGTTCGCCATAATCAATCCCTCCTATTCGCAATCCGCTTTACGAGCCTTGCTGCCTGTTTCAGCGCCTTTGCCTGTACATCCAGCCAGGTTTCATAGGCGTTGGGAGGCAGTTCTCCATGTTTCTTTTTCTTTATCTCCGACGGGCAGCATAGCCTCTCACAGATGTCGGAATCATAAATATCCGCGCATCCCCCATAACTGTACTGGCTCCAGTCACTCGCCCCATTCAGCAGGTCTGCATCCACGATTTTCCCAATACGGGTATTTCCGTCGTCAATGCTCAGGTTCATGTTTGTTATGTAGGTCTCGAACAGTTCCTCTGCATAGCTGCGGACACCCTTATCCCATGCGCTCCGCACAGGATGGCTTTCAATTTCCTGATAAATTTCTGCTATAATTCTCTGCATGGTTTCACCTCCAATCATCTCCGTATTTTTCTTTCAGGTATTCATCCCGGTTTCTGATTTTGGCAACAGATTCAGGGTCAGCGCCGTCAAGCTCTACAATCAGCTTATAATTTGACTGCTGTTCCACACGGTTAATCAGGAAAGCCCTGAGATTATGGTAGCCGCCATCATCATATCCGAACCCTCTCCGCAGCCTTTTGTGCAGCAATCTGTGAGCTATCGTGATTTTCCGTTCTTCCAGTTTTATGTTCATCATTCTTCCTCCGGCTTGATTTCCTCCAGCAACCGCCGCTCAATCCAGAACTGCTCGCCATCGAGGGCAACCTTTACAATGTTCCTGCCCGGCTGGACCACAGTTGCAAGCGGTCCGATGTCTGGAATCTTTACTTTTGTTCCGGCTATCATTTTTTTTCTTCCTTTCCGGCAACTAAAAAAAGCCCGCTATTTCGCGAGCTTTTCCATATAGGCAAATTCAGCTAACCATCAAAGCTGATTCTATTAGAAATGATCAATTCCCCTCTTGTCATTTCCCCACATATATAAAATACTAATACACAAAAATAGTCCTGTCAATTATTTTTGAACATATAGTATGTGTCAAATCCATCCTTTCTTTCGGATTTCTTCCCGTTTCTCCGCCTAACCGTATCCAGAGTCTCCAAAACTACTTCGTCATCCTCGCAGACAGGCTTCGCCGTTTCTTCAATATCATGGACACTTGCTACTGTCCCGATGATCCTGTGAGCATATCCACTGCCTGCACTGGCAGCAGATTTCACGCAGGGCCTCCGCCTCTTCTTTCCACTTTTCATCCGCATCTCGGGCATCTTCCTTGCCTGTATCTTGCTCATGGTTATCAAAATCATAAACCAAAAAGCGGCAGGTGTCATCCGGAAGCAATGGATAATTTCCTATCACATCCGATGCATCTGCTGCTTTTCCCTCTAAGTGCCTTTTCAGCACGACTATGTCCAGTTTATTCCGGCTTTGGCTGAAGCAATCCATGCCCTTAACCTTCTTTCCTGTTTTGCGGGGGCATTTTTCTGGCCAGAAGTAATTGCACTGCGGATAATATCCCGCTTCTCCGGTTCCTTTTTTCACATAACGCTTGCTGTATACGTCCTGCCGTCCCCAGAATCTGGAAAAGAGACGGTTCGCCAATTCGTCTGTGATTTCCACATATTGTATTCTGCCTCCTTGGTTCGGGTCAAAAATATCTTCCTGTGTATGCTTCGAAGCGCCTGTCTGCTCATAGGAAATTCCTGCTCTGTCCAACAAATCTTTCAGGCACCGATTTTCCTTTTCCACATAGTCCGAGCGCTCCAGCATATGCTGTATTTCTGTCCGCTCTACATTCTCCATTCGCAAGTATCTCCCCTTCTATTTTTCTAACCTTTAGAAAAGTTTTTCTGTTCTCCAGAAAACGATATAGTATCCCAACACTTTATATTCTGTTTTTTCATCAAATGCTTCGTTAATGCCACAACACACATCCCCGTTGTCGTTTCAATTCTACCCTCATCCATCGATTTATCTCCACTCAATTGCTTTTATATTTACAATAAGCGGATCCGCCACTTCCTGTTTTCCAATGAAACCTCAAGGGGCAATCCTTATAACAGCTTGACTAAGGATTTGTCAATCATCTTTTTGCAGATGCAAAAAAAGATAAGATTTGCTCCCATTCAATATAACATATTGGAAAAAGCACTGCAATAAACATGCATATCTTTTAAAACCTTTTGATCCCGGCATATAAAGGCAAAATCGCTTCTGCCTTTCTTGATTTGCCCAGATCTTGTTTGTGGAACTGTCGATAAATTTAGCAGTTCCACAAATCATACTACCAGCCTCAACTATTGCTCCGGTTCATTTCCTACTATATGATTATTCTCTAAAGAATCCTCTTTCGCCGGTGTTTTCGGCTTTTCTGAATTCCCTGCCTCATACTCCTCCACCTTGGGATCCACAATATCCACCGTCCTTACCCACTCCTTCGTCCCCTCCACCTTCACCGCCGCCTGGGTATGCTTTGCCAGAAATCTTGTCAGCGGATACACATCAATCCAGATCTCATTATTCCCTTCCTTCTGGGACTCATCAAATATCAGCTGCAGCCCCCAGTGCAGGTGCACGATCTTGATATTATTCACATTCTCTTTCGCACTGTACCCGGTGTGGCCCATATAGGGTTGTGTCAAGTTAGGACAAAAAATTTTTAATAATTTTGTAATATCTTTCATAAGTCATGCATGCACTAATGAAACCGAACCGTTGGCAGCTTATGACCTATGTGCCCTATATAAATGATTTTCTTCCTGGGAACCGGATGAAAAAATATCCTACCCGCATATCCCCCGGTATATCTAACATGCCAGGAAAATAACTGTGTTTCCCCTTCTGGGAGCAGAAATGTATGCTCCTCGGTAAATCTATCTAAAGTAACTCCCGATTCCGGGGTGGCGTTTGTTAAGATATTTTTATCAAATTTCTCATCTATTTTCTCCGCTGCACGCTGTAGTTCCAAAAGACGCCGATACACTTGCCCAGCCTCAGCTATTCCTACATTCTTACGGCATCCCTGAACCGCACTTTCACAAAACACCAAATTAGGAAATATACGATTCGCACAATTTAAAATATCCTGCCCACATACAATGTCAGTGTACCGAAGCTCTTCTTTTCTTTGTTCATACCATTTCTGAAATATTCTAACATTCTCATCAAAAGACACATTCGGAATCTTAGCTTTGCTTTCTCTCAGCTCACCATCTTCCACAAGCTCTGTATAAGTTCCCTCAATTTCAGATATTTTCCAATATTCGTCACTTAAAAAACTGACCGCCACACCGTCAGTCTCATATGCCAAAAGACATCCCTTGGAAACATATTCCTTATGCTGGAACTCGGCTCTGAAATTCCATTCCCACTCTTTTTCAAATTCTTCAGAATTATAAACAACTGATTTATTCAGGAGCGTACGAAACCTTCTTTTGCTTTCCACATCCACGGCTGAATCATTTCGCCACTGTTCTATTCGGTACTCCGGCGCCAGTTCAAAAGATCTGTAATCTTGGTCAAGCAGAATACTGTCATTATGTATAATCTCTTTTACCTCAAAACAGGTTGCCAGGAAATGGTTCATAAGCTGTCGCCCCTTCTCCATGGTTCCTACCGGAAATCGGGCAGATAGTTCATTTAAAATCATTTGCATTGTATTATCCCCTAAAACAAGTCGTCAATTGCTTTATCCCATTCATCGAAGAATCCCTCTGGCCAAAAGCTAAGCCTCCCATCGGATTTTAATATGGGATTTTCTATTATCGGTACTGTCTTTTGCTCCCCATCCCGTTGTATTTCCTGCCTGGTAAAATAATATAACCTTACCCGTTCCGGATCCACCTTTCCGTTTTTGGCACACAGACGTATCCCATTCAAGACATGGTCGCTGTGGGTCTCCACTATAATCTGCACCCCTCCTTGGGCCGCCCTTGCCATCAGTTCTCCCATTTTTCTTTGTCCCTTGGGATGGAGATGCGCTTCCGGATTTTCCAGAATCAGCAAATCCCCCCGCTTTGCCGCCAGCAAAGACAATACCACCGGAAGTACATAAGAAATGCCGAAGCCCACGTTCTGTGCCGTAAAATAGTCCGCCCCCATGCTGCCTGCCTGATGTACCGTAAGCCCAATACGGTTACTGTGCCCATAATCTTCCATACGAAGCGAAACGCCGGGAGTGATTTCCCCCATCCAACGTTCCACCTGCTTCAACAGCCGAAAGTTGTCTTCTCCATCATACAACACACACTCATTTTCCACATTTTCCAGCTCATGGGTCTGGAGATAATGTACCGCATACTCCCCGTGATTTCCCACCTGCTTATTCTCCCACACTTCATAATAGGATTTTTCATAGCTGCTCTGAGGACCCAGCCTGTCAGCTCCGATATAGTGAAAACCATCGCCAAATAAGCTCCAATCTCCCAGTACCATTTTTGTACATACACTGACTTCGGCGGTCTGCTCCAGGAAATCTGCCGCATTGTTATAGTCATATATTGTTTCCAGAGAACAGCCGTCATTTTCTACCAGGAATTTTATCCTGTTCTCCTTTGCTTCTGTATACAGAATGTCCTTTCCCACCCCCAGATTAGTGTACTTTCCGTTCAGATATATTCCCCTCTCCAATGCACCCTGTTCATCGGACTGTCTCAATAAAAGGAGTATCTGAATCAGCGTGGACTTCCCCATGCTATTAACCCCGGAAAGCAGGTTCAAATTTGAAATCTCCAATTCAATTTGTTCAAAACATTTAAAGTTTTCTGCCTTAATCTTCCGAATCATGTAATATCCTCCTGAACATCCCATCCACCTGTAAAAAGCGCTGGGAAAACGATTTCTTATCACTGGCCTTGAGCATTTGAAGAAATACAGAGTCATTGGAGACTTCCAAAAAGGCATCGTACACCCTGCGGCCGCTTTTTGCCAGAAAAGCAATCTCTTTATCCTTCAACAGAAATAGATTTCTACACCATGCCTCATAAATTGCCTTATTAATCGGGCGGCGTATTCCATCCTCTCCCAGTTTACGAAAGGCATACTTGCCCATAATACTTTGGGCCGCATTCATAACCCGTTTGAACTGTTCCTCTATAACACTCTCATTCATACAGTCCGGCGAATTTAAGTACTCCATCGCCCCGTTCAGATAGTTATCCGGGATCCCCTCGTATTTATCAATTCCATAATAGCAGACCGCTATGAAGCGAAGCACAAATTCCTCGTCCATCATTCTATCGTCCCGAACGCTATAGGTAGTCGCCACCTGAAATTCCTTACATTTTGCCAATTTTTTGCAAAGTTTTGTGGCCGGCCCCTGATACAGGGCATGTCGGATTTCCTGCGATGTCAGCTCAAGCCCTCTGGTATTGATCCTTTTAAAAATATTGTATTTAACATTTGCCGGAGTTCCATCCTTTACAATATAAGCCGTGATGTTGGTTTCCTCGATTCGCCTTACCAGGGCTCTCGGAAGATCCACAAACTTTGTTCCTTCCAAATCACTGAAGAATTCCAATCCCTTCAGCGACAGTTGACCATCTATCACAAATTCTTTTAATGCGGTAATCCTCTGCAGCCCATCAATAATCAACCAGTTATCCTTGATTCCGCCGTCGAAATAGAATGCCGGGATAGGAATGCGCAAAAGCAGCGATTCAATCAGCTGGCTTTTCTGTACATCTGTCCACAACCCACTTTTTCGCTGGAAATCCGTATTCATATTAATTTCACCATATTTTAAGCGTGTTAAAATACTGGATAATTCCATCGTCCGCATATCAATATCAATTTTACTCGGATCGAAAGGACGTATCTTGGGCATTAACGATGACGCACCCTCTGTCTCTATCCCGGAGCCATCGTCAATAATTTCAATCCCGGCCCTTTCCAAATAATCTGTCATTTCATTATAGTTATCCTCCGTCTGTTTTTCAGACGGAAATCCCACAAAAAAATTGGAAAGGAACATGGAGCTGAGTCTGCCTCCATGTCGTTTTCCCGTTTGAATCAGCTTTTTTAAATCTTCTTTTTCTCTATCATCAAACATGCATATTCTCCCAACATCCTGTGTATAATAATCTCATAAATAAAATATATTTTATTATACTTCGCGTGAGGCCATTTGTAAATGAAATCCGAGTATACCGTCAAAATATCTCTCACAGAGCATGAACATGATAATCTTCAGAATCCCTACTATTGGTGCATTATGAAATTTGATACAGCCTGGCATCAGATAGCTTTCGGCTGGGAGACATCCCCTCAAGAATGTCTCTGCGCTGCACTGGATTATTACAATCATATTTGCGCTTAGCCAGACTCATGAGCAAAAAGGAAGCCTATTCTCCACTGGCAGGCACCTCCTTCTGATTTCCTTTCATATCAAGCAACGAATTGGTCCGAAAGCGCCCCTAATGCTCCACTTCGATATTTCTCCATAATATCCGTAGTATCCCTTATGCCCTGACCAACCCCCACTTCAAGTGGGGGTTTGCCAGAGCCCCCCCAAGGGGCCTTTGATACTTGCACGCCTGAAAGGCGGGTGTCGCAGGCTCTTTTACTGGCTACCACTAAAAAGCGGCTCCTTCACTATCTTCTTTTCTTGACTCTTCCGACTGTTCTGCAATGTACTTCTTAATTGCTTCTTCTGTCAGATTGCCTGTTGTTGCTACGTAGTAGCCTCTTGCCCAGAATGCTTTATTCCACTTATTCTGCAATTCCGGATGCCTGTCATAAATCATCAGGGTACTTTTTCCTTTTAAATATCCCATGAAGCTCGAGACACTCATCTTCGGCGGTATACTTACGCACAAGTGTACGTGATCCATGCATACCGCTCCTGAAACTATTTCAACCCCTTTATACCCGCACAGTGTCTGAA
>CAJTXE010000011.1:0-80714 GCA_910580225.1 uncultured Acetatifactor sp.
AAGGGTAACAGGACGAGGGGAATCTACGGTGACCTCGCAGCTGACCAGAGGAAGAGAACTGCTTAGAAAGGCATTAAAGGGGGAATATGACTTTGGATAAATTTCAGGATGCATATCAGAATGCAGTGCGGGAGCTGCCAAAGTTTCATATGGAAGCCGGACAGGTATCGGATGAGATTCATCATTACCGGATGGTGAAGCAGGGAAGGAAATACCTGATTACCAGGGGATGCACTGTGGCAGCAGTATTTCTTCTCTGCGGAGTTGGGACTGTGGCAGGAAAGAATATTCGGGATGCCTATGTCAGAGTCAGTGACAACGGTTTCGTGATTACAAGCGAAACCGCAAAGGCGGATAGTCGGGAAGGAATACCTGATACTGCGTCTATTTTGAAAGAAGGGGGGGTATTTTCCATAGAGGACGGTATCCCTGAAGAAGAGATTGAGGTTGAGGAATATGAGATGGAGACAGAGGAATATGATTCTCTGGAGGAGTTTTGGACCAGGTCAGATGCAGCGGCGGATGTTCCGGATGTGACGTTGCTGGGGAAAGAATTTACAAGTGAGAGAGTGTATGTGATAGATGGGGGAAGAGATATTTTTATTACACTGAGCAATGATGATGTATGCTTTTCCTTAACTCAGGCTGATAACAGAGGGTATGAGAGCTACAGCTCAGCGACTTCTTTTATGGGAGAGAGTCAAAATGAGCGTAACTTTGTCAATAGCGAGGGATTCAGTTATTTGGTGATGGATTCGGTTGATGAGGAAGGTGCAGTGTTATCTGTAAATGCGGCTATCTCTGTCAACGGCAGAGATCTGACGCTTTCCTTTCAGGGGTTTGACTTGGCTGTAATTGAAGAGACATTGTATCATCTGGATTTGTCAGTGTACTTTCAGGAGTAATTTGATACAGCCAGGAAACGCCGGATATCGGAATGAATATAAGGATGGAGAGGATGAGATGAAGCGAAATATATTAATATACAATAATCAGACGGGAATAGCTGAGAAAATGGTGCCCCTGTGCGCCGGAGAAGATCTCTCCGTGCTGGTGGCGGCCGATGTGGAGGATCTGTATGACATATTACACAGATCTGAGATTCATCTGATGCTGGTGGATGTGGAGCTGAATGACAAGGGTTGGGATAAGGGAATTGAAATGATAGCAGGCTTGAGAAGAAGCAGCAGTATTCCTTTGATCGTGGTATCCAAACAGTCCGCAGAGACCGCTAAGATCATGGCGCTGGAGGCAGGGGCAGACGATTATGTCACAGCAGATTGTAATCCGCTGGAGCTTCTGGCCAGGATAAAATCACAGCTGCGCAGATATATTCAACTGGTGAATCTGTGTGCCAATATTGACCGGATTTATAAAGTGGATGAGCTGGTGATCGATGATATACAGAGGAAAGTGACGGTGGAAGGCAGAAATGTGCGGCTGACACCGATCGAATATAAGATACTGCGGCTTCTGGTGCAGCAGAAGGGAAAAGTATTCTCCAACAGCCAGATCTATGAGAATATCTGGCATATGCAGGCTATCGGAGCGGATAATACCATAGCGGTGCACATCAGGCATATCAGGGAGAAGATAGAGAAAAATCCCAAAGACCCCAGGTATCTGAAAGTGGTTTGGGGGAACGGATATAAGGTGGGGTAAATTTCTGCCGGGAGAATCGGGGGCGGGCTGTGAAGGCCTGCCTCCTTGTGTTTTCCACGGGAGCCGTTATCGGTCTGTTTCCCGCATTTTGGATGCCGTATCGGGATCTCTCTGTTACAGGAAGTCACATGAAGTTTTTATATGGGCAATTGACAAACAGGCCTGCATATTTTATGATGGGAAAGAGGATTTTCGGAAAACGTGCCGTGAAAAGACAGGGAAATCCTGGCGAAAGGCCACTGGGAAAGTAAGTCTCGGGAAAGGTCAGAAAGGATTGGAAAAAATGGATAGTGTGCAGGTAAGGTTGAGTCATGGGAGCAGGACCGGAGAAAATGGGATGAAACCAGTAAAGAAGAGCGGGATCAGCGGAAGCACGATCAAGATCATTGCGGTAGCGGCCATGCTCATTGATCATATTGCGGCAGTGGTATTGACCAGACAGATTATGGCAAAGGGCTATATGGATATTGTAAAAGGGAGCCAGAGCCAGATCGCGGTCTGGTTAGCGGAGAATGGATCTCTGTTTTACGGAATGCAGATTATGAGGATGATTGGCAGACTGGGATTTCCGATTTTCTGTTTTTTGCTGACAGAAGGATTTTGCAGGACCCGGGATGTGAAGAAGTATGCCTTGCGCCTGGGGCTTTTTGCAGTGATTTCGGAGGTTCCCTTTAATCTGGCCATTACGGGCCATCTGATGCATCTGGGGTATCAGAATGTGTATTTTACGCTGCTTTTTGGGCTTTTCGCATTGTGCGGATATGCTTTCTTTGATAGATACGAACAGGATGAGAAGAAGGAATTGCCCGATATTCTGCGGATGTTTCTGACCGTTACGGGAGTGCTGGCTCCGGCATCCTTAGTGGCGATTTTTGTGCCGTTATCTTCCGGACAGGGGGGATTCGGGGCGAAGCTGGCCGTACGGGTGGGGATATTATGTGCGGTTACGGCAGCGGTGCTTGTAGGATATGGATGTATGAAAGGGATTCGGCGTGTTCAGACAGTGTGTGCGGATCTGACGGTGCTTGGGGCAATGATGATTCTGGCGGAATATTTGAGGACGGATTACGGCGGAATGGGTGTGTTGACAATTACGGCCATGTATATATTTCGAAAGAAGAAAGTGGTCTCTGTTCTGGCAGGATGCATTGTGCTGACACTGATGACCTTCAGCGAGGCTCCGGCATTTCTGATCCTGATTCCCATAGCTTTGTATAATGGCAGAAGAGGGCTGAAGATGAAATATTTTTTCTATGCATTTTATCCTGTGCATCTGCTTGTACTATATGGGATTTCTGTTTTACTGGGTTTGGGAGAGATTATGTTGTTTTAAGGATTTGTTTTGGATGTATTTTCGCTGCATAGAAAATGGGAGGGAGTAAATATGCTGGAAGTGTCCGGATTAACTAAAAAATACGGCAAAACACTGGCGGCAGATCAAATCGGATTTACCGTGCCGGACGGGAAGATCGGAATTCTGCTGGGACCTAACGGAGCGGGAAAATCCACAGTGATCAAGAGCATAGCAGGACTTGTGCGCTACAAAGGATCCATCCGCATCCAGGGACGGGATGCGGGCAGCCTGGAGGCCAAACGATGTTTTGCCTATGTGCCGGAGCTGCCGTATATGTATGACGCCCTGACAGTTAGAGAGCATCTTGAATTTATCATCAGGGCATATCATGCCGACGTATCAGAGGAGGAAGTTGGGTCTCTGCTGAACAGATTTGAACTGATGGACAAGCAGGAGAAGCTGGGGAATGAGCTGTCCAAGGGGATGATGCAGAAGGTCAGCATCTGCTGTGCACTGATAATAAAGCCCCGTGTAATATTGCTGGACGAGCCAATGGTGGGATTGGACCCTGCAGCGATCAGAACCTTGAAAGAGATTATTCTGGAACAGAAGGAGTACGGAGGGACGATTCTGATCAGTACCCATATGCTGGAGATGGTGAAGGAGCTGTGGGATGTTACATTTGTCATGGATAAGGGGCGCATTATCGGGACATATCCCAGGGAGACTGCGGCAAACAAGGATCTGGAGGAGCTTTATTTTTCCGTAACCGGACAGGAAAGCGGGTCTGATTTGACATCGAAACCGGTGAATGCGGCCTGTGATCTGGCTTCGACTGGAAAAAAGCGTCCATTGGAATGGGAGGAAGCAGGCCGGGACAGAGCCGGAGAAAATGGGATTGGACATCCGGATTCGAAGACTGTCCGGGAAGCCGGAAAGGATAGGAGGTAGAGCATGGGAGCAATGGGATATCTCTATTGGAAAATAGTCACCAATCATGCCAAAACGGCTCTGCACAAACCGATTACATACTTTTATCTGGTGATTCTGGTTATCTATTTTACAGTGGTACCCATGTCATTGAGGATGACGGTGGAACTGTTTCATGGGGATTCCGCAGAGGGGCTGGTCATGGTGCTGACCGTGCTGGCATTCTGGATGATTCCGGCGAATTTAATTGCTTATTCCAGGCGAAAGGGGCTGGTATACCGAAAAGCCGATGTGCATTTTCTGTTTCCGGCACCGGTGAGACCCAAGCTGGTGTTGCTGTATGCTTATCTGAAGACGCTGACAGTTCAGGTTATCCTGAATCTGTTTGCCCTCGTGTATGGCAGAGTATTGTTTCATGTGCAGATGTGGCGGCTGGGCTTATACTTTATCTTTTCCATATTTGTGCAAAATGTTCTGGAGGCAGGGATTATGCTGCTTCTGTATGGAGACCGGAGGCTGGGGGAGCGGCGGAGAGCCCTGGTGGTGAAAGCAGCATACGGACTGGCAGGGCTTCTGGTGCTGTTGGGAATTTTGGCTTATTTCCAGGGGGGAATGAAGCGGGAAACAGTGGCCGGATATCTGCTCAGCGACAGGGTTCGTATGGTGCCGGTGATCGGATGGTATATTTCGGTACTGCATCTGTTATTTCTGGAACCTGTGATGGTGGACGCAGTGGGAACAGTGTGCTACTTTCTGTTCATGGCTGCAGTATTGGTGGCTGCGTGGAAGCTGGACTGTACAGGGGATTTCTATGAAGATGCCATGAAGTTTGCAGACGACTATGAGGAAGTATTGGAGAGCCGCAGGCAGGGCAATATCCGGAGGAAACCAGGCAGGAGACAGAAGTTCGGCAGGGCCAGCGTACACTGGAAAGGGCATGGCGCAAAGGCGTTGTTTTATCGTCAGTTGCTGGAGTACAGGAAGAGTCGCTATTTTATCTTTGACGGCAGTACCTTGGCAGCAGCACTGGGTGGTGCAGGTATGGCATATCTCTACATTCATGAAGGCGGGTTTGGAGATTTGGAGACTTATTCGGCCTTTGTTCTGCCGGTTGTGTCGTCGTATTTTATTTTCCTGTTTACGGCGCTGAACGGAAAGTGGGCGAAAGAACTTCTGTCACCGTACACCTATCTGATACCGGATACGGTTTTTCGCAAGCTGTTGAATGCTACAGCGATACAGAATGTGCAGAGCCTGGTGAATGCCTGTTTGTTTATCCTGCCGGGAGCCATTGCTATGGGACTGCCGTTTCGGATTACGGCGCTGGCTGTTTTGTACCATGTGGTTCTGTCAGCGAACAAGCTGTACGCTTATGCCGTGGCGGAGGCAGTCTGCGGCAGTACTCTGGGCAGGGTCGGTAAGCAGATGCTGCAGCTGCTGATTCAGGGACTGGCGATTGTGATGGCAGCGATGGGCGCTGTTCTGGGTATGGCTTTGGGAGACATTCTGCAGGCCTATGTGCTGATGGATGTATTTCTTGTGCTGTTTACCGTGATTTTTATGGTGATTGCCATGCTGAATTTTTATAATATGGAGAAAGCATAGGGACCTCGGGGCATTGACTTTCCGTGTCCGGAATGGTAAGATAAATTCGGTTTGGCGTTACAGTATTATTTAAAATAAAGAATAACAGACAAAGTGAAAAACAGATGCCGGAGGAAAGGAACAGATATGATTAATAAACTGATAGCAAAAATAAGGAAAACCAATGCTCCCATTGTAGTGGGACTGGACCCCATGCTGAACTATGTCCCGGAGCATATCAGGAAGGCGGCCTTTGGGCAGTTCGGAGAGACGCTGGAAGGAGCTGCCGAAGCAATATGGCAGTATAATAAGGGAATTGTGGATGCCGTCTGTGACCTGGTGCCTGCGGTAAAGCCGCAGATTGCCATGTATGAGCAGTTCGGGATTCCGGGGCTGGCGGCTTTTCGGAAGACTGTGGATTATTGTAAGGAGAAGGATCTGGTGGTGATCGGGGATGTGAAGCGGGGGGATATCGGTTCCACCTCAGAGGCATATGCGGTGGGGCATCTGGGAAAAGTACAGGTTGGCAGCCGGATGTTGGAAGGTTTTGGAGAGGAATTTGCTACGGTGAATCCTTATCTTGGATCAGATGGTGTAAAGCCGTTTTTAAAAGTATGTGCAGAGGAGAAAAAAGGGATTTTCGTGTTGGTGAAGACATCCAATCCCAGCAGCGGAGAATTGCAGGACCGTCTGGTGAAGGCTGCCTGGAAGACTGGTGAAGACAGGAACGGAGAAACGGAAGAGAGGCCGCTGTACGAGGTTGTGGGCCGCTATGTTGCCGCCTGGGGAGAGCAGTGCATGCCTGCCGAAGGGGCTTACAGCTATGTGGGAGCGGTGGTAGGGGCCACTTATCCGGAACAGGGAAGGCTTCTGCGCAGGATCATGCCGAAGGCTTTTATTCTGGTGCCGGGGTATGGCGCGCAGGGAGGAAAAGGGGCGGATCTGGTGCATTTCTTTAACGAGGACGGGCTTGGGGCTATTATCAATTCTTCGAGGGGAATCATTGCGGCTTATCAGCAGGAGCAGTATGCCCGATTTGGAGAGTATGGCTACGCGGATGCTTCCAGGGCGGCGGTGCTGGCCATGAAGGACGACATTGCCGCTGCATTAGAACAACGCAGTAAGGCTTTTTAGAAAACTTTATGATTCACCTTATTGACAACTGTTATATTATGGTACAAAATAAAATGCAGTACAGAGGGCTTTGGCAGGGAACCTGACCGGGAGCAGGACTTAGGGGGGCAGGTTTTATGCCGGAAAGGCCCGGCAATGGTACAGGTCACATCTGTGCATCGTACCGGGAAGGGATGGTTGAATATGACAAAAATAGATGTATTTTCGGGATTTCTGGGAGCGGGAAAAACCACTCTGATCAAAAAGCTGTTAAAGGAAGCACTGGAAGGCAGCAGGACGGTGCTGATCGAGAATGAATTCGGCGAGATCGGCATTGACGGAGGTTTTCTGAAAGAATCGGGGATTGAGATCAAGGAGATGAATTCCGGATGTATTTGCTGTTCTCTTGTGGGAGATTTCGGTACTTCCCTGAAAGAAGTGATCGAGACTTATGCGCCGGAGCGTATTCTGATCGAGCCTTCCGGTGTGGGAAAGCTGTCTGATGTGCTGCGGGCGGTGGAGAATGTGGCGGTTGAGGCGGATGTTCATGTGAACAGTGCGGTAGCGGTGGTGGATGCTGCGAAAGCGAAAATGTATATCAAGAATTTCGGTGAATTTTTTGTCAATCAGATCGAATACGCGGGGACCATACTGTTGACCAGAACGGATAAAGTCAGTGCAGAGAGGCTGCAGGAGTGCGTGAAGCTGGTGCGGGAGATCAATGATAAAGCTATCATTATCACAACACCGCTGGCCGAACTGGAAGGAAAGGCGGTTTTGGAGACCATTGAAGGTGCAGATACGCTGGAAGATATGATGAAGGAGATGCTGGAGCATGCCAGACAGGAACATGCCAGCCATTCTCATGAAGGACAATGCTGCGAGCACCATCATGAAGGAGAACATGCCCATGGGGAGTGCTGTGAGCACCATCACGAGGAAGAACATGTCCATGGGGAGTGCTGTGAGCACCATCATGAAGGAGAACATGTCCATGGGGAGTGCTGTGAGCACCATCACGAGGGAGAACATGCCCATGGGGAGTGCTGTGAGCACCATCACGAGGGAGAACATGTCCATGGGGAGTGCTGTGAGCACCATCACGAGGGAGAACATCACCATCACGGCCATCATCATGCGGATGACGTCTTTACCAGCTGGGGAAAGGAGTCTCCGGCCAGATTTACCAGAGAACGGATTGAAAATATTCTGACAGCTCTGGACAGCGGTGAATACGGTGCGATTCTGCGGGCAAAGGGAATGGTTCCGGCTGAGGACGGCACCTGGATTTACTATGATTATGTTCCGGAAGAGCATAATATCAGGACAGGAAAACCTGAGGTAACCGGAAAATTCTGTGTCATCGGCGCACAGCTGAAGGAGGATAAGCTGGAGGAGCTGTTCGGCTGAGATACGAAAAAGTTTTTTTCGAATACAGTAGGGGACTTTGGAAGGCAGAATCGGAAAGGTGTAGATGAAAAATGAAACCTGTATATATGATCAATGGCTTTCTGGAGAGCGGAAAGACAGAATTTATCTGCTTTACCCTGGCACAGCGGTATTTTCAGGTGAAGGGCAAGACTTTATTGCTGCTCTGTGAAGAAGGGGAGAAGGAGTATGATCCGGAGCTTCTGAAGAATAGCCGAACAGAGATAGAGCTGATTGAGCGGGAAGAGGATTTCAGCCCGTCAAATCTGACGAGTCTGGAAAAACGACATAGACCGGAACGTATTATCATTGAGTATAACGGTATGTGGAATTGCAGGGATATCAAACTTCCATGGTACTGGACCATAGAGCAGCAGATCACAATCATTGACGGTTCCACGTTCCCCATGTACTATACCAATATGCGCTCGCTGCTGGCCGAGATGATCCGCAGATCCGAGATGATCATTTTCAACCGCTGCGATACAGTCAGGGAACAGCTGAATTCTTATCGGAGGAATATCAAGGCAGTGAATACATCTGCAGATGTAATCTTTGAGGATGCGAAGGGAGAAATTGACGAGATTTTCGAGGAAGATCTGCCTTATGATCTGAATCAGCCGGTCATATCTCTGGATAACCAGGGATATGGGATATGGTATCTGGATTCTATGGACCATCTGGAGCGCTATGTGGGAAAGACGATCCGGTTTGTAGCGATGGTATTAAAGACGGAAAGTCTCCCGAAAGGATATTTTGTGCCGGGACGAATGGCCATGACCTGCTGTGCGGAGGATATGGCTTTCCTGGGGTATGCCTGTGCCTATGAAAAAGCAGATACCCTGAAACAGAAGGAATGGGTGAAGGTTACGGCAACGGTTGCGAAGGAATACTGGCCGGATTATAAGGGGGAGGGCCCCGTTCTTCACGCTGTCAGTGTGGAGAAGACAAAAGCACCGAAAGAGGAGATTATCAGCTTTTGAAAACTTTTGACGAAAAAGAGATACAGCAGATGAAAAACCGTTTTCACGATCTGGCGGACAAGACCTTCCGACAGGGCGTATATACTTTTACCGGTTTTCTGGGTTTAAGCGGTCAGGATATTTTCTGGCAGGAAGAAGCCCGGCTTAAGTATGTGGGATATTGCCTGAACGGTGGCTTTGAAGAGGCGGAACGTGTGGTGGTGAGATTCGGCAGATCGGAAGAACTGGGGTATGAGGAAGCGTTTCCGATCACTTGTGTGTGCATTCGTCCGCTTGCAAGGAAGTTTGCGGACGATTTGTCCCACAGGGATTTTCTGGGAGCGCTGATGAATCTGGGTATCGAGAGAAGTACTATGGGCGATATCCGGGTGACTGACGGCGGAGCGTATTTATTTTGTCTCAATTCCATAGCAGATTTTATCTGCGACAATCTGATTCAGGTGAAGCATACCAGCGTAAGCTGCAGTCTTACGGCGGATGTGGGACAGATTCCCAGGGAGGAGCCGGGGACGGTGGTTCTGCATGTGGCTTCTCTTCGGGTGGATGCTGTGCTGGCGAGAGTCTATGACATCTCCAGGGAAAAAAGTATTGAACTCTTTCGGGCGGGAAAGGTCTATGTGAATGGCCGGAGATGCGAGAATCATTCCAGGCAGCTCAAATGCGGGGAGACGGTGAATGCCAGGGGATATGGGAAATTCATGCTGACCGGCGAGCCGGGACAGACCAGAAAGGGCAGGCTGGCTGTGGAAGCGGCTGTCTATCGCTGACAGGAAAAGGGACGAGAAGAGGTTTTTATGTATTCCTATTCAATGATGCAATGGCTTTTCTTTTTTTATGTATATTGTTTTGCAGGATGGTGTATTGAATCCGCTTATGTTTCAATCAAAGACAGAAAGCTGACCAACCGGGGATTTATGAGAGGTCCGTTTTTGCCGCTCTACGGCAGCGGTGCCATTATGATGTTGGTGGTGTCCATGCCGTTTAGGGAGCATATTGTACTGACCTATATTGCAGGGTGTATCGGTGCCACGGCGCTGGAGTATGTGACGGGGGTGGCCATGGAGGCTCTGTTCAAAATAAGGTATTGGGATTATTCGGACAAGCCGCTGAATTTTCAGGGACATATCTGTCTGGGAAGTACACTGGCGTGGGGATTTCTGACAATATTGATGACGCAGGCGGTACATATACCTGTGGAGAGCATGGTGCTTTCCATGTCGGACCGGGTGCTGACAGTACTTACCTATATGCTGAGTGTCGGGATTGCGGCAGATTTCGCACTGTCGTTTAAGGCGGCCATCGATATCCGTAATGTGCTGGTGAAAATGGAGCAGGCGAAGCGGGAAATGCTGCATATTCAGAAGCGTCTGGATGTGATCATTGCATTGGCAGGCCAGGAGATGACGAATTATAAGGCAGCCCTGACAGAGAGTGTGAACTCGGCTGTGGGAGAGTGGGCCGAAGGGATGACCGTGCGGATTGAGGATGTGAAATCGGGCATTGAAAGTAAGCTGGAGACAGCCAGGAATATTGTGTTGACCAGGCCTGCGGAGTATTTGGGGGAAATCAGGGAAGAACTTCTGGAGCTGAAGACAAGGTATGCTGTTCATGTGGCAGACCGTAATCGTTTGGGAAAGGTCAAAGATTTTTTCCAGAGAGATATGATCCGCTCCAATCCAGATATGATCTCACCCAAATATAGAGAAGCTTTTGAGGAACTAAAGCGGGGGATGCGGAAAAGACAGGATAAAAGGGATAAAGACGAATAGAAAATATGCTGGAGTAGTGAATGGAAAACAGGATTCAGAGAATAGATGCGGTACGAATTACAATTGAAAGAAGAAAGCTGGCAAGAGATGAGAAGAGTATCCGGAAGATTTTTGAAGTGCTGGAAGAATGCAGGATTCCCTGTGAATGTATGGCGATCAATATCGACTGGCTTGCCATTGTGGTCCGGAAAGCGGAGTATGGAAAGATAAAACGTTTTGTGGAGATGCTGGTACAGGAGCTGAGTCAGACCGATATTTCCATAGACGGTGAGATTGTGCTGTTGTATCTGGAGAAGGGACAGATGACATCCAGAAGGATTGGTATGGTGGTTTCCACCCTGTCCATCCAGGGAATTGACATTGTTCTCCAGCGCTATATCAAATGTGAAGATAGACTGGTAATCGGTGTACCTCCGGAGGTGGGTAACGAAGCGCTTCGGATGATTCGGGAGATTGTGGATACCGGGTACCAGACATAACGGTTCGCAGAGAAGCCGAACCGTTATACTGTGGGACTGGTACCAGGATATGATTATTTTGCTGTCAGCACCCAGGTCTCAAACCATCTCAGATATTTTGCCACATAAGCTGCTTCCACCGGCGCGCCTGACAGTACAGGATAGAACAGAAGAAACAGATTGACTGCTATAATGCCGTATAGCACTGTTGCGGCCAACAGCATACGCCGTTTCCGTACCATCCTGGAAAGCTCTACCATACTTCCGGAAGGCTGTTCCGTCCATTGCCTGAAACTGTGCACAATCATCAGAACGACAAATACCACACTGGGAAAATAATGGTAAATAAAGGTAATACGTGTAACAAAGAACCAGGGCAGATACTGCGCCATATATCCAATGATCAGGAAGGCGGCAGTCCGGTCCTTTTTTTTCGCCCACAGATAAATCATATATGGAAAGGCAGCAATGCCGGGCCACCATACGGCAGGATTGCCGAAGGCGCTGATTCCTTCACGCAGGCCGCCTTCGGCAGTTTTGGTTATGATACGGGAATAGTACCATATGGGCCGTTTGATAATGGGCCACTCATACCAGGCGGAAGAAAAATCATGGGTGGATTCCAGAGTGCTGTGATATCCAAACATGGTTTGCTGGTTGTAGAGCAGTCTGCCGATCAGCCCTCTGTCCGAATAATCCCGGAAGGGCAGGTAGGAGAGCAGGTAGATCAGCCCGGGAACTGCCACAAAAAATACCAGACAGAATACAATGGTGCGTTTGGCGCAAGGGCCGAACTGCTCCAGAATATGTCTGTGGGAAATGCCGTCGGTATGTCCGGATGGATCAGTGGAAGCATAGACGTATTCCCGATATCTTCTATACAATACGGAGAAGAAAATCAAAGCCAGTCCACAGCCGGCATACATGCCGGTCCATTTGCAGGCTATGCCCAGCCCCATACAGATCCCGCAGGCACCCAACGGCAGGAATGTCTGCTTCAGAGAGCGGTCATAGAAACTTATACGGCTGTACTGGTACATAAAATAATACATTAATATCACAAAAAAGGTGATATACACGTCTATTGTAGCAATTCTGGTCTGAGTGAAATGCATAAAATCAAAAGCAAACAGGACACAGGCCAGAGAGGCCAGCAGCCGGTCCCCCGTCAGCTGTCTGGCAAAGAGGTAGACCAGTGGTACCATAACAATCCCCAGAAGCGTGCCGATAATGCGCCATCCGAAGGGATTCATGCCGAAGATTGACACGCCGAGTGCAATCAGGATCTTTCCCAGAGGCGGATGGGTATTCTCGTAGGAGGTAAGTCCGTGGAGAAATTCGTAGGCAGTGCGTCCATGATAAATTTCGTCGAAAT
Source organism: uncultured Acetatifactor sp. (assembly GCA_910580225.1). Lineage (GTDB taxonomy): Bacteria > Bacillota > Clostridia > Lachnospirales > Lachnospiraceae > Acetatifactor. The sequence continues at coordinate 12,597 of CAJTXE010000011.1, forward strand.
ACATACTGTTGCGGAAACTGCTGACCTGAGGATACAGAGCCGATTCATCAAACAGATTCTCGTAAAAGGAAGCAAAAGCCGGAGTCAGGATTTCTCCGTTTTCATCCAGAAATACCAGTTCCAGAAGTAAGGCCTGACTGTCCTCCAGTGTCAGCCGAAGGTGGGACATGCCAGTATCCACACTTACATTCTGCCAGGTAAAGACATTCTGAAGAGTGATTTTGCCAAAGGAGGTCCACTCGTCGGAAGCCTCCCGTTTTCCCTCCAGAGTGAAGCTTCTGCTATGCCAGGGACCAATATAATAAGCCAGAGATACCGGAGCCTTAGTTTCGAAATCGAACTCCAGGGACTGTCCCTGCACCATTTCATAGGCGCTCACAGGTGCTTCCCGTTCTCCCAGGTCATACAGAGCAAAACAGGCATAGATCAGTGTGATAACCGACATACAGAGCATATCGGCTTTTTTGAAGGGGGCGCCTTTTTGAGAAGGTCTGGGGGCATGTCTTTCATTCCTCATTGTTGGATGAAGGAAGGAAAGAAGTCCGGGATCTTCAGCTTTTTCCGTATTGATTCCGGTCTTTTTTCGGCCGCAGTACCTGGCTGCTGCATAAAACAGAGCTCCGCCGCATACCAGCATTCCGGCAGATACACACAGAATCAGCGTAGAGCGGCTGTTGTAGTTGCCGGGATCATAGAAAAACAATACATCGGCGGTATTATAAAAATGCAGGACAGAAAAGCCGCCGAAGCACAGATAAAGCAGCCGGGAAGGCGAGAATACATAGGCAAAAAGCAGGAGCAAAAGTCCGGGAAACAGATACCGTTCATGCATCCGCACGGAATACAGGAAGACAGAAACGATTATCAATGCGCCAAGAAAGGGATATTTTTCCTGCCGTTCTCGATTTCTCAGACTCACATACAGGACAGCAGCCACACTCAGTGCAATGGCGCTCCAGCCAAACACACGGTAGGGGATCCCAAGGAAGGTATTGTCCTGGCTTACCCAGTTTAAACCAAATAATCCCCAGAAATTACAGGCGTTAACCGCGGCATAGGGATAGGAGGTTACTGTGCTGAAATATTGTTTCCATACGTTCTCCAGGCCGAAAGGCAGGCACAGGATGATCATACCGATAATGACGGTCAGAATACGGATACAGCTGTGCAGCACTCTGTTTGCCAGCAGAGCGGCATTGCGGCTTCCTGGTTTGGCGGGAAATCCGTTCAAAATAACGTGATCCAGAAAACCTGCCAGAATCACGGGCCCGAAAATCAGCATATGGGGTTTCACCAGCACACCGATGCCGAACACAATATAAGCGGCATACATCCGTCCATGAATCAGGTACAGGCACATCAAAGCCACCAGCAGGGCCAGGATGGAATCTACCTGGCCCCATACGGAAGAGTTCAGAATGACAGCGGGATTCAGCAGATAGGCCAGACTTACGAAAGCAGCCTGGGTCTGTGAAAGCCGTCGGGAAGCCTCGCGGTAAAGCAGTACTCCGCAGGCGATATCGCAAAAAATGGCCGGGAGCTTCAACAGGATCAGATGTGCGGTGGAATAATATTCTATCTGAAAGAGCTGTCGGAACCAGCCCAGCAGCCACAGCACATACATATAGCCAGGAGGATAGTCCGTGAAGATTTCCGGAGAATAGAATCCGCCCGGCCGTACCTGCCAGATCCGGTCGGACCAGGCGGCAAAGCAGGCCATGTCTGATCCGAATCCTTTCGACAGTGCCGCCGCTCCCAGGCGGATGGCAAAGGCTGTCAGAATCATAAAAGAAAAGAAATACTTTGGCAGTTTGCCATTCAGGATGGTACCCAGATAGGCAAATGCAAACAGCAGGATCCCCAGAAGGGCAAAAAGATGAATCAAAAGCATATACGATCTCCTTATCCATGGTAAAAAATACATTATAGTAATTTTATTTATATTATATCAAAAAGCTTGGAAGATGAAAAGGTTTTATGTTATAATAAAAAACGTGGCTGAAAAGGAAATGGCGAGCCGTTTTATCAGCCAAATCTCGCAGCAGGATGGATCAATATGAGTGCTTTCGTCAGTTTTCAGGATGTAAATAAAATATACAGAACAGGTGAAGTCGAGATACAGGCATTGCATGACGTGAATTTTGAGATTGAAAAAGGGGAATTCTGTGTTATAGTGGGTGCTTCCGGTGCAGGAAAGACTACGATATTGAATATTTTGGGCGGCATGGACACATTAACCAGCGGCAGGGTGTACCTGGACGGGGAGGAGATCTCCTCTTATCAAAGGAAGCAGCTTACCACCTATCGGCGGTATGATGTGGGATTTGTATTTCAGTTTTATAATCTGGTGCAGAATCTGACAGCCCTGGAAAATGTGGAGCTGGCTGCACAGATCTGTAAAAATCCCCTGGATGCCGCAGCGGTGCTGCATCAGGTAGGGCTGAAGGAAAGGACAAATAATTTCCCGGCTCAGCTTTCCGGAGGGGAGCAGCAGAGAGTGGCCATTGCCAGGGCTCTGGCGAAGAACCCGAAACTGCTTCTATGCGATGAGCCTACCGGCGCACTGGATTACAATACCGGCAAGTCCGTTCTGAAGCTTTTGCAGAATACCTGCCGGGAGATGGGGAAGACCGTCATCGTCATCACTCACAATCAGGCGCTGACAGCAATGGCAGACCGGGTCATTACCGTAAAGAGCGGTACGATTGCAGACAGTAAGATCAACCGGAACATTGTGGATGTGGCCGATATCGAATGGTAGGAAACAGGAGAAGCAGATGGGAAAGAGCGGGATGGGAGGAATCCGAAAAACCACATTCAGGGAGATCAGATCCAGTTTCGGGCGGTTTATGGCTATTTTTGTCATCATTGCCCTGGGAGTCGGTTTCTTTGCCGGTCTTAAGGTGACAAAGGAAGCCATGATGGCTACCGTCAGGGAATATCTGAATCAATATGGCTTCTATGACTTTCGTCTGGTTTCCACGCTGGGGTATGATCAGGAGAATGTGGATGCCATTTCAGGGGCGAAGGATGTGGAGGCGGCAGAGGGGTCCGTCTCTTTTGATGTGCTCTATCATCTGGAAGACGGCAGCCAGGGGGCGGTGAAGGTATTCAGCATCACACAAGAGGTGAATACACTGAAACTGGTATCCGGCCGGATGCCTCAGGAGGGAAAGGAATGTGTGGCAGACAGCGGAATGTTCGGTGCGGCAGACATTGGAAGCGTGATTTATCTTTCTGAAGACAATGAGGAGGAAGATCTGGGACATTTTGCTTACAGGGAGTATACGATTGTGGGTCTGGTTCAGTCGCCTCTGTACCTGCAATATGAGAGAGGAAATACCACATTGGGGACAGGGCGTCTGGACGGATTTCTCTGTTTTACCCCGGATGGTTTTGTTACGGATTATTTTACGGAGATTTATGTGCGGTTTGATCGGGATTATGAGCTGTACAGTGAAGAATATCAGTCGTTCATGGAGGAAAAGGAGGCTGTCTGGGAGAAGCTGGCAAAGGAAGAGGCCCTTGTCAGATACCAGGACATCCTGGAGGATACACAGCAGCAGATTGCGGAAGGGCGCTCCGAGCTGGAGGAGAAAAAGGCAGAAGGGGAGAGAGAACTGGCAGATGCATTAAAGGAGTTGGATGCCGCGGGAGAGCAGCTGGCAGAAGGAGAAGAGCAGCTGACACAGGCCAGGCAGGAGCTGGAAGCAGGAGAGCAGACGTTAAAGGAAAAGGAGGGGGAAATCGCTTCTGCAAAAGGTACCATCGCCGCGAAGGAGGCGGAGATGAACCAGGGAGAGTTGACACTTCTGGAGAAGGAGGCGGAGCTTGCGGATGCTAAGCGCCTCATTGACAGCAATGAGGTGAATCTGCGAAGTGCCGAGAGACAGCTGGCGGACGGAAAGGCAGAGTGGCGCAGCAAGAACGAGTCTATGGAGACCATGCGGCTTCTGATATCGGAGGGCAGGAAACAGCTGGAGTATCAGGTTTCTGAGTTGGAACGGCAGAAAGCGGAACTTCAGGAAAAAACAGAGAACGGAGAAATTTCAGGGGAAGCATATGAATTGGCAGTGTCTTTGATTGAAAAAGGGGAGCAGACTCTGGCAAATTATCAGGAACAGCTGGCGGAGCGTGAGGGACAGCTGGCCGAAGGCGAACAGCAGCTGGCGGAAGCCTGGCAGCAGATCCAGCAGTCGGAACAGCAGCTTAACAGCGGCTGGCTGGCTGTGGCAGAGGCAAAGCAGCAGCTGGCGGACGGACAGGCATCCATAACTGAGGGAAAGCGGGATATTGCCGAGGGACGAAAGGCTTTGACAGAGGCAAGAGAAGAGGTTGCTTCAGGGGAAGATGCCATAGCCGAAGGGAAGAAGGAGCTGGAAGAAGGCCGGACGATTCTGGCAGAGAAGGAGGCGGAGTTTGAGAAAGGAAAAAAGGAATACGAAGAGGGAAAGAAGGAGTATGAGAAGGCTCTGAAAGAATTTAATTCCCAGGTGGCGGATGCGGAAGGGGAACTTGCGGAAGCGGAGGAAAAGCTGGCACAGCTGGAGGAGCCGGAAGCCTATGTGCTGGGCAGGGATACCAATATCGGTTATGTATGTTTTGAAAATGATTCCAATATTATAGAAGGGATAGCCAATATTTTTCCAGTGTTTTTCTTTCTGGTGGCTGGGCTGGTCTGCATTACCACCATGAACCGGATGGTGGAAGAGCAGCGTACCCAGATCGGCGTGCTGAAAGCGCTGGGATACGGCGAAGTCACCATTATGTCAAAGTTTATGGTCTATTCCGGGCTGGCGGCAGTGAGCGGCTGTGTGTTCGGATTTATAGCCGGAACCTGGGGATTTCCGGAGATCATCTGGTTCTGCTATGGCATGATGTATCGTGCGGATCCTATTTTCTATGTGTTTGACTGGAAGATGGCAACTATATCTCTGACGGTGTCTCTGCTGTGTTCCATCGGGACCACCTGGATGTCCTGTCGGATGGAGATGAAACAGGTGGCGGCGGCTCTGATGCGTCCCAAGGCACCCAAAGCGGGCAAAAGAGTTTTTTTGGAAAGGATCTCGTTTTTGTGGAAACGCCTGAGCTTTCTGAGGAAAGTCTCTCTGAGGAATATTTTCCGGTATAAAAAACGGCTGTTTATGATGGTGGTGGGAATCAGCGGCTGTACGGCGCTGCTGGTGACAGGGTTCGGCATCAAGGATTCCATCGCTGATGTGGGAACAAAGCAGTTTACTGAGATTCAGACCTATGATATCGGTGTAACCCTGAAGGAGGCGGCGGATGAGAAACTGGAAGAAGCCTTGGAAGAGCTGCGGGAAGTAGCCGAATATACCTTTGCCATGGAGAAAAATATGGATTTCGTGACTGAGAAGGGGGTGAAATCCGTCTATCTGGTGACCGGAACGGAAAAGGGAATGGCATCTTTTCTGAACCTGCACACCACGAAAGGGAAAGCAGTGGCGTATCCGGAGATCGGAGAGGCTGTGATTTCCAATCGTCTGTCCGAGGACTATCATGTACGGGTGGGCGATATGATAACATTAAGAGACGGAGAACAGAAAACAATCACAGTAAAAGTATCCGGTATCTACGAGAATTATATTTATAATTACGTTCATGTCTCGGAAGACACCTGGAGTGAGCTGACGGGGGAGGAGCCGGAAAGAAAGACAGTGTATCTGAATCTGGCAGAGGGAGTTTCAGAAGCCCATATACTTTCAGCGGAGCTGATGAAACTGGAACAGGTGGCTAATGTGACAGTGAACCGGGATTTCATGGATCGGATCAGTAATATGATGGCCAGTCTGGATATCATTGTGGTGGTGGTCATCTTCTGTGCGGCAGGATTGGCGTTTGTGGTGCTCTATAATCTGACCAATATCAATATCACAGAACGGGTACGGGAGATCGCTACGATCAAGGTACTGGGATTTTATAAGAAGGAGACGGCGGCTTATGTGTTCCGGGAGAATATCATGCTGACAGGATGGGGAATGATATTGGGGTTGGGGCTGGGTCATATTCTTCATGCTTTCGTCATAAGTGAAATCAGAGTGGATCTGATGTCATTTACCGCTTATGTGAAACCGGTGAGCTATCTCTACAGCAGTATACTAACCCTGGCTTTCGCCTGGTGTGTGAATAAAGCCATGGAAGGAAAACTGGAGCAGATCAGCATGACGGAATCTTTAAAAAGTGTGGATTAAGCGGAGGCGTGAGCAGTAAGGGAGCACAGGGGCAGAGAGCAGCTGAAACAGGAAAGGACAGGATAAAATGAAATTTGATATGCATTGTCATACAAAGGAAGGGTCGCTGGATGGAAAGGTGCCGATTGAGGACTTTGCGGCGACTTTAAGGGAGAAGGGGTTTGACGGAATGCTTGTCAGTGATCATGATTCCTACAACGGCTACCGGGTCTGGAAAAAGGTGCGGGAGGAAGGACGGGACAGGGGATTTCTGGTGCTGAAAGGTGTGGAGTATGACACCATTGATGCCGGACATATTCTGGTGATTATGCCGGAGACAGTGAAGCTGAAGATATTGGAACTGCGGGGGCTTCCTGTGCACTTTCTAATAGATATTGTGCATAAAAACGGCGGTATCCTGGGACCGGCTCATCCCTGCGGTGAGAAATATTTAAGCATCATGAATACCAGGAAGCATCGCAACCAGAGGGCGGTGATGGACAGATTTGATTTCCTGGAAGGTTTTAATGCCTGCGAATCACCTGAAAGCAATGCCGGGGCACTTGCGATTGCAGAAATGTACGGGAAGCCTGTCTTTGGGGGGAGCGATGCTCATAAGGTGGACTGTGTCGGAATGGGATATACGGAATTTAGTGAGAAAGTATCCTGCGAATCGGATTTGATCAGACTGGTGAAAAGCAGAGGGCAGGAGGCCTGTACCTGCGGCGGTGTATACTATGAAAAGACCACCAAACAGAAGATCGGCAGGGCCAACAATCTTTTGGTGGATGGGTTCTGGTTTTATAACCGGGTGGCCAGCATGGCACGTCACAGGAAACGCATTCAGGAGCTGCGCAAATATTATATTCGGATTAAGTGATGTATAATAATGCGGCGGTCATTTGCCGAAAAACAAATCATAGGATCTGTTACAAAATTGTTGCAATATTAAGTTTTATTTTGCTGTAATTCATAAAATCTTAAGGTGCATTTTGGCGGGAGTGTGATATACTCAATATGTGGCATCCTGCATGTCATCTGACATATTTTATTCTCGCGGTATTCTGCGGGAAATACATGGATTGGACAGAGTACGCTTTTTGAACAGGATGGGCGCCGCAGACGGAGAGTTCAGGGCTGCGGAACTAAATATGGGAAGGGTCGTGGTATAAGATGCGAAAAAGAGGAATAACAGATTTTGGAAGCAAAGTACACCGCAGGGGGCTTGTCCTTCTGCTTGCAGCGGCAATGATGGTTTCCATGGCAGCCTGCGGGAAGTCAGGGGATTCTGCAGACGGAACTCAGGTGAAAGAATGGGCCTATGTACCGGAATTTCTGACAGTGGATGAAGAGAATGCAAATTACTATGAGATGCAGATAGCAGGGGAAAATCTTTACTACATGTCTTATGACTGGGATGAAGAGAAGGGGGAAAGCCGCCAGAATATCTGCAGATATTCCCTGACAGATAAAAATGTGACCTCTGTTCCCGTTACATGGACGGAAGAATCGATGAACCAGAATATCAATAGAAGCTATTATCTGGAGGATGGCACCATGTATGCCATTGTCTATTCCTATTCCGAGGATTACAGTGAATCCGCCCAGTTTCTGTCCAAGTTTGACGCGGAGGGGAAACAGTTGTTTTTACAGGATATTACGGAGCAGTACGGAGATTCCTACATAGAGACACTGGTGGTAGACGGAGAGGGCCGGATCTATATCGCAGGTGACGGTAAGGTGTGGCTGTTTGACGCAGAGGGCAATGCCAAAGGTAACATTTCCGTGGACAATTCCGGAAATTCATGGATTGATTCTCTGGTCTGCGGCAAAGACGGCAAGGTCTATATGGGGTTCAGTAATTACGATGGGAATACCAGCAGTTATACGCTGTGTGAGGTGGATTTCGATGGGAAGAAGACGGGTGAGTCTTACAAAGGCGTCTCCAGAAACGGTTCAATAGTGGCAGGCGGGGAGTACGATTTCCTCACCAGCAACGGCAGGGCAGTATATGGATACAACCTGGGAGAAGAGAAGGGAGAGTATCTGTTTGACTGGCTGGACTGCGATATCAACGGCAATCATGTGCGGCAATTCGGTCAGCTGGAAGACGGAAGGGTGGTTGCAGTGGTGCAGGACTGGGAGAGCAATGACAGCGGTGTGGCTCTTCTGACGAAGAAGAAGGCGGATGAAGTGCCGCAGAAAGAGACCATCACCATTGCTACCATGGGCGGTTCTTACAACCTCCAGTCCCAGGCAGTGAGGTTTAATAAGGCCAGTTCCCAATATCATATTTCGGTCAGGGAATATGTGAACTATGATAATTTTAACGAGAATACCTGGTCGGATGCGCTGACAAATCTGAATAATGATATCACTTCCGCCAACTGTCCGGATCTGATTGATCTGTCAAGTGTGAATATCAGTCAGCTGGTGGCAAAAGGGGTTCTGGAGGATCTCACGCCCTATCTGGAGAAGAGCAGTAAACTGAACAGGGACGATTTTGTGGATAATATTGTGAAGGCTTATACCTTTGATGACATGTTGGTAAGTATACCTGCTTACTTTAATATACAGACCGTAGTGGGGCCAGTGTCCATGGTGGGCAGTGAGAGCGGATGGACGCTGGAAGAATTGATCGCGCTTGCTAAGGAACATCCGGATGCGGAACTTTTCGACAGGGTTTCCAAGCAGTACATTCTTCAGGCAGCCATGATGTTCAATGAGGACTCTTTTATTGACTGGAGTACGGGAGAATGCAGATTTGACACTGAAGAATTCAAAAACATACTTGAATTCGTGAATAAATTTCCTGATGAGGTGAATTTGGAAGAGGGGATGGATTCCGAGCCTACCAGGATTCAGAACGGCGAGGTATTGCTTGCTACCGCTTATATTTATGATTTTGAGCGGCTTCAGATGTATGATGAGATTTTTCAGGGTGAATATAACTGCGTCGGATTCCCTACAGTGGATGGTACAGGCGGTCATGCGCTTTCCGCGGGAGAAGCTTATGGTATTACAGTCAAATCTGCCCATAAAGACGCGGCATGGGAGTTTCTGGAAAGTATTCTGACCCAGGAGGAAAACGACCGTTTCCGGAGTGGATTTCCCACTGTGAAATCCAAACTCGATGAAATGGCTCAGAAAGCTGTGGAGCCGGACTATGTGACGGATGAAAACGGTGAAATTCTGAAGGATGAAAACGGAGAGCCCATTATCAGCGGGACATCTACCATCGGATATGAAGACGGATGGAGTTATACCTATCGTACTCCCACCCAGGAGGAAGTAGATGCGGTAATGGAACTGATGAATAACGCGAAGCCGGTATCTTTCAACGGAAATGATGAGATTACAAAGATCATCAATGAAGAGGCGGAAGGTTTCTTCAAGGGCCAGAAGTCTGTGGATGAAGTGGCAGGTATTATCCAGAACCGAATCAAGATCTATGTGGGCGAGACCAAGTAGGCTTTGAGGCCGGTTAAGAAAATACATCTGGAATGGGGATGAAAATGGGTAAAAAGCGAAAAGAGAGGCGTGGAAAGACGCCTGTATCGGGAAATCACATCAAAACCACCAGGAGAACCCGCAGACTGAAGATCAGCTCGGGGCTTTACATAGCCCCCAGCTTTCTGGGGGTGATGTTGTTTTTTATACTTCCTTTTATGGTGGTCATATATTATTCGCTGATAGATAATCCTATCAGTGCAAACTTTGTTCTTTTTGATAATTTCAAAGGCATTATGGGAAACACTTCTTTCCGTACGGCAGTCCGCAATACCTTCACCTTTGCGGCGGTGGCTGTTCCGCTGGCAGTGGTTCTCTCCCTGATCCTGGCCATTGTACTGGAGGCAAAGCTGCCTTTCCGGAGTCAGTTCAGAACCTTTTTCTTAAGTCCGATGATGGTGCCGGTAGCCTCCATTGTGTTGATTTGGCAGGTACTGTTCCATTATAACGGTGCTGTCAATGAAGTACTTCTAAATTTGGGGGGCGGTAAAATTGACTGGATGAAATCGGATTATGCATTGATCGTTATCGTGATTCTGTTTCTGTGGAAGAATCTGGGATATAATATGATCCTGTTTATGGCGGCCCTGGCCAGTATTCCGAAAGATATTCTGGAGGTGGCTACGCTGGAGAGCGCTACGCCTCTGCAGACGTTCTTCCATATTAAGATACGATATTTATCCTCCTCCCTGCTTTTTGTGACGATTATGTCCCTGATCAATTCGTTCAAGATATTCCGGGAGGTATATCTGCTGACAGGGGACTATCCATATGACTCCATTTATACGCTGCAGCATTTCATGAACAATAAGTTCAGGTCACTGGATTATCAGACACTGTCGGCAGCGGCGATATTAATGTCGTTGGTAATGATCGTGATCATCGGAATCCTGTTTATTGCAGAGAATCATTTCGGAAAGGATGTGGAGGGATGAAAAATTGGAGAAAATCCAATTTGGATAATAAGGAGGCGTCAGGCAACTGGGAGAATCTGGCGGCCCGGGACCGACTGTCCGCCAGACGAAGGAAACGGGTGCAGACGGCCAAGATCGGTCTGGCTACAGTGGTAGCGGCGGCATTTGCCATCCTGTTCCTGATGCCCATTGTGCTGACCATCACCAACTCCTTTATGGCGGCATCTGAAATCTCCGCAAACTATGGTTCCGTATTTGCTACGGATGCCCACGGCGGAAAGATATACATAGCGGAAAAGGTGAACCTGAAATTTATTCCTGATATGGTTTCTTTCAGTCAGTATAATACGGTTCTCTTCAAGAGTCCGGAATATCTGCTGAAGTTCTGGAATTCGGTGATTCTGGTAGTGCCGATTGTGATATTTCAGCTGATTGTTGCGTCCCTGGCTTCTTACGGATTTGCCAGGTATCGGGGAAGGATCAGGGAGATCATCTTTTTCATGTATATCATACTGATGCTGATGCCCTATCAGGTGACGCTGGTTCCCAATTATCTGGTCAGCGACTGGTTTAATCTGCTGGATACCAACTGGGCTATCTGGCTGCCGGGCATCATGTCACCTTTTGCAGTGTTTCTGCTGACGAAATTTATGCGCAGGATTCCGGAATCCGTGATGGAGGCGGCACAGATAGATGGCGCAGGGGAATGGCAGATTTACCGAAGGATCTGCCTGCCGCTTTGCAAAGGGGCAATCTGCTCCGCTGCTATTTTGGTCTTTATAGATTATTGGAATATGGTGGAACAGCCCCTGATTCTGCTGACCGATGCCGAGACCCATCCTCTGTCGGTATTCTTGAGTAAGATCAATGCGGGAGAGATCGGTCTGGCTTTTGCAGTGGCTACGATTTACATGGTGCCCAGTCTTTTGATTTTTCTGTATGGAGAGGAATATCTGGTGGACGGTATTACTTATCAGGGAGGGATCAAAGGATGAGCAAAATGACTTAGCGGTTACAGACGAACTGTGAAGAGATATTTGTAATCTAATAGATAGAGGAGAGGTATAGCGATGAACGAGAACGGAAAGAAGAGAAGGGAATGGGTGAAGACGGCAGCGATCATATTTCTGTCTGTGATGCTGGTGCTTACCTTTTTCTCCAACACCATTATGAACTATTCCCTGCCGGAGGTGGCTACACAGTATGTGCAGTCCGGCAGTATCACGGCCAAAATCAGAGGGTCGGGAGTGGTGGAAAGCGGAGATCCCTACAATGTGGAGATCAAAGAATCCAGGAAGGTGGCCAGTGTGGCTGTGAAGGTGGGTGACACCGTGGAGAAGGATGCGGTGCTGATGTATCTGGAGGATGAAGAAAGCGAGGAATTGAAGGCGGCCCGGGAAGAGCTGGAGAAGGCGGAGGCGGATTACCGCACCACCCTGTTGTCTGTGGAGATCACTCCATCAGATATACAGGCGGCGGATTCCGGCATTTCTACGGATTCCTATCGTCAGCAGATTACTGCGGCACAGAATGCTGTAACAAATGCGGAAAATGCGGTGACAGCGGCGAAAAATGAGGTGTCTGCGGCACAGAAACGGGTGGATGAGCTGCAGAGTCAGTACGACGCCATCGGCAATCAGATTTCTCTGACACCGGAGAACAATGCGGATGTGTCTAAGGAGACGGAGGCTCTGAACGCGGCGAAGGCTTCATGGGATGAGGCGAAGCGGTGGGAGACAGATGCGAAGAATGATCTCACGGCAAAGCAGAACAGGGTGGCTGATCTGCAGGCAAGGATCAAGCTGCTGCAGGAGCAGATCGATAAGCTGGAGCCGCCGGCGAAGCCGGATGATGGTTCCGGCGAAGGAAGCGGCTCAGAGGGAGGAGACAGCCAGGTACCGTCTGACGGCAGTGATGCGGCGGTTTCTTCGGAAGCAGGAGACGGAACTGCAGAGACGCCTGAGCCGGAACAGAATGAAGCGACGCCGGTTCCGCAGTCAGATGAGGCGGGGAGCGGCATTTCGGATGGGCTGGAGGAAGTAGGCGAGAATGTAGATCCGGTTCAGGCTGAACTGGAAAGGCTGAAAAACGAGAAGAACATCCTGGAGGCGGAACTGACCCAGGCAAAGACAGATGAGATCAATGCCCAGGCAGTCTATAATAACATGAGCCTGGAGGCAGCCAGAAGAGAGGAAGTCTACAAGCGGGCAGAGCAGGCATTGACGGACAAGAAGAACAGCGGAAGTACAGAAGGGATTATCAATAATCTGAAAAATCAGCAGAATGCTGTAAACGGCGAGTTATCAGAGGCAAAAAAGACACTTGCAGACAGGCAATCCAGTCTTACGGATAAGGAGACTGCATTGGCGGATCGTCAGAAAGATCTGACGGAACTGGCTTCCAGGATTGGTAAGGTGTCCGGATTGGAGACTGCTCAGGAGGCTGTTGACAGAGCGCAGAAAAAGGTGGATGAGCTGACAGAGAAATCCGTAAATGCTACAATCAAGGCGCCTATTGCCGGAACCATCACTGCGCTGAATGTGACCGCAGGTAAAAATACGGATGCAAGTGTTCCCGTAGCCGTGATGCAGCCCGAAGGAAAGGGTTATAATTTGAGCTTCTCTGTGACGAATGAGCAGGCAAAGCGACTGTCCGTGGGGGATGTGGCCGATCTGGTAAACTCCTGGAGATATGACGACGTGACAGTGACTCTGGCCAATATCAAGCCGGACCCCAACGATCCCGGACAGAAGAAGCTGTTGACTTTTGACGTTGCCGGAAATGCTACGGCAGGGCAGACCCTGAATGTATCTGTTGGGCAGAAGAGCTCCAATTATGACTACATTGTGCCAAACAGTGCGATACGCGAGGACAACAACGGGAAGTTCATTTTGATCGTGGAATCCAAGCCGGGACCTTTGAGTACCCGTTATATTGCAAGCCGTGTGGATGTGGAGGTGCTGGCAAGCGATGATACTCAGTCCGCGGTCAGCGCAGCTCTGTATGGCTATGAATTTGTAATTACAACTTCCACGAAACCCGTGGAGGCAGGCAAACAGGTCAGGCTGAGCGAGAATAACGGATAGACCGGAAACGAGGTAATTGATGAAGAAAATAGTATTGGGTATTAGCGGAGGGATTTCCTTCCTGATTTTCCTGATCCTGCTTTTCGCTACAAGTTATCTGGGGCAGAGCCAGCCGACACAGACGGCGGCTTCCAGATGGAGCAGCAAAAAAAATGCCTCGCAGGTCAGTTGTTTTTTCTCCGTTGGGTCGGGTATTACCGAGGATCAAATCATTGATTTCGAGCATACGGTGGACAGTGCGCTTACGGATGCTTCTGTGGTTCAGGAGTCGGTGAATCCGGGGGCAAGATTGTGGGCCGATGCCTATAGTGCTGACGGCAGTGTGACGATTTCTTCGGACAAAGGAAATATGACTGCGGATGCCATCGGCATAGGCGGTGATTTTTTCCTGTTTCATCCGGTGAAGCTGTTGTATGGTTCCTATTTCTCGGGAAATGACCTGATGCAGGATTACTGCGTTATAGATGAGGATGCGGCCTGGCAGCTGTTCGGTTCCAATAATGTGGCAGGTATGACAGTGTATATCGGCGGGATTCCCCATATAGTCACAGGGGTGGTGGAGAGACAGTCAGGATATCTGGCGGAAGCTGCGGGCCTGGATTCCACTTTGGTGTATGTATCCTATCAGACATTGTCGGAATTGGGGCAGAATAACGGTATCAATCATTATGAGATTGTGATGCCGAATCCGGTAACCGGGTTTGCGGCGAATTATATCAAGGAAGGGCTGGGGTCGAATGAAAAAGAGACTGAGGTGGTGGAGAATACCACCCGTTATTCTCTGGTGTCCAGACTGAAGCTCCTGACGCAGTTCGGCACACGTTCCATGAACGGTAAGGCGATTATCTATCCTTATTGGGAGAATATTGCAAGAAGTTATGAGGACATTCTGGCTATCATGACGCTGTTTGGTATTCTGTTTCTGGCATATCCCGTGGGACTGGGACTGGTATTTTTCTGTATCTGGTGGAAGCATAAAGGCTGGACCATGCGCGACCTGCGGCTGAAGCTGGTGGATAAGGCAGAGCGCTGGGTAGAGAGACGGCGTGAGCAGCGGAAGAAGAAAAAAGGAGAAACAGACGGGGACGGAGACTTGGAGGAAATTGAATTTGAGGACAGTGATTTCTGGACGGAACCGGAGCGGAAGCATTTCAAGAAACGCCGCCTCAGGTCTGAAAGCGAAGAGGAAAAGCCAGAGAGCAGGAATCGGAAGGCGGCTTTGAAGCAGGAAAAGGAAGATCGGAAGGCAGCGCTGAAGCAGGAGAAGAAGGAGCGGAAGGAGGCGCTGAAAGTGGAAAAAGAGGACCATAAAGCGGCGCTGAAGCAGGAGAAGGAGAATCGAAAGGCGGCTTTGAAGCAGGAAAAGGAGGACCGGAAGGCTGCCGAAAAACAGGAATAGCGGGAGAAAGAAACATAGACCCGAGAGGAGTAATTGTGAGCAGCAAAAAGCAGGAGTGACCTGTCAGAAGTGTTTGCAGGCCTTCAAGGCCGGCAGGAGGGAGCATTGTGAAAAAAATTTGGTTAAAAAAGGCAATGGGTTTGGGGCTGATATTGGCAATGACATTGGGATTCGCTGCCTGCGGTAAGGGCGGCGACAAGATGGAGAATGCCGCATTGGCAAAGGAGCATGTCTACAAATTTCAGGAGTTTGAGATGCCTGATCTGGGTGGGGATGATTATGGAATCCGGGGATCATACTTTATTGACGGTAAGATCTATGTGATGGCGCAGGTGTATCACTGGTCAGAAGGCGGAGAAGAGCTGGACATGAAGATGCTGACCATGAAGGAAGACGGGTCTGATGTGCAGGTAGTTGACATGGAGATCCCGGACTGGAGAACACAGACTGACAGGACAACTGGGTCGGGAGATGGGCCCGCCGGCGGAGCAAGAACGGAATCGCAGGATACAGGAGAAGCAGAGTCCGAAGGTACCGGGGAAGCAGAAGACGGAGCAGAGTCTGAAGGTACAGGAGAGGCAGAGGACGGAACAGAGTCTGAAGGTACAGGAGAGGCAGAGGACGGAACAGAGTCCGAAGGTACCGGGGATACAGGCGGTGATGCGGAAGCTGATCTGAATGACACTGCAGTTGATTTGCCTGCGGTGGAAAGTGAGATTTACGAAAATTCTTATTATGGAGAATTTTGTTTCGGGCCCAACGGTTCTATCTATGCCATGAGGAACTATTACTATGAGGATTATTCCAGTGAGGAGTATGTATCCGAGCAGAAGTATTACATCAGCTGCTGGAACATGGACGGAAGCTTTGCCTGGGAGAAAGAGCTGGAAGGACTGACTTCGGAAGATGAGTATATTTATGTAAGCGGTATGTCGGTGACGGAAGACGGCACGCTCTATCTGATGCTTTCCGGCGACGGCGGGTATAAGATGGCCGTGGACGCAGAGGGGAATGCTTCCGAAAGAAAAGAGCTGCCGGAGGAGGTTTACAAAGTATTTTCCAATTACAATGCCATGATGAAAAAACCAGACGGTACCTTCCTGATTATTTATTATGATGAAAACGACTGGCAGAAGCAGTATCTTGTAACTTATGATCCGAGTACGGACCAGTTAGGGGAGGCCAGCCTTATGCCGGCGTCCATGTCCTGGGGCGGTTATAACACCATGAATGCAGGAAAGACATCGGATCTGGTGTTCAGCACGGACAAAGGTGTTTACAGTTACAATGTAGGTGCGGAGGACAGGGTGGAAAAGATGAATTTCATCAATTCCGATCTGAACATCAGCGGATTCAGTTCTCTGATTGAGCTGGATGAGAATTCTTTTCTGGGTATTTTCTATGAAAATTACGGCGAGAATGTCAAGGCGGGAATCTTTACTTATGTAGACCCGAAAGACATTCCGGACAAGGCCGTGCTGGTATTGGCAGGGAATTATGTCAGCGGCGAAATCAAACAGAGAATTGTGGAATTCAACCGCAGCAGCGAGGAATACCGCATCACGGTAAAGGAATATGATTCTTATAACAGTTACGATGATTATGAGGCCGGTTATAAACAGCTGAATAATGATGTCACTACCGGAAAAATGCCGGACATTCTGATTGTAGATGGACTGCCTGCGGAAAACTATGTGGCAAAGGGACTTCTGGCCGATATCGGTGAGATGATTGAAGAAGATGAGGAACTGTCCGGTGTGGAATTTGTTCAGAATGTATTTGATGCATATTCCATGGAAGGGAAATTGTACTATGTAATTCCGTCATTCAGGGTGAGCACTGTAATCGGAAAGAAATCCATAGTAGGAGACCGTACTTCCTGGACGATGGCAGATATGAAAGAGCTGATGAATACCTTGCCTGAAGGAACTGCCATGTTCGGTGAGATGACCCGGGATTCCTTTATGTATACTATGATGGAATACTGCGGTGCGGATTTCATCGATGTGTCCACCGGAAAATGTGATTTTGATTCTCAAAATTTCATTGATATGATGGAATATGCAAATACGCTTCCGGAGGAGCTGAATGAAGAGACTTTTGGGGAAGATTACTGGAGGAATTATGAATCCCAGTACAGGGAAAACAGAACGGTTTTGAGTAATCTGTACCTGAGCAGTCTGAGTAATCTGAACTATAACGTGAACGGACGTTTCGGAGAGCCCGTTTCCTACATCGGATTCCCTACGGAGAGCGGAATGGGAGCCTATGTGCAGTCCGGTACTTCTTTTGCGATTTCTTCCCGCTCCGCAAACACTGACGGAGCATGGGAGTTCCTGCGGTATTACCTGATGGACGAATACCAGTCTGAAATGGAATGGATGATGCCAATTCAGAAAAAGTACTTTTTGGAAGCGGCTCAGAAAGCCACACAGAAGCCTTATTACATGGATGAAAACGGCGAGAAGGTGGAATATGATGATTCCTACTGGATAAATGATGAAGAGATCATTCTGGAACCGCTGAGTCAGACAGAGGTGGATGAAGTTGTGAATTATATTTACTCCATTAACAAACGTTATTATGGCAACACGGATGTCAGTAATATTGTCAGTGAAGAGACTGCTTCTTATTTTGCGGGTCAGAAGAGTGCACAGGAGGTAGCAAAAGTCATTCAGAGCAGAGCCCAGATTTATGTAAACGAGAGGCGCTGAGGAAGGAGTGCGGTAGGTCGGTCTCTGCATGCTGTCAAAGAGCATGCAGAGATCCATAAATATGCCCCGCTTTGCGGTTTACGACAGATCCATTGGAGAGAAGCCGGTATAGAGACTTCCGTACAAAAGGACTGTATGCCGCGGAGCGGGGCATTTTTATGGATTTGTCAAGTTCAGGATAAACGGACCGGAATTCCGGCTCTGGCCATGTGAGCCTCCAGGGACAGCTCCTGACCATGCTCCCGGAGCCAATTCCGGTAAGTTTGATATTCCGGCATGACGGAAGCCACCATATTCCAGAAGGCTTTGGAATGATTCATATGGGTCAGGTGACACAGCTCATGAACCACCACATAATCCAGAATCACAGACGGAGCGAAGATTAGTCTGTAGTTAAAGGACAGGGTTCCCCGGGAGGAACAGCTTCCCCAACGTGTTTTTTGGTCGCGAACTGTGACTGAGGTGTAATTTCCTCCTGTAATGCGGTGATAACAGGCGACCCGGCTTTCAAATTGCTGCCGGGCAGCATTGCGGTAACGCTTTTCCAGGGTTTCCAGACGTCTGGTTTCAGCACATGTCAGAGTGCTGCCCTTTTTGCCGAAGTCTGTTGTTTTCTGCGGCATTTCCCTCTCCTTCTTTCTGTTAAACCATTTGTTTATCCACTTCAATTACGGCAAAGTAGTTGGGATTGTCTCTTTGGATCCGGTCCTGGATCTTTTTCACCAGTTCGCTGTCAGATACGGGAAAACCATAAGGGGTTACCACATCAAAAATCAGGTTGGTGTGGGTGGGGCCGGCTACAATTCGAAAGTCATGCATGCTGATGGTTTCACTGATTTCCTTTAGATAGCCTTTTACCAGGTTTTTCAGCCGGGAAGTTTCTTCATCCTTTGTACATACCGGGTCCATATGGATCACTGCATGGCAGTTGAGGACATTCCGCAGTTCATGTTCGATGGTATCGATCTTATCATGCAGAGCAAGAAAATTACCTTCCGCAGGTACCTCTGCATGGAGGGAGATCAGAATCCGGCCCGGACCATAATTGTGCACGATCAGATCGTGAATACCAAGGATTTCGCTGTGGGCGGTGACGATGTCGTTGATCTGGGTGACAAATTCCTTATCCGGAGCCTGGCCCAGAAGGGGGCTTATGGTATCCCTTGCTGCGCTGTACCCAGCGTAACAGATGAACAGGCCAACCAGTATACCGCACCATCCGTCAATGTTGACATTTGTAAAGTGAGCAATGAGGGTGGCGGCTAATACGGCGGAAGTGGCGATGGTGTCGCTTAACGAATCTGTGGCAGTGGCAGTCATGGCGGCAGAATCCAGCTTCCGGCCCAGGTGTCTGTTATACAAAAACATATAGCATTTCACCAGAATGGAGGTCATCAGAATCACGATTACCATCGGAGAGAAGGCAAGTTCTCCGGGGTGAAGGATTTTTGTTACAGAACTTTTCAGAAGTTCTGCGCCCATAAGCAGGATGACCAGGGAGACCAGCAGTCCGGCTATGTACTCAATGCGTCCATGGCCGAAAGGATGGGTGGGGTCCGGCTTCTGGCCTGCCATCTTAAAACCGATCAGCGTAATGATGGAAGAGCCGGCATCCGACAGGTTATTGAAGGCGTCGGCGGTGATGGCGATGGAGTTGCTGACAGTGCCTGCCAGGAATTTTCCTGCGAACAGGCACAGGTTCAGGAAGATTCCGACCGCGCCGCAGAGGATGCCGTAAGCCTGCCGCACGGAGGGGTTTTTCACGTCATTAAAATTTTTGATAAAAAGTTTTGCCAGTAAGGTAACCATGGTTTGCATTCCTTTAAAATGGATTGATCATTTAGGCGGTTCACTGTTCTGTTTGAACGGCTGTGATAATTCTTTTCAGTATAACAATCCGGCGGGCAAAAAGCAAGGGTATTCGCTGATTTTTCTGTTGCATTACGGCAGGGCAGATTATAGATTCCTGTGTTTCCGGGGAAGATTCCGCTTTTTTGAAAGGGATGTATCTGGTTCCGGCACGGTTTCCCGGGATTGTCATCTCCTGCTGCATCATGGATTACGACTGTGGGGCGAAAAACACAGATATGAGAAGCACAGGGAATTTCATCAGAAAAAGGGACAGAGGTATTGCGCGGCAGCTTTTTTCAGTGTATAATTTTATCGTTAAAAAGATAAGGAAAATGCAGAATACTCCGTGGAGAACCCTTTTCACAAAAATCCCCATGGAAGAAGACAGAAACATAGTATAAGGAGAGAAGAGATGAGCAAGAAACCGGTAGTACTGATGATTCTGGACGGCTACGGACTCAATGAGAAGACAGAGGGCAATGCGGTGGCAATGGCGAAGACTCCTGTGATGGACAGGCTGATGAAGGAGTGTCCTTTTGTGAGGGGCAACGCCAGCGGTATGGCAGTAGGGCTTCCTGATGGACAGATGGGCAATTCTGAAGTGGGCCACCTGAACATGGGAGCAGGCCGCATTGTATACCAGGAGCTGACCAGGATTACCAAGGAGATTCAGGATGGCACCTTTTTTGAGAATCCTGCTTTGCTGAAGGCAGTGGAGAATTGTAAGAAGAACGGCAGCGCCCTTCATCTGATGGGGCTTTTGTCCGACGGCGGGGTGCACAGCCACAATACGCATCTCTACGGCCTGCTGGAACTGGCCAGGAGAAACGGTCTGGAGAAAGTATATGTGCACTGCTTCCTGGATGGAAGAGATACACCGCCTGCAAGCGGTAAGGAGTATGCCGTAGAATTGGCAAAAGAGATGGAGAAAATCGGCGTAGGCAAAATTGCGTCTGTTATGGGGCGTTATTACGTTATGGACAGGGATAACAATTATGACCGTGTGAAACTGGCTTATGACGCCATGACCAGGGGCGAAGGTCTGACGGCAGACTGCGGGATCTGCGGCATTCAGGCATCCTACGACAGAGGGGAGACGGACGAATTCGTGAAGCCCACTCTGGCAATGGAAGAGGGAAAGCCTGTCGCCACCATTCAGAACAAAGATTCCATTATTTTCTTCAATTTCCGTCCCGACAGGGCCAGGGAGATCACCAGAGCTTTCTGTGACGACGATTTTAAGGGATTCGACAGAGGGCAGAGACTGGACGTGACTTATGTATGTTTTTCCGATTATGATCCTACGATTCCAAATAAAGATGTGGCTTTCCACAAGGTGTCCGTCACCAACACCTTCGGAGAGTGGCTGGCGGCAAACGGCCTGAAGCAGGCCCGCATTGCAGAGACGGAGAAGTACGCTCATGTGACTTTCTTCTTTAACGGCGGTGTGGAGGAGCCCAACGAAGGAGAGGACAGGGTATTGGTGAATTCCCCCAAGGATGTGGCAACCTATGACCTGAAACCCCAAATGAGTGCGTATGAAGTGTGCGACAAGCTCTGTGAAGCCATTCGTTCCGATAAGTATGATGTGATTATTATCAATTTTGCAAATCCGGATATGGTCGGACATACCGGTGTTCTGGATGCAGCTGTGAAAGCGGTGGAAGCAGTGGACGAGTGCGTGGGCAGGGCAGTGGAAGCCGTCAAAGAGGTGGACGGCGCCATGTTTATCTGCGCGGACCACGGCAATGCGGAGATGCTGGTGGACTATGAGACGGGAGAACCCTTTACCGCCCATACCACCAATCAGGTGCCTTTTATTCTGGTAAATTACGACGAGGCTTATACGCTGCGTGAGAACGGATGTCTGGCGGACATTATCCCCACGCTGATCCAGATCATGGGTAAAGAGCAGCCTGCGGAGATGACAGGGAAGTCTTTACTGGTTCAAAAGTAAGAGACTGACCTTAAGGAGCCGGTGCAGATGTTTGGAAATTGAGGAGCGGGCGATTAGCCCGCTCCCTGTTATTGACTCTCTGAAATGAGTATCTGTACCCGGTTCTGAATGATTTCTGCTGCCTGAGCTGCAGTCTTTCCGCCTGAGAAGAAGGACTCCGCCTCCTCGGTTATAATCGAAATGACTGACTGCTCCAAAGCGCTGCGGGGGGTAAAGTCGACTGTATTGATGACGTCCAGCAGGGCCTCTGCATCTTCTTTTTTCATAGCATAGTATCTGTGTAACTTACCGTTTATAAAAAAGGCCTGCTTGGGTTTTTCGATGGGGTTTCCGTCGCGGTCTTTTTCTATTACACCATTAGATTCTTCATACTCAGGTGTGGAGATATCCTGGGCAAGCTGGTTCAAAACTGCGATGTCTGTGGGAAATTGGCCGACAGTGAAATGAGAGGATTTTGCTTCCCTCAGAAAAAAGTACAGAAATTCCCATGCTCCGTCCTTATGGCAGGAATTTGACACAATCCCCAGGGCATCCTTTACGATTACATTATAGGCCATTTTCCCTTCTGTGGAAGGAAGTCCTCTCAGGATTTTGTTTTCTCCCGCATCCACCAAGGCGGAATGGTAATTGCTAAAGCCGTTGAGATATCTGGGTAAGATCAGACTGTTTTCGGAATTGTCAGTCTGAAGTGTCTGTTCTTTCACCCATTCCAGCAGCTGACAGAATTCGTCACTGTCCATAGTGCATTGACCGGTTTCTCTGTTGATGAATTTATTCAGCATATAATCCGAGAAAAAAACTCTAAGCATGACATCGGGGGTATCCCACAAACTGGGAAACAGCCGCACATCATCATATTTTCCGGCGACTTCCATCAGGCTGTCCAAGGTCCAGTCGGCCGCTTCCAGAGCCCGGTCATCCGTAATCCATACCCCCATAAAGTTAAATTCCTTGGGAATACTGACCAGCTTTCCGTTTATGGTATAATCTTCCAACAGATTATTCAGAAAATCTTCTTTTCGGATGTTTCCGTCCCTGCTGATATAGTCGTTCAGATCGTCCAGTGCCCCCGCATTCGCATATTTTACCACATCTAACTCTGTCAGATCCAGAAGATCAGGGGCATCGCTTTTTGAAGTCATGCTGCTGTCCAGCCGGATATAGGCTCCTTCATTGTCCTCAAACTTGCTTGTGGCACCATATGTATCAATGGTTACATGGTACTGATCGCTGCTTCGGTTAAATGTTACGACCGCTTCTTCCAGCGCAATGGTGGGAAAAAGAGAGGCCAGAGTGATGATTTCTTTTTTCGGTGCCTCTTCAACAGGTGTTTTTACCAGAAGAACCGGATGGAAGCGATCTGCGTTGTGATCCGATTTTTCAGCGGAAAGGATAGAGTGACATATGATTAAGAATCTGTCTTCTTTAAGCTGTACGATGGACAGGATTTCATTTCGATAGATATCGCTGTCTTCCCAGCGGAGCAGTGGTGTCCAGGTATTCTCGTCTATTTGGTATTCGTACAGCCATCCATCCATATTCTGTATCAACAGTCCCTCCAGTCCCTGACAGAGACTGGACATAGGCATATCTTCGGTGAGGTCCTCCAGTATTTCCAGCCGGGGCATAGTGCCTTCCAGGACCTGGTAGACCTGTCTGTGTCCGTCTATGCTGTTGTCTATCTGAAATAAAATCCGTCCGTCGGGAATTTCAATCAGTGTCTTTGTGGTCAGAAAGCTATTGTCCAGATCCTGATCCAGCATAAGTTCTCCGGTGAGATTGCCTTCTCCGTCATAGCGCTGGATACTGTTATTCACCACGAGATAGACGTTTTCATTGTTATCTGCAGCAAGAATAGGGAATGTACTGGAAGGCCACTCTGTCAGTCCGGCAGCGGAAATCTGATAGATCTTTTTCCCTTCTGCAGAGCGTTTGTGCAGAGTAAGGCTCATATTCTTGGAAAGGAAGGTGCAGTAATACAGATTTTGCTGATGATCTATCGTATAGCATAGAATTTGGCCCTCCCCTGCCAGTTCTATCTGTGAGGCAACTTTTTCTTTATTCTCAAAGTTCAGTTCCTCTTTCAGAGGAATCCGATAGAGTGCTTCATCCAGATAATACAAATATTCTTCCGTTACTTCAAAATCCGTTCTGACGGGCAGAGAAGTTTCGGAGAATTCCATACCCGGAACCGACTGAGGCACAAAGACATAATCGGATGTTTCCTCTTCTGCTCCGGCACAGGCCGTGAGAAATACCAGACTTGCCAGGACAGCTGAAACTGCCCATTTTATACCGGAAGCATTTCGCTTTTTTACACATTTTTTTTCTTGTTTTTCGCATATTCAGTCCTCCTGTTTTTTCTGCATCGCTGACCCAGTCCATCGATTATGTCAATATAAAAAGTATAGCATACAGGGCTATATTTGCGCAAGCGGTGAAGGGGGCAGATACACGGGTCTGGGCTTGACGGAAATCAACGGGAAGCATATAATGAGGTTAATCTGATGTGGGCTGGATGGTCGGAGCTGATTTCATTTACAGGTGCTTTTTCTGGAAGAGGAAGGAGAGTACCAGGGGGAGACAACGGTCTGACGCAGCCCAAAGCATGATAAGTCCAGATCTGGATAATACAGGGAGGCGGAATATGGCGAAGGTAACATTGGGTACAACAGGTATCATTGTGGAGAAAAATGCGTTTGGGGCGCTGCCCATACAGCGGATTTCCAGGGAAGAGGCTGTGAAGCTTCTGCGGAAGGCTTACGATCATGGGGTGACTTTTTATGACACGGCACGTTTCTATACGGACAGCGAGGAGAAGGTGGGGGAAGCGTTTGAAGGTATTCGGGAGAAGGTGTATATCGCCACAAAGACAGGGGCAGCGGATGCGGAAGGGTTTTGGAAGGATCTTCAAATCTCACTTGGGAACCTGCGTACGGATTATATTGACCTTTACCAGTTCCACAATCCGGCTTTCTGTCCGAAGCCCGGGGATGGCAGCGGTCTCTATGAGGCCATGCTGGAAGCAAAGGAGAAAGGAATGATCCGGCATATCGGGATTACAAATCATCGTTTGAAAGTGGCCCGGGAAGCCATTGAAAGCGGTTTGTATGAGACGCTGCAGTTTCCCTTTTCCTATCTGGCCACAGAGAAAGAGCTTGAATTGGTAGAACAAAGTGCCCGGGCAGATATGGGCTTTATCGCCATGAAGGCATTGGCAGGGGGACTGATCAACAACTCCGCCGCTGCCTATGCTTTCCTGGCCGGGTATGAAAATGTGCTGCCCATTTGGGGTGTGCAGCGGGAGCGGGAACTGGACGAATTTCTATCCTACATAGACAAGCCTCCGGTTCTGGATGAGGCGCTGTCCGCCGTCATTGCCCATGACAGGGAAGAGCTTCTGGGGGATTTCTGTCGGGGGTGCGGGTACTGTATGCCCTGTCCCGCAGGCATTGAGATCAATACCTGTGCCAGGATGAGCCTGCTGATTCGCCGCTCGCCTTCCGCAGCGCAGCTGACGCTCAAAGCACAGGAAATGATGAAGAAGATAGAGAATTGTCTCCACTGCGGTAAATGCAGGTCCAAATGCCCTTACGGACTGGATACGCCGGCGCTTCTGGAGAAGAATTACAGGGATTACTGCGAGATCCTGGAGGGGAAAGCTTATTAAAACCGATTTGGGGAGTAAAAAACAAAATAGGAAACAATGCATAAGGAGAGGTGGGACAACGGATAACAGTTCAGAGAAACCGTGGAAAGCGGCCGGGAATCCGGACAGAGACGATCAGGCATGGAAGCATTTGAAAAACAAGCAGAAAAAATAAATAGAAAACCGTCAGGACAGGAATTGGAAGAACAGGCTGTGAGAATCGTACCGGATGTGGCGGAATAGGATGCTTCTGCCAGGGACATACTAATGTGGATAACAAAGCATTTTATGTCAAGCAGGAAATATTCCAAGGAGGAAGCGAATATGATGACTTATCTGGAAATAAAATCCATTCACGCCCGTGAAATTCTGGATTCCCGGGGAAATCCCACCGTAGAGGCCCAGGTTACGGTGTTGAATCATAAGGATGGGAAGGTTTACACGGGGACGGCGGCGGTTCCTTCCGGAGCCAGTACGGGACGTTTCGAGGCAGTGGAGCTTCGGGACGGCGAACCCCGATATTTTGGCCTGGGCGTGCAGCATGCTGTCCGGAACGTAAACGAGAAGATCGCGCCGGTACTTGCGGGGAAGAACGCAATGAATCAGATGCAGATCGACAGACAGCTCATTGAACTGGACGGCACGGAAAATAAGGGAAACCTGGGGGCGAATGCCACTCTTTCCGTGTCTCTGTCCTGTGCAAAGGCCGCTGCCAATGCGCTGTCCATGCCCTTATACCGCTATGTGGGGGGCATGGGGGCCCATCTGCTGCCGGTGCCCATGATGAATATTCTGAACGGAGGTAAACATGCCGCAAATACGGTGGATTTTCAGGAATTTATGATTATGCCCACCTGTGCGGACAGCTTTTCCGACGCACTGCGCATCTGTGCGGAAATCTACCACAATCTGAAAAAGATTCTCCAGGACAAGGGCCTCTCCACCGGTGTGGGAGATGAGGGCGGATTTGCCCCGGATCTTCCGGACGCTGAGAGCGTACTGGCTCTTCTGGCAGAGGCCATCTGTGCTTCCGGTTACAAGCCGGGGGAGGATGTGTGGATTGCAATGGATGCGGCATCCAGTGAATTATATAACGAAAAAACAGACATGTATCATTTCCCCGGGGAGAGCAGTCTGAAAGGGGAAGAAGTGATCCGCAGCACAGAGGAGATGATTTCCTATTTTGAGACATTGGCCCAGAACTTCCCGATTATATCTATAGAGGATGCACTGGCGGAGGATGACTGGGACGGTTGGCAGAAGCTGACAAAACGACTTGGCGGAAAGGTGCAGCTGGTGGGGGATGATTTGTTCGTCACCAACAAGAAGCGCCTGGCGGCAGGTATCAAGCTCGGCACGGCGGGATCCATTCTGGTGAAGGTGAACCAGATCGGCACCCTGACAGAAGCTTTTGAGGCAGTAGAGCTGGCGCATAAAAACAATTATACCGCAGTGATGTCCCATCGTTCCGGGGAGACGGAGGACACTACCATAGCTGATCTGGCGGTGGCATGGAACACCGGACAGATCAAGACCGGCGCCCCCTGCCGCAGTGACAGGGTAGCCAAGTATAACCGTCTGCTGCGGATAGAGGAGGAACTGGGCGAGGCCGCGGAATATCCGGGACTCACGGCATTTCATGTGCAATAAGGCAGGAGTAAGCCAGTGTACCGTCAATGGACACTGGCTTGAAGTATCTTTGGTAAAAGTTCTGACAATACGATTACGGCAGATGATTTTTCTGCGTTTTCCCTTCCTTTGTTTTAGAAAGTATGGTACAATTTTTCTATCCGTGACGACGGAAGGAGAGAAAGGAGCGGGATGACAATGAATGCAGAGGATAGGAACAGCCAGGAAGGCTGTGCAGTCAGGTACTATCTGGCAATCGATATCGGGGCCTCCAGCGGGCGCCATATACTGGCCCATCTGGAAGATGGGAAGATGGTACTGGAGGAAGTACACCGGTTTCCCAATGGGATGACGGAAAAAGACGGGGAACTGGTATGGGATGTGGACGAGCTGTCTGCACAGATCAGACTGGGCATGAAGAAATGTGGGGAACTTGGGAAGATTCCTGTCAGTGTGGGCGTGGACACCTGGGGGGTGGATTTTGTTCTGCTGGACAGGGAGGGAAAACGGATCGGGAATGCAGTTGCTTACCGGGACAGCCGTACCAGGGGAATGGACCAGGAAGTGTACAGGATCATTCCGGAAGATGAGCTGTATGCACGCACCGGGATTCAGAAGGCCATCTTCAACACCATCTATCAGCTGATGGCACTGAAGACAAAGAAGCCGGAGCAGCTTGAGAAGGCGCAGATTCTGCTGACCATGCCGGATTATTTCCATTATATGTTATCGGGTGCGGCGGTGACGGAATATACAGAAGCTACCACGGGACAGTTGATCAGTCCCGAAACCAAAGACTGGGACAGAGAGCTGATTGAGAGGCTGGGGTATCCTGGGCACATTTTCCGGAAAATTGTGGTTCCCGGAACCGAGATCGGCAGCCTGACAGAAAGCGTGAAAGCAGAGGTGGGATTTGATTGTAAAGTTGTGGTGCCAGCCAGCCATGATACAGGTTCTGCGGTGATTGCAGTGCCCACGGATCGGGACAATGCATTGTACATCAGCTCCGGAACATGGTCTCTTATGGGAACGGAGCGCATGGAGGCGGACTGTTCGACGGAGAGCAGGGCAAACAACCTTACAAATGAAGGCGGATATGACTATCGTTTCCGTTATCTGAAGAATATCATGGGATTGTGGATGATTCAGTCAGTGAAGAAGGAGATCGGAGGGAATCTGGGATTCGGGGAGATCTGTGACATGGCTTCGAAATGTGATATTCCGTCCATTGTAGACTGTAATGACGACCGCTTTCTGGCGCCGGCCAATATGACAGAAGAGGTGCGCAAAGCCTGTGAGGAGTCCGGACAGCAGGTGCCCGAAGGGATCGCAGAGGTTGCATCCGTGATATACAACAGTCTGGCAAAATGCTATGCCAAAACCATCGCAGAGCTGGAGAGCATGACCGGAGAAAAATATGACAGAATCCATATTGTGGGCGGGGGCTCCAATGCGGAATACTTAAACCGGCTGACGGCGAAGGCCACGGGGGTTCCGGTGTATGCCGGCCCTACAGAGGCTACGGCCATCGGGAATGTGGCGGCGCAGATGATCACCGCAGGAGAGCTGAAAGGTCTGAAGGAGGCCAGGGCATGTGTATTCCGGTCTTTTCCCATCCAGATTTTTGAGTAAGCATATTGAAGCGTAAGAAGAGAGAAGCAGATAAGAACAGAAAGGAAGACAAAATGACAGGCAAAGAAAGATTTGAATCCGCAAAAGAGATTTATGCATCTTATGGTGTAGATGTAGAGTCTGCCATTGTAAAATGCATGCAGGCGCCAGTGGCACTTCACTGCTGGCAGGGGGATGATGTGACCGGATTTGACCATGAGGGACCATTAACCGGCGGGATCCAAACCACGGGCAACTACCCGGGTAAGGCCAGAACACCGGAACAGCTGATGCAGGATATGGACAAGGCCCTTGGTCTCATGCCCGGAAAAAAGAAGCTGAACCTGCACGCAAGCTATGCGTTTTTCGAACCCGGAGAGTCTGCGGACAGGGATCAGATCCAGCCGAAGCATTTTGCAAAGTGGGTGGCATTTGCAAAGGAGAGAAATATGGGCATTGACTTCAACCCCACATTTTTCTCCCATGACAGAGTAAAAGACGGTTTGACATTGTCCAGTCCTGATGAGGAGACCAGGAGATTCTGGATCAGCCATGGTAAGGCATGTATCCGGATTTCACAATATTTTGCGGAGGAGACAGGGATTCCCTGTGTGATGAACATCTGGACAGGGGATGGCTACAAGGATATCCCTGCGGACCGTATGGGACCCAGGATGCGGTATAAGGAAGCCATCGAGGAGATTCTGGCCGAGCCCTTTGACAGGGATAAGGTAAAGCCCTGTGTGGAGTCCAAGGTATTCGGAATCGGCGTGGAAGCATATACTGCCGGAAGTGCGGAATTTACCTTAAGCTTTGCCGCTACCCATGAAGGCTGTCTGCCTCTGATGGACAACGGACATTATCATCCTACGGAAGTGGTGTCGGACAAGATTCCGGCATTGCTTTGTTTCTATCCGGAGATTGCGCTGCATATTACCAGGCCAATACGCTGGGACAGTGACCATGTGGTGCTCTTTGACGATGAGACACGGGAGATTGCCAGGGAGATCGTGCGTTGCGGCGGACTGGACAGGGTATATATGGCACTGGATTACTTCGATGCCAGCATCAATCGTGTGTCCGCATGGGCTATGGGATTCCGCAGCTGGCAGAAGGCTCTGCTTTCGGCCCTGTGTACACCCAACGAGGCGCTGAAAAAATTGCAGGACGAGAATCGGATGACGGAGCTGATGGTAGAGCAGGAGGCGGTGAAGACCCTTCCTTTCGGCGATGTGTGGAACGAGTACTGCGAACGCTGTGGCGTTGTGTCTGATCGGGATTTCTATGGTGAGATCAGGAAGTATGAGGATGAGGTTTTGCTGAAGCGGTAAATGAGAAAGAAAATGCGGCTGGAGCGCCGGCGGAAGGGCTGCTCTGGCCGCAATGTCCTATTTTGAGGCTGCGCACCACCAGGCGTCCCAATTTACCCCAAAATACATACCATAAAATAATTGAAAAAACAGCTTCCCATTTTGGGGAAATTATGGTATACTGAACGAAATGGAAGCATAGCTCAGCTGGGATGAGCGCTCGCCTGACTAGCGGGAGGCCAAGGGTTCGAGCCCCTTTGCTTCCATTTTTTTATTTTATGGGCACGGATGGGGCAGGTAAAGGGTAAGCGGGATTGGGACAGCGGAAAACGGGATCTTTTTCATGCCGGCAGTTGAGGCGTTGATAAAGAATGGCAGATTTGTAATTCATAGTGAGAATGCACATTTTCGACATTTTTTCTTCTGTATTTAAGAAAAAATTGTCGAATTTTTCATTTAGAAGTTTTGCCGGTATGCAATTTGTGCGGCTGATGGATATAAAGACAGCGATTTATTGAATAAATATAATCATAAATACCGAAAAAACATATTTTCCAAGATTTTCAGCATGTCGGAATGACCAAAAATATCTTGACATTTCTGCAAATGTAATTTATACTATACTACGTTAATTGCATACGGCACTGCATTGTATACAGGTATTCACGAGGGAGCGAATAAAGGTATTATTCAATCCCTTTTTGTTGAGTTTGGCAATTTATAGCAATAAAGTGTAAAAGTATGTGTGGCAAAATCTATCGAGAGGAGAAAGATTATGAAAAAGAAAGTTATCAGTCTGCTGCTTACTTCAGCTATGGTTCTTTCTATGGCCGCCTGCGGCAGCGGGGATGAACCTTCCGACAGCAGCAGCGGCAGTGAAAGCGTTGAAGGCAGCGAATCCACGCCTGCTGACAGCAGCAGCTCCGATGAGGGAGAGGACGAGGCCGACGCTGACGCCGATGCTCCGTCTGGGGTATCGGGAACAGTTACGTTACGTGATTACACCAATGTCATGCCCAGTAACTGGAGCGAGTTGACTTATGAGGATTCTAATGATACTCAGATTCTGGATTATTTGAAATCTTACTTTTTTGAGTATGATTTCAAGTATGAGGATGGAAAGAAGTTTAACGAAGACGGCAGCATCAATGCTGAGGGGATTATTCCCGGCGAGTTTGAAGTAGTATATTCTGCTGCCACGAAACTGGAGGACGTGACATCCGAAGTTGACGCCAAGTGGGGATATACCGAGGAGCAGAAGGAAGCAGGAAGCTATGCGTGGAAGATTACGCTGAGAGAGGATCTGAAGTGGGAAGACGGAACGCCTATTGACGCCAATAGTTTTGTCTATACCATGCAGCAGCAGCTGGATCCCCTGTTCCAGAATATGCGTGCTTCTTCTTACTACAACAATATTATGGTGAAGGGGGCCCGGGATTATGTGTATCAGGGCCAGACTGTATGGAACGACAACGGCGTTACCGGCGAGCCTGGATTTACCATGGCTGATTTTGTGAAAGGCGAGGACGGCGTTTATACACACCCGGATGGCACTGCCATCAAATTTGCACTGACAGATGCTCTGAATCAGTGCGGCGGCAAGAGCGTGACAGACTACGCTGATTACTTAGACCCGGATGCTTTTGCAGCCCTTCAGGAGCAGGCGGATGAGGACGGACATGTACCGGTTACAGATGATACCGCTGCACTGGTTGCTAAGCTTATCGATACGGACGATTGGAACCATGAGCCGGTGGAGAATGTTCCTCTGTACATAGTCTGTGAGGCTACTTACGGAGCGAAATCCTTTGATGAAGTGGGTTACTATGCAGCCAGCCAGTATGAACTGGTCATTTGTCTGGATGCCCCCATCAAGTGTCTGAAAGAGGACGGTTCTCTTTCTTATGAAGCCGCTTACAGCCTGCAGAGCATGCCCCTTGTAAAGGAGGACTTGTATGAATCCTGCAAGAAGGAGCCCCAGGCAGGTGCTACCCTTTGGACCACAAACTACAACACCTCTCTTGAAACCAGCGCCAGCTGGGGACCTTATGCATTGGGCAGTTTCCAGTCTGGTAAATCTTATGAGCTGGTTAAGAACGAGAACTGGTATGGCTACGGCATGGACCATTACAAAAATCAGTATCTGATCGACAAAATCTTCGTAGAGCAGATTGCTGAAGTGTCTACCCAGTGGATCAAGTTCCTGGGGGGCGAGATTGACAGTATTAGTCTGGATGTGGCCCATAAGGACGACTATCGTGATTCCAAGTATACAAAGTTTCAACCTGGCACCGGCACCACCGGCGTTGTAATTTATTCCAATCTGGATGTTTTGAAGAACAATGGCCGCAACAACGGAATTCTGGCCATTGAGGATTTCAGAAAGGCAATCTCTCTGTATCTTGACAGAGAAGATTACAACACTACCGTATCCACTTCCAATAAGCCCTGCTATGGTCTGCTTGGCCCGGCTTATTATCATGACATTGAGAACGGCGGTGTGTACAGATATACACAGCAGGCTCAGGAAGGCTTGCTGAGGGTTTATGGGTATACCCAGAACGAGAATGGTACCTGGACAGACGGCACCAACACCTATGCGACCTATGAGGATGCTTATGAGGTGATGAACGGTATGAACAGGCCTCTTGCAAAGGAACTTGTTGAGAATGCTTACAAGGAACTGACTGAAAATCCGGATAAATACGGTTATGATCCGGATAAGAAGATCACCATTGTGTATGGTACTTCCGTCGACAATGAAAATACCCGCCGTTATTATGATTATTATGTGAAGTTCTATAATGAGCTGGTGGAAGGCACCTCTCTTGAGGGCAAAATGGATATTCAGTTTGACGCTTCCTTCGGTGAAAACTGGGCGAATGATTTTAAGGCAGGTGCATATGACATGAGTCTGTCCGGTTTCCAGGGCGGTGCTTTTGATCCGTGCGGATTCCTGCAGTGCTATATGGATCCTACGGCCGGCCTGATGAGTACCGTATGGTGGGATGTGGAGCGTGAGATGCTGACATATACCACGCCCGAGGGCGATTACGACGGTGCCGGTCAGGAAATTACCATGTCAGTGTATAACTGGTATTGCTGCTTAAATGGTATGGCAGAATCCAGAAACTGTCCGCAGACTTACAACTGGGGTGACAGCTTTGCTCCTGCAGAAGTAAGACTTGAGATACTCGCCATGTTGGAGGAAGCATATCTCAATACCTACTTTGCAGTTATGACAACATCATCTTACAGTGCAACTGTTTATGGTGCAAAGTTTAACCAGATTACTGATGATTACAATACATTTAAGGGATTTGGTGGCGTTCAGTACATGCGTCCTGTATATGATGACGCAGCTTGGGACGAGTTTGTCAAGGCTAATAACAATGATCTCAGTGCTGAATACAAGAAAGTTGAGTAATTGCATAGGAGTTGTGGATGCAGACATTTTCTTCATGTCGGCTGACTGAGCTCGGAAATGGGGCGGACGAATTTCTTTCGCCCGCCTCAAATTCTACATAACAGTTCAATATTCTTTCTGAACCGTTACGATATTACCTTTACGGAAACTGCTTCGCCAGGAGCATGTAATGAAAACTTTACCTGCGAATCTGCTTTTTTCGCAGAGGTTTTTCTATTATGATAGGTTCGTTTTAATACGAACCTGAAATCAGTAAGATGCCGCAGGCAAAAAGCGGGAAGAGCCGCTTTTTTACCCATCAAAAAGATAGGAGCCATCGCCTATGTATATGTTTAAGTATGTATCGAAGAGACTTGGACTGATGATTATGACATTTTCTATCATCATGTTCATATGTTTTGTTTTGATAAAGCTGTTGCCGATTGTTATCACGGTTCAGGTGGGGCAGGATGCGAATGTCATAGTCCGCCAGCTGGAAGGACGGGGATATATTCAGAATGCGGTTATGGACCCCGCCACACAGACCTGGAATTATGAACGTGTGCCGATCATGATTCAGCTTGGAAATTATCTGAAGAAGATTTTTGTTAACGGCGATTTCGGAATCGGGGTAAATATCCCTTCCTATCGCGGACGTGAAGTTGTGGATGTTTTTATGGAAAAAATACCGCCTACAGTTCTGATCAACCTTTATTCCACATGTATCGGCGTTCCGATCGGGTTGGGGCTGGGAATTCTGGCTGCGCTGAAAAAGAATAAGTGGCAGGATCAGATGATCAATGTTATTATCATCCTTTTGATATCAATGCCCGGTATCGTTATGGGGCTTCTTATACAGTATTTTCTTTGTTTCAGGGCCGGATTGTTCCCTACTACAATGAATTCCGGCTATGAATACTTTACCTGGAGTATGTTCCGGTCTATGATGCCGCCGGTTCTGTCGCTCTGTCTGGGTTCGGTGGCAGGCTATGCCCGATATACCAGGGCGGAGCTTTCAGAGGTTCTGACAAATGAATTCATGCTTCTGGCCCGCACTAAGGGTCTGACGAGAGGACAGGCTACACTGCGCCACGCCATGCGGAATTCCATGGTGGTTATCTTTCCGTTTATTCTGAGCGAGTTCATCAATGTGCTGAGCGGCTCAATGATCAT
Organism: uncultured Acetatifactor sp.; assembly: GCA_910580225.1. Lineage (GTDB taxonomy): Bacteria > Bacillota > Clostridia > Lachnospirales > Lachnospiraceae > Acetatifactor. The sequence continues at coordinate 46,997 of CAJTXE010000011.1, forward strand.
CGAGAATATGTTCTCGGTTCCCGGGGTAGGACGGCTGTATCTTGATTCCATAAGCTCTCTGGATTATGATTTCTTTATGATGCTGTCGGGTTTTTATATCCTGGTGTCACTTCTTGGTGGCATCGTTGTTGATATCAGCTACGGATTCATTGATCCGAGGATTAGAATGGGGGCGAAGTGATATGGAAAAAACAAATGTGTATGATGCGATTCCATTGGAAAAATTTGTGTTTGCGCAAACAGAGGATATATCCCATGATAAAAAGCCGGAGACAAAGCCGGTGGGCTATCTGGAAGACGCATTGCGCCGCTTCGCCAAAAATAAAGGCGCCATCGTTGCTGCAGTTATCATATTCATTATGGTTCTCTTTGCAATTATTGTGCCCTTTTTTACTCAGTATACCGTTGCTTATTTTGATGCCTATTATGCGTATACGCGGCCGAAATGCAGCCTTTTTGAGAATACTTCCTTTTGGGACGGCTGTAAGGATCAGAAGACGAATCTAAAAACGTTTACCTATTATTATGCCATGGGCCAGGAATCAGGCCATAATGCCGTGAAAAATCAGGAGTATACACTGACAGAGGACGGAGAATACCATTTTCGTCTGGACACTTATCATATGAAAGGCGTGGTGTACAAAAATCTCTCCCTGGAGGAATATCAGGCGCTGCAGGAGTATCAGAATAGAACCGGCATCCAGGTAATTTATCCCATGGTGGCCAAACGTGACCGTCCTACGGCTGCCGACTATGAGCAGGACGCAAATATTTATTATAAGACGGAAGAAAAAGGGGGAAAAACTCAGATTATATATGATGACCAGGGCAATATCATCCCTGTGTACAATTCTTATCCTGCCAGTATTATGGAGAACGGAATGGGACTGGACCAGTATAATTCCATTCGGGTGGAAGGCAAAGACGGCTTTCTGGAAAATGGCGAGACTTATTATTACAGCTATGCCCTTGTGAATCCCAGCGGAGTGCAGGTCCGTATTAATTATTATGAGTATTATACCTATTATCACTCTGAAGTGCTGAAGGACGGTATCGGTAATCCCAGCTTCCTGTTCGGGACCACCGGTTCCGGCAAGGATATTCTGACTTGCCTTTCCTCAGGTGCACGTTTCTCGTTCATATTTGCGATTGTTGTGGCTGTGAGCAATCTGCTTGTGGGCGCTATCTATGGTGCGATTGCCGGATATTACGGAGGCCGCATTGATTTGGTGATGGAGCGTATCACAGATATTTTGGGGGCGATTCCTTCCATGGTGGTCATCACACTGCTGAAGCTCCATATGGGTAGTTCCAGTCAGGCACTGGTATTGTTTATTTCATTTTTCCTCACCGGGTGGATTGGTATGGGAGGGAGGACGAGAACGCAGTTCTATCGGTTCAAGAACCAGGAATATGTGTTGTCTGCACGTACCCTGGGAGCTTCGGACAGAAGGCTGATGTTCAAGCATATCTTCCCGAATGCCATTGGTACGCTGGTTACCGCCTTTGCACTGATCATTCCCTCCATGATTTATGCCGAGACCAGTTTGACTTATCTCGGAATCGTCAATCTGGCGACAGGAAACATCACCAGCGTAGGTACTTTGATTGCGGCGGGGCAGGCCTCTCTGGCAACGGAGCCTTTTGTGGCAATGTTCCCCTCAATTTTCCTGGCGTTGTTGCTGCTTTCTTTCAATCTGTTCGGTAATGGGCTGAGGGATGCGTTTAATCCAAGTTTACGTGGTACGGAGGGCTGATATGGACGGTAGAGAAATCAAGTTATCAGTAAATAATCTGAAGATATCCTTCCGCACGGACGGCGGAAAGGTGCAGGCTGTCCGGGGGATTAATTTTGACCTGTACAAGGGGGAGACTCTGGCGCTGGTGGGCGAGAGCGGTTCCGGTAAATCGGTGACCAACCGCGCCATCATGGGCATTCTTGCTGGAAACGCCATCAAGGAAGCCGGTGAAATTATCTATGACGGCCGTGATCTGATGAAGATTTCGGAGGAGGAGTTCCACCGGCTGCGGGGGGACAAAATCGCCATGATTTTCCAGGATCCCATGTCCAGTCTCAATCCGATTATGCGTGTGGGCAAGCAGATGACGGAAGCCACACTCATAAAGGGCAAGGTCGCCCGAAAGGAGAGCAGGGCCGCATTCAACGAAAAGCTGAAGATGCTCAATCAATGTATGGATCAGATCCGAGGCGAGGGTGCGAAGGCCGAAGACAAAAAGAAATGTCAGGATTTTAATAAATTCGTCTATAAAAATCTTGATTTGGAGTATGCTTATAATAAGGCCCATGAAGCCATGGATGACGTGTTGGATGAGCTGGGGGATTTTCTTTTCCGCATTGAGAAACACGCATACAAAAATCTGCGTCGGGACATTGGGGAAATCGTCAAGCTTGCCTATCATACTCGCGAGAGATATGTAGTCCATCGCAGGGCAGATGAACTGACAGGCCTTCTGACAGAACTCAAGCCACTGATCAAAATACCGCTTTTACAGAGGGGGGGCAACTTTTTCCGCGCACTTTTTAATCGGGACGAGAGACAGGATACGGAAAATGATGCCGAGTGGACTGTTATTTCCGAAAAGCTGATGCAGGTGAAGAAAATTCTGGAGGAGGCTGCAGGCTATACCAAGCCGGATTTCTTTGCCATGGGGTATTATGCGGCTTTTGCAAACGAGCCGCTTCCGGAACTTGAGATCCAGGAGCTGAACGAATTCCTGCGGAAATACCTGGACGAGCATTTTCTTCAGGATTTCTTTGCCATTGCCAAGGAGGGGATTCGGTATTCCAATGAAAAATCAATTGCTGAAATGCAGTCTGCTATTTCGGTGATTGACAGTAAGATTGACTTTTTCCGGAAGTCGGACATAGGCAAAAAGGAGGCACTTGAGACAGCGAAGACGCTTACGGATGCGGTGGAACGATCAATTAACCGTCTTGATACGGTTAAAAATAATATACTTTATACTTTTGCCACAAGTCTGAATACGGCAATTGACGTTTATTTTCAGGGTATTATCCGCAACGCCGCCGAGGTAAAGCGCTATGCGAAGCAGACTGCACGTTATGAAAAGCAGGCAGCAAAAGGCAAGAAGCCGGAGTATACGGTGGCGGAGAAGGATCTGGTAGATCTGGATACCCTGCGGCAGGATATTGTCAATATCATCAGCCGTACCCGTAATGAGCTGGAGCGAAGCATCAAAGTAATGTCCGGGACAGATTATGACACAAAGGTAGTGGAGCTGATTGATTATTTTAAGGAAAAGGCATCGGCAGTTGCGTTCAAGGTGACTCGCCGGATGGCAAAGAACCGTGCCATTAAGCTGTTGGAGGAGGTTGGCATTTCCGAACCGCGCAAAAGATACCGCCAGTATCCATTTGAGTTTTCCGGCGGTATGCGTCAGCGTATTGTGATAGCCATTGCGCTTTCCGCAAATCCGGATGTTCTGATTTGTGATGAGCCCACAACAGCCCTTGATGTGACGATTCAGTCACAGATTCTGGAACTGATTAATAAGGTGAAGGAGGAACGTCAGCTTTCGGTGATCTTTATTACCCATGATCTGGGGGTAGTTGCCAACATGGCGGACAGGGTTGCCGTGATGTATGCGGGAAAAATCGTGGAAATGGGTACGGCAAAGGATGTGTTTTATGCACCTGCCCATCCCTATACATGGGCTCTGCTTTCTTCCATGCCGGATCTGGATACGAAGGAGACACTGGAGGCAATTCCCGGAACACCTCCAAATATGATTTATCCGCCTAAAGGGGATGCTTTTGCAAAGCGGAACAAGTATGCTTTGAAGATTGATTTTGAGCAGGAGCCGCCGATGTTTCAGATTTCAGACAGCCATCAGGCAGCAACCTGGCTTCTGCATCCAAATGCTCCAAAGGTGGACCCGCCGAAGATTGTGCTTGACCGTATTGAGCGTATGAAAGAAAAAGCAGGAGGAAAGGGGTGCTGAGTATGCAAAACGAGAAGAATAAGGAACGTGAAGTTTTGCTTAAGGTGGAGCACCTTTGCCAATACTTCAAAATGGGGCCGGCCAACGAACTTAAGGCTGTTGATGATGTGAATTTCGAAATCCATAAGGGTGAGGTTTTCGGGTTGGTGGGAGAGAGCGGCTGTGGTAAAACTACCACCGGACGCTCCATAATCCGGCTGTATGATATCACTTCAGGAAATATCATTTTCAAAGGGCAGCGTATCGGTGCAGGAATTCGTTCCTATAAGGATGCAATCCGAAGTGCAAAGAAGAATTACCGCAGAGAGACGGCCGAGATCAAAGCGCAGATCAAAGCGGATGGAAGTCCGGATGCGCACCAGAAGGGACAGAAGCGTCTTGAGGAGGCGCAAAAAGAGCTTTCCAGGATCCTGGCCGAGCAAAATGAAAATATCCGGGCAGCGAAGGAAGATCATAAACGCTGCAATCAGAAATATGCAGAGGAACAGGAAAAAAAGGTCAAAGAGCTTTATGAGCCCTGCCTTGCCCGGGTAAGGGAGGCTATTGACAAGTTCACCGAGAAAGATCATGACGGCACCGCTGCGCGGAAGCTTCTCAGTCTGGTTGAGGATATCACAAAGGAAGTGGAGAAGGGCAGAAAGGCCATCGATATAAGCGCGGCCGGAGAGATGGCTGAAGCGGCAGACGAAAAGGCAGATGCAGTGAAGAAAGATGCGTATACTCAGGCGCTGAACAGAAGGACGCAGATTGAGGCGCAGTATAAGGAAGACCTTCGTCTGGCGAAAAAGGATCGCATCATGAATAAGATGCAGATGATCTTTCAGGATCCCATTGCTTCTCTTGACCCCCGTATGACAGTCAAGGATATTATTGCCGAGGGACTGGTGATACGAGGTGTACGGAATCAGAAGTATATTGATGAAATGGTATATAAGATGCTGGATTTGGTGGGTTTGGTGCCTGAACATGCAGGGAGATATCCCCACGAATTTTCAGGAGGGCAGAGACAGCGTATCGGCATTGCCCGGGCCATCATTCTGAACCCTGATTTTATCATTGCGGACGAACCGATTTCTGCACTGGACGTTTCCATCCAGGCACAGGTAATCAATCTCCTGAACGATTTGCGTAATCACCTGGGATTGACGATCCTGTTTATTGCCCATGATTTGTCGGTGGTAAAGTATTTTTCGGATACCATTGCAGTGATGTATTATGGGAAAATAGTTGAACTTGCCTCGTCGGATGAGCTGTTTGCGCATCCGCTGCATCCGTATACGAAGTCACTTCTCTCCTCCATTCCGCTTCCTGACCCGGAATTTGAGAAGGGAAGGAAACGCATTATTTATAATCCGATAGCGGAGCACGATTATTCGGTTGACAAGCCGGTGATACGGGAAATCACACCGGGTCACCTGATTCATTGCAATGATGCCGAATTTGAGAAGTACAGGGCCGAAATTGGGGACGGACAATGAAGAGTACAGGCAAGTGGGCCAGTTTGTGTGTGGGTTTGCTGATCTTCCTGGGAGTTCTTGTTGCAAATTCGTTTTGGACGGTGAAGAGGCCTGATATTTTCCGATTGCTTTCAGATGCATGCATTACTTCTGCGGCAGTGGTTGGTGGGAGCGGTGTTTTGATATTTGCCTCCAGCATGGGAACATTTGATATGCTTGCTTACGGATTTATCCTTATTTTTGACCGTTTTCGTTACAATACCCGAAAGCAGCAATACAGGGACTTTTATGAATATAAGCAGGCAAAAGGAGAGAGACAGCGGCCTGTTGCACACATGCTGATTGTAGGAATTGTGTTTTTCCTGTTCAGTTGGATTTTCTCCTTTATCTGGCAGAAAAGTTTTTGAGCAGTAATATTTTTTATGTTAAGGGCTGTGTTCACTGCCTCAGAAGTGCAGAGCGTCGTGAACATGGCCTTTCTACAAGTTTCTGAGTGCATAATGTGATACCCGGACCCTTTCAGCAGTATAGTTTAGAAAGATGAATCAAAATATTTGATGTATTTTTGGAGAAGCACTTGTCTTTTGAGGATTTTTATGGTAAAATAAATTTTAGTATGTTGTAAAAGACAGACGAGCAGAGTTTGAGTCAGGAGGTGCGATATGGCAGCATTAAAGATAGTACTTACCATCTTATTTATATTGGTTTGCATTGCGTTGGTGGTGTTGGTGCTGATGCAGGAAGGGAAATCTGCAGGTCTTGGTGCAATCAGCGGAGCGGCTGAGACTTATTGGGGCAAGAACAAGGGACGTTCCATGGAAGGACAGCTGGTAAAGTTTACCAAGATTCTGGCGGTATTGTTCATGGGACTGGCAGTTGTTTTGAATTTGAATATCTTCTAAAGCAGATTCAGAATTTGACGTTTTCCCGGTCAGTTTCGTAAGTATACTCATTCAGACACCCTTGTGAAGCAGCAAGAGTGTCTTTTTTCGTTTTATTGAAACTGGGACAGACGGATACAAGGTGATTTGTTTCAAACTGTATGGTTATCAGGAGAGATATGGAGAGCAAAGAGAGTAAAAAGACCTTAGAGGTCAGGAAAAAAGTGATATGCGATTTGGTACGGGATCCGATTTATGTACCCATGAAGGAAAAGGAGCTGGCCATGTTTCTCCAGGTGGCAAAGGAAGACAGGGAGGAATTACAAACGGTTTTGCGTGAACTTCTAAGCGAAGGTAAGCTGTCTCTGACTGCCAAAGGAAAATATGTGAAATCCAACGGAAACTTCCTCCGGGGGACTTTCATCAGCAATGCCAAAGGTTTCGGATTTGTGGAGCTTGAGGGCAGGGAAAACGGCGATTCCGGTGAGGGAAAGAGATCCGGGGAAGAGGATTTGTATATTCCGGAAGATCAGACAAACGGTGCGTTTCACAAGGATATCGTGGAGGTGGCGCTGCTTCCGAAGCAGGAGGGCAGGCGTCAGGAGGCCAAAGTTGTGCGGATTATAACCAGGGCAATTACCCGGGTGGTAGGCACTTATGACGGGGCCAGAGAACATTATGGTTTTGTTGTGCCGGACAATCCCAGATTTCCGAGAGACATTTTCGTGTCCAAGAAGCGCTCTAAAGGGGCCGTGAACGGGCATAAGGTGGTGGTGGAGCTGACGGATTACGGATCAGACCGGAAGAGCCCGGAGGGAAGAGTGGTGGAAATTCTGGGTCATGTGAATGATCCTGGGGTGGATATTCTGTCCATTGTACGGAATTATGAGTTGCCCATGGAATTTTCGGTGAAAATTATGAACCAGGTGGAACGGGTATCGCAGGAAGTGTCTGAGGCGGACAGAGCAGGACGCAGGGATCTGCGGGATGTGGTAATGGTCACCATCGACGGAGAAGATGCCAAGGATCTGGACGATGCGGTGAGCGTCAGTTTTGACGGGGAAAAATACCATCTGGGGGTTCATATAGCGGATGTAACCAATTATGTCCAGGAGAATTCTGCCCTGGACAGGGAGGCGCTGAACCGGGGAACCAGTGTCTATCTGGTGGACCGGGTGATTCCCATGCTGCCCCATGCTCTTTCCAACGGCATCTGTTCTTTGAATGAAGGGGTGGACAGGCTGGCTTTGAGCTGTCTGATGACCGTGGATCTGAAAGGGGAGATTGTAGACTATGACATTTGTGAGTCGGTGATCCGGGTGAACAAGCGCATGTCTTACAGGGTGGTGAAAGCTCTGCTGGAGGATGCCTCTCTGGTGGAGAGAGAGGAGGAATATGGTCAGTACGCAGAATTGCTGTCCATGTTCCGGGAGATGGAAAAACTGGCCGGTATACTGCGGGAAAAACGTCGGAAACGGGGGTCTATTGATTTTGATTTTCCCGAATGCAAGATCCTTTTGGACAGGGCGGGACGTCCCCTGGAGATAAAACCTTACGAGCGGAATGTGGCGACAGACATTATTGAGGACTTTATGCTGGCGGCAAACGAGACGGTTGCACAGCATTTTTACTGGTTGGATCTGCCCTTTGTATACAGAATCCATGATGTGCCCGACGGAGAGCGGATCGGAAAGCTTGCGGCTTTTATCAACAATTTCGGCTATTATATGAAGGCTGTGGGCAGAACGGGCCAGAAGACTTCAGGGGAGGAGGTTCATCCCAAGGAAATTCAGAAGCTGTTGTCAAAAATCGCAGGGACTCCGGAGGAACCGCTGATCAGCCGCCTGGCCCTGCGCAGTATGAAACAGGCAAAGTACAGTGTGGAGTGCAGCGGGCACTTCGGCCTGGCCTGCCCGTATTACTGCCATTTTACCTCACCCATCCGCAGGTATCCGGATCTGCAGATTCATCGGATCATCAAAGGACAGCTTCGGGGCAGACTGGGGGAGGAGCGGACGGCCCATTACCGGGAAATCCTGCCGGAGGTGGCAAAGCATTCCTCGGAGACAGAGCGCCGTGCCGATGAAGCGGAACGCGAGACGGAAAAGCTGAAGAAAGTGGAGTATATGGAGGAGCGGATTGGGGAGATGTATGAAGGTGTGGTTTCCGGTATCACCAGCTGGGGTATTTATGTGGAACTGCCCAATACTGTGGAGGGATTGATCCATGTCTCCAAACTGCCGGGAGATTATTTTTATTACAACGAGAGCACTTATGAGATGATCGGCCAGGCCACGGGGAAAAGTTATAAACTGGGTATGCCGGTGAAGGTATGTGTGGAGGCTTGTGACCGTTTTAACCGCACGATTGATTTCAGCGTGGCAGAAGAGGATATTCCGGGCGAGTAGGAGAAGATGGCTGTATATCCGAATGTCATATGGACGGAGGAATTTTAAACAGGACCAGGCGGTTTGGACATGTGTTTTTACAGAACTGGAAACAGCAGCATGCCATCCGGTACCCTATCGGAATTTAGGAATGCATGCATTTGCAGCCGGAAATCTTATGTGGGACATGGATAGAGATTGGATGGCATGCTGCAGAACTTTAAATTGGAGGAACTGAAAATGGCGCAGCAAAAAACAGCGCAAAAATTGATTGCCAACAACAAAAAGGCATATCATGATTATTTTATAGACGAAACCTATGAGGCAGGCATTTCCCTCCATGGCACGGAAGTGAAGTCCATGCGGATGGGCAAGTGCAGTATCAAAGAGTCTTTTATTCGGATTGAGAATGCAGAAATCTATGTCTACGGCATGCATGTGAGCCCCTATGAAAAGGGAAATATTTTCAACAAGGATCCACTGCGGGTGAAAAAACTGCTGATGCATAAATATGAGATCAATAAATTAGCGGGTAAGGTGGCTGAGAAGGGGTATACCCTTGTACCGCTGCAGGTTTATTTCAAGCACGGTAGAGTGAAGGTAGAAATCGGACTGGCCAGAGGAAAGAAGCTCTATGATAAACGGCAGGATATTGCCAGAAAGGACCAGCGCAGGGAGACACAGCGGGAATTTAAGGTAAGGAATCTGTAATTTTCCATTGACATGAGAAAGGAAAATGCATATACTGTATAAAGAGGATTTGACAGAATAATCTGCAGAGCCGGGATTTGTACTTTGAAAATTGGAATAAGGGGTAGTAAAGGTTTCGACAGGGGTCCTGCAGCTGGAGAAGCTATCCGTTGCGGAACGTTAACCGCGGGGCGGACTGAATCCGCCATTTAAACTAAACGCTGAAGATAATTATCAGTATGCACTTGCAGCTTAATTGCTGCAGGTGACGTCGCCTTAGGCGGCTTGTCCGATCCGGGGCACCCACACTTCGGAATCCGGGCATCGACGATGTGGGAAACGACGCGCGTTAAGCTTTGCCCGCGCGGGCGTATCATGAAGCTACCGAATCCGGCAGATCGTTCGTTGTCTGCCGCAGGAGGGAACAGGCCGGAGTAAGTCCGGCCGGGATAACGGACTATGATAGTAGAAGGACAGGGAATGGGCTTTTGGACACGGGTTCGACTCCCGTCTACTCCATTAAAACGCGAAGTTCCGAACCCGACGAAATCTCATCTGAGGAGTTCGGAAACTTCGCAGCTTGTTCCATTCAATGAAAAGAGCCGCAAATTTAAGGATTTTTTGGTAAAATCAAGGGTTTGCGGCTTTTTTATGAATCCAAAACGCTTCATGGCCGGTATATCATCCGGATACATTGACTAATTCTGTTTTTGAATCATATCGTGATAAACGCGTTGGAAATGTTCTTTATTGTATAATTCCAGGTGGTAAAAAATTTTTGAATACGCCCAGATATCATAACGAAAGCATTCCCTGCGGATTGGACCGCAGACAGAATGAGTCCAGTACAGTGCATTTTGCAGGTTCTTCTGATATGTCTGAGTATCACAGACATTTTGGTTTAATGACGGGAAGCTCATTTCGAAATTTTCTTTCAGGTATTCCAGTGCTTTATGCCTGTCCACTGACAGAGTATCCAGATCATGGAGCAGATCATACATCATGTAGAATTTTATGACATTAATGCCTACAAACAGCGCCAGCATTTCGTTGGCATTTTTCGCAATTTTGGCGCCCTGATATCCTTCCAGCGGCTGGGCCTCAATAATGGCTCCGCAGATACAGGAGGCCAGTTTGTGCCTGTCCAGGCGGGTTCCGCTCATGTTTTTCAGGGCGCGGTCTCTGTATTGGTCAAATTTTTGGCCGATAATATAGGGAATATTTTCATTTTTTACGCAAAAACGGCTTCCGCTGCAGCAGATTTGGGACAGTAGGTCTCCTATAATATAATCATATAAGTATTTATAGGTGGTTGAGGGATTATAGCGGTTCATTCTTCTCCTTTCCGCTGGAATCAAAGGAAAAAGTCTTTTCCTGTCCGTCGGAAAATCTTATTTTATTGTTATGTACTGTATTTCCGCCGCAGAATTTCAGAACTTTGCTGAAATCATGGTCGTCATTGTGATTTTTTCCGGGCTCATTGGTTGGGTCTTCCAACATAGTTTTCAACATATTTTTTGCAGCCAGCATAATTGTATCCTCCGTATTAGTATATTCCCCATCTGGAAAAAGTTGCGTCTTTTTTACTGCTTTATGATATGTTTCTTTCTGCTGGTTCACAGTCTGTCCCGCCGGGGCGGATCATAGGAGTGATAGAAAGAAGGTGCAGCAGCATGGCAGCACAGGAAAACACTGCCATGCTGTGGCGGTATGGTTCAGTTTCCTGCAGAGGCTTTCGGTCAGGATTTTATCGGATCTGGCCGATTTCATAGGTCAGCGCGTCCAGATCAATCCGCACCCGGGTACCGTCGCTGAATACGGTTTCCTGCTGTTTTCCGTCCGGGGTGAGCAGTTTGTGGGAAACCATTTCACAGGTTGCAATGCGTTCATGAAGCTTTGACACCACCTGGCAGCGCTGGTAGGCTTCCCTGTCGGTAAAGGTATACTCCGGTTCAAAGGAGCCGTCAATACCCGGGTAGGCGCCGTCCCGGATCAGATAGGGTGCACCGCCATTGAGCAGGGCATAGAGCATATAATCGTTGTGGGCGTCCATTTTCTCCATCATCCAGGGAATAATTACACAATCGTGGTAGACCAGGTTAAACAGGGGAACGGCGATTCCCTTCTGAGGCGTGCCGGGCTTGTACATCATAAACCGGTAAGGTGCATAATGGCAGAATACCAGGCTTTTCATACTCCAGTCTGCGACCTCCTCGGAACTGGGCAGAATGCCTTGGGAGAGCAGGTACTCGAAGCACTGTCCCCGAAATTCCAGGCAGTCTCTCCGGGTCATGCAGTGCATGGGATTGGCGCATTCGTCAGGTTCATTGCAGGTGAACACGTCCAGGTAGGCACAGTCCAGTTGAATGCCGTGCTCTGCCAGCTGGGAGAAATTGCGTTTTACATAGTAAGGCGCCTGGGTTGCGCACAGATAGGTCTGGCGGCCGCCGGCCCAGTGGGTGTGTTCCGGGATCGTCCCGTCTGTCTGGAGACAGCCAAAGGAGGCGTCAAAGGTTTTTCCGTTGAAATAGTAGTCTCTGTACTGGTCATGGATGCCGAAGAGGTAACCGTTTTCGTGCATGGTGTCGGCCAGTTCCTTCATGCCTTCCCAGCCGCCTGCTTCTTCGCAGGGGGGCAGGTAATCCGGATGCTGATTGTCATAGCCGGGCTCTCCCCATCCGTCCAGATGCAGGAAGAGCTTTTCAAAGCCCTGGTCATGAAGGGCGCAGATTTCCTCCGAGCGTGTCCGGAAGGGCACCACCCGGTCGTATTTGCCGGGATGTTCCGGATCGTGCATATCCGATTCCTCGCAGACATGATTTTTGATGCCCCTATGAAGAAAGAGGCTGCCGATGAGCTGTTCCACTTTGGGGGCTTTGGCGGCTTTTTCTTTCAGGCTGCAGAAAAGGCCTTTTTCCTTTACATAATCGCGGTACACTTTGCAGATATTATTGTAGTCACATTCTGCCAGCAGGGTATAGCGTACTGTCCTGCGGTAGCGCATCTTTCCCAAGCTTGCATTCCATCGGATACCGACTGTGGTGTAGGGGCCTCCGGCGGGATGCTCTGCATAAAAGGCGCAGTCCCAGGGCTGTTCGCTGATTGCGATGTAACCGTTTCCGGATTTTACCTGTCCGAACCAGGGCATGTAGCTGGATGCGGAGCATAAAAAGCCGTCAAAAGGCAGTTTTCCCAGAGCTGTTTCCCAGGTATTGGGGATCAGCAGTCCCTGGTGCTGGTTCAGCAGCGTGTACCAGTCGTCTCTTCCCTCATGGAATTCCATATAACCGGGCCACTGGACTGACTGGAGGGATATATTTTCCTCCCAGAGGGGAATCCACTCGAAAAAGACATTGCCTGTGGCGCCTTCGATCCAGACATAGGTGGCAAAGGCCAGTTTCGTGGATTCCCGGTTCACGGCAAATCCTTCGTAGCGGGAGAGGATGCCCCTGCCCAGTCCGGTCTCCTTCACTTCATGAGAGATGGAGGAGGCACTTTGGAAGGAGATTTCTTCTTGAGCAACAGTGAAAGTGGGATTGTAGTTATGGCCCCAGCTCCAGTCACTTCCGTTTCGGAATATGGAAAAGTGCAGACTGGTTTCATCGAATCTTAAGTCGGTTCCGACAAGTGTGACATGAATCATAATGTAATCCTCCTGATAAATGTACGGTGTCCCAAGCGTTCTTACTTTCTGACAGAAAATTTATCACAAGTTGCTATTTGCTGCCTTTCCTTAAACTATATCATCAAAACTGCAGAAGTGCAATGAGGTCTGATGCAAATTTGCGGCGAAGTTATATGTATATTTGTTTGTAAAGCGGCAGCAGATGGATTATAATGGAAACGGACCAGTCGGGAGAGACGGACCGGCCGGAAGAAAGCCGAGGCATGGAAAGCGGCAGCGCCGGGGAAAGGGAGAATTTTATGAACGATTACAGGCCAAATCCAATGGATACAAGCGATGTCACATTGTCTGAGGAGTTGTTGGCAATTACGGAAAAGCTGGCAGAAAACGTCCATGAGAACTGGGCGAAAGCCAGAATGGAACAGGGATGGACCTATGGACCGGTCCGTGACGAAGCTAGCAGGACTACCCCCTGTCTGGTGCCCTATGGGGACCTGACGGAGGAAGAGAAGGAATACGACAGAAGGACGGCATTGGAAACGGTCCGGCAGATTGTGAAGCTGGGTTACAACATTCAGCCAAAGGAGGGTACCTGAACATGGGAGAAAAGAACACAGGGTATGGAGAAGAAAATGCTGCGGAGGGCAGAGCGGAAGGGCTGCGACTGGAAAGGCTGCTGGACTTTGACCGGATCGTGATCCAGGCCCATAACAATCCGGATGCGGATGCCATTGCCAGCGGATATGGGATACTGGCCTATCTGAAGGCGCATGGATATCGACAGGGAAAGGCGGGCGAAGGACAAAAGACGGTGCGTTTTGTGTATGAAGACGGCGGGATTCGGAAGCCGAATCTGGTTCTGCTTGCAGAATATTTGGGAGATCCCATAGAACAGACATCTCATATCGGAAAAGCGGATCTTCTGCTGTATGTGGACTGTCAGCCCGGTGAAAGAAATGTGGGCAGATTTGTGGAGGAGCAGGAGGAAAACAGGGTATTTCAAAGGGCAGTGATTGACCACCATCAGGTGAGAGAGGCAGGGAGACTGCCTTCTCTGCAGAGACTTTGCAATTACGGTTCCTGTGCCACTTTGGTCTGGCAGATGCTGCGGGAGGCCGGGTACGATGTAGATGAGGATGAGAAACTGTCCACGGCACTGTACTATGGCCTGTTTACGGATACCAATAAGCTGGAAGAGATCTTTCACCCATGTGACAAAGATATGAGGGATCAGCTGAGGTTTAACACAGGAACCATTACATTTTTCCGGAATTCCAATTTATCCGTGAGGGATCTGGAAATTGTCAGTGAGACACTGCGGAATTATCAGTCCAGAGAAGGATATGATTATAATTCAGAATACAAATTTGCCGTTCTGGCGGCGGAGGACTGCGATGATCAGAATGTTCTGGGAATTATCAGCGATATGCTGATTGAGGTACATGGGATCGATGTCTGTGCAGTATATCTGGTATATGATAACTATGCTCAGCTTTCTGTCCGCAGCTGCATCAGGGAAACCAGGGCAAATGAACTGGCCAGATATCTTACCATAAATGAGAAAAACGGAGGCGGTCATCTGTTAAAGGCAGGCGGCAGACTGTTTAAGGAATATGTGGAAAAGGCAGGGAATTCCTTTGATGCGCAAGGCATTCGGGAGTGCCTCTATTCCAGAATGGCGGACTATTTCGGTGAGGAAGACGTTTTTTATGCAATTTTTGATCCCGGAAATCCGCTTTTTTCCAGGCAGAGCTATCCGGACCTTTCTCAGGGAGTCCGTTTTCTGAAAAAGGCCGGGGAGAAGCGGGGGGTCGTGCGGGCCGGCGATATTCTTTTTGGACAGCAGGGAAATCGGGAATCCAGGCATGCCACGGAAGAGAAGGAAGTGGTGGTCCGGATGATGGAAGGAGACTTTGTGGTGGACCTGGACAAAGGGGATTATATCATGCTGGGTGTGGACGAAGTATACCCGATTAAAAAGGAAGATTTTGACGACAAGTATACTGCAACTGAGGAGCCTTACCGGATGGAACTGGAATATCTGCCAACTGTGCGCAGCGCCCTGACAGGAGAGAGCGTACTGCTCTTTCCCTATGCAAAAGTCTGTATTTCAAGGGCAGAAGCTTCCCGGGTATACGGACAGAGACTTAAGCGGCGCACAAAGCTGTTTACGGAGTGGGGGGACAGCTATATGCTGGGAGAGAAGGGAGACTGGCTTGTGGGC
The DNA here is from genome assembly GCA_910580225.1 of uncultured Acetatifactor sp. Classification (GTDB taxonomy): domain Bacteria; phylum Bacillota; class Clostridia; order Lachnospirales; family Lachnospiraceae; genus Acetatifactor. The sequence goes on from CAJTXE010000011.1 coordinate 62,245, forward strand.
GCGCCGAAGGAAGAAGAGGATGGCGGCCTGAGCTGGGATATGTGGATTGTCAGAGATGAGAGCATGATGGAGAATTATGAGGTCATCATAGAACTGGAAATGTCTATTGCCCCCGATTCGTTTCTGTGCTATAATGGTGCGAATGTTTTGAGCGAGAATGATATAAATTAAGAAGCCTTCTCCGGTGCGCGCAGCTCACAGGCAGAAGAGCCGTTTCGTTTTCGGGCATATCAGGGAGGTTTCAATCCCGTATGCTGTCGGGAAAACCGGAAGCAGGGTTTCCGGCTGTACAGGAGAGCCCAGCCGGTGAAAGGCGGAAACAGGAAGCGACGCCGTTGGGCTGCGGAGGACCGGGGCGGGAGAAGGGAAGGCCTATGAAAGCGTTTTTGATTTTGGAAGACGGCACTGTATTTGAGGGAATTTCCATCGGTGCCCACAGGGAAGTAGTCAGCGAGATTGTATTCAACACATCTATGGCCGGATATCTTGAAGTGCTGACTGACCCTTCTTATGCGGGACAGGCAGTCTGCATGACCTATCCTCTGATTGGCAATTACGGTATCTGCAGGGACGACATGGAATCTTCAAAGCCCTGGCCGGATGGTTTTATCGTAAGGGAGCTTTCCCGTGTTTCCAGTAATTTCCGCTGTGATATGACTCTGCAGCAGTTTCTCGAAGAACATAATGTGCCCGGCATCGCCGGGATCGACACCAGGGCGCTGACCAGGATCCTTCGTGAGAAGGGGACCATGAACGGGATGATTACCACCCGGGAATATTCGAATACGGCGGAGATTCTGCCGAAGCTGAAAGCTTACACTACAGGGAAGGTGGTGGAGAAGGTGACCTGCAGTGAAAAATATGTGGTGAAACCTTCTGTCAGCCTGGAGGAAAACGGACCGCTGTCAGGTTCTGCACGCTTTGACAGAGAGGCATATGAAAAGGGGGTTCGGGAGCCCAGGCCAACTCTGGTGAGGGCGTTAAACGGCGCAGGTTTAAGGGTGGCACTTCTGGATTTAGGGGCCAAGGCCAATATTGCCCGTTCCCTGGCGGAACGGGGCTGTGAGGTGACGGTGTATCCGGCTTTTACCCCGGCGGCGGAGATTATCACTTCCGCTCCTGACGGCATCATGCTGAGCAACGGCCCGGGAGATCCCAAGGAATGTGTATCCATCATAAAGGAGATCAAAAAGCTCTATGATACGGATATCCCCATTTTTGCCATCTGTCTGGGACATCAGCTGATGGCACTGGCTACCGGGGCGGATACGTATAAAATGAAATACGGCCACCGAGGCGGAAATCATCCGGTGAAGGATCTGCATGACGGAAGGGTGTATATTTCTTCACAGAATCACGGCTATGTGGTGGACATGGACAAAGTGGACCCGAATGTGGCGGTTCCGGCCTTTGTCAACGTGAACGACGGCACCAACGAGGGCCTTTCCTACACAGGGAAACAAATCTTCACGGTGCAGTACCATCCGGAGGCGTGTCCTGGGCCGCAGGACTCCAGGTATCTTTTTGACAGATTTATTGACAGAATGAGAAGGAGCAGGGATGCCGAGACAGAAAAGCAGGTAGATATTGGGAGAGAAAACGGGAAAGGAGGTGCGTCCCATGCCTAAGAATCCAAATGTAAAACGAGTCATGGTCATCGGGTCCGGACCGATAGTTATCGGACAGGCAGCGGAATTCGACTATGCGGGCACTCAGGCCTGCCGCTCTCTGAAGGAGGAGGGGGTGGAAGTTATCCTGGTGAATTCCAATCCTGCTACCATCATGACGGACAGGGACATTGCGGACAAGGTATATATCGAGCCCCTGACCGTACAGGTGCTGGAACAGATCATAGAGAAAGAAAAACCGGACAGCATTCTGCCCACCCTTGGGGGACAGGCAGGGCTGAACCTGGGGATGGAACTGGAGGAATCCGGATTTCTAAAATCCCATGGTGTGACTCTTCTGGGAACCACAGCTGCCACCATCCGCAATGCGGAAGGGCGGCAGGAGTTCAAGGATCTGATGGAACGCATCGGAGAGCCCTGTGCGGCTTCAAAGGTGGTAGAGACCGTAAAGGACGGTGTGGAATTTACCAATGCCATCGGTTATCCGGTGGTACTGCGGCCTGCCTATACTTTGGGCGGTTCCGGCGGCGGGATTGCCCGTACTCAGGTGGAACTGGAGGAGATCCTGGAAAACGGTCTGCGGCTTTCCCGGGTGGGACAGGTACTGGTGGAGCGATGTATCGCAGGATGGAAGGAGATCGAGTATGAAGTCATGCGGGACAGTGCAGGGAACTGCATCACTGTCTGCAACATGGAAAATATAGACCCTGTGGGTGTACACACGGGAGACAGCATTGTGGTGGCGCCGTCCCAGACTTTGAGCGACAAGGAATACCAGATGCTGCGGACATCCGCGCTGAATATCATAAACGAGCTGCAGATTACCGGCGGCTGCAATGTGCAGTTCGCGCTGCATCCCACCAGCTTTGAGTATTGTGTCATCGAGGTGAATCCCAGGGTGAGCAGGTCCTCTGCCCTGGCTTCCAAGGCCACAGGCTACCCAATCGCCAAGGTGGCGGCAAAGATTGCTTTGGGTTACACCCTGGATGAGATCAAAAATGCCATCACGCAGAAGACTTATGCCAGTTTCGAACCCACACTGGATTACTGCGTGGTGAAGATACCGAGACTGCCTTTTGATAAGTTTATTACGGCAAAGCGTACGCTTACTACCCAGATGAAGGCCACCGGTGAGGTTATGAGTATCTGTGATAATTTTGAGGGAGCCTTGATGAAGGCCATCCGTTCCCTGGAACAGCATGCGGACTGCCTGCTTTCCTATGATTTCGGTGATTTGGGTCCGGAAGAGCTGAAGAGCAGGCTGAAGGTGGCGGACGACCGGAGAATCTGGATGATTGCGGAAGCCATTCGAAAAGGCATTTCCTATCAGGAAATACATGAAATCACGATGATTGATACTTGGTTTATTGATAAAATTGCCATCCTGGTGGAAATGGAGGAAGCGCTGAAGACACAGGAGCTGACACCTCAACTGCTGAAGGAGGCCAAGCGGATTGAATTTCCGGACAATGTGATCGCCCGGCTTACAGGGAGGAGCGGAGCGGAGATCAAAGCGCTTCGAAAGGAAAACGGTATCCGGGCGGTTTATAAAATGGTGGATACCTGTGCGGCGGAGTTTGCGGCGTCCACTCCCTACTATTATTCTGTGTATGGTGGAGAATGTGAGGTTGGTGCGGGAGAAGTCAGCCAGGTCAAAAGTACCTATCGTAAGAAAATTCTCGTCCTGGGTTCCGGACCTATCCGCATCGGTCAGGGCATTGAATTCGACTATTGCTCTGTCCACGCTACCTGGGCCTTTTCCCGGGCAGGTTACGAGACCATTATCATCAACAATAATCCGGAGACGGTGAGTACGGATTTTGACATTGCAGACAAACTCTATTTCGAACCTCTGACGGCGGAAGACGTGGAAGCAATTGTGGATATGGAGAAGCCTGACGGGGCGGTGGTGCAGTTCGGCGGCCAGACGGCCATTAAACTCACGGAGAGCCTGATGAAGATGGGAGTGCCCATTTTCGGTACAAAAGCAGAGGATGTGGATGCTGCAGAGGATCGGGAACTTTTTGACAGAATTCTGGAGGAAACGGGAATTCCCCGGGCAGCAGGAGGTACGGTGTATACCGCGGAGGAGGCCAAAGCCGTGGCAAACCGCCTGGGCTATCCTGTCCTGGTGCGGCCCTCCTATGTTCTGGGCGGTCAGGGAATGCAGATCGCCATTTCCGATCAGGAGATTGAGGAATTCATGGAGATCATCAACCGCATTGCTCAGGACCATCCCATTTTGGTAGACAAATACCTTCAGGGGAAGGAAATTGAGGTGGATGCGGTCTGTGATGGCACAGACATCCTGATACCCGGTATTATGGAGCATATTGAACGGACAGGCGTTCATTCTGGGGACAGTATTTCCGTGTATCCCGCCCATACCATCGGCAAACTGGTGAAGGACAAGATTGCGGAATACACCAGAAGATTGGCAAAGGCGCTCCATGTGAAAGGACTGATCAATATTCAGTTCATTGCCATGGGGGAGGACGTGTATGTAATCGAGGTGAATCCCCGCTCTTCCCGCACTGTGCCCTATATCAGCAAGGTGACGGGAATTCCCATTGTAGATCTGGCTACGGAGGTGATTCTGGGCAGGACAATCAGAGAGCTTGGATATACGCCGGGGCTGCAGCCTGAGGCGGAATATTATGCCATCAAGATGCCGGTGTTCTCCTTTGAGAAAATACGGGGGGCGGAGATCAGCCTGGGGCCGGAGATGAAGTCAACAGGAGAGTGTCTTGGAATTGCGAAAGAGTTTCATGAGGCATTGTATAAGGCGTTTTTAGGGGCAGGCGTAAATCTGCCCCGGCATAAGAATATGATCATTACCGTGAAGGATGCGGACAAGGGGGAAGCCATCGAGATTGGACGGCGTTTTGCAAAGCTTGGGTATACCATCTACGCCACCAGAAGTACCGCGGCTGCCCTGAATGAGGCAGGCGTAAAAGCCAGGAAGGTGAACAAGATTTCACAGGAATCCCCCACTGTGATGGATTTGATCCTGGGGCACAGGATTGACCTGGTGATCGATACGCCCACCCAGGGGAGAGACAAGTCCAGGGACGGCTTCCTGATACGCCGCAACGCCATTGAAACAGGCGTCAATTGTCTTACCTCCCTGGATACCGCCAGAGCTCTGGTGACGAGCCTGGAGAATGTTGGAAAGGAACTGAGCCTGGTGGATGTGGCACGGCTGTAAGCCCGGAATCGGGAAATCTGATATGCAGATAGAAGATTCCGTGTGCTCCATTTTGCTGCAGGTAATCGAGGCGGCATACCGGAGTGTGATTTGCGTGCTGCAGGACGGATATGGATTGCGGTTGCAGGGAGAGAGTAAATGATGAGTATGATAAATACACCTAAAATATTGAAGAACAAGTTTTTTCTGTATCTGACGGAGTTTTTTGCCGGCATGTCCGTGATGGCGGTGGAGCTTGGGGCCAGCAGGCTTCTGGCGCCCTACTTCAGTTCGTCTCAGATTGTGTGGACCATCATCATCGGCACCATTATGATCGCCATGGCATTGGGAAATATCTACGGAGGGCGCAGTGCGGACAAGGACCCGGACCCCGGGAAACTGTATACCAGGATGCTGGTCGCCGGGGTGTGGATTGCGGCGATTCCGGCGGTGGGGAAATACATTGTGGTGGGAATCTCGGCGGTGCTGATCTTTTCCGTGAGCAGTAACTTTCTGATTGCTGCGGCTTTTGCGGCCTGTATGGTGATTTTCGTGTTTCCGCTGTTTCTGCTGGGAACAGTGACGCCCTCCCTGGCGAAGTACTCTGTGGGCAATCTGGAGGAAAGCGGGAAGGTAGTGGGCACGCTGGGGGCCTTTAATACCATCGGCAGCATCATCGGAACTTTTGTGCCTACCTTTGTGACCATTCCTTCGGTAGGGACTTCCGTTACCTTTCTGATTTTTGCAGGAATCCTTCTGGCTCTGGCATTTGCTTATTTTATCAGTGTGGCACGAAGCCGGTCAGAACGGGGAGGGACAGACAGAGGAGGCAGGGCTGTAACAGAAGCCGCAAAACAGGATAAGGATAGGGTTTCCTGCCCACAGAATGGGGGGGCTGCGGGAGACAGGGCAGAGGTAGAAGGCGGGAATGCCGGGAAAAAGAACCGCCATGGAATGGCAAAGCCGGAGACTGCCCTTCTGTGCTATCTGGTGTGCTGTGTTCTGGGATATTCGGACAGCTTTGCCTTCTGGGAAAATAATCTGGCCTATGAGGGGGAGTCCGTGTACAATTATCTCCAGGTAAAAGAAAATGACAGAAGTGTCATTCTATCCACCAATGTACTGTTCGGGGTCCAGTCCATTTACATGAAGGAGCAGGGACTCACGGGCATGTATTACGATTATGCCATGGCCGCGCCGCTGATGGTGGAGGGAAAGGCCCCGGAGGACTGCAGGGTGCTGATTCTGGGCATGGGTACGGGTACCTATGCCACTCAGTGCAGGAAGTATTTCGGGGACATGGAGATTGCAGGTGTGGAGATTGACGAGGAGATTACGGCCCTTTCCCGGGAATTTTTCCATTTGCCGGAGGATGTGCCTGTGGTTACCTATGACGGCAGGGCGTTCCTGAACGCGGTGGATGAGAAATATGATGTCATTATGGTGGATGCTTACCAGGACATTACCATTCCGTTTCAGATGTCTTCGGTGGAATTTTTCTATCTGGTGAAAGCCCATCTGGCGGAGAACGGCGTCATGGTGGTGAATATGAACATGCGGGGCAGCGGCGAGGGCAGCATCAATCAATACCTGGCAGACACCATTTCTTTCGTGTTCGGTGAGGTATATACGGCGGAGGTGGCAGGTTCCACTAACCGGGAACTGTTTGCCTCGGACAACAAAAACATGCTGGACCGGTTTGAGTCCGGGCGGCAGGACCTGGAGGATGAGGAGCTGTATGCCATGATGGAGCGGACCCAAAACAGTCTGACGCCTTATGAGTCCGGCGGTACTATCTTGACGGATGATAAAGCCCCGGTGGAGCTGCTGGGCATGCGTGTCATCGATGAGCTAATCGGGGACGAGGTGGCATACTATAAGAAGATTTATGAGGAAAAGGGCGTGGCAGGGCTGCTTGAGGCGTTTTAGGATGGGGCTGCGCAGGGGAATGCCAAAGTGCCTGACTATGAATAAAAGGAAGAATCTGACATATACTAATCAGGAAAACCGGAATGATTTTGCGTCCGCGCGCTGCAGGATGCAGGGAAGCACCTTCCGGGAATTCCGAAACTTAATAAAGTGCGGCGCAGAAATGTGAGGAGCATATGAAAGCTGAAACTTATCCCTTTGTAGTACGTCCCCTGCCCTATGAGTATGACGCCCTGATTCCGGTACTGGATGAAGAGACGCTGACATTCCATCATGACAAGCATTACAAGACTTATGTGGACAACCTGAACGCGGCCCTGGCGGATTATCCGGAGCTGCAGAAGAAGAGCCTGACAGAGCTGCTGACCGACATGAACCGCCTGCCTGCGGCGGTAAAGACGGCGGTTCGCAACAATGGCGGCGGAGTGTACAATCATGAACTGTATTTTGACTCCATGAAGAGTCCCGTGGGACAGGAACCTTCCGGAGCCCTGGCAGAGGCCATTGACCGGGATTTCGGTTCCTACAGGCAGTGGAAAGAGCAGATGAAACAGGCGGCAGTGGGCAGATTCGGCTCCGGGTGGGCCTGGCTTGTGTCGGATAAAAACGGCGTCCTGTCCATTGTGCAGACTGCCAATCAGGATGTGCCGGATCTGGAGGAGTATGTCCCGGTGTTGCTGGTGGATGTGTGGGAACATGCCTATTATCTCCAGTACCAAAACCGCAGGGCGGACTATGTGGAAGGCTGGTTCGGACTGATCAACTGGCGCAAGGCCGGGAAGCGTTATGAGGAAGGTCTAAGCGGGAGCAGGAATGACAGCCTGATGTAAGGAATCGATACAGAGCATATACATTTGGATAAGAACAGGAAGAATATGAATCAGATCAACTATCAAAAGGAACTGGATAAAATCATAGCCGGATTGTCAGATATGCAGGAAAAATCTGCACCGGAACTGTTTCTCCACAGCTGCTGCGCACCCTGCAGCAGCTATGTTCTGGAATATCTGTGCGGTATTTTCCGGATCACGGTTTTCTATTATAATTCCAACATCTCAGAAACAGAGGAATACCAAAAACGTGCAGCGGAGCAGAGACGGCTGATAGAGACTTATAACCGGGAGGGAAAAGGGTATCCCATATCTGTGGTGGAGGGGGATTACGATCCCGGACGGTTTTTCCGGGCTGCCAGGGGACTGGAAGCCTGTGCCGAGGGCGGAGCCAGATGTCATCAATGCTTTGACCTGCGCCTCCGGGAGACCGCAAGGCGTGCCGCAGAGGGCGGGTTTGCCTGGTTCTGCACCACGCTGACCATCAGTCCCCTGAAAAATGCCCGGAAACTGAACGAGATCGGACAGGCACTGGCGGAGGAATATGGGGTGGCCTGGCTGCCTTCCGATTTCAAGAAAAGGGAAGGTTATAAACGTTCCATAGAACTGTCCCGCCAGTATGGTCTCTATCGGCAGGATTACTGCGGCTGCGTCTATTCGGTCGGAAACCGGAAATAAAGTTTATTTCTGCTGCTGCATTCTCCGGCAGGGTTTACATATTTCTATTTTTTAACGGTGCTGTGATTTGCGCGTCTGTGTGAATGTACAGCTGTATTTTATTTTTGAAAAAGCCCCCTTTGGAGCCGGGATTGGTTTCGGAGGGGGTTTATTTTCAAAAATTACCCGAAATATGATTTTTTTATTCTGGCAGGAAAGGCAGGAAATCTTATAATGAAATGCATACCTTTGTATAGATTCCGTTCAGTGTTATGGATGTCTGGTCGCAGTGATCTGTTTTCGGGAGCGTTCCGGCAGAGGGCAACGATCGGCAGTACTGGTGCGGACGGAAGAGTGGTGATGACACAGGGAGCCATACAATGGGATACGAACATGAGGAGGAGACGTCATGGAGCAGGCATATTTGTTTGTACACTTCCGAGAAAAGAGTACGCCTGACGGAGAACAGGTACATTTTGGCATCAGCAGGGACGGGTTTCACTGGGAGTCTGTAAACGGCGGCCGTCCGGTGCTCTGGTGCTATTACGGGGATAAGGGGGTCAGGGATTTCACCATTACCTGGTGCAGAGAGACAGGGAAGTATATCATTCTGGGAACGGATCTGAGCCTGTCTTACGGAATGCGTAATCAGTATCATAACAGCTGGGCGGAGATTGCCAGAAAGGGCAGCAAGAGCTTTTCAATGTGGGAGTCTGAAGATCTTATTCACTGGTCAGAGCAACGGCTGGTGCAGATTGGGGATGAAAGGTTTGGATGTCTGTGGGCGCCGGATGTGATTTATGATAAGGAGGAGGGAGAATACATGCTGCACTGGTCCTCTTCCCACGCGGACAACGGGTACGGGAATAAGGCGATCTACTGCTGCAGAACGAGGGATTTCAGGAACTTTACAAAACCGGAGCTGCTGTACAGGCATCCGGACAAGGGTGTAATTGATTCCGCTGTCTATGAGGAGGATGGCAGCTATTATATGTTTGTAAAAAGAGAAGGGGATGGCTGCCGAAATATTCTGCTGCACTCCCGGAAGCCAGCAGGACCTTACAGGCAGATGGGGGCCTTCGATGAGAGTATGGCCGGGCTTCAGGAAGGGGTATATGAAGCACCTACAGCGGTGCGGCTGGAAGACGGGCGGTGGTGTCTGTTTCTGGATTATTACGGAGTGCCGGGGGAGGGGCAGGGATATGTTCCTTTTGTGGCGGATTCCCTGGCAGAAGGCAGGTTCATCCGGGCGGACGAGCAGTTTACGTTTCCTTACGGATACAAGCATGGCACTATCCTGACGATCACGCCGCAGCAGTATGAACGCATTACGGCATGGGGGAGCCTTTGAAATTTCCCGTAAATACATGTAACCATGGAAGGGGAATTTCAGATGGCAGGACGAAATAACTTTTGAGTTTTTGACTGATAATCAGCATGGGACTCAGATTCTTGCTCATTGCAGTTAAAAGTTATTTCTTCACAATTCCCGACTGCGTCGGACGCTTTGCGTTGGCTGCATGCATTTGCGGCGTTTTCGGATTGCACCGACACATGTGCGGGCTGACACAAAAATGAAAGCGGAGAGAGAAGAATATGAAGGAAATCAAAATCAGCGTATCAGAGGGAAAGCAGCTTAAGGAGCAAAAGGATTTGTTCGGAATCTTTTTTGAAGATATTAACCATGCGGCGGACGGCGGGCTGTATGGGGAAATGGTGCGGAACCGCGCTTTTGAGTTCGATCCCATAGACAACAAAACCTACTGCCATATGACCGCCTGGGAGGAGGTACAGCGGGGAAACAGCTTCCTTCAGGCCCATATCGAGCAGTGGGATCCCAGGAATGTGAGGAATCCCCACTACCTGGTACTGGAAGTCCTGGCGCCGGGAGAAGGGGCAGGCATCCGCAACGAGGGCTACAATACGGGAATTCCTGTGGAACAGGGAAAGGAATACCGCTTTACATCCTGGTGCCGGATACGGGGCGGGCAGGCGGGCGCCTTTGAGGTGAGGCTGGAAAATGCGGAGGGAACCGTGTGCTATGGCCGGGCTGACATGGAACTGGAAGCGGGAGGCTGGAAAAAGAAGGAATGCAGGATAAAATCCGACGGGACGGATGCCGCGGCCAGACTGGTTATCCTGATGCGTCAGGTTATGACGGTGGAATTCGATGTGATATCCCTGTTTCCGGCGGATACCTACAAAGGACGGGAGAACGGCCTGCGCGCCGATATTGCCGGGATGCTGGAAGACATGAAGCCCCGTTTCCTGAGATTTCCGGGAGGCTGCCTGACTCATATCGGTTCCCTGGAGGAGCGGGACAGGAATGCCATGTACCGGTGGAAGAGCACGCTGGGAGATGTGTGGGACAGGCCCGCGCGCCGGAATTCCTGGAATTATAACCAGACGCTGGGACTGGGATATTATGAGTATTTTCAGTTCTGCGAGGACATCGGGGCAAAGCCGCTTCCTGTGATCTCCGCAGGATTCGACCCTCATTTCCTGCGCATGGCCCCTGTGGACGATATGGAGGAATGGATCCGCGAGGCCACAGATCTGATTGAATTTGCCAACGGGGATGTGACTACAAAATGGGGCGCCATTCGGGCGGCAATGGGGCATCCGGAGAGCTTTCACCTGGAATATCTGGCGGTGGGAAACGAGGAAGTGGGAGATGAATATTATGAGCGCTACGAAGCGATCCTGCAGGGGGTAAAGGCTGTCTGTCCCGAGATAAAGCTGATCAACTCCGCAGGGCCATGCGCCGCCGGAAGCGAGTTTGATAAGGGCTGGGAACAGGCCGGGAGGACGGACACCGCCTTTGCGGACGAGCATTTCTATCAGTGCCCGGAGTGGTTTGTGGCGAATACGGACAGGTATGACAAATGTAAGACGAAGGCGAAGGCGTTTCTGGGAGAATATGCGTCCCACGGCATGAGCTGGTGGAACGCGCTGGCGGAGTCGGCTTTTATGATCGGGATGGAGAAAGGGGAAGGCGTAGGCCTGGCCTGTTATGCGCCTTTGCTTGACAATGTGGCTTATACCAATTGGAAGACTACATTGCTGCATCACGACAATCACCGGGTATACGGAACGCCCAGCTACTATGTACAGAAGCTGTTCATGAATTATCAGGGGGAGAAGCTGGTTGCTTCCAGGACGGACTGCAGCCCGGCAGAGGCCCTTCCGCCTGTGCTGAAAGGGAGGGCCAGGATGTACGGGTACCATGCCCGGGCCCTGATCACCGACATGACGATACAAAACGGGGACACCGGCGAGACGCGGAAGGTGGAGGATTTCCGGATCACGGAGGAAAACGGGAAAGAGCTGCCTGACATTCCATGGGAAAATTACACCATTTCCTTCCGGTATTGCAGGGAGTCCGGGGCGACGCTTCAGACACTGGAGGGTTCCAGGGCTCTGCACCTGGACTTCGCCATGCAGGATGAGGATAATTGCCTGCGGCTGATCATGGACGGATGGGAGCGCACGGCGACGCTGCAGGGCGTTGCAGGCGGGTTTACCTGCGGCGTGGGGATGATGCAGGTAATCCTGGAGAAGGACAGACCCTATGACTGCAAAATACAGGTATCCGGAAACCATGTCAAAGCGATTGTGGACGGAAATGCGGTGGAACATGATTTCAGGAGCGTACAGCCTGAAGATATCTACCAGTCGGCGGTGGTGGATGAGGATGGCAGCCTTATTGTGAAGCTGGCCAATTTGAAGGAGGAAGAAGTAAACGTAAGGGTCAAAGTGGAGTGTAAATACCGCAAAGTAAAGGAAATCGCTATATCCGGCTGTGAACCGGAATGGGAAAACAGCTTTGAGGAACCGGAGAAGGTTTCCCCGAAGGAAAGGGAGATCACGCTGAATGGCCCTGACGGCGGAGGGCAGCAGGAATATCTCTGTGCAGTGGGGCGGTATGCATTTAAGGTTCTGAAATTTATAGTGTGAGAAAAAGCAAATCTCAAAATTACCCTTTTTCTAGCTTTATTACTCTTTTCCAGGCAAGAGTGGGGAGGGATAATAAGAATGACAAAATGTTCGGGGGCTTTGGGGGAAGGCGTCCAGAAGAAAAAGGAGGTAGTAAAATGAGTAGGAAAAAGGCTCATGCGGCATGGAAACGTCTGATGACTGTCATTCTGACAGTGGCCATGGCGGTTTCATGGAGTCCTGGGGGGGCAACAGTACATGCCCAGCCGGGAGCAGAAAATTCCGGGGACAATTCCATCATTAACTGGGATGGGCTGCCGGAGATTACAGAGCAGAAAGTATCTGCTGCAACGGAAGCGGGAGTGGAAGTAATCTTTACCCACCCCGGTATCTTTACAAACAAGGAGAACCTTGACTTGATGCGCAGTATGATCCATGAGGGATATGACCCCTGGTTTACCGCGTTTGAGGAGTTCCGTGAGGAATCACTTGCCAGTAAGGACTATGTAAATACCAATAAGGACAGGACGCATACCTACATAGGCAATGCTGACCGCCAGGATGCCAACGCAGCCTATATGCAGTCCGTTATGTGGTGGGTGACAGGAGATAAGGATTATTTCGATATCGCCGTGGATATTATCCGTTCCTACTGCGAGTCCTATGATGCGGAGAAATTTGCCACCGAGCAGGATGGGGGCTATGGATGGAGCGCAGATATTATCACTGCGGGCATGATATTGAATAAGCTTACCTTTGCGGCGGAGATTCTCCGATATGCGTCGCCGTCGGTCAGCTATGAGAACGGATGGACAGAGGAGGATACAGCGAAGTATACGGAAGTGCTGAAAATGGCGTATCCGCTCTATGACCGTACGGATAAATGGATGAACCAGACTGCGTTTACGTTTCAGGCGCTGATTGCCAGCGCTGTATTTCAGAGCGATGCGGACATGTATGCCCTTGCCATCGAGAGGGCTACCGTAAACAGCAAAGCGTCCAGCCATTTTGCCGATGCCTCTATTCAATGGCAGGCCCGGCTGGTGGATACTACGGTAGATATGGATGCCTTTCAACAGGGAGAACTGAAACTGGTGCAGGTGCCGGAGGAAGATCAGGTTATCCAGTGGGCAGAGATGGGCCGTGACCAGCCCCATGCCCTGGCAGGGTTGAGCATTACCAGCGGTATCGCCCAGACTGCATTTGTACAGGGGACAAAGGTAGATGAAAACGGGCAGATTGTGAACGAGGGAGGAACGGATTTGTTCGAATTCCTTGACCACAGGCTGCTGAAGGGTGCCAGCTATTATTATAAGTACAATCTGGGTTATGAGGTAAAATGGTATCCTCTTGCTCATGGGAATGCAAGTGAATATGAAAATTGCCCGGCCATCGTGGGAGGAAATAATGACCCGGGATGGTGGCCTACCATATCTCATGCAGGCAGATTTACCCTGGGTGGTTCCGGTGTTCTGTATTATCATTATAATATGTACCAGGACAGGGAGAATCCTGATTACAAATATATAATCGAAGCGCAGGAGATGGTGGACGATACATCGGGCATAGGAGATGCCATCACCAATGCATCTCTTCTGATTGCGCCTGCGTCGGCGAAGACAGGGGAAGCCCAAGGCCCGCCTCAGCAGAAGGAAAAACCGGGATATGAGACAAATATTGCCGGTTCCGGGCGAATCCAGGCTATGAGCCATACCGGCGCTTTTGCAGGCCATATGCCTGATAACTGGACACCCTCATCGGAATATTATACGGATGAGGTGGGAACCAGGACAGTAACCAGTAATAACTATATGAACGATTATCTGTGGTTTCAGGATTACAATTTCGGTACAGAGGAATTAGAGGCATTTATGCTTACGTCCGCCAGCAATTCAGGAAACGGCACCCTGTTCAAGGTAATTCTGCTGGATGATGTGAACGTGGCTGACTGGACGAGGCTGACCAGGGAAGAGGTGGATGCGGGAGAAGTGGTTGCGGAAGGCTACAGCGGCGGAACAGGCTGGTGGTCAAACTATGCAACGAAGACTTTTGCACTGAAGAAACCCTTAAGCGGCACACATTCTTTTGCGTTTCTGTATCTGGGGTCAGATAATGTATACAAGCTGGCTGCCAATGTGGATTGGATGGCCTTCGGCAATTATTATGCCTATCAGGACAACCAGGTGAAGGATGCGCCGATAAAAAATGGTGTAAGCGAAGAGGGAGATTATGCCGTGCTTGCCGATGGTTCCAGTTTTGGCTGGGATTCTATGAATATGGATGTAGGCAACAGTGCCCTGAGGATGAACATTGTCTCCACCGGGACAGGGAAGCTGCATCTGTATGAAGGGACACCCGGTAGCGGTGAACTGATTGCTACCTACAATATTCCTTTTACCGGGGGCAAGGAGATGTCAGTAAGTCTTCCAGGGGCACATAACGCTACCATCAAGGGAAACCATGATATTTATTATGTGTATGAGGGAACTACTGATTTAAAGGTTTCCACGATTTGCTCTTATTTCCATAAGGAAAGCGTCATTGCACCGGTACAGGGAGAGAGTTATGTAACGGTCAGCGGCACCATTGCCACGGAGCGGGAGGGAGATACGGAATTTGCCCGGTTTCAGGACGGTGCTGTCGGCTTCTACCGACTGAACCTGTCCAAGGACAGCATTTCCTTCAGGGTACGTACAAACAGTGACGTCCTGCTCACCCTGACAAGCGATATGAAGTGCGACGAGAACCTGTCATTGGATGAGATTTACAGCCGCTATGGCATGTTCAAAATGGAAATCCCGAATACCAACGGTCAGTGGGCAAATTTCCAGTATGATTTGTCAGAGGTGTCTAACCGCTCTTCCAATGTATATCTGATGGTAAGCGGAGGGTCTGCGGATATTGATTATATTGAGGCAGGGCAGCAAAATACACCGCCTGAGATTGTAAGTTTTGCCTACAGCCAGCCTGTGTTTTCCATGGAGAAGGAGGGCATAAGCACAGACTATCTTCTGACAGGTACAGAGTATGAGGTTTCTCTGGAAACCTTTGACTTTGACAATGATCCTGTGACAGCCAGGGTGATATTGGACCAGAATTATTCCGGGACAGACGGAAAAGTGAAGTTTACCATTGATACACCGGGGGAAGTGGCAGGAAGGCTGATAGCAGATGACGGCCATACCTGGACCGTGGTGAAACGGAATCTGGTGGTTTGCAGCAGCCTGGAGGACATGATTGGGAAGGTTGGGGCGTATGATGAATCCCAGACTTATTCCAAACCCAGTAAGAAGCGATATGAGGATGCCCTTGCTGCTGCGAAGGTTTTGATTGACGAAGGATATACCGAGGCCATGAAGGCGGCCCTGACGGAATTGAAGGCCGCTGCGGATGATCTTGTGATGATGGTTCCCTCTGATGAAAACGGGGAAATTGACTATATCACGTATGCACAATACCTGAAATTCAGCAGGTTCAGCAATCTGGATGGCGGGTATTCGGAGGACCAGGAAGCAATATTATCGAATATACGAAATTTAATGGATGGTAATGCGGATAGCTTTATTGAATGGCGCCAAAGCCAGCACAATAATGTAGCACAATTTACCATTGACTTCAACGAAGGCATGGGGGTTAAATTAGACCACTATACTCTGCAGTCAAGGCAGGGATTCGGCTCCAGGACAAACGGCGTGAGGATGGATGCTTCCATTGACGGCACAGATTGGGTTACCATAACGGACGGCGCCGGAAATATGGATGCATTGCAGACCATTGCAGTCAAGGCAGATTATAAAGACGTGCCATACCGGTATATCAGGCTCTATAATCCCAGGATAGGAGAGAGCGGAGCCAACGGCTTCCTGAGCATAGCCGAATTCCATATCTTCGGTGAGGTGACGGAGATGGAACCGCTGCTGTCCTTCCGGATGGATGGTATCACTTTTGAACAGCAGAAAGGCACAAATGTGTTTAAGGCCAAGATGGGCGAGGCATTCTTTGAGAAGAGCGAGAAGAAACCGGCCTTCACAGTGTTAAGCGGAGTAACGCTCCTGCAGGATGGAACCGCATTGGAGAGCGGCGTCAGCGCTATCGCCTTTCAGGGGGAAGAAACCGGGAAGGGGGCCAAGAGAACGGCTGTTCTGACAGCAAAAACCGGAGAGGGTCTGGAGCAGGAATATGTGATTGAGATTACCTTTGACAGCGTACAGCTGGAGGAACCTGCCGGTCTTGGCTGGAACGGAACAAATGCGTCTTTCCGGGTGCCCGCTGCGGAGGAAAACGTAACAGGTTATGAGATGGCTTTGTACAAAGATGACATGCTGGTGGATGGAACCGAAAGGCATCTGGAAAAGAACGATACCAGTACCAAGTCAGTATATTACGGTCCTTATATGACGGAAAGCGGAAACTATACCTTTAAGGTGACGGCAAAGGCACAGGAAGACAGCGAGGATTTTCTGGACAGTGAGACTGTGATAAGCCCGATAAAGACATACCAGCCTGTGGAAATACAGAAGGGGAAACTGGTTGCTTCCTTTGATTTCGAAAGTCTGGAACCTGGTACGGAATCGATTACAGGCGGCGGGGCCAAAGCAACGGTACAGGGAAGTGCAGCAAGTGAAGATTCCTACGAGGGAAGCGGCAAAGCAGCAAAAATCAGCAGCGGATTCTGGCTGGATGTGACGAAGGAAGACGGCACACCGCTCCTGAAAGGAATGGAAGAAATTACCATTTCCTACGACAATAAATGGGGAGCCGGCAGCAATACAGGCTGGACATTCTATGCAGCGCCAAATACAAATACCCAGGCGGGCAAATATGAGAAATATTTGGGAGTCCTGGACAGGGCAGCAGGACTTATGGCAGAGCGTTATTTCCTGAATAATCAGGGACGTCCTGTGAATCCCAATGTGGGAGGCGTACCATCAGACTGGAAGCATGTGGACATAGTTATTACAAAAACGGATACCAGCATTTATATTGACGGGGAACTGAAGGCAACCCAGGCAAGCAGCGTACAGCTGACGGATATTCTTACTGCCGAGGGAGGTATCGTCCAGATCGGCAAGGCGAACTGGGGCGGCGGAGAGTATTACAATGGATTAATAGACAATTTCGAGATTTACTGTAATGATATTTCAGGTGCGGGGGAAGTGGCTGATGCCAAAGCTTTGATCGAGGAGATGTTTGAGGCGGAAGGAGAGAATGCCATAACGGCAGCTCAGAACGAAGCGGAGAACATGGAAGCGGCAAGACAGAAGGTTCAGGGACTGATTGACGGCCTGGAGCTGAACGGCGTTACTGCAGAAGTGAAAGATGTGGGGGAGGGTGCATTTACCCAGGCAGTGGCCGGAGACAGCACAAGTCCGGCAGGGATAAATGGAAGTTATCGATTTACCGTTCATCTGAGTATGGAAGGGGAAGAAGCGGATACAAATGAACTGGTGTTGGTCATTATAGCGGAAGCGTATCCGGAGGATGCCATTACCATTGATATTGCAAAAGCAGTCATAGAAGCCGCTTTCACAGGAGACAATGCACTTACACTTTCCCAGAAAGATTTGGAAACAGAGGCAGACGCGAAGCAGGCAGTCCTGGATGTGATCGGGAAATTGGAGCTTGATGGAGTAACCGCAGAGATTTTCGAGGAGACATATAAAGAAGCTGTTGCCGGAACAGCTGAAAATCCGGACGGGACTGACGGAAGCTATGTATTTACAGTTGAATTGAAGAAGGGCGAGATGTCCAGGATGACAACAGAACTGCAGGTCGTTATAAGGGCAGAGAAATATGTGGAACCTGGCCCCACAGAAGAACCCAATCCGACGGAAGAACCTGGCCCGACAGAGGAACCCGGAGCAACGGAAGAACCCGGAGCAACGGAGGAACCCGGACCGACAGAGGAACCCGGAGCAACGGAAGAACCCAATCCGACGGAAGAACCTGGAGCAACGGAGGAACCCAATCCGACGGAAGAACCCGGAGCAACGGAGGAACCCGGACCGACAGAGGAACCTGGAGCGACGGAAGAACCCAATCCGACAGAGGAACCCGGAGCAACGGAAGAACCCAGTCCGACGGAAGAACCCGGAGCAACGGAGGAACCTGGCCCGACAGAGGAACCCGGAGCAACGGAGGAACCCGGAGCAACGGAGGAACCCGGACCGACAGAGGAACCCGGAACCACGGAAGAGCCGAGTCCGACAGAGGAACCCGGAGCAACGGAGGAACCTAATCCGACGGAAGAACCCGGAGCAACGGAGGAACCCGGACCGACAGAGGAACCCGGAGCAACGGAGG